>CADBXO010000012.1 GCA_902798685.1 uncultured Bacteroidales bacterium
GTCGGACTATAAACTGGACATAGACTATCCCTGCGAGATTACCCGTCTGGAGAAGACACAGCAGAAACCGGATCAGATTGACTATCCGGCAGGTGATATTCGCTACCGTCATTACGGTCATATCGTACCGTCGCTGATAAAGGTTGCAGTCGATATGCCCGAGGGACCTGAGCGCAGCCAGCTGGTACGCCTGCTTGCCGTGCAGATGAAAAAGGACCTTATGACCTGGAACAAGGAACTTGTCAGCGACGAGCGCATTGCCGCCGATATTGACTACTTCTCACACGGTCGCATCCGCTTGCAGGAGGGTGACCTGGATGTACAGTTTGCTCAGGCTCCGCCCCAGCAGCGCGCCCAGCAGCACGGAAAGAAAAAGAACAAACGCAGATATTGATATAACGCTATGCCGTCATTTCTTGTAGAGGGAGGTCACAGACTTAAGGGGACCATCTGTCCGCAGGGCGCCAAGAACGAGGTCCTGCAGATTCTTTGTGCCGTACTGCTCACTCCTGATGAGGTGACGGTACAGAACGTACCTGATATCCTTGATGTCAGGAACCTTATCGATATGCTTGCCAACCTGGGCGTAAAGGTAAAGAACACCGCTCCCGGTTGCTGGTCATTCAAGGCCGATACCATTGACCGCAGTTATGCCGAGAGCATGGACTTTGTTGCCAAAAGCGCCGGACTGCGCGGATCGGTAATGTTGCTGGGTCCGCTGTTGGCCCGTCTGGGACATGCCACCGTAAGCAAACCCGGAGGTGACAAGATAGGCCGACGCCGCGTGGATACCCACATCAAGGGCTTCCAGGCACTGGGCGCCACATTCCTGCTCAACGAGGAGCGCGGATACTTTGAGCTCAAGGCAGACAAGCTTAAAGGTACCTACATGCTTCTTGATGAGGCATCGGTAACCGGTACCGCCAACATAATCATGGCCGCAGTATTGGCCGATGGCGTAACCACCATCTACAACGCCGCCTGCGAACCTTATGTCCAGCAGTTATGCCGCATGCTGGTACGCATGGGCGCCAGGATTGACGGAATAGGCAGTAACCTTCTCACCATTACCGGTGTCAAGGAACTTCACGGGACTAATCATAAGGTACTGCCCGATATGATTGAGGTGGGCAGTTTCATCGGTATGGCTGCCATGACCCAGAGTGAGATAACCATCAAGGACGTCTCCTACCAGAACCTTGGAATCATCCCCGAGAGCTTTGCCCGTCTTGGAATCATGATGGAGCAGCGCGGTGATGACATTTACATACCCGCACAGGAACACTACCAGATAGACTCATTCATTGACGGCTCCATAATGACATTGGCCGATGCACCCTGGCCGGGACTTACCCCGGACCTTCTGAGCGTGCTGCTGGTAACCGCCACCCAGGCCAAGGGCAGCGTACTCATTCATCAGAAGATGTTTGAGAGCCGCCTGTTCTTTGTGGACAAGCTCATTGACATGGGTGCTCAGGTGATACTGTGTGACCCGCACCGCGTCGTTGTCATCGGCCATGACCGTCAGTTCCCGCTGACCGCACGCCGTATGTCATCGCCCGATATCCGTGCAGGTATCGCACTGCTTATTGCTGCTATGTCTGCCAAGGGTACCAGCCGCATTGACAACATCGGCCAGATAGACCGCGGTTATCAGAATATTGACGGCCGCCTGAATGCACTGGGCGCACACATAACAAGAGAGGATTGATATGATTTTTCTGAGCGAGGTACAGAGAATAGGGCAGATAGTCAAACCGCACGGAGTAGGCGGTGAGATGGCTGTCACCGTACCCGCATCGCTTGATTGGACCGATGATATTGACTGCCTGGTATGCTCGCTCGACGGCATACTGGTACCGTTCTTCCTGGAGTCGATCCGTACCAAGAGCAACACCACCATACTGGTCAAGTTTGAGGGTTATGATACGGTCGAGTCTACAAGCCGCTTCATGGGCGTGACGGTTTACATGCCGCTCAAGTATCTGGCTGAGAGTGAAGATGAGGAGCCCTCATGGAGTACCTTCCTGGACTGGAAGATTGTGGATTCACATGCCGGGGCACTGGGATCGGTCCATGCTGTTGATGACAGCACTCCCAATATCCTGTTCCTGGTCCGTGACGGCGAGCGTGAGCGCATCATACCCGCCAATGCCGAGTGGATAACCAAGGTGGACCGAAAGAACAGAACGTTAATGTATAACCTTCCCGAGGGACTTGCAGAACTGTAATTATGAAGAGTATCCGTCAGAAACGCAAGGAGGTGGGCCGCAAGAGCCTGTTCCGCAGATTCGTATATCTGTACAGACTCACTGTGGTCAATGAGGATGAACAACGCCGTGTGTTCAGGATGAAGATTTCACACTTTATCCTTACGCTGGCCATTATCGTTATTGCAGCACTCGGTGCCTGGGGCGGAATTGCCGTTTTCCGCAGTCTGCCCAAGCAGAAGGGTACCACCCTTGAGGATTACCGCATACGTCAGGCCATCGTGAATGAGGCCCTGCGCATTGACTCTCTGGAGCAGGTGTTCGAGATGCAGAACAGGTATGTTACGGTTCTGCAGGATATCATATCGGGCTCCATTTCACTTGATACCGTCTACTCAGTCGATTCACTGGCCCGCGTACGTACTGAACTGCTTATGGAGCGTTCAGAGCGTGAGGAGACTTTCATGCGCCAGTATGAGGAGGCCGAGCGATACAATATCACGTCACAGTCACAGCCCGTCAATGACGTGCTCAGCATAAGCATATTCCGTCCTACAGCAGGTCTGGTTACCAAGAGTTACAACGCTCTTGATGAGCATCTGGGCGTGGATATCGCCGCAAGCCCCAACCAGAGTGTGGTATCGGTGCTTGACGGTACGGTGCTGATGGCGTCCTATACATCGGACAACGGATATACCATCTGCATAGTCCATCCGGGCGAACTCATATCGGTCTACAAGCATTGCGAGTCACTGCTCAAGAAGACCGGTGACCGTGTTAAACAGGGTGACGTGGTTGCACTTGTGGGCCGAGGCAAGGACCGTGCGCTCCAGGGCTCACACCTTCATTTTGAATTGTGGTATCAGGGTCAGCCCCTTGATCCCGAAAAATATATATTGTTCCAGTGAAACAGATAGCCATATTAGGTTCAACAGGCTCAATAGGGAAGCAGGCGCTTGACGTCATAGCCTCCCATCCCGATGAATATGAGGTTTATGCTTTGACTGCCAACAACAGTGTCGATCTGCTGATTGAGCAGGCTCTGAGGTTTAAACCTGAGGCGGTGGTGATAGCGAATGAACAGCATTATTCCAAACTGAAGGAAGCACTCTCCGGACAGCCCATCAAGGTCTATGCCGGGGCCGATGCCATCAACCAGATTGTGACGGCCTCACCCATAGACATTGTGCTGGCATCGATGGTAGGTTTTGCAGGCCTGTGCCCCACGATTGAAGCCATCAAGGCAGGTAAGACCATTGCCCTGGCCAACAAGGAGACGATGGTGGTGGCCGGCGAGCTCATAACATCACTTGCCCTTGAGTACAAGACTCCCATCCTGCCTGTAGATTCAGAGCATTCAGCCATATTCCAGTGCCTTAGCGGCGAGACCATGAATCCGGTCGAGAAGATTCTGCTTACAGCATCAGGCGGTCCCTTCCGCATACTCGGCATGGATCAGCTCAAGACAGTCACCAAGGCTCAGGCCCTTAAGCATCCCAACTGGGATATGGGTGCCAAGATAACCATTGACTCGGCCACCATGATGAACAAGGGCTTTGAGGTGATTGAGGCCAAGTGGCTTTTCGGTGTGCCGTACAGCAAGATACAGGTTGTGGTACACCCGCAGTCAGTAATACATTCCATGGTGCAGTTCGCCGACGGTGCCGTCAAGGCACAACTGGGTGCCCCCGATATGCGTCTGCCCATACAGTATGCGTTCTCATATCCGCGCCGTCTGCAGGCCGATTTCCCGCGTGTTGATTTCACCACCCTGGGAACACTCACATTTGAGGAGCCGGATACCAAGCGTTTCCGCAATCTGGCATTGGCCTACAAGGCAATCGAGCGCGGCGGTAATATGCCCTGCATACTGAACGCAGCCAATGAGGTCTGCGTGGCAGCCTTCCTGCAGGATAGGATAGGCTTCCTTGAGATGAGTGATGTCATAGCCGAGACTATGGAGCGTGCTGAGTTTCGCAGCAAATCAACGCTCGACGAGTATATAGAGACCGATGCCCAGGCACGCCGTCTGGCCGCATCACTGATTAAATGAATAACTAAACCAAATAGATATGTCAACTTTCTGGATCCGTTTTATCCAACTAGTTCTTTCTCTTACCATTCTTGTAGTATTCCATGAATTCGGTCATTTCCTGTTCTCACGTCTGTTCGGTGTGAGGGTGGAGAAATTCTACGCATTCTTCAATCCCCGTTTCTCACTTTTCAGAATCAAGCGCGTTAACGGTAAGATCCGCGTCAAGTTCTTTGCTCCCAACGTGCCCGAAAGCTACGAGGAGGAGAAGCACTTCAATTATGAAGGAAAGGAGGAGATAACCTACAAGCCCATAGATATTGAGTCACTGCCCGAGGATGACTGGCGCCGTTCACCCGAGAACACTGAGTTCGGTGTGGGCTGGGTACCCTTTGGCGGTTACTGCAAGATTGCAGGTATGATTGACGAGTCAATGGACGTAGCATCCATGCAGCAGGAGCCCAAACCCTGGGAGTTCCGTACCAAGTCTGCAGGACAGCGTCTGCTCATTATGGTGGGCGGCGTGCTGTTCAATCTTATCCTGGCCTTCTTTATCTACTCAATGGTTCTGTTCAAGTGGGGTGACAGCTACATCCCCGCACAGGGCCTCAAACACGGAATGGAATTCAACGAGCAGGCCGAGTCAATAGGCTTCCGTGACGGTGACGTAATCATTGCCACAGACGGCAAGGCTACCCGTGAGTTTGACGGCGACCTCTACCGTGCCATAGCCAAGGCCAAGCAGGTAACCGTACTGCGCAACGGACAGAACGTTGATCTGACCATGCCCGATGACCTGACACTCTTTGACTTTACACGTGCCATACCGTTTGTCTCAATATTGAGTCCGATGACCATAGACAGCGTAGTTGCCGGTACCGGTGGCGCATATGCTGCAGGACTTCTGGCAGGTGATACCATCCTTACCGTAAATGGACAGAACGCATCCACATGGACTAAGTTCCAGACCATTCTGAATGACTGCAGGACCCGTGCCGAGGATAGTTATGTAGACCATAATCTGGCAATGGTAATAGGACGTCCCGGTGCAGGACGTGACACCCTGACTGTAGCATCCGATGAAAACTTCCGTATAGGTATAGTTCACTTCTCTGACGAGTATGAGCCTGTAGATGTTGAGTACGGATTCTTCAGTTCAATACCTGCCGGTATCCAGTACAGCTGGAACACCCTTAAAGGATATGTAGGTGATTTCCGCTATGTATTCACCAAGGAGGGCGCCAAGAGTCTGGGCGGATTCGGAACCATCGGCAGCATATTCCCCGAGAAGTGGAACTGGCATGCATTCTGGCTCATGACCGCATTCCTCTCAATCATACTTGCCTTCATGAACATCCTGCCTATCCCCGCACTTGACGGCGGATACGTGCTGTTCCTGCTGGTTGAGGTGATAACGGGCAAGAAACCGGGCGACAAGTTCCTGGAGGTGGCCAATACGATAGGAATGATAATCCTGTTCGGACTGCTCATCTTTGCCAACCTTAACGACATAATAAGACTGTTCTGATGGTACGTAAGCCCCGTGAGACATTCGGCAGCCGTATGGGCATGCTTCTGGCAATGGCAGGATCTGCCATCGGCCTGGGTAACATATGGCGTTTCCCCTATATGATGGGCAAGAACGGCGGGGCAGCATTCATACTTCTCTACGTCATAATGCTGGTGGTACTCTGCCTGCCGGTAATGGTGTCGGAGTATCTTATAGGCCGACGCGGAGCCGCCAACCCGTTCAGCAGTTTTGACCGTCTGGCTCCTGGCTCCAAATGGCGCTGGATTGGTTTTCTGGCCGTGTTGGCATCGGCCTGCATCCTTTCATTCTACTGCGTTGTAGGAGGCTGGTCAGTCAAGTATCTAGCCGACAGCTGCATCCTTGCATTCTCCGATGCGCAGGGTGATTATGCGCTCAGTTTCGGGTCGTTCATAAGCAACCCGTGGAAACCGCTCATTTATACGCTGATCTTTCTGGGACTGACCGGAGCAATAATAGTGTTCGGCGTTCGCAAGGGTATTGAGCGTATGTCAAAGGTCATGATCACCATGCTGTTCATCATCATTGTGATGGTGGTTGTCCGTTCGCTTACACTGCCGGGTGCCATGGAGGGCGTCAGGTATATGTTCGTACCTGATTTCAGCAAGGTTACGGCCGATACCTGTATCGCGGCAATGGGACAGGCGTTCTTCTCGCTCAGCATTGGCTGCGGAACCATCCTGACATATGCGTCGTATGTAAAGAAGGAGGAGAACATCCTGGCATCATCGGCCTGGATTTCATTCTTTGATACCACGTTCGCGATCATTGCCGGTCTGGCCATCATACCTGCCGTTTATGCCATCGCCTATATGAACGGCGTCGAGCCCGACGTAAGCGCAGGCCCCGGTCTGGTGTTCATCACGCTTCCGGGTGTGTTCAGTCAGATGCCTTTGGGTAATCTGGCAGCAATACTGTTCTTCCTGGCTCTTCTGCTGGCTGCTGTGACATCGGCCATATCACTTATGGAGGTGGTAGTGGCGTTCATTATCGAGGAGATGCACCGCTCGCGCAAGAAAGCTGTGGCTTTATGCTTTCTGGTCTGCGGTGTGGTAGGAGCGTTCTGCTCACTGTCATTCGGCCCGCTTGCCGGTTTCAAGCTGTTCGGCCTGAGCGTGTTTGACTTCTTTGATTACATCACATCAAACATAATGCTTCCTCTTGGAGGCCTTCTGCTGGCTGTCTTTGCCGGCTGGCGCCTCAGGCGTGCCAACTTCCTGGATGAGCTGACCAACAGCGGAAAACTCAGGATTCCCCGCTGGCTCAGTCTTACAATCTATTATCTGGTAAAGTTGGTGGCTCCGATAGGAATCCTACTTATCTTCCTGAACACCTTCTTCAGTTGATTCCTCTTTCATCTTGGAACGGATGAAGATGAGGTGACGGTTTGCTTCGTCACGCAGGTTCTTATGCTCGTTCAATGACAGAAGTACCTGTGAGAGGTTATACAGACTCGAAATCGCGTATCGGTCATCCTTATTCAACTTGAGATTACGGTATACGGGACGGCTGCTGTCAGGGCCGGTCTTGCGGTAGAGCGTATAGGTGATGTTCTCATCCTTGTTGGCATTGATGAATGCAGCCGCTCCGCCGTCATTTCCGTTGATGAAACTCAGCCACTCGTAGTAAACTCCCAGGTCCTCGAACTCATGGCGGTCCCTTGACTCCGGGGTATCCACATAAACATCACCCACGGTCAGCTTGAGCCAGTCATGATGGATGTATGAACTTCCGCGGTAGGATGAGATAAGTGTCATACGGCCCAGTTCATCCACCTGAGCACGGATATATGTGCGGTCGGTGTTGCGTTGGGGAGCCTGACTCTTTATGGTATAGAGTCCTATATCCTGATAACGCTCATCTTTCTCGAAAGCATAGTTTCCCTTGATCTTGTCGAATGCGGCCTGAGCTACAGCGATTACGCTGTCTTCATACTCAATTATTCGCATCTGCTCTGCCTCCTCAATCTGCTGCATCAGCTTTATGCCCTGCTTGCGTGTCTCAAATGCCGTGGGGTAAAGGATCTTTATACTGTCAATCTCCTGCTTGGCCACATTGTAATTGCCTATGCTGAACGCCTCCTTGGCATTCTTCAGATGACGACCGGCCGATTTCTCAACGTTTTCTCCGCAGGATATGGTCAAAGCCATAATTGCCAATAATATCAGTGATTTTCTCATATCTGACTAAGTGTTGTTTTTTGTCACTTGCAAAATTACTACTTTTGCATCATATGAAGATATACAGTGACGAGGAACTGGCCAAACTGCTTGACCGTAAGGAGTTCAGGCTGCTCTCTCAGACTGCTGACAGTCTGGGACTGGAGTGCTATGTTGTAGGCGGATATGTGCGTGATCTGTTTCTGGAACGTCCCAGCAAGGACATTGATGTAGTCGTTGTAGGCAGCGGCCTTGAGATGGCCAAGGCATACGGCAAGGCTTTGGGCCGCGGTGCGCATGTAAGTCTGTTCAAGAACTTCGGTACGGCGCAGGTCAAGCGTGGAGATCTGGAGGTGGAGTTTGTAGGAGCGCGCAAGGAGTCCTATCATCGCGAATCACGCAATCCCATTGTCGAGGACGGCACTCTTGAGGATGACCAGAACCGTCGTGACTTTACCATAAACGCCATGGCCATCTGCCTGAATGCCGACCGGTTCGGTCAGTTGGTTGACCCGTTCGGCGGAATAGATGACCTTCAGGACCGGATTATCCGTACTCCTCTGGATCCCGAGATAACCTTCAGCGACGATCCTCTGCGCATGATGCGCTGCATCAGGTTCGCCACCCAGCTGAATTTCTATATAGCCGATGAGACATTCGCCTCACTTGAGAAGAACCGCGAAAGAATAGGCATCATCTCCAAGGAGCGCATATCGGAAGAACTCAACAAGATATTGCTGGCACCCGTTCCGTCCAAGGGATTCATTGACCTGGACCGATGCGGGCTGCTCCAACTTATATTCCCCGAGCTTGCAGCCCTGCAGGGTGTGGAGACGGTCAACGGCCGCGGACACAAGGATGTCTTCTTCCATACTCTTGAGGTCCTGGATAACGTAGCACGCAGCAGCAATGATCTGTGGCTGCGCTGGGCGGCTCTGCTGCATGACATCGGCAAGCCCCGTACCAAGAAATGGGAGCCTGCGCACGGCTGGACCTTCTATAACCACAACTATGTGGGCATGAAGATGATTCCCGGCATATTCGAGCGCATGAAACTGCCCAAGAACGAGAAGATGAAGTATGTGCAGAAGATGGTTGAACTGCACATGCGCCCCATAGCAATCGTGGATGATGAGGTGACAGACTCTGCCGTACGCCGTCTTCTGTTTGATGCAGGCGATGACATTGACGACCTGATGACCTTGTGTGAGGCCGATATCACCTCCAAGAACGAGCAGAAAAAGAAACGCCATCTGGAGAACTTCAAACTGGTACGCCAGAAGATGGTTGACCTGGAGGAGAAGGATCGCATCCGTAATTTCCAGCCTCCGGTTGACGGACTGGAAATAATGCGTATCTTTGGACTTGAACCGACAGCCATTGTGGGTGAACTCAAAGCCTCAATAAAGGATGCAATCCTGGACGGAGTGATTCCCAATGAACATGATGCCGCATACGAGTTTCTGATAAATGAGGCGCGTAAACGCGGACTGGAACCTATTTAAGTAATTACTAAACTGTATACTAACCCTATTATGACTAAAAAAGCGTTTATTCCCGTTGCTCTTGCTGCTATCGTAGCAATTGGTTTCGTATCGTGTAACCGTGAGGTTCAGTTCGGCAAGTCACCGATAAAGAAGGTTGTGGCTGCCATGACACTTGAAGAAAAGGTGAACCTGCTTATTGGTGTGGGTGCCTGGAACGGCCCCGACATCGCTCAGGAGATTCAGGATGCAAAGAACCTGATTCCCGGCTGTGCAGGACAGACCTATCCTATCCCCAGACTGGGTATCCCGTCAGTTATGCTGCCTGATGGCCCCGGCGGACTCAGAATCAACCCCACACGTCAGGGTGACGAGAAGACATATTATTGCACATCATTCCCTGTAGCAACCATGCTTGCCCAGACCTGGAACCAGCAGCTTGTTGAGGAGGTTGGTGTTGCCATAGGTGATGAGGTTAAGCGTTACGGTGCAGACTGTCTGCTTGCCCCCGCTCTGAACATTCACCGCAATCCCCTTCTGGGTCGTAACTTTGAGTACTACTCGGAGGATCCTGTTATATCAGGTAAGACCGCTGCCGCAATGGTACGTGGCGTGCAGACCAACGGTGTAGGTGCCACAATCAAGCACTTTGCCCTGAACAACCAGGAGACCAACCGAATGGCCAATGACGCACAGGTTGACCAGCAGACCGCACGTGAGATCTACCTGAAGGGATTTGAGATTGCTGTACGTGAGTCACAGCCCTGGGCCGTTATGACATCATACAATAAGATCAACGGAACCTATGCACCTGAGAACGAGACTCTGATTGAAGGCATACTTCGTGAGGAGTGGGGATTTGAGGGTATGGTAATGACCGACTGGGGTGGCGGACGTGACGCTGTTGCCACCGTCAATGCCGGAAACGACCTGCTCATGCCGGGTAGTGCAAACCAGATCAAGGCTATCATCGAAGCTGTTGAGAACGGTACTCTTGATGAGAAGCTGATTGACCGTAACGTAACCAGAATACTGGAGTTCGTAGCCCGCTCACCCAAGATGCAGGGTTATGAGTTCCAGAACGATCCCGATCTCAAGGCCCACGCCCAGGTTTCACGTTCAAGTGCAACCGAGGGTATGGTCCTGCTCAAGAATGAAGGTGCACTGCCTTTTGCCAAGGACTGCCAGATGATTGCCCTTTATGGAACCAGCTCATATGACATGTATGTCGTAGGTACCGGTAGCGGCAGTGTCAACTACGAGCATGCAGTAGGTCTTAACGAAGGCCTTACAGCTGCCGGATACAAGCTAGAGCCGTCGGTTTCATCGGCCTATATCAAATACGTTCAGGAGAACAACAGCCGCGTAAGCGCACGTAACTTCATGCGTACCAACCTGACCAACCATGTAATTCCGCAGTCACTGGTTCGCAAGCCTTACCAGTATCGTGCTGATGCCATAGCAAGCGACATTGCTGTCATCACCATCGGCCGCAGCTGCGGTGAGTCTGCAGACCGCGGTTATGAGGGCGATTATACTCTTACCGACATTGAGCAGGGTCTTATCAAGGACGTTTGCGACGCTTTCCATTCAAAAGGCAAGAAGGTGGTTGTCATCCTTAATATCGGTGCTCCCATCGAGACTGCAAGCTGGAAGGCACGTCCCGATGCAATCCTGCTGGCAGGACTGCCCGGACAGGAGGCCGGCCATGCAATCACTGATGTGCTGAAGGGTGCTGTCAATCCTTCAGGTAAACTGGTTGACACCTATGTTGTAGACTTCAACAAGATACCTTCAACCGCAAACTTCCCGGTCGATGCACGTGACCTGCAGTCAAAGGCCCGCGCCAACCGCGGCAATCCCGATGCCAAGCCCGTTGCCCTGTATGACTACACAGAGTACAAGGAGCGTCTGGATATCGGCTATCGCTATTATGACCGTCATCCCGAGCAGGTTTCATATCCTTTCGGATTCGGACTCAGCTACACCGCATTTGAGTACAGCGAGCCTCAGGCAACAGTTGAAGACGGTGTGATAAACCTCTCTGTCAAGGTTACCAATAAAGGTGCTGTTGCAGGTAAGGAGGCCGTTCAGGTTTACATCGAGGCTCCCAAGGGAGGTCTGAACAAACTCGCCAAGGAGCTCAAGGCTTACGGCAAGACCGAACTGCTTCAGCCGGGTGAGAGCGAGACTCTTGAATTCAGACTCTCAGGTTATGACCTGGCCGCATTCAATCAGGAGGTTTCTTACTGGCAGACCGTAAAGGGTGACTACAAGGCAGACTTTGCCGCCTCATCCCAGGATATCCGCTGCCAGGCACAGTTCACCATCCCCGAAGACCAGTACTTCACAGCAGTAGGTACACTCTAATATTTTGGCCATACTTGTCACGAGAAGGCTTACAGAGCATCTTTTCTGCAAGTATGGCCTTTATTTTGCCCATTTTGGCCGTTTTTGGCGCCATACTTGCAACAAATCCGTGTTACAAGGCTTGTGGTAAGAGGTATGGCCACGAATTATCGGGTTAGTGTGAACTTCAGGGTAAAGCCCGCATCATGAGTAGAGGTGGGGTAGGCCGATGTAGATACCAGCGGGAAGTTGCTCTGGAAATCGTAGTAGAAGTTCAGGGTGAGCATGCGGCTGTAGGTGTAATCGGCCGTGAATGATAGCTTGATGGCGCGGTTGCCGCTGGTAGCCTGGGTGGTCTCCTCGCGGAGGTTGCGGCACAGGGCGTTCTGGTTACGGAATGAGAAGTCCAGGTTCAGGTTCAGGTCATTGCTTACCTGATTGCGTCCTGTTCCAGGCTGTGCTCCGAACAGCTTGACTCCCGTAATCTTGTAGCCGGCACCGGCGGTGATGTCATCGGACGATGTCTCTACAACCTGAACGGCAGTGGTGCTGAGAGTGAGCACGCGGGTCTTGCGGTATTCAAGACGGGCCGATATGTCATTAAGGAATGTCATGTTCACGCCGCCAAGCGGTGCGAATGACTCGTTGATGGAGACAGAACTGATATTGAACATGGTGCTCGGAACAGGGTTGCCGCTGGTGACATCCTCTATGAATCCGCGTCCGTTCATATACTCCATGTAGCTGTTGAAGGTGTTGTAATTACCTACTGAATATACACTCTTGTATGCATGAGTAAGGTTGAAGCTCTTGAAGTATTTCTTAAAGAACGGCAGCTTGCTCAGTCCGCTGTAGGTGAATGACCAGTTGGGCAGTATGCTCAGCACATTGGGGAATAGGTCTAAAGTTGCCTTGCTGGCGTCACGACCGGTATACGCAGCCAGGAATGCCGGTATGAGTACATCCGATGAGTACATGTCTACTCCGCCGTTTGCGGGGTTGTAGCTCTGTCCGGCCAGCGAACTGCGCTGCGGATAGGTGGCACCCTCATACTGAGACTCAATACGGTCACGGATAACCGGCAGGGCCTTGGCCATGCGCTCGAAGCTGGCTGAGCGATAGTTGTTACCTGATGAATGTCTTTCAAAGGCACTTCCAATGCTGATTGTGGTCATTGTGAAGTTACCGCCTCTGCTTGTAGGCATTCCGGCATACATGTACTGGATTCGGCTGTCGGCCGATTTGCTCCAACTTGCGTTTGCGTCAATCTTGATGTCACGGAAGGGCTCAATGGTCATCTTGATCTGCAGATCCCTTGATGAGTTGGATACTGCTGTGTGGGCTATGCTGTCATTGCTCAGCAGCCAGCCGTTGTCCATGGCCTTGTGGAGATAGTCTTCACCAGTCATTCCGAATGCAAAACCAAGTCCCGGAGCCATCAGACCGGATGTGTTGTTCTGTCCGAACAACTGTGAATTAGGCATGAATCCCGGCAGTGACATTGAGTAGTTGTCGCGGTATGTGACTGATACGTTACGTACCATCATGAGTGTACGCAGAGCGACCTCTCTTCCCTCTTTAAAGTTGAATCTCCTTTTGCGTGCAGGCAGATCAGGATCCTGTATTATCCTGAGCACAACGTTTGTGGTATCCTTGACCTTGATGAGCACACTGTCGGCACTAAGCTTGCGGTACTTGATCTTTACGGTATGGCCGTCAGGAGTGGTTGCGGTAATAAGAGGATTGAGAGTACCCAATGAGTGTTTTACCACATTTCGCTCACCCGGCAGCAGGGTCAACTCCTGAGTAAAACGTTTGCCTCGTGCCGGTGAACTGCTTGCTGCCGAACGTCCGGATGAATAACGGTTGTTTATGCGTTGCAGATAAGGCCATTTGTTGTAAAGGTTCAGCAGGTTGAAACGGCTGTTTACGGTTATGGTACGGTTGTTGGCAATGATATTGCCGTAGTTGGTACCGTCAGCATATGTGGTTCCGCGGTTCCATGAGTATGAGGAGTTGAATGCTGCATCGGCCGTAATCCAATCCAGAAGAGGAATTTTGTTCAAAGGTATGCCGTAGGCTGCATTGAATGACTGGTTGTAGTCAAGCGGACGTCCCATGTTCCTCAGACTCATCTTGACGGAGTCTTTCCAGTACTCATACTGGTCAGGGTAGAGGTCCTTGTTCACTACAGTGTACGGCTCTTCAATCTCAGCTCTTGACCTGGCGGTGAACGAGAGATTGAGAAGCTGCAGCGGATTCCAGCTGACAGAGAGGTCACGGTTCATGTAGAACTGCTGAGAGAATATTACGGGAATACCCTCAGAACCCTCAAGGTCACGCTCCTGCAGTTCATGATAGCTGCGTTGCAGACCTGCGTTGAATGAGATGCTCTGTGGAAGCAGGCCTATCTTGGTGTCTCTTATCAGACTGAACCATCTGGAGTCACCGCCAAGGCTGGCAAACGGAGACCAACCGGGCAGTCCGGGTGCGTAGCTGTAATCGATTGCGGCCCTCCAGTTGTCATCATGCTCATAATCGATGGTACTGTTGCTGCGGTCGCTTATGTTCTCGGAGAAACTGAATGAGAAGTTAGCCGGGTCATAAGGCATGGGGGTGTCGCTGCTTATGTTGACCTTGGCGTTTGAGATGCTGAAGTTATGGCTCTCCCTGAGGTCCTGTGATATGCTCTTTATGGAGTCGCGTGCGGAGCCTTCAGGGAAAGATTCTATCACATCTTCCAGAAGCAGGTCAGTATCATAAGGACTGTATTTGGGCGATGTCTTTTCCTTTGTATAAGAGTAGTAGACAGGTATCGATATCTGTGACTGCTCCGGGAGGAAACGTCCCAGATTGGTGCTTGTGGTCAAAGAGTACTTGTAGTAATCATCGGTGTTGCGCTCTCTGACACTCTGCTCCAGACCGCCGTAACCTGCGGTACTCATCTGTCCTGCCAGATCAACTGATGCCACGTCAGACAGTTTCAGTCCCAGGGTGCTCATGGCAGCCATACCTCCCTTACTCTCATAACCTACCAGACGCAGTTCGTTAACCCAGACCTCGGCATTCTTGGCACTCATTGAGTTGTTGCGTACACCTATCATTATTGCCCTTACGTTGCCGATAGACGGGTTTCCGACTACAGTGATACGGTTCTCGGGATGGTTGGGATCATACTCGCTGTAAACGTCCGATGCAGTTATGGCACCCAGGTTCTTCTGGATGTTGCGGTTGCTCTTGACCTGAGTCAGGATGTCGAACTCAATATCCAGCATGTTGCGCTCCGGCCATACCATGCGGCGGTCATTCTCATTGGTGCCGCTGTAGTGTCCTGCAGGAGTCAGGTCAAGAGGAATTTCATACTCATAGTAGTTGCCGGAGTAGTCCGAGCCCAAGCGTATGAATACCGATATGTCACCGTTACGCAGAGTACCGTCATCGGGCAGGACAGCCTCGGCATGGCTGAACATCTGGATGCGCTGGTATTTGCGCAGATCCAGTGAACTCTTCTTATAGATACCGCGTGCCTCGCCGGCTCCAAGACCGGTAACCTTAAGGCTCATGGCCTGCTCATTATCCTGAACCAGTTGTACCTGGTTGGGGTCCAATATACGTGTCACGCCGGGAGGTACCACATAGTTTACTGGAGCGCGGTCACCGTTCTCCTCAATATTGACCGATGTGGCCGAGAACTTGCCCGATATGGAAGGAGTGCGGTTGGTCACGCTGTAGATGGGCTGCTCGTAGTTACGCCACTGGCTGGTCATGAGTTCCAGTGAGCCGAATCGTACATGTACCTCCTCATTGAATCCTGTAAGGTACATGCGCATGAAACGTATGGAGCTGAAGTCGCGTATACCGCCCTCGGCCTTCTCATATTCATTAATAGGTATACGGAAGCAATACCAGTTTACGGTCTCGGTGTTGCCGTTGCGCAGCTTGACCTTGACCTCGCGCATATCGGAGATATAGTTACGTCCAATCTCAAGGTCACCGGGACGCAGTGATACGCGGTACTGGAAGAACTTCTCGTACTCATCCATGGTGTAGTCAGTGTTGGCATCTTCCACGTCAGGGGTGGTGCGGGCAGACTGGTCATAGCGGCTTCCGCTCTCGGCCGAGTTGGGTGAGTTGCCCTCGGTGCCGTTGTACTTGCGGTAACGGTCCATCACTGACAGACGCGCATCGTCATAATCGGCCCCGCGATAATAATGATAGGTGTCAGCGGCCGGGTCGTCATAGATTGACTGATAAACCTCAGGCTTAACCTTGGCGCGGACCTGGCTCAGATATGATGCATATGCCGGCCAACTGCGCTCCTCTTCTGATGAGAGTCCGTTCAGACCTACATCCTGACGGTCACGGCTGTCGGCTGCGTTGTTGTCAAAGGCGTAAACCAGACTCTTGCCGGTAGGTACCTTGCCCCAAACTGTTGATGCCCACTTGGCTGAGTCTCCGTCAACCGGAAGTCCGTTCTCAAAGAACTTCTTGCCGTCCAGCAGCACATCCTCGGATACCTCACCCAGATTCAGGTAGAGGTCACCGCCGGCGGCACCGGGGTTGTAGATGAACGGATCCAGCATCCAGAACTCAATGTACTCAATGTTGGCGGCCTCAAAATCAGTGGTCGTGAGACGGCGCATGATACCGCCCCAGTTATCCTGCGGGTTGGGCAGATGACCGTCTGCATCCAGGTTGGGATTCAGGTTGTATGGTCCGCGTTCATTGGGATAATATGCCAGATTGAGTATCTGGAGTGTGGTTGACTCACTTGAAGTTGACTCCTTGTTGGGGTAGAGCTCACGTTCATAAACCTCACGTACATAGTGGTTGGAGAGTTGCTCCAGGTCAGTCTTGATGTGGGCCGGGGTAAGCGGTGAGTTACGGCGCGTGAACAGCGGGTCAATGGTGAACCAGTTGAGCAGGGCGCGGTTGAATCCGGCCTCGACCTGTCCGGACAGACCGTATCCCTTCATACCCTTTGGTACGGCCGATAAAGACCATGCTGACGGCTGCAGTATGCTTATGCCGCTCTCGGCAGCCTCGAAATCATCTATGTATGATGCGCTTCCCTGTACCTTATCTGATACGGCCGATTGCAGGGCGGCCATCTCAGCCTTGAAGTTGATGCTGGAGGGCTGGGTGGCGTTTACGAACGGAATCTTGTCAATGATGTTGGTAAGCGCCTGACTCTCATGCTTCCAGTTCAGATTGAGTCCGTACATGGTGTTGACCAGCGGCTCATCACCCATGGTAACCTTGCTGGTCAGGGGTTTCTCATTCAGATGCATGAATGTACCGCCCATCTGGAAATCGGGTGTGAAATCATACATCCAGTTGACTCCCGCCATCGTCTTGCGCTGCATGCTGAACTCGGTGTTGCTCTCCAGCTGGACATTGACGCTTGTGCCGGCATCTATTATGTTCTGGTTGATGATGGTTACCGTACCCATGCTGTAATCCACGGTATAGTCACTGTTCTCCACCAGGGTCGTTCCTCCGGCCGTCACTCTCACTGATCCGCGCGGGATGTTGTAAGAACCCAGCTGTATGACATTGCTGCTGGTTCCCGAGTACTGGCCTACAAGCATGAACTTATCCTTGTCGGCTATGCGTTTGGCCACCACGCGTGTGGAGTCGTAGAGTTCCTGGAATACATACTTATCGGCCACGGCATCATTGGCAATCACCTTGCGCAGGTGGCTTCCGAACGGCTCCACTACCGGGAAGATGATCTTACCGTTTGAGGCCTGAATCGTATATCGGTCTATAAAATCGAACTTGCCGTTGGGATGGGGGTTGTTATTGTCATCCAGACGGTCCAGGTTCATAAGACGCAGCAGGGGAGTGCTCTTGAGCTCGGCTTCCGGTATATAAGTCAGTCGGCTTCCGGTGCTGTCGCTGTTGTAGTAGATGCCCATCTTGAACTGGGCGCTCTGGATGTTGCCCTGGGTGATGGAGTAGATGTTCTTCATCATCAGGTCCCATGTGCCGCTTCCGGGAGAGTTGGAGTTGGACTTAAGAAGTTTTACAAACAGCGTCTCGCTGGGATCTGTCTTGTCCGATGAGAACTCACCCACCTGATAGCTGTTACCGCCGTAAGTGTACTCGAACGCCACGGCCAGCACCTCATCGGATGCAAGGGCGCTCTTAAGTGAAATGTAACCCAACTCGCTGTTAAGGGTGTAGTCCGATGTACTCAGCTTGCGGGCATTTGATATCTTCTCATAGTCAGTGCTTCCCTCCAGGAATGATCCCAGTGTGGTTGCCACCTGGTCGATGTCACGGGCCGATGAGTAATTGTTGACGATACGGCTGTAAAGGTCATTGGCTGCGTTGGCCGGTGCCGGTCCGCCTTGGGCGTTCCAGATATTGTTGCTTATGTGACCGCTCTCTCCCAGGTCTGTAAAGGCCACGATGTTTCTGGGGTTGTCATAGTTGCTCTTCTTGTTGGTGACCCAGACCTCGATTCGGGTTATCTGAACGCCGGATACTATACTGGGCAACATGGCCATGTTGGCGTCATAGCTGTCACGGAAGAAATGGGCCAGGAAGAAGTGACGGTTCTCGTCGTAGCTGCTGGCGTCAATCTCAAAGTCGTTTATCTGCTGTCCTCCCTGTGAACTTACAGATGATGATGTCGACTCTTTCTGTGAGAGAACCATCTGCAGCTTGAGTTTTCCGAACTGAAGGTCCGATCTTACACCGAACAGTGATGATGCGCCCTGAATGAGTGACGAGTTGGTGGGGAAGCTTATGTTACCGGCCTCCAGAAGTTGGATTATCTCATCCTCCTTACCCTCGTAACGCAGTTTGATTGTCTTGGCGTCAATGTCAAAGGTCGCCTCGGTGTTGTAGTTGAGGTTCATGTTGATCTTGTCACCGACTCTGGCATTGATGTTCAGGTTTATCTGCTCGTCAAAGTCAAAACCGCCTGTTGTACGGTTCTGGACAGACAGGGCAGGGTTGTCCACCTTATTGCGGTTGTATCCGAACTTGATGGCTGCTGATCCGCTTGTCCTGACCTGAACTCCGCCCGGGCCGAATATCTTCTCGGCGGGTCCCAGGTCAAACTTCATATCCGTGAAGTCAAACTTGTTGTCTCCCTGAGCCTTCTTCTCCTCGTTGTACTTGTCACGGTAGAATGATTGCAGGGAACGCTGCATCATCATACGGTTGTACTCGTTGGGAGTCATTACCGTGGGAACCTCGATGTAATAGTCACCCAGTTTGTATCCAAGTCTGAATGTCTCGTCATCCTCATCATAGGTAATCTCCTCGGTTATGTTCTCGGGGTTGGGAAGAGTCCTCTGGACACCCTGTGCATAAAGGCAGCTGGGGCCCCCGCACAAGCAGGAGCCCATGAGCAGCAGTGCTGCAGCAAGGTTTCTTCCCTTAATCATCAAGTTTTCAGGATGTTGTTCAGATGCGTTTCAGTGCTTCGCGGATAACAGCCTCCACTGTAAGACCTTCCTGCTCCTTGAGTATGGCCTGTACCACCTTCTGCGATGCGGCCTGCGGGAATCCCAGGGTTACCATGGCTGTGATGGCCTCGGTTGCCACCTGTCCGGTCTGTACTCCGGTCTGCAGGTCAAGCGGCATCTCATCGGACTGTGTCTTGGCAATCTTGTCATGCAGATCCACGATGATACGCTGTGCGGTCTTGGCGCCTATTCCCTTGACCTTCTTGAGCAGTGAGTCGTTGCCGGAGCTGATAATGCCTATCAGTTCAGAAGGTGAGAATGATGAAAGAATCATTCTGGCCGATGCACCGCCGATGCCCGGAACGGATATGAGCATAAGGAAAAGCTCACGTTCCTGCTTGCCGCTGAAACCGTAGAGGATATATGCATCCTCACGTATTGCTTCATAAACGTAAAGGCGGGTATCGTCCTTACCCTGTATTGCGGAATATGTGTAAAGGGATATGTTCAGATCATATGCAACTCCGCCCTGTGTGAGCAGAACTGCCTGAGTAGGAGTGAGCTCCTCGATTTTACCCTGAATGAATTCTATCATTTTTGTATGTTTTTTCAGTTACTGTATTTAAACGCGCCAAACGCTTGATTATTGCACGTGCGCGTATACATAAGAGCAGATTTTTTAATAATTTCGCAGCCAGAATCAAAAAACAAACCTTATGGAAAAGATTAAAGCAGCCATAGTAGGCTATGGAAACATTGGAAAATACGTGCTTGAGGCTCTTGAGACTGCCCCTGATTTTGAAGTTGCAGGAATAGTTCGCCGCAACGGTGCAGCAGACTGCCCCAAGGAGATCGAGGGTTATAAGATTGTAAAGAATATTTCAGAACTTCCCAAGCCTGATGTTGCTATTCTGTGCGTTCCTTCACGTAAGACTGAGGAGTACGCAAAGGAGATCCTTCCCTTAGGTATCAATACAATTGACAGCTTTGATATCCATACACTCATCCCCGAGACACGCAAGCGTCTTATGGAGGTTGCCAAGGAAGCCGGAAAGGTTGCTGTGATATCTGCAGGATGGGATCCGGGATCGGATTCAATCGTTCGCGCCCTGATGCAGGCCATGGCCCCCAAGGGTGTAAGCTATACCAATTTCGGCCCCGGAATGTCAATGGGTCACTCAGTTGCAGTAAAGGCCATTCCCGGTGTAAAGGCTGCTCTTTCAATGACTATTCCCGTAGGTACAGGAATTCATCGCCGCATGGTATATGTTGAGATTCTTGACGGCTACCGTTTTGAGGATGTTGCCGCTGCAATCAAGGCTGATCCCTACTTTGTAAATGATGAGACCCACGTAATGCAGGTTGAGTCAGTCGATGCTCTCAAGGATATGGGACATGGCGTTAACCTTACCCGCAAGGGTGTATCGGGCAAGACCCAGAACCAGTTGTTCGAATTTGATATGAAAATCAACAACCCGGCTCTTACCGGTCAGATTCTGGTTTGCGCAGCTCGCGCTTCAATGCTCCAGAAGCCAGGTTGCTATACAATGATTGAGATGCCTGTTATCGATTATCTGTACGGTGACAGGGAGGATCTTGTAAGACACCTGGTCTAAATCTTCCATCCCACTCCCAGGAACAGGGATTCTGCATTTCCATACCCAAGGTACACCGATACCTTGGGTTTTTTGTCTGTTTCCAGGTGGTATCTTATCATCGCCCGGTATGCGAATGAGATGTTGTCGGGCAATTTTACGTAATAACAATCGCCCTGTTCAATGAAGGGTGTGGTGTAAAAATCCTCGCTTAAGTTGGCTTTGCAGTTATAGTATGCGGTCTTGAAAGAGATGCCGGCACCTCCTGCAATAGAGAACTGCTTCCACTTGAGGCCCATATCACAGGTAAAGAAGGAGTGAACATATACTCCTGTCATATGAACGTCCTGCGGAATTATAGCCGAATAATAACCCTCTTTTCCTCTGATAGGCGGATTCACATTATGCCCGAATGAGAAACCCATATAGGACTGGTCTGACATTTCAAACCAGATAGAACCGGTCAGGATGTTTTCTTTGGAGTAGGAAATGCCCATTGACATGCTCAGGTTCTCTATGCTTTCTTTCCGGAATCCCCATTCCTTGAGTTCAGGTGTGAGGGTGCTGTCCTGTGCGATTTCGGTGTCAGACGGCAATCCAAGGTATTCGTCATTATAGAAATAACCTGTGATGAGCTGGCCGTCATATGAGTTCAGTGTTCCGTATCCGTGCTTCATGTCATCTTTCCAGGAACCGTTATACCTGCCTCCGTCTTCAAAAACCAGCAGTCCCTTACCGTTGAATCTGTCATTCTTCCATTCTCCTTCATATCTGGCGCCGGTATGATAGGTATATGTGCCTTTGCCATCCTTGAGATTATTGAGGAAGTCACCCTGATAAACGTCTCCGTCGGGGTAAACCACTGTGCCATAGCCTTCCCACATTCCGTCTTTCCATTCGCCGTCATAGACCGTTCCGTCTGCATAAATACACCTTCCCTTGCCGTTGAACAGCGAGTCATACTGCCCCATATAGAGAGAACCGTCTTCCATCAATATGGTATCGGCCGATATACTGTCTGCGGGATTCCAGGCATAGCCTGAAAGACTGGCGGCAACTGATAGTAATAGGACAAACAAACTACGGAGTGACATAGGCAATTGATCAGAAGGTTATACCTGCTCCTACGTAAAAACCGTCAATGTTGCTGTAGCCGGTACGCATGGAACAGGAATAGAGACGTGGAATGGAACGGCTCAATATGAAATCTGTAAATATGTCGTAAACGAACTTTGCTCCGGTAACCTTTTCACGATAGTAAAGGGTTCCGGGCTCATAGTAGCTGAGGTTGTGCTCGAGGCTGCGGCAGTTACGGACGGTGTTTTTCAGGGATACACCGATTGCGGTACCAAGTGAGAACCAGCCCCAGCTGACTCCGAATTCTCCGTTAAGCCGGAACATATTGTATGTGTTCTCTGTCAGGATCTCATCCATGAACTCGTCCCAATCTATCAGTATGTTCTTCTCGCCCGTATCCTCGTCATAAGTGACAGAGACTTCACCTATCCTGTGAGTGGCTGTGTTGAATCCCAGTGAGAATCCGGCAAAGATACGTTTGGAGATGCTGAAATCTGCATGAAGAGAAAGCATCTGCTTTGTTCCGTATGTTATGCTGACATATGAATCGCCCGGATAATGCCAGCATGATTCGGGACGGGAGTTATGCGGATAAGACTCATCCCAACCGAAATTGTTATTGTTGTTGAGGGCACTGGTGTTTTTGTAGCTGTTATTCTGTTGCCCGATGTACATGTCCATAAGGAAATTACCCTTGAGCAGAGCTCCTGTCTGAGCGTCATAGAAAACACCTAAGCCGTTTTTCTTGTCATTTTCCCACTCGCCTGCATAGGTGCTTCCGTCGGCATAATTCATGGTGCCGCTTCCGTTGAACATTCCGTCCTCCCAATAGCCTTCATACTTGGCGCCGTCCGAATAGATGTAGGTGCCGAATCCGCTGAATTCATGTTCCTTGAAGTTTCCGCTGTATGTATCTCCGTCGGGATAGGATACCTCTCCTTTTCCGTTCCACAGGCCGTCTTTCCATTCTCCCTCATAGACAGTGCTGTCAGGATAGACCATCTTGCCGTATCCGTTGAACATGGAGTCGGCTATTTCACCTGCATACCAGGCGCCGTCATCAAACCAAATGGTGTCTTGGGAGGCGGCGTCGTTTAAATCTGAAGCACGTGCTACAAGGAAGCTTACAGACAATATTGAGAGTATAACTAAGCGTTTGAGTGACATATCGACTCAAAGGTATGGAAAAATCATTAACTTTGCGAGTTCACAATAGATAATCCAAGTAATCATGAATGAAAAACAGAATTTGGTATGCGTTTTCAAAGGTCAGGCCTTTGAAGCAGAGGTAGTGAGGTCACGTCTTGAGGCCGATGGGATACCAGCCATGATCATGAACAATTCCATGAGTGCAATCTTTTCAACATATACCGCAATGGCCGGTCCGGTCAGTGTCCTGGTGAACCCTGAGGACAAGGATCGTGCTGAGCAACTTTTACAGGAACAATGAATAACCCCAAACGTATAGCTGTCAAGGTAGGCAGCAATGTGCTTACCCGTCCGGACGGTCGTCTGGACCTGGCCCGTATGGCCGCTTTGGTAGATCAGATAGCCGAGCTCAGACATCGCGGTATCGAGGTGCTGCTTATCTCTTCAGGTGCCGTGGCATCAGGACGCGGAGCATTACCCATGCTCAAGGATGAAAAGAGCGTGACCAGCCGCCAGCTTTTTGCTGCAGTAGGCCAGGCCAAGCTGATAGAGCATTACTATGACCTTTTCCAGGAGTACGGAATCACAGTAGGACAGATACTTACCACAAAGGAGAACTTTACTAACGAGACTCTCCATGCCAACCAGATGCGTTGTATGACCGCAATGCTTGACAACGGTGTGGTACCTGTCATCAATGAGAATGACACTGTATCAGTCGAGGAGCTTATGTTCACTGATAATGATGAACTGTCAGGTCTTGTGGCCCGTATGATGGAGGCCGAGATCCTGGTGATTCTGAGTAATGTGGACGGTGTTTTCACCGGTAACCCCGACGAACCCGGATCAGAACTCATCCATGATGTCTATGCCGATGATGACTATTCATCATGCATCAGCGGTACAAAGTCCCAATACGGACGCGGCGGCATGATGACAAAGATGAAGACCGCCCTGGGTGTAGCCGCCGACGGCATTGAGGTACGCATAGCCAACGGCCGCCGTCAGGATGTGCTCATCGAGGTTCTCTCAGATCCCGAGAATGCCCGCTGCACACGTTTCCATGCTTCAAAAAAGTAACCATGATAGAGAATACCCTACAACTCCTTAAAGATGCATCATACTCTCTTCCCGTTCTGGAGGAGAATCAGATAAATGACCTGCTGCTCACACTGGCCGATGCCATTGAGAGCAATTCTGCCGTTCTGCTTGAGGCCAACGCCAAGGATCTGGCCCGCATGGACCGCAGCAACCCTGTTTATGACCGCCTGCTGCTCACCGAGGACCGCCTCAAGGGTATCGCCTCCGATATGCGCCATGTCGCTGAGCTGGAGAGCCCGGTAGGCAAGGTTATCGACGAGCGTGTACGCCCCAACGGCATGAAACTGACTCGTGTCCGTGTACCGTTCGGTGTCATCGGCGTCATATATGAGGCCCGTCCTAACGTAAGTTTTGACGTCTTCTCACTCTGCTTCAAGTCGCGCAACGCCTGCGCACTCAAGGGCGGCAGCGATGCCTATGACTCCAACTGCGCCATAGTTGACCTGATTCACCGTGTCCTGGAGCAGAAGGGTATAGATCCCCATGTAGTGGAACTGCTTCCCGCCGGCCATGAGGCTGCCGCCGAGCTTATGAAGGCAGTCGGAATGGTTGACCTCCTGATCCCACGTGGCAGCGCACGTCTTATCAAGTCGGTTCGCGAGCAGGCTCAGATCCCGTGCATCGAGACCGGAGCAGGAGTATGCCACACATATTTCGATAAAGAGGGTGACCTTAAGAAGGGAGCCGATATCATATTCAACGCCAAGACCCGCCGCGTCAGCGTCTGCAACGCGCTTGACTCTCTGGTAATACACGCTGACCGCCTCAAGGATCTGCCTGAGCTCTGCATCCGCATGGCCGATAAGAACGTAGTCATTGAGGCCGATGAGCAGGCATACGCCGCTCTTGAAGGAAAGTATCCCACACAGTTGCTGGAGCATGCTACTGATGAGAGTTTCGGCAAGGAGTTCCTGGCATACCGCATGTCAATAAAGACCGTTCCCTCTTATGAGGATGCCCTGATGCACATACGCATCAACACTTCACATCACAGTGAGTGCATTGTAACAGAGAACGCCGAGCATGCACGTAAGTTCCAGCAGTACATCGATGCAGCCTGCGTCTATGTGAACGTATCCACCGCATTCACTGACGGTGCACAGTTCGGACTTGGTGCCGAGATAGGCATCAGCACACAGAAGATGCATGCACGCGGTCCTATGGGACTTGAAGAGATTACAACATACAAATGGCTGATCAGCGGTGACGGCCAGACAAGACAATAAACCCTTTTGACGATGAGACATTTTACTTGCGTTAAGGATCTGGGTGATCTGCATCAGGCATTGCAGGAGGCCCTTGAGATAAAGAAAGACCGTTTCAAATATGTAGAGCTGGGACGTAACAAGACCCTGCTGATGGTGTTCTTCAATTCCAGCCTGCGTACCCGTCTGAGCACACAGAAGGCTGCTCTCAACCTGGGCATGAACGTTATAGTCCTGGATGTGAACCAGGGAGCCTGGAAACTTGAGACTGAGCGCGGTGTCATCATGGACGGTGACAAGTCCGAGCATCTGCTTGAGGCTATCCCCGTAATGGGTTGCTACTGCGATGTCATCGGCGTACGTTCATTCGCACGTTTCGAGAGCCGTCAGGATGACTATGAGGAGAAGATCCTCAACCAGTTCATCCAGTACTCAGGCCGTCCTGTATTCTCAATGGAGGCCGCTACCGGACATCCGCTCCAGAGTTTTGCTGACTGGATCACCATTGAGGAGCATAAGACCGTTGAGCGTCCCAAGGTAGTAATGAGCTGGGCTCCGCATCCCAAGGCTCTGCCGCAGGCCGTTCCCAACTCATTCGCACAGTGGATGGTTGCAGCCGGTTATGATGTAGTGATTACACACCCTGAAGGTTATGAGCTTGATCCCAAGTTCACTGCAGGTGCCCGTATAGAGTATGATCAGATGAAAGCCTTTGAGGGTGCACACTTCATCTACGGAAAGAATTGGTCATGCGCCAGCCCCGAGCATTACGGTGAGGTGCTGAGCAAGGACCGCAGCTGGACTATCAGTGACCGTCAGATGGCAGTTACAGACAATGCGTTCTTCATGCACTGCCTGCCCGTACGCCGTAATATGATCGTTACCGATGACGTTATCGAGAGCCCGCGCTCACTGGTAATACCCGAGGCGGCCAACAGAGAGATATCGGCCACCGTCGTTCTTAAGAAAATCCTTGAGGGACTGAAATAAGGTTTATTTGAAAACCAGCGTATAGTCATAGTCTTCCTTGTAGCCGTTGCTGCTCAGGAAGACTGTGTCATTTTTAGCCAGTCCGTATCCGTAAAGCGGAATAGAGACATAGGCATGCTTGGTATATACCGGTTCATCACCGTAAGCTTTGTGATAAATGGTGAACTTGGGGCTGCCAAGACTGTCCTTATATGTGTACAGAAGTCTGTGCCGTGCGTCTTCTTTTGAAACCTTGATGCCCAGATTGACGTTCAGGTATCCGCCTCCGATGTAATAGCTGATAATCTCCAGAGGATCTTTTACACGCAGAGAATCCGGCACGATGACGTCCTTGGGCGCTCTGTATGAGATGGTGGGGGCCATCTGGATGATACGTGCTGTCAGGTCCTCGTCAAGTGCTACCGAAACCACCAGTCTGTATGTGGTGTCAGGAACAAGCTTCTCCGACTTCTCACGAACCATGTACTGAGTACCGAAATCGTTGGTGAGAACGGCTACGTATCCTTCGCTGTCAGTGTTTCCGGTCATATAACCGGAGAACATGGTTTCAATCTTCTCCTCGCGATACGGATCACAGGATATGACGGCTGCCATTGCGACGGCTGCCAAGGTCAGTAACATGGTGGTTCTTTTCATTGCTCTGTTACGCTTTTTTGGTTAATGAGAGGATTGGCATACATAGTGAGTATACGCTCCCTTAAGAAATCCCAGTCCGGATTGGGAATATCAATCTTGGCAAGCTGTCCGTCCAGATATTTCTGGAAAGCCTGCTTCTGTCTGGGTGTGTAGTTATCGGCCTCTGCATTGTCACCACGGAGCATATCCAATGCAATGCGGTTGCAGGGGTAGATACGGTAACCTTCAAAAATGTGCCTGTCAATTATCTGTGCAACCTGATCCAGGAACTGGTTGCGCGGCACTGAACTGTCAAGAGCGGCAATCTCATTATCTATCGGGGCCGATACCTGATAATGCAGGTGTCCCTTGAATCCGAATATGCCGGTCTTCATGTTGTCCAGATCGGCCTGCTCGCTCTTTACGTAATCGGGGTTGTCACGCTTGAGCTGGAACTCGGCGGCCTTGAGCCAGTCACACGGGTCATACTCATAGCTTATGGTAAGCGGGCAGATATGGAGTGACTGCAGTCTCTCTGAGAGTGACATGTCATCGGGTCCTGACATGGCCAGCATCTTGAGTACGCTCTTCTGGGTGCGGTCATCGGAATCCTTGGCACGGCCTTCGCGCTGAGCCAGCCATACGGGACTCTTCTTCTCCTCAATGACAAAACGTATGTACTTGGACAGCAGCTTTGATGATTCCAGCAGTTCAGCTGCTGTGGCGGAGCGGTTCACTACGAAACTGCGGTTGAGACGTACCAGAGTCTCAATCCACGGATGAATCAGAAGATTGTTGCCGATGGCTATCTCCACTGATTTCTTGCCGGACAGAAGAAGTATGTAATCCAGGTAGGCCGAATCCAATACGATGTCACGGTGATTTGACAGGTAGATGTAATCCTGATGATTGTCGGGAAGTGCCGAGAAGTCCTTGGTGAATCCGGTAGTGGCTTTCTTAAGGATTCTGACCAGGAACGGACAGATCATTCCCAGCTGAAAACTGTTGACTGTCCTGAAGCGTTTGGTGTAGAGCTTGTGTACCCAGATAGGCACACCCTTGACAACGCCCTTCACTATCTTTACAAAGGCAGGGTCGTTAAGCAATGAGAGTACGGCGCCGCGAACCTCATGGTCCTCCAGAGACCGCATCTTCTCAAATTCGGCAGGAATCTCTATCTTTTTCATTTTCAGAAACTGTCCTCAATTATCTCTGTAAGTACATCAGTCAGATTCAGACCGGCTGCTCTGATCTGCTGCGGTATGAAACTGGTGGCGGTCATGCCCGGGGTGGTGTTCACCTCAAGCAGGTTGATCTTGTCGCCGTCAGTAATGATATAGTCGTTGCGGATTATTCCGTGGCAGCCCAGCAGGTCATAGATCTTGGCTGTCAGGTCCTGGATGCGGTCACGCAACTCATCCGATATGCGGGCGGGAGTGATCTCCTCAACCTGGCCGTTGTACTTGGCGTCATAGTCAAAGAAATCAGTCTTGGGAACCACCTCGGTAACCGGCAGTTTGACCTCACGCTTGCGGGTCTTGAAGTAACCGTTGGTAACCTCGATACCCTGCATGAATGATTCTATCATGATCTCGTTGTTCTCCTTGAACGCTTCCTCGACAGCAGGGATAATCTGCTCGCGGGTCTTGACCTTGGTCGTGCCGAAACTTGAACCGCCGTCTGTGGGCTTGATGAAGCAGGGTAGACCCACCTTGCTGATGATCTTGTCGGGATCCACCTTGTCACCTTTACGCAGGCGACGTGAATCGGCCACATTCACCTTGCAGCTCTTCATGGTCTTGTTGAGCACGAACTTGTTGAATGTAAGTGCCGACGGCAGTACATCACATGTGGAGAAGGGTATGCGCATGAGTCTGAGATAACCCTCGAACACTCCGTTCTCACCGGGAGTTCCATGTATGATTATGTATGCGTAGTCGAATACGGTCTTCTTTCCCTGCCAGGTAAAGCTGAAATCATTGCGGTCCACCGGGGCCGATATGTTCTCACTGACATGCACCTGCCAGTTCTTGCCTTCAATCTCCAGGATATAGGGTTCGTACTTATCCTTGTCCATGTACTCAAGGATGGTTGCGGCGCTGCGGAGTGATACGGGATTCTCACTTGAGTCGCCGCCTGCTACGATTGCAATCTTGCGTTTCATTCTTTATATGTTATTTTTCAAAATCTCTTGAACTTACATAGTCCCGCCATTTTTCTATCAGCGTCTGCATATCGGCCGGGAGTTCGGAGTTGAAGAACATCTCCTTTCCGGTCTTGGGATGTACAAATCCCAATGTCTTGGCATGCAGTGCCTGGCGCGGACATATCTCAAAACAGTTCTGTACGAACTGACGGTATTTGCTGAAAGTGGTGCCTTTGAGTATCTGGTCTCCTCCGTAACGCTCATCGCTGAACAGAGGGTGTCCGATGTGTTTCATATGCACCCTGATCTGATGCGTACGTCCGGTCTCCAGACGGCACTCCACCAGTGACGTGTAACCGAAACGCTCCAGAACCGTGTAATGGGTAACGGCGTGTTTGCCTACCTCGGGGTCAAATGACACCGCCATCTGCAGACGGTCCTTGGGGTTGCGGGTTATCTGGCTTTCAATCCTGCCTTCCGCCGGATTGGGAACGCCCCATACCAGAGCCTGGTATGCGCGTTTGGTGGTCTTGTCAAAGAACTGCTTTCCCAGACATGTCTTTGCATCGGGTGTCTTGGCTACCACCAGCAGACCTGACGTGTCCTTGTCGATGCGGTGTACCAGACCTACCTGCGGGCTGTTGGGGTCATAATGGGGGTTGTCCCTGAGATGCCATGCCACGGCATTTACCAGTGTGCCGTGAAAGTTTCCGCATCCGGGATGAACCACCAGACCTGCCGGCTTGTTTACCACCAGCAGACAGTCATCCTCATACACAATATCCAGAGGTATATCCTCAGGCTCGATATCGCTGTTGTAACGCGGACGGTCCATCATGACCGTTATCACGTCAAGCGGCTTTACCTTATAATTGCTTTTTACCGGCTTGCCGTTGGCCATCACCATTCCGGCATCGGCGGCATTCTGTATGCGGTTGCGTGATGAGTGCTCCAGATGGTCAAACAGGAACTTGTCTACGCGAAGCAGACTCTGTCCTTTATCGGCCACTACACGGAAATGCTCGTACAGTTCCGCTGAGTCCGGAGTGGGCTCAAGGTCATCCAAAGACTCTTCTATCTCGTCTTCGAGGTCTGTCATAAGGATTACTCAAAGAAATCTGAGTCAATAACGGCGGTCGAATCAACTTCCTCAATGCGCTCAACCGGGTTTCCGTTGCCTGCTACAATTGTCAGCAGGGAACCTTCCGGTATCTCGGTTCCGGCTTCAATCTTTTCGCCCTGATACCTTATCTCATAAACCCAGTCCTGGTCACCGTCTATGTAAACCGTCTTTCCAAGTTTGAATCCGGCTGCAGTCAGTCTGGACTCGGCAGCTCGCAGTGAACTGTTATCGGCCACATCAGGTACCGCTCTCATGGGCACTTTTCCGGAGTTGAGGGTGAGGTATATCTTGCGGCCGTCCTTAACATAAGCACCGGGTTTGGGTTTCTGTTCTATGACACCACCCTCAACCATCATGTTGTCATATTTGTAGTCCAGCACCTCATACTTGAGGCCGGCGGCTGCAAGTGTCTTTCCGGCTTCCTCTTCAAACATGCCTGAAACATCAGGTACGGCTATGTATTCCCCATGAAGGGTGTATGACTTTATCCATCTGAATGTGACAAGCAGCAATATCACGGCAATGGCAATCATTACCAGCACATTGAGCAGGATTATCAGTATTCCGCGTCGTTTATTTAACTTGTTGTCCGCCATTTTTCGATTCAATCAGTTTCAACTCACAAAAATAATCATTTTGGAGTAAAAGGTGCAAAGGATGGAGGTGTTTGTTGGAATAAACAACGAGGGCCGAACTGAATGTCCGGCCCTCTTTATTTTACCTTTGTATCAAGGATTACTTCTTGGTTCCGCAGTACTCGTCAGATACTGTCAGTTTCTTGCGGCCCTTGGCTCTGCGTGAAGCAAGTACACGACGGCCGTTAGCAGTGGCCATTCTCTCACGGAATCCGTGCTTGTTCTTTCTCTTCCTGTTAGAAGGCTGAAATGTTCTTTTCATCGTTATATATTTTTTATTGTTTTCTGTCTGATTTTGGAAATCGGAGGGCAAAGGTAGTTTCTTTTTTCATAATATGCAAATTGCATCTCTTTTTTTGTCTAAAGTTTTGTCTATTTGTCTCATTGCACTACTTTTGCAATGCGAAAAGATTTTTATTAATAATAGAACAAACAGACTTTTATGATTCTTTGTCAAGACATTAAGATCGGCACCTGCATCAACTTGGAGGGCCAGCTTTATTTCTGCATTGATTTTCTCCATGTAAAACCCGGTAAGGGAAACACATTCGTACGTACCAAGCTTAAGAACGTGGTTAACGGCCGCGTACTGGAGCGTACATTCCAGATTGGCTTCAAGCTGGAGGATGTTCGCGTTGAGCGTCGTCCTTATCAGTACCTGTATCAGGATGAGATGGGTTATATTTTCATGAATCAGGAGGATTTTGAGCAGGTAACCATTATCAAGGACCTCATCAACGGTGTTGATTACCTCAAGGAGGGTGAGGTTGTTGATGTTGTTACCAACGCCAACACAGGTGAGATCCTGTTTGCAGATCTGCCCGTTAAGGTAGTGCTCAAGGTTACATATACAGAACCCGGCCTTAAGGGTGATACGGCTACCAATGCCACCAAGCCCGCTAAGGTTGAGACCGGTTGCGAGGTTCGCGTACCTCTGTTCATCAATGAAGGTGAGCTGATCGAGGTCGACACCCGCGACGGATCATACCAGGGCCGCGTAAAGGCATAAGGAATGGATGAATAAGCCAGACAAGCTGAATCTTAAGCAGTGGGCCGTAGAGGATCGCCCCCGTGAAAAGATGAAGCAAAAAGGCGCAGGCGCGCTTACAAACGCTGAGTTATTGGCGATTCTAATACACACTGGAAACACTGAAGATTCGGTGGTGGCTTTGACCCAAAAAGTGATGGCTTCCTGCCGCAACAGTCTTTCCGAACTTGGAAAACTTAGCGTCGGGGAGCTTTGCTCTTTTAAAGGAATAGGTGAGGCCAAGGCGATAACAATCCTGGCCGCATGTGAATTGGGCAGACGCCGTAAGGAAGAGAAGCCTTTGCGTAAGCCCGTTATTAGGACGTCGCGTGACATCTATGACTGGTTTTTTCCCGTCATGGCCGATAAGCAGGTCGAGGAGTGCCATGTGCTGCTGCTCAACCAGGCCGGCAGGGTGGTGGACAGCATACTTGTAAGTCAGGGAGGCCTGACGAGCGCATCGGTCGATGTCCGCCTTATTGTTCGTGAAGCGATTGTGCGCAGGGCTACGGCTGTGGCAATGTGTCATAATCATCCGTCGGGCAATCTTATACCCAGCCGTCAGGATGACGGTTTGACGACAGCTGTCCGTCAGGCGTGCTACACGATGGATATATCTTTGCTGGATCATGTGATATTCACTGACGGCGGATATTACAGCTATGCCGACCATGGTCGGCTGTGAGTTGAAGATGAGTGAGAAGTTTGATATAGAGGAGAAAGTCGTAGAGGTACTCAAGACCGTTTATGATCCTGAGATACCCGTTGACATATACAATCTTGGCCTGATCTACAAGGTTGATGTCGATGATGACGCCAATGTGGTCATTGACATGACGCTGACGGCACCCGGCTGCTCTCTGGCGGATTTCATCGTTGAGGATGTCCGTCTCAGGGTCGAGGGTCTTGAATGCGTCAAATCAGCCACGGTCAATCTGGTCTTTGAACCCGAATGGGACAAGGATATGATGTCCGAGGAGGCCAAACTTGAATTGGGACTGATATGAAACAGGTTTATTTTATCTCTGACGCACATCTGGGCTCATGGGCTATTGACCATAAGCGGATGCAGGAACGACGTCTGGTGCGTTTTCTTGATGATATCAAGGACAAGGCCCAGGCCATCTATATGCTGGGTGACATGTTTGACTACTGGTATGAGTTCAAGTATGTCGTACCCAAAGGCTACACCCGTTTTCTGGGCAAGATATCCGAGCTTACGGACAGCGGCGTCGAGGTACACTATTTCATAGGCAATCACGATATCTGGTCTTTCGGCTATCTGGAGCGCGAATGCGGCGTCATACTCCATAAGGAACCTGTAACGGTCGAGATCATGGGTAAGGAGTTCTTCCTGGCTCATGGTGACGGAATGGGGGATCCCAGCCGTACGTTCCGCTTTATGAGAGGTATCTTCCGCAGCCGTGTATGCCAGTTCCTCTATTCCCTGCTGCCCACACGCTGGAGCATGTGGTTTGGCCTGTCTTGGGCAAAAAAGAGCATGGAGAAACACCGTCTGAACGGAGTGGACAAGTATCTGGGTGAGGATAAGGAGTTTCAGGTCATCTATGCCAAGGAGTATCTTAAGTCTCATCCCGACATCAACTTCTTCATATTCGGACACCGTCACATAGAACTTGATCTGATGCTGAGTCATTCAAGCCGTCTGCTTATACTCGGTGACTGGATCACGCAATACACCTACGCCGTGTTTGACGGCAAAACCCTTACGATGAATAATTACCTCGAAGGAGGTGACAATAAATAAAAAAAGCTGCCCCGAAAGGCAGCTTTTTTATTTCAGTTCTCCGCTATTACTTAGTGAGAGCAAGAGTGTCTTGAGCAATCATCAGTTCCTCATCGGTAGGCAGTACGACTACCTTGACCTTTGAGTCGGGAGTTGAAATGATTCCGTCTTTGCCGAACATGATCTTGGCGTTCTGCTCCTTGTCGAGCTTGATGCCCAGGAACTCCATGTTCTCGCAAACGGCCTCACGAACCTCGTGACGGTTCTCACCTACGCCGCCGGTGAATACGACTACGTCAACGCCACCCATTGCAGCAGCAAAGGCGCCGATGTATTTCTTGATGCGGTAAGCGTACATCTTCTTGGCCAGTGCAGCGCGCTCGTTGCCGGCCTCCATTGAAGCGGTAACCTCACGCATATCGCTTGAAGCACCTGAAATGCCCAGCAGACCTGACTTCTTGTTCAGAAGGTTTGACATGCCGGTGCTGTCCAGTCCCTCTTTCTCCATGAGGAAGGTTACTGCGCCTGCATCGATGTCACCGCTGCGTGTTCCCATCATGATGCCCTCCAGAGGAGTGAGACCCATGGTGGTGTCAACGCTCTTGCCGTCCTTTACTGCGGTGATTGAACCGCCGTTTCCGATGTGGCAGGTGATTATCTTTGAACCCTCGGGCTTGATGCCAAGATACTTGCATATCTCGCCTGATACAAAGCGGTGTGATGTTCCGTGGAACCCGTAACGGCGAACGCCATACTTCTGATACAGCTCGTAGGGAATTGCATAGAGGTATGCGTAGTCGGGCATGGTCTGATGGAATGCGGTGTCAAATACACCAACCTGCGGAACGTTGGGAAGGAGCTCGCTTACTGCGTTTACACCCTTCAGGTTTGCGGGGTTGTGCAGGGGAGCCAGATCATTGCAGGCTGCGAATGCCTCCAGAACCTCGGGGGTAAGGATGACGCTCTTGTTGAACTTCTCACCTCCGTGTACCATGCGGTGACCTACAGCGTTGATCTCATCCAGAGACTTGATTACGCCGTACTGGCTGCCGGTAAGTACCTCGAATATGAACTTTACACCTACTGTGTGCTCGGGGATCTCCTTCTCAATGATAACCTTCTCGCCGTTAGTATCGGTGAGTTTGAGGAAAGAACCCTTCATGCCTATCTTCTCAATTCCGCCCTGTGCAATGACATCGTTCTTATCCATGTCAAACAGCTTGTACTTGATTGACGAGCTGCCGCAGTTCAGTACCAGTATCTTCATCTTATGTTATGCTTTTTTTGCTGCCATTGCCTGGTTTGAGGTAACGGCGATCATTTTATAAACGTCATCAACTGAGCAGCCGCGTGACAGATCGTTCACGGGACGTGCTATACCCTGAAGGATAGGGCCGATGGCCTCGGCGTTACCAATGCGCTGTACCAGCTTGTATGCGATGTTGCCTACCTCCAGATTGGGGAATACAAGTACGTTTGCCTTACCTGCAATCTCTGAACCCGGAGCCTTGCTTGCACCTACTGAAGGTACTATGGCGGCATCGGCCTGGAGCTCACCGTCAATCTTGAGGTCAGGAGCCAGCTCCTTGGCCTTCTGCAGAGCGGTGGTAACCTTGTCTACGACCTCGTGCTTGGCTGAACCCTTGGTTGAGAAGCTGAGCATTGCAACGCGGGGCTCGGCGAATCCTGCAACTGCGGTCGCTGTGCCTGCTGATGCAACTGCAATCTGTGCCAGCTGGTCTGCATCGGGAACCGGAGTAACCGCGCAATCGGCAAATACCATGATGCCGTTCTCGCCGTACTGCGGGGTCTTGGTTATCATGATGAACGCACCTGATACAACTGAGATACCGGGAGCGGTCTTGATTATCTGGAGTGCGGGACGGAGCACGTTGCCTGTGGTGTTGCGTGCGCCTGCAAGCTGACCGTCAGCATCGCCGTTCTTGATGATGAGGCAACCCAGGTAGAGGGGATCAAGTACCTTCTTCTGTGCCTCTTCGATGGTCATGCCCTTGTTCTTGCGCAGCTCGAACAGCAGGTTTGCATAGAAATCCTTCTTGGGGTTGTTCTCCGGGTCGATGATAGTGGCCTTTGAGATGTTCTTAAGACCCCACTGTGAAGCGAGTCCTTCAATCTCTGATTTGTTACCCAGGATGATAAGGTCTGCCACACCGTCGGCAAGAACCCTGTCGGCTGCCTTAAGAGTACGTTCCTCAGTACCCTCCGGCAACACAATGCGCTGCTTGTTCTCCTTAGCACGCGCAATAATCTGCTCCATTAATTCCATATATAATTGCTTAAATTGTAAACTCCACTTAGCAAAAGCACCGCAAAATTACACTTTTTCCCGTAACCCCCACCTTAAATTATAATAAAAGAAATGTATTCCCGGCCCCGGCCCAACCCGGGCCCCACCACGAAAAAAGGAGGCCGTTTGGACCTCCTTTTTTTGTAGCGGGACCCGGGATTGAACCGGGGACCTCATGATTATGAATCATGCGCTCTAACCAGCTGAGCTATCCCGCCATCGCTCGATAAGCGGGTGCAAAGGTAATGCCGTTTTTTGATACCTGCAACTTTTTAACTCCATATTTTTGTTATAAAAATGTCCCCCATACATTTGGAAATTAAAAGATTTTAATATTTCTTTGCAATTAGAACATGAGAGTTTAATGCTATGGCTACAGATAAAAACATACCGGCTAAAACGAAAGTCGTACTGGAATATGGACTAAGCACACAGTCTGTACCGATGATATGGGAGGCTATATCTACAGCTCCGGGACTTACATCATGGTTTGCCGATGATGTACGCACAGATGGCAAGACCTTCAGTTTCATTTGGGGTAAGCATGAATCACGTGAGGCGGAACTGATTAACTGTCGCCAGAACACTTATGTCCGTTTTCACTGGATGGATGACGAGCCGGGAATATACTTTGAAATGCGAATTCTTAAAAACGATCTGACATCCAACTATTCACTTGAAATAATCGACTTTGCAGATTCAGATGCAGAGGAGGATGTACGCAGCCTCTGGGATACCTCAATCGAGGCTCTTCACCGTTGCGGCCTGTAAATCCTGAAATATTCCTAACGGGTCATATTACATGCGTTTTTTTCCTACCTTTGCAAGTTGGAAAAATTTGCATCTCATATGAGACCGAAAAGACTGGATATCTTTATTCTTAAAAGCTTTCTGCTGCTCTTTGTGGCGGCGTTTGCTATCTGTCTTTTCGTGCTCCTCATGAATGTGGTCTGGCGTTATGCCGAGGACCTTGTAGGCAAGGGTCTCGACTTTGTGACGCTGGCAAGTTTCTTCTGGGAGTTTGCGCTGACGCTGGTGCCTCAGGCATTGCCGTTGGCCGTCCTCATGGCATCGCTCATTACGTTCGGAAACTTTGGCGAACGTCTGGAACTGCTGGCCATGAAGACATCGGGTATTCCGCTGCTCAGAATCATGCGTCCCGTCATGATTTTCAGCGTATTGCTGGCGGGCTTGTCATTCTACTTCCAGAACGTGACGGTACCGCGTGCGGCCAAGAACCTGTATGCGCTGATATTCTCCATAAATGAGAAGAATCCGGAACTGGATATACCTGAAGGTGTCTTCTATACCCAGATCCAGGGATTCAACATGTATGTAAAGCATAAGGATTTCAGTACCGGCGCCCTGTATGATGTGACAATCTACGATCATCGTGACGGTTATGAGAATCTGAGCGTGATTGTATCGGACTCCGCATATATGGAGACCACGGCCGATAAGCAGCATCTCTACCTGCATCTGTTCAGCGGTGAGCAGTTCTGTCAGGAGAAAGATATAGACAGCAAGGGTAAGCCTTACCGTCGTGAGGGATTCCGCGAGAAGCATATCCTTCTGGAGTTCAATTCAGATATGAAGGAGGCTCCCGACGGGTTGGTGAGCTCGCAGGCCATGAGTAAGAACATGAACGAGATCAAGCATACCATTGACTCCCTGTCCGGCAATCAGGACAGTGTGGGACGTGGCAATATGGCCGAGTTCAAGGTTACTGCGCTTGCTACATACCGTATGCAGAAGGCTGATTCGGTTGCATTTGAGAATCTCAAATCCAAGATTATCAATGCAGACAGCGTTTTTGCGGTTTCCAGCCGTAATCAGCAGGTTGACATAAGGAGTGATATGCGCTCCAAGATACAGACACAGGCTGGTGATCTGGCTATCAAAAGCTCCAATATGTACTATGGTGACAAGACCATACGCCGCCACTGGATAGAATGGATGAAAAAGATAACCAACTCGCTGTCAATCCTCATCTTCTTCTTTATAGGCGCACCTCTGGGTGCGATAATCAGGAAGGGTGGTCTGGGTATTCCTGTGATAGTGTCGGTGTTGACCTTCATCCTGTTCTATATCACTTCGGTTTCGGGTGATAAGATGTACCGCGAGGGCGAATGGAGTATAGTGGGTACGTGGTTCAGCGTGATGGTGCTCACACCGTTGAGCGTATTCTTGACGGTCAAGGCCAACGGAGACTCCACTCTGTTCCAGTGGGATGTGGTAATGGAGTTCTTCAGATACTGGTTCGGAACAAAGGTGAACCGTAACATCGTCCGCAAGGATGTTGTCATCGATGATCCGGACAGGACCAAGTGTCTGGCATCATTGAAAGATATCAGGCGTATGAGTGTGGAGCTTGAACAGTCGGCTCTGCTCAATACTGTTCCCAACTATCGCAACCTGTTCTTCGGCAGCGTGGATTCAACCGAGATGACAGAACTGAGTGCGGAGTTGGAGAGTCTGGTAACGGAACTTGGCAACAGCCGTGACCGCGTTGAGCTTGACATGCTTAACGGATTCCCGCTGCTGCAGAGCCACGGAGTTCAGCCTCCGTTTGAGAAGGTGTGGGCCGATAGGCTGGTGGGCATAGTCTTCCCGCTCGGATTGCTTTTCGAACTCAGGGCATGGCTCTTTACACGTAAGCTTAAACGTCAGATGCAGAAGACGTCACAGACGGCTGAGAATCTGATTGAATATATGACAAACAACAAACAATCTAAATAAATGGCACAGATTTCAGATCGAGTCAACAGACTCGCAGCATCGGCCACTTTCGCCATGCTGCAAAAGAGTAATGAACTGTCGGCACAGGGTGTCGATGTGGTAAACATGAGTGTGGGCGAGCCCGACTTCAATACACCTGATTACGTCAAGAAGGCTGCTGTTGAGGCTGTAGAGCAGAACTACTCAAAGTATTCTCCCGTTCCGGGTTACATGTGGCTCCGCAAGGCCTGCGCTGACAAGCTCAAGCGTGAGAACGGTCTTGACTATGCTCCCGCCGAGATTCTTGTTTCCACCGGTGCCAAGCAGTCTCTCTGCAACGTCATCATGGCTATCATCAATCCGGGTGACGAGGTGCTTCTGCCTTCACCCTGCTGGGTAAGCTATCCCGAGATGGTTAAGCTGGCCGGCGGTGTTCCCGTTGTAATCAAGGCCGGTATTGACCAGGACTTCAAGGTTACAGCCGCTCAGGTTGAGGCAGCCATCACTCCCAAGACCAAGGCTATCATGATCTGCTCACCTTCAAACCCCACCGGTTCTGTATATACAAAGGAGGAGCTTGAGTCAATCGCCAAGGTTCTTAACAAGTATCCCGATGTATTCATCGTATCTGATGAGATTTACGAGCACATCAACTTCATCGGCGGTCACCAGAGCCTTGCCCAGTTCGTTGACAAGGATCGTATCGCTGTCATCAACGGCGTTTCCAAGGCTTACGCAATGACCGGATGGCGTATCGGCTTCATGGCCGGTCCGGAGTGGCTTGTAAAGGCTTGCAACAAGCTGCAGGGTCAGTATACCAGCGGCACTTGCTCAGTTGCCCAGAAGGCAGCTCAGGTTGCTTTTGACGGTCCGCAGGATGATGTTGAGAAGATGCGTCAGGTATTCCAGAAGCGTCGTGACCTGATCGTTTCTCTTGCCAAGGAGATTCCCGGCTTTGAGGTTAACAATCCTCAGGGTGCTTTCTATCTCTTCCCCAAGTGTGATTCATACTTCGGCAAGCGTTACGGTGACAAGGTGATTAACAGCGCCGAGGATCTGGCCATGTACCTGCTTGAGGTCGGTCATGTAGCAACCGTAGGCGGTACCGCATTCGGTTCACCTGAGTGCATCCGTTTCAGCTATGCTACCAGCGAGGATAAGATCGTTGAGGCTTTCCGTCGCGTTAAGGAGGCACTTGCCGCTCTCAAGTAAATCGGGAGGCATACAATAAAAGAGAGGGTTCCAAATAGGGACCCTCTCTTTATTTCTTTTACCAGCGGAATTATTCTCCCGGGTGGATAGCCTCTGAAGGGCAGACACCGGCGCAAGTGCCGCAGTCTACGCAGAGATCGGGGTTGATTGAATACTTATCGCCCTCTGAGATAGCCTCTGACGGGCACTCATCGATGCAAGTTCCGCAAGCGATGCAGTCGTCACCAATTACGTATGCCATAGTTGTCTTATGTTTTAAGGTTTTTGTGGCGCAAAAATACACACTTTTGAGTACTTCACCAAATGGGTTGACGAAAATTACAATAAGTGCGACTTTTAATCGTTTTTATAGGGATGACAAAAAACCGTGATACATTTTGGGCGGTAATCATGCTGGCCCTGGTTCTGCTTGCACCCATAACGGGCGCAGGCCGTCTTTGTGCTCAGGAGCGCAAGATCCAGAACCGTCCCTTCCTTGATGACAGAGTCTGGCATTACGGTTTTCTGGTGGGTATCAACATACAGGATCTGAGGCTGGCCAATAACGGAACTGCTTATGTCAATGAGAACCACGGCGTCGAGTATTGGTATGCCGATGTCCCCGAATACACCCCCGGTTTCAGCGTGGGCGTGCTGGGCGAGCTCAAAGCTAATGACTGGTTATCGGTCAGGATTATTCCCACAATGCATTTCGGTGACAAGAAAGTGGTGTTCAAGGAGCAGCGTAGCGGTAAGGTGGCGGAGCAGTATATCAAGTCTACCTATTTATCAGTACCGTTCGACCTTAAGATAAGTGCCGCCCGTTTCAATAACTATAGGCCTTATGTGATTACCGGACTGGCACCTACAGTCGATCTTACAGTCAAGAAAGGCAAGGAACTGCTGGTTAAGAAAACGGACGTGATGTTTGAGGTGGGTATGGGAGTTGACCTCTACTATCCGTTCTTCAAGATGATACCTGAGCTTAAGTTCTGTTTCGGACTTAACAATATTCTCGATAATAACCGAACGGACCTCAAGGATGCTTCATTGCTCAGGTATTGCAATGGTCTTGACAAGGTCCAGAACAGCATGATAGTGCTGACTCTCTATTTTGAGTGAATTTTATTTTGCTCAAATAAATAAAAGATAGTATCTTTGCGCCGCTTTATGCGATCGCTGTCAAGGAAGAGTAACTTGGTATGTCGCTCTAGCGTATGACAAACTTGAAAATTTCCAGAACAATGGATTTAATCAAAATTGCAGAACAGGCATTTGCTACCGGTAATGAGGGTAAGTTCCCTGCATTCAAGTCAGGTGACACCGTAACTGTAGCATACCGTATCGTTGAGGGTAACAAGGAGCGTATCCAGCTCTATCGTGGTGTGGTTATCAAGATCAGCGGACATGGTGACAACCGTCGTTTCACCGTTCGTAAGATGTCAGGTACCGTAGGTGTAGAGCGTATATTCCCCATCAGCTCACCGGCTATTGACAGCATTGAGGTGAACAAGGTTGGTAAGGTACGTCGTGCCAAGCTGTACTACCTGCGTAATCTCACAGGTAAGAAGGCCCGTATCCGCGAGAAGAGAGCAAACGCCTGATTCCGGGATATCAAAACAAAGGACGGCAGCCAAACGGTTGCCGTTCTTTTTTATTACCTTTGCCTCATCATCTCTTAAGCATGAGGATTACATTCAGACATATTTTGCCTTGCCTGACCCTGGCACTTCTGCCGGTCGGTGTAAAGGCTCAGACAGACCTTGTTTTCAAGCTTGAGACGGCAGGAATAGCCGGCGGAGGCAGTCATGCTCCGTTCTGGCATACATCAAACCGTCAGGGACTCCCGTCAACTAACAGCAATAACGCTTATGCTCACTTTGCCGCAATAGGCGGTGTGCATCGGCCCTCCGGTTTCGGAGTCGACTACGGCTTGGATCTGGGCGGCGGTGCAGGATTGGAGAGCAACCTGTTTGTGCATCAGCTTTATACAGATATCAATTACCGCTGGCTTGGTATGTCGGTGGGAATGAAGGAGCGTTGGAGTGACAAGAACCCATATCTGAGTACAGGTGCCCTTACATGGTCAGGTAACAGCAAACCGCTTCCTGAGGTCCGCGCCGGCATTCCCGATTTTGTCAGTATCCCGTATACGGGTAATTGGGTTGCTCTTAAAGGTCATATCGGCTACGGCCGCATGACTGATGACGAGTGGCGCCGTGAGCATGGCGGCAGCCAGTATATGAACGGTGTTCTGTTCCATAGCAAATCGGCCTTCCTCAGAATAGGTAACCCTGAACGCTTCCCGCTTCAGGTGACTGTGGGCTTGGAGATGAACGATCTGTTCGGCGGTATAAGATACAATGTGGCTGCAGGAACAGAGACTCCTTATCCTTCAAATGCGGCTGCATTCTGGACCGCACTTTTCCCGTTCCATGAGGTGGAACAGCAGGGAAATGAGGACGGTGACAATCTGGGCAGCTGGCATCTGAACTTTGACTATGATCTTGATGACTGGCACATCGGCGCCTATTACGAGCACTTCTATGAGGATCACTCTGCATGGCTGGGCATCGAATACAAGAATGATATGGAGGGTAACAAGGACTTCATATTCTTCGGGTTCCGCCGCAACTGGTTTGACGGACTGTTCAGCGTTGAGGTGAACGCTCCGGACAATATCCGTTTCTTCCGTAATGCTGTCATAGAATTCATGAACACCCGCGGCCTTTGTGGTCCGATATGCCATAGCGCGGCCTGCAATACGGATGGAATGTACGTGATTGAGGAGGTCGATGGCCGTGACGGTATGTATAATCACGGTATCTACAGCTCATACACGCATCATGGTTATGCAATCGGTAACCCGGTGCTTATATCACCTGCATACAATGCCGGTAATTATAACGTTTTCCGCAGTAATCGCGTCCAGATGTTCCATCTGGGAGTTGACGGCGGAATAACCGATAATGTCGATTACCGTGTGCTGGCTACCACAACCCGTCACTGGGGCTGTTACGGTGCTCCGCTCAGCGATATTGAACGCGTAACATCAATTATGCTTGAGTGCTCGTACAGGCTGCCGGGAGAGGGCGGCTGGAAATTCAGTCTGTCGGGCGCGATGGACTTTGACAGCGGTGATCTGATAGGTAACAACAAGGGTGTTATGCTCACAATCTCTAAACTCTGGAAAGTGCTATGAACAGGAAGATATACATAACCGTTTTCTGGGTGCTCTCACTGCTGACACTGGCCGTTTGCTCAGGATGCATGGAGAAGGCTTTTCCTAATGACGATCTGGATTTCTACTGGCGTCTGGATAGGATAGAATATAAAGACGGGACCAATTTTCAGGGCACTCCGTGCGAGTATAAGGATGTGGATAATATCATGTTCGGATTTGCCCGTCACATTGTCCTGATTGAGGCTCCGGGACTGTCACAGCAACACGGTATAACCACTGAGTTCGGTGATTCCATAAAACTGGATTATTCCATATACAACAATCCGGCTCTTAAGGACCGTCTCCAGGAGTGCGGTCTTGACAGCGTGGTGTCTGTGTTCAGGATTGAATATCCCGACCGTCAGCGAATGGTCCTGTCCGGGAAGAAGACAGTCTTGCGCTTCCGCAAGTGGTAAAATCACTTTAGAATAGAGCCGTCAAGCAGACGTATGGTACGGTCTGTCATGGCTGCAAGTGACTCGTCATGGGTCACTATCACGAATGTCTGACCCAGCTGGTCCCTCAGGCTGAAAAAGAGCTTGTGCAGTTCCTCCTTGTTCTTGGTGTCAAGGCTTCCTGATGGCTCATCGGCCAGTATCACATCGGGCTGGTTGGCCAGCGCGCGTGCAACTGCAATCCTCTGCTTCTCGCCTCCTGAGAGTTCTGACGGCTTGTGATCGGCCCTGTCGGCCAGTCCCAGCAACTGCAGCAGTTCCTTGGCTCTTGCGTTGGCCTGGCGCATTCCCTGGCCGGCTATCAGCATGGGTATGGTAATGTTTTCAAGTGCCGTGAACTCAGGCAGAAGCTGATGGAACTGGAATACAAATCCTATATGTCTGTTACGGAAGGCCGATATCTCCTTCTCGCTCATTCTGGTTATGTCCTGTCCGTCATAGAGAACCTTTCCGCCGTCGGGCTTGTCCAGTGAACCCATTATCTGGAGCAGGGTGGTTTTTCCGGCTCCGCTGGGGCCTGTGATGCTCACTACTTCTCCGCGGTCAATGTTCAGACTTATGCCTTTGAGTACCTGAAGTGAACCGAAGCTGCGGGTTATATTGTCAAGTTCAATCATCCGTTGTATTATTAATGTTGCAAAAATATACGCTTTTGCCCGATTTCGAGCTATAATTTTGAGTTTTTATGCTTTTTAAGATGTCTATTTTGCGTTGAAAATACTATTTTTGCGGCCAAATTATTCAAACTATAATAAATTATCCTATGCGAGTAGCAATTGTTGGAGCCAGCGGTGCTGTAGGACAGGAGTTCCTGCGTGTGCTGGAAGAGCGTAATTTTCCGCTCGAAGAGTTGGTTTTGTTCGGGTCATCCCGTAGTGCCGGATCTTATTACACCTATGGCGGTAAGAAGATCCAGGTCAAGCTTCTTCAGCATAACGATGATTTCGGTGGCAGCACTTCCGAGGAGTATGCTGAGACCATCACCAAGTACGGTGCAATCATGATTGATAACTCCAGCGCTTTCCGTATGGATCCCCAGGTTCCTCTGGTAGTTCCCGAGGTTAACCCCGAGGATGCTCTGATACGTCCCAAAGGCATCATTGCCAATCCTAACTGCTCAACCATCATGATGATTGTAGCTCTTAAGGTTCTCAATGACCTGTCACCCGTCAAGAACGTTCAGGTATCAACATACCAGGCTGCCAGCGGCGCCGGTGCAGCTGCAATGGCTGAGCTCGAGCAGCAGTATCGTCAGGCTTTGGCAGGCGAGGAGGTAACCGTAAACAAGTTCGCCTATCAGCTTGCATTCAACCTGATTCCCCATATCGACGTATTCAAGGAGAGCGGATATACCAAGGAGGAGGAGAAGATGTTCTATGAGACCCGCAAGATGTTCCACAATGACATCAAGTGCAGCGCCACATGCGTACGCGTTCCCGCCCTTCGCTGTCACTCTGAGGCCATCTGGGCAGAGACCGAGCAGCCTGTATCAGTTGAGGCTTTCCGTGAGGCTGTAAAGAACGGTGAGGGTCTTGTTCTGATGGATGATCCCTCCAAGAAGGAGTATCCTATGCCTCTCTTCCTGGCCGGTACAGATCCCGTTTACGTAGGACGTATCCGCAAGGATATAGCCAATCCCAATGTAATGTGCTTCTGGATCGTAGGTGACCAGATCCGCAAGGGTGCCGCTCTGAACGCCGTTCAGATTGCAGAGTACCTGATCAAGCAGGGTGTCGTAAAGTAATCGGACCTACATATAAAAAGAAAGGCTCGCAGAACGCGGGCCTTTTCTTTTTGTCTTGAAGTTTATCACTTCTTCATTTTGCTCTTCCACAGAGCGCTCATCTCCTCCAGAGTCTTGCCCTTGGTCTCGGGTACCATCTTCAGTACAAAGAGGGCTGAGAGGGCTGAGAAGCCGGCGTAAATGAGATATGTGCCGCCGATGCTCCACTCGCAGAGTGAGGGGAAGGTAGATGATATTACGTAGTTTGAAATCCACTGTGCTGCCACTGCGACTGCTACTGCATTACCACGGATGGTGTTGGGGAATATCTCTGAGATAAGAACCCAGCAGATGGGGCCCCAAGACATCATGAATGATGCGGTGTAGATGATGATGAATACCAGAGCGGCAACTCCGATAACATCGCAGAATGAGAGGATACTCAGTGCTATCATACCGATTGCCATGCCGATTGAACCTACGATAAGCAGAGGTCTGCGGCCCCACTTGTCGACGGTCAGGATGGCTACCACTGTGAACAGGATATTTACAACACCCATAACAACGGTCTGAATCATTGCAGCATCACCGCTTGAACCCATGTTCTGGAAGATACGGGGAGCGTAGTAGAGTACCACGTTGATACCAACGGCCTGCTGGAAGAATGAGAGCAGTACACCTACTATGATAACCAGGATACCGTAAGAGAAGAGGCTCTCCTTCTTCTCTACCAGGGTGTCCTTGATCTCCTGAAGGATCTGCTGGGCGCGGCCCTCACCGTTGATACGGGTAAGAACGGCCATAGCCTTCTGTGTGTTGCCACGCATAACCAGGTAACGCGGAGTCTTGGGCACAAGCAGCAGAAGCAGTCCGAATGCGCCTGCCGGGAAGGCCTCGCTAACGAACATCCTGCGCCATCCTATGTTGACCATTGCAGCCTGGATAAGCTCGGGCGTATCGGCCAAACCGCTACGGATAAGGGTGTTGATGGCGTATACTACCAACTGGCCGAAAATGATTGCGAACTGGTTGCATGAAACCAGTGTTCCGCGTATCTGCGCGGGTGCCACCTCTGCTATGTACATGGGGCAGATGGCTGATGCCATACCAACGCCGATACCTCCAAGAACCCTATAAAGGATGAATGCCCACATAAGTCCCTTGGTGGCCTCGCCGGGCTGGAAGAATTCAAAGTTGGGACGGAAAAGGAACTCCGGCATGTAACTTCCGAGGGCTGACAGGAAGAACAGTACCGATGCGAAAATCAGTGCGTTTCTACGGCCTAATCTGGTGGCCATGATACCTGAGATAAGTCCTCCGATAATACATCCGATCAAAGCTGAAGATGTTACGAAACCGTGCATTCCGGTTGAGTAGAAATCTCCAAGTCCGCTGACGAAGAATTTCTGCAATGCCTGCTCGGCACCGGAAATGACAGCGGTGTCATATCCGAACAGCAGACCGCCGATAACGGCTACTGCGCAGATTCCATACAGATAGGCTTTGCTACCTGTCTCTTTGTAATTACTCATATTTGTTAGTTTATCGTTAGATTAGACTAGGTGGTGGGTCGGTCCGGGGTTATCCGGAGGGACAGTTCGGCAAATATACGAATAGATAATCAATAGCAAAAAATATTAAAAAAAAATTTTTAGTTGACGCTGTCTTGTCAAAAAGAGCCTATGTAAGGATAATTTACCAATTATCGATAGTTGGTCGTTCATCGGCCCGTGCTCTTTTCGGTCATATTGTCTTGCAGTTCTCCGCAAGATACGTTATATTCGCGTTGAATTGATAACGATAAAACAATATATACGACAATGGAACAGAACGGAAACGGACAGAAACAGTTGCAGATCGAGCTCAAGGAGGAGGTGGCTCAGGGTGTTTATTCAAACCTTGCTATGATAACCCATTCCTCATCGGAATTCGTAATGGATTTTATAAGCATTCTTCCCGGCATGGCGAAGGCTCAGGTCAAGTCTCGCGTCATCATGTCGCCCGAGCATGCCAAGCGTTTGCTGATGGCGCTTCAGGACAATGTCGCCAAGTATGAAAATGCCTTCGGAACGATTGAAATAAAGGCGCAGAAGGGAACTTACATGCCTCCCATTTCCGACTTCCACGGAGAGGCCTGAAACCGGGTCGGATCAAACAGTCTGAGGGCGGACATTTTCGGGTGTCCGCCCCTTTTTTATGCTTTTTTTGCCGTTAAAAGTTCAAAAACTATCAGTTTTCGCTTGTGTTATAAAATAATAGCCGTATCTTTGCACGCCAAAAATTCTGGATTTACTATTTAATATATAATAATTAAAAACAAACAAACATGCCAACAATTCAGCAGTTAGTACGCAAAGGACGTCAGGTCCTGGAGGACAAGAGTAAGTCTCCGGCCCTGGATTCCTGCCCTCAGAGAAGAGGCGTTTGCGTAAGAGTTTACACAACGACACCTAAGAAGCCTAACTCAGCCATGAGAAAGGTTGCACGTGTCCGTCTTACCAACCAGAAGGAGGTTAACTCCTACATCCCCGGTGAGGGTCACAACCTGCAGGAGCACTCAATCGTGCTCGTACGTGGCGGTCGTGTAAAGGATCTCCCCGGTGTACGTTATCACATCATCCGCGGTACACTTGATACCGCCGGCGTTAACGGTCGTCTCCAGAGACGTTCCAAGTACGGTGCAAAACGTCCTAAAGCAGCTAAGAAGTAATCAATAACAAGTTTTGGTTAGAGTGAGGTTGAGTAAATGTCCAAGCGTGGACGTTGAAGAATCAAAATGACAACCCGAACAAAACACAAGATTTAAAATGAGAAAAGCAAAACCGAGAAAGCACGTCATCCTTCCGGATCCCGTATTCGGCGACGTTGCAGTGACCAAGTTCGTAAACCATCTGATGTATGATGGTAAGAAGAACACATCATTCGAGATTTTCTATGAGAGCCTTGACAAGGTAAAGGCAAAGCTTCCCAATGAGGAGATGTCTGCTCTTGAGATTTGGAAGAAGGCTCTTGATAACGTAACACCTCAGGTTGAGGTTAAGTCCCGCCGTATTGGTGGTGCTACCTTCCAGGTTCCTACTGAGATCCGTGCTGACCGCAAGGAGTCAATCTCTATGAAGAACCTTATCTCATTCGCCCGCAAGCGCGGTGGCAAGTCAATGTCAGACAAGCTGTCAGCTGAGATAGTTGATGCTTTCAACAGCACCGGTGGTGCTTTCAAGCGTAAAGAGGATATGCATCGTATGGCCGAGGCCAACAGAGCTTTTGCACACTTTAGATTCTAATTATTTTAATACTGCATGGCAGATCAGGATTTACATCTCACGAGAAACATCGGCATCATGGCTCACATTGATGCCGGAAAGACTACGACTTCAGAGCGTATTCTTTACTATACAGGTTTAACACATAAAATAGGTGAGGTACATGACGGTTCCGCTACCATGGACTGGATGGTTCAGGAGCAGGAGCGCGGTATAACCATTACCTCAGCTGCCGTTACCACTCATTGGAAGTGGCAGGAAAACACATATAAGATCAACCTTATTGACACTCCGGGACACGTTGACTTCACAGCGCAGTAGGCGGCGTACAGCCCCAGTCTGAGACCGTATGGCATCAGGCCAGTAAGTACGGCGTACCCCGTCTGGGTTATGTCAATAAGATGGACCGCTCTGGTGCTGACTTCTTCGGAGTCATCACTCAGATGCAGGAAATCCTTAAGGCTAACGCTTGCCCGATTGAAATACCTATCGGTCAGGAGGAGTCTTTCAAGGGTGTTATAGACCTTATTAAAATGAAGGCCATTTACTGGCGTGATGAGTCACTTGGTGCAGAGTATACCGTCGAGGATATTCCTGCTGACCAGGCTGAGGAAGCCCAGCAGTGGCGTGACAACCTTCTTGAGAAGGCTGCTGATTTTGATGAGGCTCTGATGGAGAAGTATCTTGAGGATCCTTCAACCATCACTGAAGCTGAGATTCTCAAGGCAGTACGCGTAGGTACAATCAGTCAGAAGCTCGTTCCCGTTGTATGCGGTACTTCATTCCGCAACAAGGGTGTTCAGCCTCTGCTTGACTATGTATGCGCATTCCTTCCTTCACCTATCGATTGCGGTGGTGTGGACGGTTTCCTGCCCGGTTCTGAGGAGCTCACTCACCGTGATCCCAGATCAGATGAGAAGACTTCAGCCCTCGCATTCAAGATTGCAGTTGATCCCTATGTAGGTCGTCTCATCTTCTTCCGCGTATATTCAGGTAAGGTGACTGCCGGAAGCTACATCTTCAATACCCGTTCAGGTAAGAAGGAGCGCGTAAGCCGTCTCTTCCAGATGTATTCAAAGAAGCAGATTCAGGTTGATGAGGTTGCTGCAGGTGATATAGGTGCAGTAGTTGCTCTTAAGGATATTCGTACCGGTGATACTCTCTGCGATGAGACCGCACCGTTGGTACTTGAGAGCATGGACTTCCCGGATCCCGTTATCAGCATCGCTGTTGAGCCTAAGACCGAGAAGGATATGAGCAAGCTCTCTGATGGTCTGGCACGTCTGGCCGAGGAGGATCCCACATTCACCGTTAAGGTTGATGAGGAATCAGGACAGACACTGATCTCAGGTATGGGTGAGCTTCACCTTGATATTATTATTGACCGTCTGAAACGTGAGTTCGGCGTTGAGTGCAACCAGGGTCGTCCCCAGGTTAGCTACAAGGAGTCTATCTCACAGACCGTTCAGCTCCGTGAAGAGTATAAGAAGCAGACTGGTGGTAAGGGTCACTACGCTTGCATCGTCGTTGAAATCGGACCCGCTGATCCCGATTGGAAGGGCGGACTTCAGTTCATCGATGCTACCAAGGGTGAGGCTCTGCCTAAGACCTACCTGCCTGCTATCGAGAAGGGCTTTATCAACGCTATGAAGAACGGTGTCCTGATGGGTGCTCCTATGGATTCACTCAAGGTTACAGTTCTCGATGGTAAGTATCATCCGGTTGATTCCGATGCCCTCTCATTCGAGGTTTGCGCAACCAATGCGTTCCGTAATGCATGCGTTAAGGCCGCTCCCGGTCTGACCGAGCCTATTATGGCACTTGAGGTTGTAACTCCCGAGGAGAGCATGGGTAATGTTATCGGTGACCTTAACAAGCGTCGTGGCCAGGTTGAGGGTATGGAAACCAACCACTCAGGTGCCAAGGTTGTAAAGGCACACGTGCCTCTGGCAGAGATGTTCGGTTACGTAACTTCACTCCGTACCATCACTTCAGGTCGTGCTACTTCTTCAATGTCTTACGAGCGTCATGCTGAGGTTTCCAAGGCTCTCGCACGTCAGGTTGTTGAGGAGAACGGCGGTAACGTTTCACTGTTATAATATATAATAGGTAAAAGAGAGAATCGCGGCTCTTGATAGCAAATGACTCTTATCGGAGCCGCAAAAAATGAATAATAACAAATTAAAACTTAGACAATGAGTCAGAAAATCAGAATCAAACTGAAGTCTTA
>CADBXO010000013.1 GCA_902798685.1 uncultured Bacteroidales bacterium
TCTGGTAAAGGCCGGTGTGGTAGATCCCGCCAAGGTTACACGTGTGGCTCTTGAGAACGCCGCCTCTATTGCAGGTATGTTCCTGACAACCGAGTGCGTTATCGTAGAGAAGAAGGAGGACAAACCGATGCCTGCTATGGCTCCCGGAATGGGCGGCATGGATGGCATGATGTGACAAAGGGGACGGTTCTCTTTGGCATCATCCTAAAGATTAAGATTCCATCTGACACTGATATGTGTTGGATGGATTCTTTTTGTAGTGCCAAAGAGAACCGTCCCCTTTGTCACATCGCACTTGGCAAAATTTTCACTATTTTTGCAGAGTATGATTAAATTAGCAATTCTTGCATCGGCAAATGGTACTAACGCTCAGGCGATAATTGAGGCTGTAAAGTTAGGAAAGCTTGATGCTGATGTTAAGGTGGTTCTGACCAATAAAGAGGATGCGGGTGTGATTGAACGTGCCCGTCGTCTAGGCGTTCCCGTAGAGATTGTTCCGTCAAAAGGACATCGCAACCGCGCTGAATATGATGCTATTGTTGTTGAGGTGTTGCGCAAATATGATGTTGACACTATTGCCCTGGCGGGTTGGATGAGGATCTTGAGTGAGGTGTTCGTGAATGCCTATGAGGGCAGGATACTGAATCTGCATCCGGCTCTGCTTCCCAGCTTCAAGGGTGCTACGGCTATTGTCGACGCTTATGAGCATGGTGTCAGGATTACCGGCTGCTCGGTTCATCTGGTTACTCCGGAGTTGGATGCCGGTCCGGTGATAATTCAGGCCGGCGTTCCCGTGAACGGTACTGTCGATGAGCTGGAGGCTCAGATTCACCGTATGGAGCACCGTATTTTTCCGCAGGCCCTGCAGTGGTTCTCGGAAGGACGTATCAGTGTTGAAGGCCATAAAGTGATTGTTGCACCGGCCCGACACAATGTAAAGAAGATTGATTTCATAGAGGGTTGCCTGGTTTCACCGGCACTCGAGGAAAAATTATAAGCTTATGAGTAGAGAAGATACCCCCACGGCTCATATTGCAGCGCAGTATGATGATGTAGCCAAGACTGTTATCATGTGCGGCGATCCGCTCCGCGCCAAGTTCATTGCCGAGAAGTACCTGACTGACCCGGTCCTCTTCAACGAGGTTCGCGGAATGCTGGGATACACCGGTTATTACAAAGGCAAGCGTGTATCGGTTATGGGTCACGGAATGGGTATTCCTTCAATAGGTATCTACTCTTACGAGTTGTTCAACTTCTTTGATGTGGAGAGCATCATCAGGGTTGGTACAGCCGGTGCCTTGAGTCCTGACATGCAGATAGGCGATATGCTTTTTGCCCAGGCTGCCTGCACGGACTCCGATTACGGTCACCAGTACGGATTCCCTGCCAAGTTCGCCCCGATAGCAAGCTTTGAACTGCTTGAAAAAGCCGCTCAGGTGGCTCGCGAGAACGGTTTCCCGTTCCAGGTGGGAAATATCTACAGTGCCGATGTGTTCTATGATGAATCAGACAGGCAGATGGAGTGGGGTAAGTTCGGCGTTAAGGCTGTCGAAATGGAGGCTGCCGGACTCTACATCAATGCCGCTGCCACAGGTAAGAAGGCTCTTACCATATGCACCATATCGGACCAGCTGGTTCACCGCAAGTATGCATCGACCGAGGAACGTCGCAGCAGCTTTACCAACATGATGAAGGTGGCGTTGGAAATAGCATAACCTTATGAAAGAGATTCTGCAGCGCATAGAAGGTGCTTTGGGCGGCCGGTATGTTGCGGCAGAGCTTGAATCTATAAAGAAGGCACTGTGTCTGGAATATCTGGGCATCAGTGCCGTTTCGTTTTATACCAAAGAGAAAGTTTCCGCGGATACCGGAAAGCTGGATAAGGCTTTGGCGCGTCTGGCAGCCGGTGAGCCTTTGCAGTATGTTATCGGTTCCACTCCTTTCTGCGGGCTTACTTTCAGGGTCGATGGGCGGGTGCTGATACCGCGTCCCGAGACTGCGGAGCTGGTGGAGTGGGTTGCTCAGGATGCTGATTCCAAAGGCTCGTTGCTGGATGTGGGTACGGGCAGCGGATGCATTGCCGTGAGTCTGGCTAACCGCCTTCCCGGCTGGAAGGTGCAGGGATGGGATATCAGCGACGGAGCACTTGAGGTAGCCCGTGAGAACAGCCGCCTTAACGGCACTCAGGTGGAGTTCCGCAAGGTTGATATTCTGAATGCCTCCGCTGATTCCGGGTTTGATGTGATTGTGAGTAATCCTCCCTATGTCATGGAGTCTGAGAAGGCTCAGATGGAGGATACGGTGCTGGAGTTTGAGCCTCATCTGGCTCTGTTTGTATCGGACTCTGACCCGTTGCTCTTCTATAGGGCGATTGCAGCGTTCGGGCATCGGACCCTTAATAGTGGCGGACGGCTCTATTTTGAGATCAATCCTCTGTTGGTGGAGGAGATGATGGAGATGCTTATGGGTGCGGGCTACCGGGAGGTGGAGGTCCGCCGCGATATATTTGGAAAACCACGAATGATAAAAGCTATACTATGACAGAATCTGAAGGAAAGACACTGGCCGAGCGATACTGCTCGGGGGCTGAGCATTGCTGCGCTGAGGTTCGAACCATGCTCGAACGGCACAAGGTTGAGGCCGATGAGATTGCACTTATCCTTAAACACCTGGTTAAGGAGGGTTATGTTGATGAGGGGCGTTATGCTGACGCCTTTGTACATGACAAGGTCCGATTTGCTAAGTGGGGGCGGGTCAAGATAAGCCAGGCTCTCTGGCAGAAACGTATCCCTGCTGATGTTGCCGATGCGGCATTGGCCCGTATTGACGAGGATGAGTATATGAGCGCTCTCAAGGAGGTAGCTGCCTCACGTTACCGCCAGACCAAGGGGGCAACGGAGTATGAGCGTAAGATGAAGACCATGAAATCCGTCTGTTCCCGCGGGTATGAGCCGGCGCTTGTGCGCAAGGTGCTGAACCTGCAGGATTCCCTTGATGATTGATTATGGAGGCGGGTGGTTTCAGGCGCCCGGGACTTGTTCGTAAGCTGTTTGAGTTTGTTTTTCCGCATTACTGCAAGGTTTGCGGGCATCGGCTCGATCCTTCGGAGGAACAGCTTTGCGTTACTTGCTATCTGGGTATGCCGCGGTTGGAATACCGCAGGAATGATATCAATCCTACCGAGCGGATGCTTCTTGCTGAGAAGAGCCTGGTCCGGGCGGCTTCGGTGCTTCATTACAGCAAGGAGAGTGATTACCGCAATATCCTTTTTCATCTTAAGTATTGGCGGCATCCTCAGGTGGGGGTCTGGTTGGCTCGGGTGGGGGCTCAGGAACTCATCCCTCAGGGATTCTTTGAGGGGATTGACTGCATCGTTCCCATGCCTATCACCTATTGGAAGGAGATTAAGCGCGGGTATAACCAGTGCTCCTTTATTGCAAAGGGGATTCGGCAGGCTACCGGATTGCCTATTGTCAATAATGCTGTAAAGCGTGTACATGAGCACTCCAAGCAGGCCGGATTGGGCAAATACCAGCGTTGGAATAACGCTCAGAACCTTTTTGCGGTGACAAATCCCTCTATGCTGCAAGGCAAGCACGTGCTTGTGGTTGATGATGTGGTTACAACCGGAGCAACCTTATGCTCACTTATTGACGTTATGGAGGCAAAAATCCCGAACTTGAGAGTTAGTGTGTTCACTCTTGCTGTAGCAGACTGATTTCTTGTTATCTTTGCACCCCGAAATGAAAGAGAGCGTAAAACATATTAAGATTAGCGAGTTCAACTATCCGTTGCCCGATGAGCGGATAGCCAAGTTTCCTCTTGCTGAGCGTGACAGTTCAAAGCTGTTGCTGTACAGGCATGGGGAGGTAAGCCATGATGTTTTCCGTAATCTTCCTGAGTATCTGCCTAAGGGGGCTCTGATGATCTTTAATAATACCAAGGTGATCCAAGCCCGACTTCATTTCCGCAAGGAGGCTACCGGCGGGCCTAAATCAACTGGAGCTCTCATTGAGATTTTCCTGCTTGAGCCGGCTGATCCGTCAGACTATCAGGTTATGTTCACCCAGACTGAGCACTGCTCATGGTATTGCCTGGTGGGCAACCTGAAACGCTGGAAGGAGGATACTCCCGTACTGCGCAATACCGTTCAGATAGGTGACCGCACCATCACACTTGAGGCCCGTCGCGGTCCTCTGCATGGAACCAGTCACAGAATTGACTTCAGTTGGGATGGTGGTATAAGCTGGGCCGAACTTTTGGAGGCGGTTGGCGAGATACCTATTCCTCCTTATCTGAACCGAGAGTCACAGGAGAGTGACAAGACCACATATCAGACCGTTTATTCCAAGATCAAGGGCAGCGTTGCCGCTCCCACTGCCGGACTACACTTTACCGAGCGTGTTCTCAAGGATCTGGATGAGCATGGAATTGACCGTGAGGAGCTTACTCTGCATGTTGGCGCGGGAACATTCCGTCCGGTGAAATCAGAGGAGATCAGCGGTCATGAGATGCATACAGAATTCATTGCCGTCAAGCGCGGTACCATTGAGAAGCTGATTGCTCATGGCGGTGAGACCATCGCTGTGGGAACCACATCGGTCCGCACCATTGAGAGCCTCTACTATATCGGCGTCTATCTGAGCACCCATCCGGATGCAACTGAGGAGGAGATGCATGTCAACCAGTGGACTCCTTATGAGACGGAGCCCGATATGACATCGGTCCAAGCTCTCCAGTGCATACTGGATTACCTGGACCGTCATAATTTGGACGTGCTTAAGACAAGCACTCAGATTATCATTGCGCCGGGTTACAAGTACCACATCGTCAAGATGATGGTCACCAATTTCCACCAGCCTCAGAGCACTCTGCTTCTGCTGGTATCGGCCTTTGTAAACGGCGACTGGAAAAAAATCTACGACTACGCCCTAACTAACGGATTCAGATTCCTTAGTTACGGAGACTCTTCGCTGCTTATTCCTTGAGATCTTTTGAATAGTAGTGTACGGCTTCAAGTTTGTGGTTCTTCTTACCATCCAAGCCGAACACCTCTTCACGGTTGCTGACCTTTGCCCAGCCGTGGATATCTGAGTAGATATCACTTACGCGGATCATGTCATTCTCAAAGGTAAAGACGGATGCGATTGAGGTCTTATAACCAGGCTGCTCTTCCTCTTCACCGAAATCCAGTGTCAGCTGATTGTTTTTTAAAGTGTATGAAAAGTTTACGGTAGTGGAATCATCGGGGTAGAGATTACCTGTGCCGTCCTCATTGAAGGACCATTTTACCTCATAAGGGTACATCAGGACCGGCTTTATAGCCGCACTGTCGCAGATTCCGATTGTAGCTGAGTCATAATCCAACTTATTACCATCAAAAAAATACTCAGAAAGGGAAAGCTCAAAGATTCCTGAAATTGAATCCTCACTGTTCTTGTCCTTGCAAGAAACAAAACAGATTGCCAACACCATCAGCAATCCTCCCAAAAACAGACTTTTCTTCATTGGAATAAACTATTTGCCTGCAAAGGTAATATTTATTTTCCATTTGGCGGATTTACACAAAGTGGGAATAACTGTGCAATCGTATCCTTTTTGATACGGAGCGAGCAAAGGTAAGGAGGTGTAAAAAGGTATCTTTGCAAAGCTGAAAAATTGAGAATTATGGAGAGACCGACAGTTGCACTGATGTATGATTTTGACGGAACATTATCACCGTCATACATGCAGGAGTACGATTTCATGGACGCCATAGGACTCACCGACAAAGAGTCATTCTGGAAGGCATCCCACGGACTTGCCGAAAAGCAGCAGTCCAGCACCATCCTTGCCTACATGAAACTTATGGTCGATAAGGCCAAGGAGAACGGTATCAGCATCCGCCGCCAGCAGTTCGTAGAATTCGGCCGCGGAATAGGCTTCTTCCCCGGAGTGGAACAGTGGTTCGAGCTCATTAACCGCAAAGGAGCCGAGATGGGAGTGAACGTAGAGCACTACATAATCTCATCGGGCCTTAAGGAACTCATCGAAGGAACATCAATAGCAAAGTATTTCAAGGAGATTTACGCCTGCTCGTTCATGTATGAGAACGACGCTGCGGTATGGCCCGCAGTAGCAGTGGACTTTACATCCAAGACCCAGTTCATCTTCATGATCAACAAGGGTATTCATGATATCTGGCGCAACGCCCAGATCAATGACTCCATGCCCGATGAAGGGCGTCCCGTGCCCTTCCAGCATATGATCTACTTTGGTGACGGAGAGACCGACATCCCCAGCATGCGAATAGTAAAGAGCGAGGGCGGTCACTCAATAGCCATCTACAAACCCGACAATGACTCAAGCCGTGCACAGGCACGCAATCTGGTACAGCGCGGACGCGTGAATTTTGCATGTCCGGGTGACTACACCGAGGGCAGTGAACTGTACAATGCCGTGATAGCAACAATAGCCACAATAAAGACAGATTCAGAATTCCATTATCTGGAGCGCAGAAATCAGAAGTCCATGCTCCAGAATGATAAATAGACCTATGGAAAAATTCAATATAATAGTTTTGGCAAAGCAGGTGCCCGATACCCGTCAGGTAGGAAAGGATGCCATGAATGCCGACGGCACAATCAACCGTGCCGCACTTCCGGCCGTATTCAACCCGGAGGACCTCAACGCCCTGGAGCAGGCCCTTGCCATCAAGGACCGTTTCCCCGGCAGTACAGTTACCATGCTGACAATGGGTCCTGAGAGAGCAAAAGAGATAGTGATGGAGGGTGTGTTCCGCGGAGCCGACGGCGGTTACCTCTTGACCGACCGCCTGTTTGCAGGAGCCGATACCCTTGCAACATCATATGCCCTGTCAACTGCAATCCGCAAGATAGGCAAGTTCGATATCATAATAGGCGGCCGTCAGGCAATTGACGGTGATACAGCCCAGGTAGGTCCTCAGGTGGCCGAGAAACTTGGTCTGAACCAGATAACCTATGTGGAGGAGATCCTTGAGATGGACAGCAAGTCCGTTACCGTAAAGCGCGTGATCACCGGTGGTGTGGAGACCGTAAAGGCTCCGCTGCCCTGCCTGCTCACCGTAAACGGAAGCGCCGCACCCTGCCGTCCCCGCAACGCCCGTCTGCTCATGGGCCGCAAGAACTACGAGGTACCCGCATGGACCGTGGCCGATGTGAACGCCGATCCCGCCAAGTGCGGACTGTCAGGTTCACCCACCAAGGTAAAGAAGATTGAGAACATAGTATTCCAGGCCAAGGAGAGCAAGCGCTATGGTGCCGATGAAAAGGAGATAGCCGCTGGTGCCGATGAAAAGGAGATAGCCGCTCTGATTGAGGAACTGGCCGTAAACCATATAATAGGATAAGCCATGAACAGCATATTCGTTTATTGCGAACTGGAAGGAGTCCAGGTGGCTCCCGTCAGTCAGGAACTGCTCACCAAGGGCCGTTCTCTTGCAAACCAGCTGGGCGTAAAGCTCGAGGCTATTGCAATAGGCAGCGGTCTGGACGGCATAGAGAAGCAGATACTTCCTTACGGTGTAGATGTACTGCACATCTTTGATGACAAGGCGCTTGCACCCTACACCACAGCACCCCATTCAGCAATCCTTGTAAAGCTGTTCCAGGAGGAGCAGCCGCAGATTGCACTCATGGGCGCAACGGTTATCGGCCGTGACCTGGGTCCGCGAGTATCATCGGCCCTGGGCAGCGGACTTACCGCTGACTGCACCAACCTTGAGATCGGTGAGTATGAGGACAAGAAGACAGGTCAGGTTTATGAGAACCTGCTCTATCAGATCCGTCCCGCATTCGGAGGTAACATCATCGCTACCATCGTCAACCCCGACCACCGTCCCCAGATGGCAACCGTACGTCAGGGTGTGATGAAGAATGAGATCCTTAAGGCAGACTATAAGGGTGAGATCGTAAAGCATAAAGTATCGGACTACGTAAGTCAGGCCGATCTGGCAGTGAGCGTGATTGAGCGCCATATGCAGAAGCCCTCACATCATCTGGACAGCGCCAGCATAGTAGTTGCCGGCGGTTACGGAATGGGTAGCCGTGAAGGTTTTGACATGTTGTTCAAGCTGGCCGAGCAGCTTCACGCAGAGGTGGGTGCAAGCCGTGCCGCAGTCGATGCAGGTTTTGTTGACCATGACCGTCAGATTGGTCAGACAGGTCTTACCGTACGCCCCAAACTCTATATAGCATGCGGTATATCGGGCCAGATCCAGCACATAGCAGGTATGCGTGAGAGCAGCCTCATCATGTCAATCAACCAGGATCCCGATGCACCCATCAACGCCATTGCCGATTACGTTGTGACCGGCCGCGTTGAGGATGTGATTCCCAAACTGATCCGTAACTTAAAGGAGATTTCAAAATGAACAACTATAAGGATACCCCTGAACTCAGTGCCCGTATGCACTCTCCGCTTATGGAGCGCATAGTGGAGCTTAAGGAGAATTTCTATGCCGAGGCCGATAAATATGACTATGCACCGGCCGATTTTGCCGATGCAATGGACAATTTTGAGCGTGTGCTGGAACTTACCGGCAGCGTGTGTGATGAGGTGATTGCCCCCAACGCCGAGTCTGTGGACCGCGAGGGCTCACACTGCAGCGGCGGCCGCGTACAGTACTCTCAGGGTACTGCACAGAACCTCAAGGTAATGCACCAGGCCGGACTGTCAGGATTCGGACTGCCCCGTCAGTACGGTGGTCTGAACATGCCTGTAACCGTATTCAGTGCAGTAGGTGAGATGATATCCCGTGCCGATGCATCATTCCAGAACGTATGGGGCCTGCAGTCTTGCGCCGATACCATCAACGAGTTCGGAAGCCCTGAGCAGAAAGAGAAATACCTCAAGATGGCCAGCGAGGGTGCAACCATGTCAATGGACCTGACCGAGCCCGATGCCGGCAGTGACCTGCAGAGCGTAATGCTCAAGGCTACCGAGGACGTGGAGAACGGCTGCTGGCGTCTGAACGGCGTAAAGCGCTTTATAACCAACGGTGACAGCGACATTCATCTGGTATTGGCCCGCAGCGAGGAGGGTACCACCGATGGCCGCGGTCTGTCACTCTTGATCTATGACAAGCGTAACGGCGGCGTGAACGTTCGCCGTATAGAGGATAAGATGGGTATTCACGGATCACCCACCTGCGAGCTGGTGTTCAATAACGCCAAGGCTGAGCTTTGCGGTGACCGTCGTCTGGGCCTTATCAAGTACGTTATGTCACTTATGAACGGAGCCCGTCTGGGTATTGCCACACAGAGTGTGGGCATTCAGGATGCCGCATGGCGTGAGGCTGTGGCATACGCCGCAGAGCGCCGTCAGTTTGGCCGTAACATAGATACATTCCCAGCCGTTTATCAGATGCTGGCAGTTATGAAGGCCAAGGTTGAGGCATCACGCTCACTTATGTATGAGACATCCCGCTACGTTGATATCTACAAGTCACTTGACCAGATTGCCAAGACCCGCACTCTTACCCCTGAGGAGCGTCAGGAGAGCAAGCGTTACAGCCGTCTTGCCGATGCACTGACACCTATCACCAAGGGTATGACCAGTGAGTTTGCCAACCAGAACGCATACGACAGCATTCAGATACACGGAGGCTCAGGTTTTATGCGTGACTATACCTGCGAGCGCCTGTACCGCGATGCCCGTATCACCTCAATCTATGAGGGAACCACACAGCTTCAGGTTGTAGCAGCCCTGCGTTACGTAACCAGCGGCGTATATTCACAGTACGTAAAGGATATGCTGGCCACTCTGCCTGACTCAGAGAGCAAGGCAGCCATCAATGCCATGGTTGAGAAACTGGATGCCATGACCGCTCATGTGATGGAGCTTAAGGAGACCGAGCTGATTGATTTCTGCGGCCGCCGTCTGATGGAGAGTGCAGCCTACTGCGTTATGAGTACCCTGCTTCTGCGTGACTCAATAGAGACTCCGGAGCTGTTTGACAAGTCCCTCAAGGTATTCCTGGACTACTCCCGCTCACAGGTGGAGGGTCACTATAGCGTTGTCATGACCTGGAATCCGGAGAGTATGGAATATTACAAATAAGAAATCAGGTCTTTAAATTCCAGTGCCTTAGGGGAAACTCTGAGGCACTTTTTTTTACAGAGGTCTGGAATGATTCAGGTTAAAACAATGTTAATTCGGGGGAGGTGATTCGAAAAAACATATATTTGCCCAAGATCAGTTATAAACAGACCCGTTACCTCCTGTTTGTTGATTGATATTTGGTAGTAGTTGAAACTTGTTTGTAACGGAGTCATAATAGGCTGATAAGAACAATAGCCCTAACATCGCATATTGATTATTATATTAAAAATCCTAATTTATGAAGTTTTGTCGATTCTTTATCAGCGCAGTGTTTTTTTTAGTAGTATTGTTTTCTTGTACGGGGAAAGAATACTTAAAATTACCTGTTAAAGAAATTTGTTTCAAGAACTTGACAGATACTCTGGTTCATGGCAATGAAACGGACATACACGTTATCGGAACAAAATCAATACTTGTCTGTGATACATTTTTAGTAGTACTGACAAATGACGGCCAAGGATTTCTAAAGATATACAGTACGGAAAGTATGAATTATTTAGGTTCTTTTTGTACTAAAGGAAGAGCAAGAAACGAATTCTTAAAACCTTCTTTTTATTACGAAAATGCATACGAAGAAGGATGTGATGTTATATTACCTCTACTTGATAACGATATCAACAGGAAAGATTTAAACATATCTAAATCCATAAAAGAAGGAAAAACGATTATTCATTCAATAACAGACATAATGCCATATAGTATTGGTCAGAGTTTTACTTTAAAACAGGACACGAGTAAACAATTTGTCTATTACTATTGTCGGGTTAATCCTCCTAAAAGCGAGGCACCAAAATATTTTTTGAAAAAAGGGAAAAAAGAAACAGAGGTAAAGGTATTTCCAAGAATGGTCCAATCAGAATCAGACTTTGATGGAATAGTTGGATATTCATGCAGTTTTCATCGTCATCCATATAAAGATATATTTGTCCAGGCTTTTACATTGAGAGATTATCTTTTGTATTTTGATTTTGAGACTAATTCTCATTATGCTGTACATCAGGAAGGCGCATTGTCATTTGATGATTATTTTGATACCAATGCGTTCTCATCAGAAGGTGGTGAGCAAGTAAACTACTTATGGTCTGGAGTATATACAGATAATTTCATCATGTTTTTATATGGGGCCGGGGATTATTGTATCAAAAGAGAGGACTATAAACCATTAGAGACTCCTCAAGAGGTTTTAGTATTTGATTGGTCGGGCAACTATTTATGTGGAGTTAAACTTGACGTTCGTCTCTGGTCGATAGCGTATGACGAAAAGCATAAGGTTTTATATGGTTTTAATAATGCCTCGGAATTAATATACAGTTTTGATTTGACTGATGTGTTATAGCTTGTGTATTATAAATATCTATTATAAATAATGAGTACTTTTGTGCCAGGTTTTTGAATAGACTCTGGTGCACAACGATAATAATGACATACTGAGGAGTGAGGAGCGTTACCGCAGACTCACGGAGACTCCGGTTCCACGGCTGGTACTCAGTCTTGCCGTACCCACCATCATCAGTATGTCCATATCGGCCATCTACAATATAGTAGATTCATGGTTTGTGGGCCACATCAGCACTGTCGCTACGGCGGGCGTGGGTGTGGCTTTCGCTTATCAGTCACTTATACAGGCCACCGGTTTTTTCTTTGGACACGGGTCCGGTAACTATATGTCACGCGCCCTAGGTGCCCGTGATGCAGAGGGTGCGGGTAAGATGGCTGCCACGGGATTCCTTTCATCTTTCCTGATAGGTATCGTGTTCATGGTGCTGGGTATGCTGTTCGTGACACCTCTGTCACGGTTGCTTGGTGCCACACCTGATGTGGTTCCCTATTCAAATGCATATCTCAGGTGGATACTGATAGCAACTCCGTTCCTGATATCACAGATGACACTGAATAATCAGTTGCGTCTGCAGGGTAATGCCATGCTGGCAATGATTGGCATTGCGGTGGGAATGGTGCTGAACATATTCTTTGACTGGCTGCTTATAAACCGGTTGGGGATGGGAGTGAGCGGTGCATCGCTGGCAACTCTTATAAGCCAGTTCATATCGTGGTGCCTGTTGCTGTGGGCTACCACACTGCCGGGTAACGTGCATATAAGTCTGCGTAACTTTGCCCCGTCACTGGAGCGTTACCGCGAGATCGGGGCGGGCGGACTGCCGTCACTCATGCGTCAGTCGCTGTCCAGCATATCGGCCATATGTATGAACTGGGCTGCCGCAAGTTATGCTCTTGAGGGTCAGGAGGCATCCACAATAGCCGCCTTTACTGTCGTGGCGCGCGTTATGCAGACCGCGATGGCGGTGATTCTGGGCGTGGGTCAGGGATTCCAGCCGGTGTGCGGATTCAATTGGGGTGCTAAGCTTTACGGGCGCGTGCGTGAGTCTTACCTATTTACTATAGGGTTGTGCGTGGTAATCCTGCTGGTTACATCGGCGGCGGGATGGATATTTGCGCCGGAGATAATAACGTTCTTCCGTGATGAGGATCCGGAACTTATACGTATCGGAACGGTGGTGCTGCGCTGGCAGTGCGTGGCATTCCCGCTGGTAGGCCTGACTACTCCAACCAACATGCTGCTGCAGAACATACGCCGTACAGGACGAGCCACATTGCTGGCTATGACGCGCCATGGTATTGCGTTCTATCCTACGCTTTTTATAATGCCTGCCATCTGGGGCCTGCAGGGTCTTGAGGCTACAATGGCTACGGCCGATCTGCTTACGTTCAGCCTGGCTCTGCCATTTGCCATCAGTATGATACGGGAACTTTCCGCCCGTGAAAAGGGAGAATTTGCCGAGTAATAATTACCTTCGCGGTATGGAACAACTGGAACTGCTTAAGCGGCTCATCGCCACTCCGTCAACCACGGGTTCGGAGCAGGAGGTATCAGCCATTGTCAAGGCCGATATGGAGAGTCATGGCTACAAGCCCGAGTGCATCGGACTCAATCTGTTGTGTTATGGTCACAGCTATGATCCCGCAAAGCCTACATTGCTTCTGAACAGTCATATGGATACGGTAAAGCCGGTTGCAGGCTGGACCAAGGATCCGTTCACTCCTACAGTTGAGGACGGAAAGCTGTTTGGTCTGGGCAGCAATGATGACGGTGCAGGACTGGTTTCACTGCTTTACGCATTCTATGAGTTGGACAGCAAGCCTCAGTCCTACAACCCGCTATTCCTGGCTACGGTCGAGGAGGAGAGGAACGGACAGAACGGCATGAAGCTGGCGGTGGGCAGCCTGCCCAAGGTGGATGTGGCTCTTATAGGCGAGCCTACCGGAATGCAGCCCGCTGTGGCCGAGAAGGGTCTGATGGTGCTGGATTTCACCGTTCACGGAAAGGCCGGACATGCCGCACGTAACGAGGGTATCAACGCTCTTTACCGTGCAACCGAGCTGATTGAGAAACTCCGCACTTTCAGTTTTGACAAGGTGTCCGATCTGCTGGGACCGGTCAAGTTCACCATAACTATGATCAATGCCGGAACTCAGCACAACGTGATTCCCGATACATGTACTTTTACGGCCGATGTCCGCACCAATGAGCTTTACTCCAACCGTGAGGTGTTCGACATCATAAGCGAAGTGCTGCCCGAGTATTGCGAGGTGAAGGCGCGTTCGTTCAATCTGAATTCTTCAAGGATTGATGTAAAACATCCTATCATACGCAAGGCTGAGAGTCTGGGTCTGAAACCTTACGGATCACCCACGCTTTCGGATCAGGCGATCCTGACTTGCCCCTCATTCAAGTTGGGCCCGGGCGAATCGGCCCGCTCACATACTGCTGACGAATATGTCACACTGGAGGAGTTGGAACAGGCGGTGCCCATGTATCTGAAACTCCTTAACGGACTGAGGATAAGTGAATAAATATGCAGTGTGTCGCTTAAAAACGGCTCTCTAAAGTGTTATCATCTGCAAAAATCACTTAAATACCCCTCAAAAATATACAGATTAAAAAATAAAGAATATCTTTGTAGCGCAATCACAAAACGGACACTCCGTTAGTGATTGATAATCTAGATAGATAGTCCTTTTTATAAATATCATTGGGTATCGTTTGATGTGAATCACGCGCCGCCAAAAAAAGAGAAGAGGAACCGTACGGTAACTCTTCTTTTTTTTTCCTATATTTACCGAACAGAACCCGTAAACAGTCATGATTATGGAAAACGGATACGCTGATGGCATTAGCCGCATAGAGATAAATTCCCTCTGGGGAAGAAAGCACATAGTCTGGAACCTGCGTCCGGACGTGAACATTCTGAGCGGTGTTAACGGCACCGGTAAGAGTACCATTCTCAACAAGACCGTAGCCCGTCTTGATTATCTGGCCGGTAACAGCCAGGAGGAGACTCCTGAGGTCCAGATAGAATATTTCCCTGAAGGTTCTTCCAAGATCAAGTATGACGTAATTAGGAGCATCGACCGTCCGCTCATGCACAGCAACCTGCTGGAGAAGATGTCCGACAAGAGCGTGGTTTCGGAACTTGACTGGCAGCTCTACAAACTTCAGCGCCGTTACCTGGATTATCAGGTGAACATAGGCAACCGTACCATCCAGCTGCTCACATCGGGCGATCCCGAGAAGCTGCGTGAGGCGCAGGAGATATCGGCCCCCAAGATCAAGTTCATGGATTATATGGACGAACTGTTCACCGATACGGGCAAGAAGATAATCCGTACCAGCAACGAGATTCTGTTTGACCAGTTCGGCACTACACTGCTGCCGTACAATCTGTCATCGGGCGAAAAGCAGCTGCTGGTCATTATGCTTACCACTCTGGTTCAGGATATGACTCCCGGAGTGCTTCTTATGGACGAGCCGGAAATTTCACTTCATATAGAGTGGCAGCAGCAGCTGATACAGCGCGTGCGTTCACTCAACCCCAATTGTCAGATTATTATGACCACCCATTCACCGGCACTGATTATGGACGGCTGGATGGATTCGGTATATGATGTTGAGGACATTACTGTAAAGTAAGGGGTAATCCGGCATGAAGAGACTTACAGACAATATTTCTTCCCGTTATTTCGAGGCGGCCGACAAGCTGTTGCCAAGCAAGCGCAGAGGCCGTATCGTGGCTTTCGTGGAGAGTTATGACGATGTCTCTTTCTGGCGTCTGCTGCTGGATGAATTCGAGACTCCGGAGCGCTATTTCCAGATAATGCTGCCTAACCGCGGCGGCCTGACCAAGGGTAAAAAATCGGCTCTGAGATCCTGCATCGAGCATAACGGACTGGGAAAGAACCTGATTGCGTGCGTGGACAGTGACTATGACTGGCTGCTGCAGGGCGTTACCCAGACATCAAGGGAGATAATCAGCAATCCGTACGTCATCCAGACCTATGCCTATGCGATCGAGAACTATCAGTGCTGGGCCGGCAGCCTGCATCAGATATGCGTGCAGTGTACCCTCAATGACCATCGCCTGATTGATTTCGAGGCCTTCATGGAGCTCTATTCAAAGGCTGTTTATCCGCTGTTTGTATGGAACGTGTGGTTCTACCGCAATAAACTGCATAACAATTACAGCATGCAGGACCTGAACCTGGATATAAGGCTCAAGTCTGTTGACGTACGCCGCCCTCAGGGGGCCATACTGAGCGTTACGGAGAGGGTGAGCCATAAGATACGCTGGATGGAGAACCATTATCCTGAGGCCATTCCCGAGGTCGCAGCCCTGCGCAAGGAGCTTACCTCAATGGGTGTGAGAGAGGATAACACCTATCTGTTCCTGCAGGGACATCACCTTGTGGAGAACGTTATAATGAAACTGCTTATGCCGGTATGCACGGTGCTGCGTCAGGAGCGTGAGGCCGAGATTCAGCGTTTTGCCGTCCACAACCAGCAATACCATAACGAGATCAGCGCTTATCAGCACAGTCAGATGGGTCTGGCCGAGGCCATACGCAAGAACACTCACTACAGGGGTTGCGAACTGTATGAGCGAATGCGCAATGATGTCAGGGAACTGTTAGTTATGCTTCCAGAAAGAGGGAGTGATAATAAGCAGGACGCTGAAGACCTCAAGTCGGCCGACCAGCATCAGGAAGGTTGAGAACCATTTGCCTATAGTAGGCATGTCGCTCCACGGAATGTTGCATCCGTGATTACCTATTGTAAGACCGATATTGCTCAGACACGACAGTGAGATGCCGTATGCCTCGGCTATGTCTATTCCTATTGCCAGGTAGAAGAACCATCCTACAAATACCAGGGCAAAGAAGAATATGCTGAACGTGAGCACGCTCTGACGTGTTGACGGAGGTATGACCTTGCCGTTGATACGAACCGGAAGTACTGCGTTGGGGTGCAGTATGCGGTTGAACTCATTGCGCATGGACTTGACGAGAACGGCTATACGGATTATCTTCATACCTCCTGTGGTGGATCCGGCGCAGGCACCGAAGTAGAAGCACAGACCCAGTGTCATCCAGATGAACGGAGGCCACAGGGTGTAGTCGGTTGATGTGAATCCGGTGGTGGTTATGATGGCTGTCACATGGAACAGAGCGTTGCGCAGTGAAGCGGCTGCGTCATACGGTGTCGATATGAACAGGCTTATTCCCACTATGGCAGTGAAGACAAGCAGCAGCACAACATACCATTTGAACTGTGTATCCTCAAGTAGCTTGCGTACCTGACCGCGGAAAGCAATGAAGAAGAGCAGTCCGTAGTTGATACCTGAAAGGAACATGAAGAAGGTGATCACATATTCAATGGTATGTGAGTTGAAGTATGCTATGCTTGCGTTCTTGGTTGAAAATCCGCCGGTTGCCGCAGTGGTCAGGGCGTGGTTGACACTGTCGAATATACCCATACCGCACAGCCTGAGTGATACGGCGCACAGAAGGGTAATGAGCACGTAGACGGTCATGATCCATCGGCCGCTTATACTTATGCGCGGGTGGAGTTTGTTTCGGGTGGGGCCGATGGCCTCGGCAGCGAAGAGCTGAACCTCACCTACACCGAATATAGGCAATACGGCCACCGTGAAGAATACTATGCCCAAACCGCCTATCCACTGTGTCAGGCTTCGCCAGAACAGCAGTCCGTGAGGTATGACCTCGACATCCTGTATGATGGTGGCGCCGGTGGTGGTGAATCCGGACATGGTCTCAAAGAAAGCGTCGGTGAATGACGGTATATAGCCGCTCACGTAGAATGGCAGGGAGCCGAATATCGAGAAGAGAACCCAGCTGATGGCTACAACGATATATCCGTCGCGGCGGGTCATGGCTCCCTCTCTCTTGCGGGCGCTCTTGCCTATCATCATGAATGTCATGCCGCAGCAGGCACTGATGAGCGATGCCATGATGAATCCGAACATATCGTCCTCACCATAGAAGATGGGCAGCAGTGCGCAGAGCAGCAGTATCCCTGATTCAATCAGAAGCAGGACTCCCAGTATGCGGTGTATGATCTTTACGTGTATCAATTGAAATACTTCTCTATAGTCTTAATCATTCCTTCAAGACAGAATACGACTACATGGTCACCGGGCTGAATCTGTGTGTTACCGGTAACGATGATAGCCTCCTTGTTGCGGATAAGTCCGCCGATGGTCACTCCGCGCGGGAATGAGATGTCCTTTACCTGACTGCGGGTGATCTTGGCACCCTCTATGACGTTGAACTCGGCAACATCGGCATTGGCGAATGTCAGACACTTGACGTTGGTGACATCGGCATCAAGCATCATCTGGTAGATGTGGCTGGCTGCAATCTTCTTCTTGTTGATTACGGTGCCGATATCCAGTTTCTCGGCCATGTTGATGTAGTCTATGTTCTCAACCTCGGCTATGGTCTTGGTCACTCCGAAGCGCTTGGCTGCAAGGCAGGCCAGGATGTTGGTCTCGGAGTTGTCGGTCAGGGCTACGAATGCCTCGGTATGTTCAATTCCCTCACTCATGAGCAGGCTGGGATCACGTCCGTCACCGTTTATGATCATCACCTTGTCGTCACAGAGTTCGGTCAGGCGCTCGCAGCGCTCCATGTCACTCTCTATTATCTTGAGGTTCATGTAGTCGGGCATGAGCTGTGCGGTACGAACGGCAATTCGGCTGCCGCCCATGATTATGACGTCACGCACATCGGGCAGTTCCTCCTTACCTGCAATCTTGCGGATATGGGGGATATGCTTCTTCATGGTCATGAAGTAGACCAGATCACCTGCCTGCATACGGTCGGATCCGCTCGGGATGATAGTCTCACCTTCACGGAGAATGGCTACGATGTGATACGGGAGTTCCTTGCCGAGTTCAGCCAGAGGCATGTTGAGTATCTGGGCGTTGTCACGCAGCTTGATACCCATCATTACCAGGGCACCGCCGGCGAATTCCCACCACTGACGGATCCAGCTGAGTTTCATGCCGTCCACAATATCCTTGGCAGCCAGAAGCTCCGGATAGATAAGTGAATCCAGTCCGATGCTGTTGAAGTACTCCATGTGCTTGGGCTGGAGATACTCGTAGTTGTTTATTCGGGCAACCGTTTTCTTGGCTCCCAGATGATGGGCAAGTTGGGCGGATATGATGTTTCGGCTCTCATCGGTGGTTACTGCCACGAAGAGGTCCGCACTGCCGGCGCCGGCTTCCTTAAGACCGTGCAGCGATACGGGTGATTCCTGAATGGTGAGAAGGTCGAAACTGGAGTCAAGACGGGCCAGCTTTTCAGGGCTTTCGTCAATAAGGACAATGTCCTGGTTCTCTCCGGCCAGCAACTTGGCCAGATGGATACCAACATTTCCTGCTCCTGCAATAACGATTTTCATTTTCCGGTTTTTTAAGGTTTTGATGTCAGCTCACTCAGTGCGCTGATGATGGCATCTTCATCAATGTGACAGAGATGCAGTAACTGAGGCGTTGAGCCGTGCTCGATGAAACGGTCGGGCAGACCCATACGCTTTATAACAGGATTAAAGCCGTTATCAGCCATGTATTCAACTACTGCGGTGCCCAATCCTCCGGTCACTGCGCCGTTTTCAATGGTAATGATACGGCTGTATTTCTTGGACACCTCCCTTAATATGGATGTGTCGATAGGCTTGAGGAATCTCATATCATAGAGTGCGGCAGTCTTTCCGCTCTCCTTCTCCCATGATGCAATGGCCTGCTCGGCCAGATTTCCTATGGGGCCGATGGAGAGGACCGCAACGTCATCGCCCTCCTTCAGTTTACGTCCGGTGCCGATGACAACGGGCTCGAACGGCTTGCGCCAGTCGGACAGGATGCCGCGGCCGCGCGGGTATCGGATTATAAAAGGTCCCTGGTCGGGGAGCTGGGCGGTATACATGAGGTTGCGCAGCTCTATCTCATCATACGGCGATGCTATGGTCAGGTTGGGGATGGGGCGCAGGAACGCCAGGTCAAAGGCTCCGTGATGGGTGGGACCGTCTTCACCTACCAGACCGGCACGGTCCAGACAGATTACCACGTTGAGTTTCTGTATGGCGACATCGTGTATGACATTGTCATAGGCACGCTGCATGAATGACGAGTAGATGTTGCAGAACGGCATCATGCCCTCCTTGGCAAGACCGCCTGAGAATGTGACGGCGTGACCCTCGGCAATGCCTACGTCGAAGCAGCGGTCGGGATAGACCTTCATGGGGATATCCATGCTGCAGCCTATGGGCATGGCGGGTGTGATGCCTATGATCTTGGAGTTCTCACGCATGAGCTCGAGCAGGGTCTCGCCGAATACGTCCTGGAACAGGGGCGGCTGGCCGTTGCCGTTGCGGACTATGCGTTCGCCGGTGACCTTGTCAAAGAGTCCGGGGGCATGCCATATGGCTGAGTCCTTCTCGGCCGGCTCGTAACCCTTGCCCTTGACGGTCTTGATATGCAGCAGCTTGGGGCCGTGCATGTTCTTGATATTGCTCAGCACGCGTACCAGGTTCTGGACGTTGTGTCCGTCAATGGGTCCGAAGTATCGGATATCCATACCCTCGAACATATTGTTTTGGTGGGTGAGCTTTATCTTGATATGGTTGTTGCGGCGTATTATGTCGCGGCGCTTCTGGTCAGTCATGAGTCCCAGCTTGTCAAGTACCCTTGATACGTAGTAGCGGAACTTGTTGTATGAGCGTGAGGTGTGGAGCTGTGTCAGGTAACTGCGCATGCCGCCTACGCTCTGCGATATGCTCATATCGTTGTCGTTGAGGATAATGAGCAGGTCGTTGTCAGTTATGGATGCGTTGTTGATGCCCTCGAATGCCAGTCCTCCGCTCATGGCTCCGTCACCTATCACGGCTACTACGCGGCGGGATGAGTTGCCGTTGCGCTTATCGGCCACGGCCATACCGAGTGCGGCCGATATGGAGTTGGATGCATGTCCTGCGGTAAAGGTGTCGTAGACGCTCTCATCGGGTGAGGGGAAGGGACGCAGTCCGCCGAACTTGCGGTTGGTGCAGAACTTGTCGCGGCGGCCGGTAAGGATCTTGTGTCCGTAGGCCTGATGTCCTACATCCCATACGATACGGTCATCGGGGGTATTGAAGACATAATGCAGAGCTACGGTCAACTCGACAGTACCCAGACTTGAGCCAAAATGGCCGGGGTTGTGGGAGAGCTCGTCAATGATCATCTGTCTGAGCTCATCACAAACCTGGGGTAACTGCTCCGGACTCAGTTTCTTGAGGTCGTCGGGGGAGTCGATGGTTTTGAGCAGGTTGACTATTGGTTGTTCCTCTTCAGCGTTCTGCATCCTCTCTTCTTTTGTTGTTCAAACGGCAAATGTACCAAATTAGTGTGAATATAAAGTCTTTTCATCTATATATTGTCTTTTTTAATATGGTGACGCAAATAATGATTATCTTTGACAAACCGGAAAATTACTACACGAAATGACATATTCCATAGATGATATCGTCGCTATGACGGGGGCCGAAAGGCACGGTTTCTGCCCGGCCAGAATATCATGGTTACTGACTGACAGCCGGTCTCTCTGTTTCCCCGCCGAGACCATTTTCTTTGCTTTGAAGACCAAACGTAATGACGGTCACAACTATATACGCGAACTCTACAAAAGAGGTGTAAGGAATTTTGTAGTCAGTTACCTCCCGGATAACATGGATGACTATCAGGAGACCAACTTCCTTCTTGTCAGGGACTCGCTGGCTGCGCTTCAGACTCTGGCTGCAGCACACAGGAAGAACTTTGACATTCCAGTCATAGGCGTAACCGGCAGTAACGGCAAGACCATTATCAAGGAGTGGCTCTATCAGCTGCTCGAGCCGGATTATGCGGTTACACGTTCGCCCAAGAGCTACAACTCTCAGATAGGTGTCCCGCTGTCAGTATGGCTTCTGAACAAGCAGTCCGAGATAGGAATCTTCGAGGCCGGTATCTCCAAGAAGGATGAGATGCGCCAGCTCTGGAAGATCATCAAGCCTACCATAGGCGTCATCTCAAACATCGGCCTGGCACATCAGGAGAATTTCCAGTCGCTTCAGGACAAGTGCATTGAGAAGCTGCGCCTGTTCCAGGATTGCGACGTGGTCATCTACAACGGTGACAATGACCTGATACAGAGCTGCGTGGACAAATCCATCATCACAGCCCGTGAGATCGCATGGTCACGCAGGAATCAGGACAAGCCGCTCTTTATCTCATCGGTCGTAAAAGGAGAGAGCTCCACTGAGATAAGCTACCGTTACATAGGTCTTGAGAACAAGTTCACCATACCGTTCATAGATGACGCCTCCATTGAGGATGCGCTCCACTGTCTGGCTGTCTGCATCTACCTGATGGTTCCGCCCGAGAAGATCACGGAACGAATGGCACAGCTGGAGCCTCTGGCAATGCGTCTGGAAGTGAAGGACGGCAAGCAGGGCTGCATAGTCATCAATGACAGTTACAACTCCGATATATCTTCACTGGGTATTGCGCTTGATTTCATGGCGCGCCGTCAGGATGACAAGTCCCGCAGCCGTACCCTGATACTGTCCGATATCCTTCAGTCCGGCTGGTCGGTCCATGAGCTTTACCGCAGGGTGGCGCAGCTGGTTGAGAGCCGCGGCATCACCAAGCTGATTGGTATAGGTGATGACATATCATCCGAGAAGAAACGTTTTGACGTTCCTGAGAAATACTTCTTCAAAACCACAGATGACTTCCTCAAGTCAGATCTGATGAAGAGTTTCCACAATGAGCTGATTCTTATCAAGGGAGCCCGTGTCTATGAGTTCGACAGGATTGCCGAGCGTCTGGAACTCAAGGTCCACGAGACTATACTTGAGGTCAATCTTCAGGCATTGGCCGATAATCTGGACCGTTACCGCGGTATGCTCCCGATCGAGACGGGCATTATCTGCATGGTAAAGGCATCGGCCTACGGATCAGGAGCAATTGAGGTGGCCAAGACACTGCAGGACCGTCAGGTGGATTATCTGGCTGTGGCTGTGGCCGATGAGGGCGCCGAGCTGCGTAAGGCCGGAATCACCACCAGTATTATGGTGATGAACCCCGAGCGTACATCATTCAATACCCTGTTTGACTATAAGCTGGAGCCCGAGGTTTACAGCTTCCATCTGCTGGATATGATCATCCGTGCGGCTGAGCACAACGGTGTTACCAACTTCCCGATACATATCAAGATTGATACCGGTATGCACCGTCTGGGATTCGCTCCGGAGGATATGCCCGAGCTGGTACACCGTCTGCAGAAACAGACCGCGGTGATCCCGTGCTCCATATTCTCACATTTTGTGGGCAGCGACAGCCCTGATTTTGATGATTTCACCAAACTCCAGATAGAGCGTTTCGACAAGGCGGCCGATGAACTGCAGGCTGCGTTCAAACACCATATCCTGCGTCACATCTGCAACTCTGCAGGTATAGAGCGCTTCCCGAATGTCCATTATGACATGGTTCGTCTGGGATTGGGACTGTACGGTATCAATCCTATCGACAACCAGCCGCTGGAGACGGTCTGCACTCTTAAGACCACCATACTCCAGATCCGCGAACTTGAAAAGGGCGAGACCGTGGGCTACAGCCGCAAGGGCAAGATAACCAAGCACTCCCGTATAGCAGCCATACCTATCGGATACGCCGACGGTCTGGACCGCCATCTGGGTAACGGAAATGCCTACTGCCTTGTCAACGGACAGAAGGCTTACTATGTGGGCAACATCTGCATGGACGTATGCATGATCGATGTTACGGACATTGACTGTCAGGAGGGTGACAGCGTCGAGATTTTCGGCCCCAACCTGCCTGTACATATACTCTCCGACATACTCGGAACCATACCTTATGAGATTATATCGACCGTTTCAATACGTGTAAAACGTGTCTATTATACTGAATAACTAACCTAAAATTCATATGTCAAACAACTCAGAATCAAAAGCCCAGCGGATGACTAATTTCCGTTGGTGGCTGTGCGCCCTCCTGTTTGTGGCCACAACAGTCAATTACCTGGACCGTCAGGTGCTGTCATTAACCTGGAAAGACTTTATTTCGGCCGATTTCCATTGGACCGACAGCCAGTACGGTAGCATTACAGGTTTCTTTTCCATTTTCTATGCCGTAGCATGCCTGTTCAGCGGCAAGTTCATTGACAGACTGGGAACCCGTAAGGGTTATCTGTGGGCCATATTCATATGGTCGGTAGGTGCCTGCATGCATGCCGCCTGCGGATGGGCTGCACTCAAATGGGTGGGTGTGGAGTCAATGGAGGCCGCAAAGAACTCGGCCGATATAGTCCTGCTCATATCGACCGTATCGGTATATATGTTCATGTTCTGCCGTGCGGTGCTGGCTCTCGGTGAGTCAGGTAACTTCCCTGCAGCCATCAAGGTTACCGCTGAGTATTTCCCCAAGAAGGACCGTGCGTTCGCAACCTCAATATTCAACGCAGGTGCATCAGTAGGTGCTCTGGCTGCTCCCGCATGCATTCCGCTTCTGGCCGCCAAGTGGGGCTGGGAGATGGCATTCATCATCATCGGTGCGCTGGGCTTTGTATGGATGTTCTTCTGGTTCGGACTCTATCAGAAACCTGAGCAGTCAAGATTCGTCAACCAGGCTGAGCTTGAGTATATCCACCAGGATGACGCAGCTGAACTTGCTGCCGCCAAGGCTGCCGCTGCCGCTGCCAAGGAGGAGAAGTCAATTCCCTTCTTCAAATGTTTCACATTCCGTCAGACATGGGCCTTCATATGCGGTAAGTTCTTTACCGACGGTGTATGGTGGTTCTTCCTCTTCTGGGCTCCCGCTTATTTCAGCGACCAGTACGGTTACCGTTCAGACTCCAAGGAGGCTATCATGCTGATATTCGTACTCTATTTGATTGTTACAGTGGTAAGTATAGGCGGCGGTTACCTGCCCAAGCTCTTCGTGGAGAAGAAGGGCATGGAGCCTTACTCAGGCCGTATGAAGGCTATGCTCATATTCGCATTCTTCCCGCTGCTGGCTCTGTTCGCACAGCCTCTGGGTAAGTACAGCGCATGGTTCCCCGCAATCATCATCGGCCTGGCCGGTGCCGGACATCAGGCATGGTCAGCCAACCTCTATTCAACCATCGGTGATATGTTCCCCAAGTCAACCATCGGAACAATTACAGGTGTGGGTACCACAATGGGCGGTCTTGCATCGTTCATGATCAACAAGGGTGCCGGTATGCTCTTTACCAAGAGCGCCGCTCTGGGATCGGCATTCTCATTCCTGGGTTTTGAGGGTAAGGAGGCAGGTTACATGATTGTATTCTGCATCTGCGCCGTTGCCTATCTGATTGGCTGGACCATCATGAAACTGCTGGTTCCCAAGTACAAACCCATTGTCGTTGACTGATGTCTGACCAGCTTGATTACAAGGCGGCCGATACCCGTTATGACGGGCGAATGCCATATTTCCGATGCGGACACAGCGGAGTGAAACTGCCCGCAGTGTCTTTGGGATTCTGGCACAATTTTGGAAGTGTGGATGACTTTGACAAGGCTCATGCCACTGCCCGGTGTGCTTTTGACAACGGTATTACCTGCTTTGATCTGGCTAACAACTACGGACCTGAGTACGGTAGCGCCGAGGAGAACCTGGGCCGTATGATGGACCTTTCATTCCGTCCCTACCGCGACGAGTTGTTCATCACCACAAAAGCCGGTTATGACATGTGGCCCGGACCGTACGGCGAATGGGGTTCAAGGAAATACCTTATGAGCAGTCTGGACCAGAGTCTCAGGCGTATGCGCCTGGATTATGTGGACCTGTTCTACTCTCACCGCTATGATCCCGAGACTCCCCTTGAGGAGACCATGCAGGCTCTGGTGGACATTGTCCGTCAGGGTAAGGCATTGTATGTGGGTATCTCCAACTATCCGGTCGACACGCTGGATTTCTGTTTCAGTTACCTTAAGGAGCGTGATGTGCCGTGTCTGATCTACCAGGGTCGTTTCAACATGATGGACCGCAGGGTGGAGGAGAGCGGAATCCTTGACAAGTGCTTTGAGGCCGGCGTTGGATTTACCGCCTTTTCACCGCTGAATCAGGGACTTCTGTCGGACCGTTACCTTAGGGGTATTCCGGCCGATTCCAGAATGGCCCGCAACCATTTCCTCAAAAAAGAGGTGCTGACCATGGATCTGGTATCCAGACTCCAGCGCCTGAACGATATTGCAGCCTCCCGCTCCCAGACCCTCTCCGAGATGGCGCTGGCATGGCTGCTCAAGGACTCGACGGTGACATCGGTCCTGGTGGGAGCAAGCTCTCCGGAGCAGATTCTGACCGACATCAAAGCCGTCAACAACACAGGCTTCACAGCCGATGAACTGTACGAGATAGACAAACTTTCAAGATAGACCTAACCTTATTGCTTCAATTATGAGTTACAACAAACCTACAGTCAGAGAGAAGATAGCATACGCCCTTGGCGATGCTGCTGCAGGTGGCATAACATGGAAAATCATGTCCATTGCCTTCCCCTTGTTTTTCACCAATGTTTTCGGATTGACCTTTGCCGATGCTGCTGCACTGATGCTTATTGCACGTCTGTTTGACGTGGTCACCGACCCCATTATGGGCAGTCTGGCCGACCGCACACAGTCCAAGTGGGGTACATACCGCCCGTGGCTCATATTCGGAGCCATTCCGTTCGGACTGATATTCGCCCTGCTGCTCTATACACCGGATCTGGGCCCCTCAGGCAAGCGCGTCTACGCGTATGTACTCTATCTGCTCATGATGGCAGTCTATACAGCAGTCAACGTACCTTATGGCTCACTGCTGGGTGTCATGACCGATGACGACAATGAGAAGAACCAGTTCTCATCATACCGAATGGTAGGTGCCTATGCAATGGGTTTCATCACTCTGCTCTCATTCCCTTACCTGCAGAAGATGGTAGGCGGGACCGATGCACATCAGTATGCAGTGCTGGGAGCCGTATTCGGCATCATTGCAGCAGCCATGACTCTGGCCTGCGGTCTGATGACAAAGGAACGTCTCAAACCCGTAAGGGCCGAGAAGTACTCCCTGAGCCAGTTTGTTGACCTGTTCAAGAACAAACCCTGGATATACCTGACACTGATTGGCCTCTGCACCAACTTCTTCAACGGATTCCGTTATGCTGTGGCAGGTTATCTTATCTCATACTGCCTGGGCGGCGACGTAACCGTAGGCTCACTCATAATCAACTACACCGTACTGATGGCATTCGGTGAGGTTACCTGCATGATATTCGGAGGCGTATCACCCAAGTTCGCAAAGTGGGTGGGCTCCAAGCGCATGGCATTCCTCTGGGCTGCCGTCATCTGCGTGGTGTTCTCGGTTCTGTTCTTCTTTATTCCCATGAGCCCCAGATACATCTGGCTGATGGTTGCAGTGGTTATCCTTACCTCAGTGGGAGTAGGTCTCTACTCACCGCTGCTCTGGTCAATGTATGCCGATGTGGCTGACTTTGCAACCGAGAAGTTCGGAACATCATCGACCGGACTGATATTCTCATCGGGCACAATGGCTCAGAAACTGGGCGGTGCAATATCAGGTTCACTGATTGCCCTCCTGCTGGGTCTGGCAGGTGCACGCATGATCCCTGATGAGTTCGGCAACATGTCAATCGATCCTGCATCGGTCACCGAATCGGTTCGTACCATGGTATGGTCACTGTTCTCACTCATCCCGGCAGTCATTGCCGTTATAATGGGACTGCTTGCATATAAGTTCCCCATCAAGAAGTAAGTTCTATGGCAAAGGAATACGGACATTACGACGATGCGGCCAGGGAGTATGTCATTACCGATCCCTGCACCCCATGGCCTTGGATAAACTATCTGGGTACCGAGGATTTCTTCGGACTGATTTCAAATACCGCCGGTGGTTACAGCTTCTGCAAGGATGCCAAGTTCCGCCGCATCACACGCTACCGTTATAACGGTGTGCCGATGGACGCGGGCGGCCGCTATTTCTACATAAAGGACGGCAACACCGTCTGGAATCCCGGCTGGAAACCCTGTAAGACTGAGCTTGATTTCTATGAGTGCCGTCACGGCATGAACTATACCTCCATTGAGGGCCGAAAGGATGGCGTAACCGCAAAGGTGCTCTTCTTTGTGCCGCTCAAGACATGGGCCGAAGTTCAGAAACTGACGCTTACCAACACTACCGATAAGGTAAAGAAGCTCAAGCTGTTCAGCTTCCAGGAGTGGTGCCTTTGGAACGCGTCGACCGATATGGAGAATTTCCAGCGCAACTTCTCTACCGGTGAGGTTGAGATAGAGGGTTCTGTGATCTATCACAAGACCGAATACAAGGAGCGCCGCAACCACTACGCATACTATTCGGTCAATGTCCCCGTGCAGGGTTTTGACACCGACCGAGAATCATTCCTGGGTCTGTACAACGGATTCGATGCACCCCAGGCCGTGCTTGAGGGCAAGCCCCGTAACAGCGTCGCCCACGGATGGTCACCCATAGCATCTCACTATCTGGAGATTGAACTTAAACCTGGCGAGAGCCGTGACCTGGTGTTCGTGCTGGGTTACGTTGAGAATGCACAGGATGACAAGTGGGAGAGCAAGGGCGTCATCAACAAACGCCCCGCCCGTGAGACCCTGTCACGTCTGGATACTGTGGCCAAGGTGGATGCCGAGTTCCGTAAACTGAATGAGTATTGGGACAATCTTCTGAGCATATTCAGTGTTACGAGCGGTGATGAGCGCCTGGACCGTACGGTCAATATCTGGAACCAGTACCAGTGCATGATCACTTTCTGTTTCTCACGCAGCGCATCGTTCTTTGAGAGCGGCATAGGCCGAGGCATGGGATTCCGTGACTCCAACCAGGACCTGATTGGTTTTGTGCATCAGATTCCGGAGCGTGCCCGCGAGCGCATAATCGATATTGCATCGACCCAGTTTGCCGACGGCGGCTGCTACCATCAGTACCAACCCCTGACCAAGCGCGGTAATGACGGCATCGGCGGCGGATTCAACGATGACCCCATGTGGCTCATATTCGGCGTTTGCGGTTACCTGCGCGAGACGGGTGATTTCAGCATACTGGACGAGCCGGTTCCGTTCGATAACGTGCCGGGCAGTGAGAAGAGCCTGTTCGAGCATCTTACCATATCATTCGATCATGTAATCAATAATTTGGGTCCGCACGGACTGCCGCTGATAGGTCGTGCCGACTGGAACGACTGCATGAACCTGAACTGTTTCTCAAATGATCCCGACGAGAGCTTCCAGACTACCGAGAACAAGACCGAGGGCAGTAAGGCCGAGAGCCTGATGATTGCCGGTCTGTTCGTATTCAGCGGACGTGACTATGTGGAGCTCTGCCGTCACTTGGGTCGTAACGCCGAGGCTGACCGGGCACAGAAATACATCGATGAAATGGTGGTTTCTGTAGAGAAATACGGTTGGGACGGTGATTGGTTCCTTCGTGCATATGACTACTTTGGCCGCAAGGTGGGATCCAAGGAGAATGAGGAGGGCCAGATCTTTATCGAGTCCAACGGTTGGTGCACCATGGCGGGCATCGGCCTTAAGGAAGGTCTCTGCGACAAGGCTCTTGACTCCGTCAAGGAGCGTCTTGACTCAGAGCACGGCATTGTGCTGAACAACCCCGCATTCACACGTTACTACATAGAGTACGGTGAGATATCAAGCTATCCGGCAGGCTACAAGGAGAATGCCGGCATATTCTGCCACAACAACCCTTGGGTAATAATTGGTGAGACGGTTCGCGGTAACGGAAAGGCAGCCATGGAATACTGGCGCAAAATCTGCCCCGCATACATCAAGGACCAGACCCTGCACAAGGTAGAGCCCTACGTTTACTCACAGATGGTAGCGGGCAAGGATGCTTTCCGTCCCGGTGAGGGCAAGAACTCATGGCTCACGGGTACAGCCGCCTGGAACTGGTATACCATAACCCAGTTCATTCTGGGTATCAAGCCTACCTATAACGGCCTAGAGATTGATCCCTGTATCAGTCCCGACATGAAGGAGTTCACCGTCACCCGCAAGTTCCGCGGTGCTACATACATCATTGAGGTGGTTAACCGTAGCGGTGCCCAGAGAGGTGTGAAAGAGCTTCTTGTGGATGGCAGCCGCGTTGAGGGTACTCTGGTACCTCTGGCTAAAGAGGGTTCTACAGTAAAAATAACCGCAATCCTTTAACGGACTGCGGTTATTTCAACTGATGCCTTGCTGCACGGTATCCCAACCGGCGGGTTTTCCTTACTCACCCGTACCGTCACTTCCGTCATTTTGCTGAATTTATCCAACAGAGACTGTGCAATCCGGCCTGCTACATGTTCGAGCAGGGCGGAGCGGATCTGCATCTGCTGTTTTGCGACTTCAGCTACTTTGGCGTAGTTGATTGTTCCGCTCAGGTTGTCGCCTAGTATGGCGTCGGTGACATCGGCCTTCATGGTGATGTCAACGGTGTACCATGCACCGACAATGGCCTCCTGCGGTTCTGCTCCGTGGTAGGAGTAGAACCGCAGGCTGTCAAGTGTGATTGTCTGTTCCTTTATTTTCATTTTATCCGCAACGTGATGATCCGCAGTTTTTGCAGATGAGGCAGCCCTCCTGGTAAACCAGTGACTCGGAGCCGCAGACGGTGCACTTCTCGCCCTTGACGGCGGTGCCGTCCTGAACGTATTTCTTGAGTGCGCGCTCTACACCGTTCTTCCAGTTGTTGATGTTCTCTGAACCAAGGTCAAGTGAGCCGATGAGCTTGATGCAGAGGTCAATGGGCATCTGGTAACGGAGTACGCCCGATATCAGCTTGGCGTAGTTCCAGTACTCCTTGTCAAATTTCTCGGAGAGGCCCTCGATGGTAACCTTGTATCCGCGCTTGTTTGTGAACTGGAAGTCGTAGCGCTTACGGCCCTCCTCATCTATGTTCTTGATAATCCAGACTTTCTCGACGGTCTTGGGCAGTACAATACCCTCCTCATCGTCCTGCAGACCGGTGAATATTTCGTATGGACGGCCATCCAGGATTCCCACGAATGCCACCCATTTCTCCTTGTTGTTCTGGAAACGTACCACATCGGCCTCGAGAATGCGGGGGCGAACCTCGATGACCTGACGCGGCTCGCAGTCGCAAGGTGCCAGGGTAGGCTCCTTGGCGTCCTTTTTCTCTTTTTCGGCCTTCTTGTCACTCTTGGCGTCAACCAGGACACCGTCACGTGAGCCGTCACGGTATACGGTGCAGCCCTTGCATCCGCTCTTCCATGCCTCTACGTAGAGCTGGTTGACCAGATCCTCTGATACATCGTTGGGCAGGTTGATGGTGACGCTGATGGAGTGGTCAACCCACTTCTGCATGGCACCCTGCATCTTGACCTTGTTGACCCAGTCAACATCCTGGGCTGTGGCCTTGTAGTAGGGCGAGCGTGCCACCAGTTCGTCAACCTCCTCGGAAGAGAATTTCTGGGCGGGGTTGATGCCGTTTACAATCATCCACTCCACGAACTTGTGGTGGAATACGATGAACTCCTCGAATGCATCGCCGTTCTCATCGGTAAAGGTGATGTTGGCGTTCTCGTCATCGCGGTTTACCTTGCGGCGGCGCTTGTAGACGGGCATGAATACCGGCTCCAGACCGGAGGTGGTCTGAGTCATAAGGCTTACTGTGCCGGTGGGGGCGATGGTAAGACATGCTATGTTACGGCGGCCGTACTTTTTCATATCCTCATAGAGCTGGGGATCGGCCTCCTTAAGACGCAGTATGAAGGGGTTCTTCTGCTCGCGTTTCCAGTCAAATATCTCAAATGCACCGCGCTCCTTTGCCATCTCGACCGATGAACGGTAAGCGGCAAGTGCCAGGGTGCGCTGAACCTTCTCGGCAAACTCGGTTGCCTGATCGGTTCCGTAGCGCAGACCCAGAGCGGCCAGCATATCTCCCTCGGCGGTGATACCCACGCCGGTACGGCGGCCCATTGTGCTCTTGTGCATGATCTTCTCCCAGAGACGTTTCTCAGTATACTTGGTCTCGTCATCCTCGGGGTCACTTGCAATCTTGGCCTGGATCATGTCGATCTTCTCGATTTCAAGGTCGATGATATCGTCCATGATGCGCTGTGCAATTGCAACGTGCTTCTTGAAGAGGTCAAAGTCAAACCTGGCCTTGGGAGTGAAGGGATCCTTTACGTATGAGTAGAGGTTGATGGCCAGCAGACGGCAGCTGTCATAGGGGCAGAGAGGGATCTCACCGCAGGGGTTGGTGCTGACGGTGCGGAAACCCAGGTCGGCGTAGCAGTCGGGGACTGACTCACGCAGAATGGTGTCCCAAAACAGTACTCCGGGCTCGGCCGATTTCCATGCGTTGTGTACTATCTTTTTCCAGAGCTCACTTGCATCGATCTCCTTCTTGTAAAGGGGTTTCTTGGAATCGATGGGGTAGGTCTGCAGATATTTGCGGCCCTCGATGGCGGCCTTCATGAACTCATCGTCAATCTTGACCGATACGTTGGCGCCGGTAACCTTTCCGCTTTCCATCTTGGCATCGATGAATGACTCTGAATCGGGGTGCTTGATGGATACGCTCAGCATCAGTGCGCCGCGGCGTCCGTCCTGTGCAACCTCACGGGTGGAGTTTGAGAAACGCTCCATGAAAGGAACAAGTCCGGTTGATGTCAGGGCCGAGTTCTTTACGGGAGAGCCCTTGGGACGTATGTCAGAGAGGTCATGACCTACACCGCCACGGCGTTTCATAAGCTGTACCTGCTCCTCGTCAATCTTCATGATTGCACCGTAGGAGTCAGCTGAGCCTTCATTGCCTATTACGAAGCAGTTGGAGAGTGAGGCAATCTGATAATTGTTGCCGATACCTGTCATGGGACTTCCCTGAGGAACGATATACCTGAATCCCTTGAGCAGGTCATGAAGTTGTGCCGCGGTCATGGGGTTCTTGTACTTTTTCTCCACGCGTGCAATCTCATTGGCTATACGCCAGTGCATGTCATCGGGAGTCTTCTCATAGATTTTTCCGAAGGAGTCCTTTACTGCGTACTTGTTCACCCAGACTTTGGCTGCAAGTTCGTCACCTCCGAAATAGTCCACCGAGGCCTTGAACGCCTCGTCGAAAGTGTAGGTTTGTTTCTTGTCGTCCATTTATTATTCCTTGTTTGATGTATGCGCAAAAGCATTGTCCAATCGGCAGATTGGCAACAGCTTTACAAATGTATATATTGTGTCTGATAAAAACTAATGTTTGAAAAATAAATTGCCGGTCCTATACAAAGTTTTCCGTTTTGAAAGGAATAACTGCTGAAAATCAATGTAATACGATTTTTGAAAAGTCAAAAAGTTTCCCAAAACGGAAAATTGTTGAAGATTTTTGATGAATTGAATGGTTTGAAACCGGACCGGAAGACAAAGAAAAAAGCGGTGAGAGAGTCACCGCTTTAATCAACTTCTACATCCTGAGATCTCAGCAGCGAAGTCCGCTTTCGATATTTTCCATATCGGCCTTGAAGTTCTTGTCTACCTGAATCTGGTCACGGACCATATTACATGCGTGGAGAACTGTGGCGTGATCGCGCTTTCCGATGTAGGCTCCAATTTTTGAAGTTGAGAAATCCAGATACTTTTTGGCCAGATACATGCTTATCTGTCTTGCCTGGACGATCTCATGCTTACGTGATTTGGACTGCACGGATGTCTCGTCGATGTTATAATAGTCGCAGACCTTAGAGATGATTGATTCGATTGTGATAGGTTTCTGCTCGTGATGCTGGCTCTTGTCTATCACCTCATGGGTAAGATTCAGGTCAACCTCCTTGCCGTAGATTGTTGAATATGCCATCAGTGAGACAATCACACCCTCCAGGTCACGAACGTTATCCCTTACCTTGTCGGCTATGTAATCGATTACCGGTTCCGGGAACTTGATTCCGTCGCGTCTTGTCTTGTCGCGAAGGATGTCCTTACGGAGGTTCAGGTCAGGACGCTCCAACTCAGCCACCAAGCCCCATTTGAAGCGGGTGATCAGACGCTCCTCAAGGTCTTTCATATCCTTGGGAGGACGGTCGCTCGTCATGATGAGCTGTTTGTGGTTAAGGTGCAGATAGTTGAATATATGGAAGAATGTATTCTGAGTCTTGGTATATCCGGAGAGCTCCTGCATGTCATCGATTATCAGTACGTCAATTGACTGATAGAAATGGATGAAGTCATTTACAGTGTTGTTTCTGGCAGCATCTGTATACTGAACCATGAACAGGTGTGCTGATACGTAGAGGACTCTCTTCTCGGGATGGAGTTCCTTAACCCTGCGGCCGATAGCGGTAGCAAGGTGAGTCTTACCTACGCCGGATGAACCGTATATGAAGAGGGGGTTGAAAGCGCTGCCTGCGGGATTGAGCGCGATGGTCTCACCGGCTGTACGTGCAAGCTTGTTGCTTATACCCTCGACAAAGTTGTCAAAACTGTAGTTGGGATCCAGTTGGGGATTGAGATCCTGAACCAGGGGAGCATCTGTTACAGAGGGAGCCTTGTTGCCGATCTCGGCAGTACCCTTGATATTATATAAGGTATCGGCTGAACTTACGTTCTGGCTGATGTTGTTCTCCTTATCGGTAAGGATGCTGTATGCCAGTTTTGTACCCTTTCCGAATACCTTAGTAAGAGCTGCCTTTATTACGTCCAGGCAGTTCTGCTCAAGATACTCATATACGAATGGGCTGGGGATCTGGATAAGGAGCTCACCGTTTTCCAATGACACCGGTTCTGTTACGGAGAACCACGTATCGAAAACTGCTTTCGACACGTTGTCTCGGATGAAATCCAGACATAAGCTCCATTGGTTTTTTAGTTCAGTCCCTATCATAGTTTTGGGCGGGTTGGGTCGGACTATTCGGTGTCTTTCCATCAACTGCTTTGCAAAGTTGACAATCTTATTCCAATAAAACAAACCGGTTCGTTTTACCTAAAAATTCGTCTTTCGTAAAATGCTGGCAATCAGGCCTTTGGAAAATGGCATTAAAAAAGTTGAAAAGAGCCTATTGACTTTTACTACACTCTTGAATATCAGTCGTTTAACCTGTTGATAACTCAAAAACGAGTCCGTTTTTGGGCTATTATTCACCCGTTTTCAATGCATCCTAAAAGGCGATTGCAGATTGACCGATATTAAAAACAAAAAAACGTCATATTTAGACAAAATCTAAATATGACGCTGTTGGCGAGTGTATAATTTATGAAATATTATTTGATTTTTGAGCTGATTTCCTGTGCCTTTTTTACGCTTATTTTCTTGCCTTCATGGACGGCAATTACGAACGCATCCTTATACTTTTTCTGGACCTCCTTCTTCGTCTGCTGGATGGCTTCATAGTCGGTGGTGTCACCGCATGTATACTTGCACATTCCGCCTTCGGAATAGTAGCTTACATTGGGATAGGCAGTGAGACGTTTGTCATTCTTCTTGAGCGGATTCTTGATGCTCATGAACTGTACCTTATATATAGGCAGCTCTACATCGGCCCCCTTGTTGCCTATGGCCTGTGCAGTGGGGACGGCTTTCTCAAGCAGTTTGTTGTGGTAGTCCAGATATTCGCTGAATGCCTTATAGAGGCTCTGGGCCATCTCGTCAACTCCCTTCTGGGATACCAGATACTTGCATTCGGCATCATTTGATATGAATCCCAGCTCAATCAGTATGCTGGGCATGGTGCTCTTCCAGAGTACCAGGTAACCGGCCTGATGTACACCGCGGTCGGGACGCTTGGCCGATTTTACCATCTGGTTCTGGGTGAACTGTGCCATCTTGAGGCTCTCCTTCTGATACTCGTTCTGCATGAACTCGAATATGATCATGCTCTCGGGGCTGTTGGGGTCATAACCCTCATAGTGGGCCTGATAGTCATTCTCCAGAAGAATGGCCTTGTTCTCCTCGAGCGCCGCGTTCAGGTTGGCGCTTGTGCGGTTCTCCTCAACACCCAGCAGATAGGTCTCGGCTCCGTTGGCTGACTTGCCCTTGGCTGAGTTGGTATGTATTGAGATGAACATGTCGGCTCCGGCCTTGTTTGCAATGTCGGCGCGCTTGTACAACTCTACGAACACATCGGTCTTACGGGTATAGATTACTTTGACGTTCTTGCAGTTCTCCTCAATGAGCTTACCCATCTTGAGCGCCACGTTAAGGTTTATGCTCTTCTCCTGGTTCTTGCCGTTGACAGCACCCGGATCCTTTCCTCCGTGTCCGGCATCGATTACAAGTACGAACTTACCCTGATCATCTACAGCGTGTGCCGACAGAGCCGGAGTCAGTAGGGTGGCCGCAATGATAAGTCCGAGTGTTATGCCGGTTCTGGTCATTTTCCTTCTTTTTGTTCATATGAAACAGATCCAGGATCGGTACTGTTTACAAATGACGATATTACTCTTGCTGAAACCTTTATTGGGTCGATAGAAAACTCCGGTACGTTGAATGAGTATAGGAATTTGCGTGAAAATTCGGGGTCCTTTTGCGGTACCGGGAACGGCTTGGTGAAGTATCCGTCATCTTTGAGATATGAGAGATAAATTCTTGTGTATGTGCCGTCCTCGCGTCGGGTGCTGAATATCACCCAGCGCCCGTTGCTGGACCATGAGTGGTAACTCTCGGCACGGTTGCTGTTGATCTCGTCAACATATCTAAATGAGCCATTACCAAGGTCGAACATAACCAAATCCGCCTCGCTCTGGTAGGGCGGGAAGATTCCGTGTGAACTCAGGCATGCCAGAAGTTTGGTGCCGTCTGGCGATATGCGGGGCCAGGTGATGCTGCTGTCCACAGATGCTGCGTCATAATAGAGTTGTGTTTCGCCCCACGACTTGTCCTGTGGATTGAAACTCTTGCAATAAAGGTTGTACTTCAACAGTTCGTTGTGGACTGATGCTCCGCCTACACTGAAAAACCAGTCGGGATCGTCGACATGGGCCGATACGTAGAAGAGGGTTTGGCCGTCTGGAGTCCAGTACGGATGGCATTCATATTCATCACGCTTGTTCTCGATGACGCTTACTGCATTCTTGTAAATGTCATAGAGGACCAGGTCACTCTCATCGTCAAAGGCTTCCATTCTCTCCAGATTGTTTGTGTGGATGTTCTGGAAGGTCATGTTGTTGGAGTAGGCGATATAGTCATGCGTGGGATGCCATGCCGGATAGACGGCGGCTGATATGGTTGAATCGGTCTTGAGGTTCAGCTTGCTGAGTTTTCCGTCCATATAGTAGACGGTGCCGCCGTTGAGCTGGCGTATGTGGAACTGCATCCTGTCGGCGTGCCAGTTGCGGAAACTGTGGCAGTTGATGCACTGCTCTCCGTCATCGGCTGCCGCCATGGAGTTGGCATATATGACTCTTTCCTTGAAGTTGGTCAGGTTACGCTGGTTTATGGAGAGCCTGCCGAAAGTTTGGAAAGAGGGCGGAATGAGTCGGTATGTTACATAGGCGTCGATCTCCTTGCCTACATTGATGTCAAAGGGTTTCATCATCACCCAGCCGTTATCCTTCTTTTCATATATGGTTACGCTGATATCTCCCTGTGAGGTAAGCTTTCGCCATTTGCGTAGGGGAATGCATACTTTCTGTCCGCTTATCCTGACCTGAACATCTCCCGACTTGAAGAGAGTGACATATCCGTTGGCGTCGTCCTCAATCAGGAAATTGGGTGAAGCGATGTTTGAAGGTACCGTAATATTGGTATAGTCGGGGTAAATCACCGGATCAGTGCCGGGAACAGCCCCCTTAGGCGTGCCGGTACAGGATGCCGTCAATAACAATATTGTCAGGTATGATAGAAATCGTTTCATAAGGATTAGAACAGTTTAATGTTGTTTACGTAGTAATAGTAATAGAAGAACGTGTGTCTTAAATTGGCAGGAAACTTCATTTTTGCTTCTTCCATATTCATAGGACCGAACTTGGACGCACTTTCGGTGAACGAATTGTACAGGTCTTTGACCTGATCGTCAAACGGAAGGGCCTCCAAAAGTCCATTCTTCTGAATTGAGCTGTAAAGGTACGCTGCTTCTTGGTAATATCGGTCAATTTTATGGGGATTATTCGATTCCAGGTAGAGAAAAAATCTTGTCCAGAAGAGCGTGGGGTCTTTACTCTTGATCGCGAAATAGAGAGCAACCCTGTCGTAGAGCGGGGTCGAGTTTTCGGGGCTGGGACCTCCGAAATGACGTTTTATGAATGTCTCGCATCCTTCCTGGTCTGCCAGAACCACGTCATCATAGCACAAGAGAGGCAGGATGAGGTCATATGGTGCGGTGGTAGCCAGAAGGCTGCGGTCCCGGTTCAGCTTGCGCTGCTCACGGGCCCATTTGCGGTAGAAAATAGTCTTGTCAAGCATGGTCAGGTATTTGTCTGCCAGTTCAGTGTTTCCGAACAGCAAGGCAGTCATCGTACTGTACTTGAATGTCATGTTGCTCCAGCCGAACAGCATGCTCTCCTCATATATCCAGCGCTGGCAGAAACCCGGGATGCCGTAATGGAATCCCAGTATCCATCCTACCTGCATGGACATCTGAACCTTGTTGTCGGTGTTCTGCTGCATGCTTCCGTCATCAAAACCGAATCCCAGGTTGCCTTCCTGTCCGGTCTTGATCAGAGCCAGGTCCTTAAGGGCCACCATTATGCGGGTGGGCTGCCATGAGGGATCGCTCTCATGGTCCTGAGCCAGTTGGTCGAACAGTTTGGGAACCTTTTCCCAATCAAGTTCCTCGACGGCCTGGATCATTTCAAGTTCGGTCTTGAAATTGCGGTCCTTGTACCATGAGAAAGCGGGAATAGCCAGGAGAACGACTATTGAGGCTATCTGTATGCGCAGACATATCTTGTCCGATAACTCTCCGAATATCCGCGATACCGGTGCCAGAGCCAGAAGTACGAGTGCTATGACTATGGGCAGCTGCATCCTTGCAAGGGAGATACCGTGAATGCTGTCTGGTATTCCCAATGTCCAGGCTGTAGACAGACAGTATGTGGTGCTTCCCAGGAACAGGATGGGCGCAAGTATGAAAACTGCAACGGCACCGGCAGCGGGAAGTATGCGTCCCATACGGGAACGGTCTGAAAAGGCTGTGTCGACTGCTGATACGATGACACCTGCCAGTCCGTAGACACCTGCTATGTAGTAGCCTGCAAAACCCCATATCAGAATGAGTATGAGTGATGTGGCCGGTTTGGTGAATCTCCTTAAGACAACGACAGAAAGAAGTGCCCACAGGTATCCCAGTACCGGAGCAAAGAAGAATCCGGGATGGTTAACCAGATAGATGAGATATCCCATGGACATATTGTAGCCTGTGAATATGGCGGCAGGCAGATATGTGAGGAGTGCGTATTTGGATGAAATGCGGAATACGATACGGGTCAGTTCGGCTGTTAAGGTAAGCAGCAGTACCCAGATGAGTGCTCCCAACCACGGAAGATGTAGGAACTGGGTAAAGAACAGGCCGCACCAGGACAGCAGTCCGGCAGGCTGGCCGAGAAAATCATAAAACCAAAACAGGTCAAACTGGAAAAAAGACCTTTCTTCAACCTTTGCAAGGAAAGGACCTGAGCAGAATGACAGAACCGCCCATAATGCGACGGGCAAGACCCAACGGGCTTTAGTCGTGATAACTGAGAATTTATTCTCCTCTTTTTGATTCATATTTTGCTGGTATTGCGTCTGTACTTGAGATGAATGAGGCAAACTGCCTGGGTGTTATGTGTATGGGTTCCTTCATGAACTCCGGTATGTTGAAGGCATAGAGGAACTCACGGTTGAAATCGGGATCGTGCTGGGGCAGCGCGAACGGTTTGGAGAACCTGCCGTTCTCATCCATATGGCTGAAGTAGAGTCTTGTGTGGACCCCGTCTTCACGGCGGGTGCTGAACATTAACCATTTGCCGTTGCTGGACCAGGAGTGGAAACTCTCGGCATACTGGCTGTTGATTTCATCCACATACCTGTAGGTGCCGTTCTTGAGGTCAAACATGATGAAATCCGATACTATCTGGTCCAGCGGGAAGACACCGTGGGTGCTTATGCAGGCCAGGAGCCAGCGGCCGTCGGGTGATACACGCGGCCATGTTATGCTGCTGTCGCGTGCGGCTGCGTCGAATTCCAGTCTGGCGGGTCCCCATGTCTTGGTATCGGGTTCAAAAGACTTGCTGTATAGGTTGAACTTGAACGTCTCGCGGGCCAGGAACATCTCGTTCTTGCGCTTGTCACCGTAGTCTCCTTCATATCTGTATGAGACATAATACAGTTTCCTGCCGTCGGCTGACCAGTTGGGATAGTTCTCCAGTTCACATGAGTCATTCTCTATGACGCTTACTGTGTTGGTCTTTATGTCATACAGGATAAGGTCGCTGATGTCATCCAACACCTCGAGCTTGTCGTGACTGGCCGAGTGGACCGACTGGTGGGTGCGGTTGTTGGAGAGTGCAATGTATTCATGCGTGGGGTGCCATGAGGGGTAGACTCCTGCCGAGAGGGTGGAATCGGTCTTCATGTTGATCTTATGAAGTTTTCCGTCCAGAACCATTACTGTTCCTCCCTTGAACTGACGTACGTGGAACAGCATGTTGTCTGTGCTGTAGTCCTTGTAACTGTGGCAGTTGATGCAGGCTCCGTCGGCATTGGTCTGTATCATGGTGTTGGCAAATACCACCTTCTCATCGAAATCGGTCAGGTTACGCTGCCTGATGGAGAGTTCCTGATAGGCCTCGACAGCCACCGGTATGATGCGGTATGATATGTAGGGGTCAATTTCGTCGTCTGAAACGGATATGGAGGTGGGGCGGTAACTGATCCACTGGTCCTTGTCATTCATGACGAACACCTCTATGCCGATAAGGCCTCTTTTCTTGATCTTCTCCCATTTGCGCTGCGGAATCCTGACTTTCTGACCGCTGATGACGGCTCTCTCGCTTCCGCCAGTGATAACGGTTACATATTTCTTTCCTTTCTCTTCAATCTTGAAATTGAGAGGCGCAATGTTGGCAGGTATCACGACGTCGGTATAGTCGGGGAATATGGACGGGACACTGTCAGAAGGAACGGTGTTCTTGGGTATCCCGGTGCATGATACCGTGAGAGCTAGTATCGCAGATATCGTAATACAGTGTTTCATTTCTCAATAAGTTTTAAGGTCTCTCATAAAATAGTAGTAGTAGTAGAAGGTCTTGCCGAACCTGAGGGAATAGGGGTAGGCGGATTCCTTCATGCTACATATGGCATGGCTCTGTACGTATCGGTTGAATTCGTCATAGCTCTTGGTCACCTCATCGTCATAGGGTAGCTGACGTCCGTCCTTGGTGAGGCTGCTGTAAAGGAGAGCCGCCTCCTGAACAGAACGTGGTATGGACTGAACCTGGTTGGAATTGAGGTAGTAACGTACTCTCTCCCAGAAACGTGAAATGTCCTGTATCCTCATGGCTATGAGCAGGGCTGCGCGGTCATACTCGGGGGTGGCCGATTCGGGCTCCACATCCATGAAGTGATTGATCAGATATGCCTCGGTCTTGATCATGTCATTTGACATATGGTTGTCAAAGCACATGTAGGGAAGTATGCTCTTGTACGGTTGTGACGCAGCCATTGCCTCGCGGTCCGATTTCAATGCGCGCTGCTGGCGTGCCCATTTGCGGTAGAATATGGTGCTTTCAAGCTTGCGTATGTATTTCTCGGCAAGTTCGGGCTCCTGCATTATTACGGAGTGCATAACCATATATCTTAGTGTACTGTAACTCCAGTTGTGCTCAATCACATCTTCAAGACACCAACGGTAACACATGTTGACTAAACCGTACTGAAGGTAGAACTGCTTGCCGGACTGCCAGGCCATAGGAATTTGAGTTCTGGAATTCTGCATACGGCTGCCGTCCTTCATGGTGAAAGCCTCGTTGAGTGCGCGGTCGGTCTTGAGAAGGGCCAGGTCACGGTACATAACCATTGTCCTGGTGGGCTCGAAGAAACGGCTGCTATAGCGGTCCACAATGTCACTTATCTCTTGGGTGGAATGAGCTTGTACAATTTTCCTGCAGCGGGCGTCATATGCCTTCCGGTCAGACTTAATGTGTCTGTCTACGGCTTTCTGATAGATATTTATGGTGCGGTTCCAGTCAAACTGATCAACCGCATATGACATTTCCAACTCAGTATGGAAATTATCGTCCTTGTACCAGAATACACAAATTATCGCAATTGATGCGATGTATGACGTATAAGTGACGAAATCTTTTATCAGTCCCTTCAAAGGTTTGGCGGACATGATGCCGGATGCCGAAGCCAGCAGAATCTGACTGAGCAGTGCCAGTTGGAACGGAGCTCTCATGGCGTGTGTCCAACCATCTTCAGAAATTGAGGGGAGTCCCATGATCCAACTGTCTGCCAGCCTGTATGAAGTATAGGCGGAATAAAGGGCCATAGGAACCACGGCCACAGATAATAAGGCTGTAACGGATAAAGCAAGACGTTCCTTGCTCGGCAGATCGGATTGAACACTAATGTAGCATGCGCTTACAATGGTTCCGATCAACGCGAATGCGCCGAACAGAGGGAACCCTGTAACGTTCCAGAGCACCAAAAACACAAGTTTGCTCCAAAGGGTTTTCAAGCGTTTCGTTGCAGAAAGTGGTATAAACGAAACCAGATAACCAAGAACCGGGACGAAGAAGTGGTCCTGTGTTCTCATAATAAACACTCCGTAACCCAGTGACATGTTGCCTATAATGAGCAGAGCAACCGGAATCAGAGCCAAGGCACGGTAACTTTCCGGAATGCTGAATACTCGTATTGAAGCCTGATATGCAGCAAGCAGCAATACTACCCATAGCAAAGCACCCAACCAGGGGAGGTACAGGAACTGGGTCAGAAACGAACCGGCAAGTCCAAGAAAACCTCCCGGAATGGTCAGCCTTTCGGCTAAAAACATTCTGTCGAACAGAAAAACCGATAGGTCTTCGACCTTATGCAGAAAGAACTGTTCCTTTGATACAAGTACGCACCAAAGGATGGCCGCCATTACATACGGGGCTGTTTTAACAATGCGATGTGTCAGTCCTTTATAGTCCATTTATCTTAGTTAGAATAGTAATTAGGTGGCGCGAGTATACGCACATGAAATTTTTCGTAAAGATAGTATTTTATCCGGATAAGAGCGCTCTGTGAGTCAAAAAACAATTACTTTCGCGGATAGAAAAACGTAAATTCTACTATATGAAACGAATAGCATTACTGACCATTATTCAATTGGTACTTATCCCATTGACAGCCCAGCAGCCGGTGTGGCTTGATCCCAAGGTAAACAGTGAAAACGAGAAACCTGATGTGGCCGATTATTTCGCCTATGAGAATGCGGAGTTGGCAGCCCAGGGAGAGAAAAGCCGGTCCTCAAGGTTCATGTCGATTGAAGGCAACTGGAAGTTCAACTTTGTGAAGAATGCATATGACAAGCCCGAAAACTTCTTTGCCGAAGGATTTGATGACAGCAAATGGGTGGATTTCCCTGTCCCCGGCCTGTTCGAGATGAACGGTTACGGTGACCGTATCTACACAAACGTCTCATATCCGTGGAACAACGAATACCCCATTAACCCGCCCATTGTGGGTGAGCGTGACAATTACGTGGGTTCATACCGTCAGAGTTTTACCATACCTTCAGACTGGAAGGGCGAGCGTGTCTATATCCATGTGGGTTCGGCAACTTCAAACCTCTGGGTATGGGTTAACGGCAAGTACGTGGGTTACAGCGAGGACAGCAAGATGGAGGCTGAGTTCGACATCACCGACTATGTAAAGTTCGGTGAGAAGAACCTGATTGCAATGCAGATAATGCGTTGGTGTGATGCAAGCTATATTGAGGATCAGGACTTCTGGCGCTTTACCGGAATAGCCCGTGAGGTATATCTCTATTCACGTCCCGAGGCTCATATGGATGATTTCCGTGTGATTACAGACTTGGATGCAAAGTACGTGAATGCCACACTTGACTTTGAGGCTTCATTTACAGGAGCCGACGGCAAGACCCTTGAATTAGAACTTGAGGATGCCGACGGTAAGCTCATTCGCGGCGGCTTAGGGACTGTTTCAAACGGTTCTGTGAAGTTATCATTCCAGGTAGGAAATCCTTACAAATGGACTGCTGAGACCCCGTACCTGTATACACTTTACATGACCCTGAAAGATGGGGATAAGGTGTTGGAGATTGTGCCGCAAAAGGTGGGATTCCGCAAAGTTGAAATCCGTGACCGCCAGCTGCTCTTAAACGGAAAGCCCATACTGATTAAGGGTGCCGACCGTCACGAGATGGATCCCTACGGAGGATATGTGGTTCCGCTGGAGCGTATGATCCAGGATATTCAGATCATGAAGCAGATGAACATCAACGCAGTGCGCACCAGCCATTATCCCGATGATCCGCGCTGGTATGACCTGTGTGATGAATACGGTATATATCTGGTGGCCGAGGCCAACATAGAGGGTCACGGAATGATGTACGGACCGCATCCCCTGGCTGCAAATCCCGACTATGAACTGGCTCATCTGGAGCGCAACAAGTCAAACGTGATAACATTCAAGAATCACCCCTCAATCATTGTATGGTCAATGGGTAACGAGGATGGTGATGGCCAGAACTTTGTGACCTGCTACAAATGGATCAAGGAGTATGACAAGACACGCCCCGTTCAGTACGAGGGTGCAACCGGTTCACCTGACCACTGCGATATCCACTGCCCGATGTATGCCGATTACGGTGCGATGGAGCGCCACGAGCGCGGCAATGACCCGCGTCCCATGATTGAGTGCGAGTATGCCCACGCCATGGGTAACTCCGAGGGCGGATTCAAGGAGTACTGGGACATTATCCGTGCCAACCGCTCTGTTCAGGGCGGCTTTATCTGGGACTTTGTAGATCAGGCGGTATATGGCAAAAACGCCGATGGAAAGGAGATTTTCATGTACGGCGGCGATGACGGCCGTTATCCCGTATCGGACCAGAACTTCAACTGCAACGGACTGATTGCTCCGGACCGCCGATGGAATCCGCACGCATATGAGGTACAGTATTTCTACCAGAATATATGGGTGACACCGGTGGATCTCCGCAAGGGTGAATTTGAGGTCTATAACGAGAACTTCTTCAAGGATCTTTCAGAGTACAGCATGGAGGTGGCTATCCTTTGGGATGGTGAGTTAGACTCGCGTTTTGAGGCCACGCTGCCCAGGATAGGAGCACAGAGACGGGTTAAAGTGACGGTTCCGGGCATTTCCAAGAGAATGAAGATTCTCACCTCTTCGCATTGCGGTACAAACACGCCCGAGATATTGTTTGAAGTGGAATTCAAACTCAAGAATGACGCTCCGCTGCTGGAAAAGGGATTTGTTGCGGCACGCCAGCAGTTTATGTACACGCAGACTGATTTCCGAAGCACAAAGGCCACCGACTATAATCCGTTGGATTTGCCCGATGTAAAGATTGATGAGGCTGTGGCTTATGTCAAGCTTGAGGCTGCAGGCGTTGTCTATACATTCAACAAGAATACGGGCTGGATAGATTACATTGACATAGACGGCAAGCAGATAACTCAGAACGGCAGCCAGCTCAAGAGTGATTTCTGGCGCGCTCCTACCGATAACGACTACGGTGCAAACCTGCACACCCGCATGCAGGCATGGCGCAATCCCAATCTGAGGCGTACCGCTTTTGAGTGCAAGGTTGAGGACGGCCTGGGCAAGGTAAACGTAAAGTATGAGATAGAGCAGCTCTACGCATCGCTTGAGATAGAGTATGTGCTGGACCGCGAAGGTTACATGCATGTATCCCAGAAGATGATTACCCGTCCCGAAGAGGCCAGGCAGGCCATGGCTCAGGCCGCTCCTCAGCGTCAGGGCCAGCGCGGACCGCGTCAGCAGGGTATGCCCGACCTGTTCAAGTTCGGTATGACCATGAACATGGCCCGTGAGTTCGATCAGGTTGAGTTCTACGGCCGCGGCCCGGTTGAGAACTACTCGGACCGTAACAGTTCCCAGTTCCTGGGTGTATATAAGAGTTCGGTTGCAGACCAGTATTTCCCCTACATACGTCCGCAGGAGAACGGTAACAAGACCGATGTTCGCTGGTGGCGTGTTACAAATGCCGAGGGCCTGGGTCTGGAGTTCTACAGTGACGCTCCTCTGAGCATGTCATCACTCAACTATACCACTGCCGATCTGGACGAGGGTCCGCAGAAGCATAACGTACATGCCGGTGACCTGACTCCACGTCCTTATACCGTTGTGCATATTGACAAGGCTCAGTACGGTCTGGCATGCGTGAACAGCTGGGGCGCCACACCGCTGGAGCCGTACAAGCTGCACTATGGTGACTATTCATACAGCTTTGTAATCAAACCTTTGAGATGAGTGTAGGAAACGAAAGCCTGTGGATGGGGGTGATTGATAAGTATTACTCTGACAATCAGCCTCTAAGGGATCTGTTGATGCTGCATAGCCGCCTTGTCGCCGACAAGGCCCTGAAGATTGTGACCGCGCATCCGGAATTGGGTGCCGATGCCGGATTCGTTGAGGAGGCGGCAATGCTTCATGATATAGGAATTTTCCTTACAGATGCTGATAAGATCCACTGCTTTGGCAAATACCACTACCTGTGTCACGGCTACCTTGGTGCCAACCTGCTCCGGAGTGAGGGGCTGCCGCGCCATGCGCTGGTGGCTGAGCGCCACACAGGCACCGGTCTTACTCTCAAGCAGATCCTGGAACGTGACCTGCCGGTACCCCACAGGGACATGATTCCCGTCTCCATTGAGGAGAAGATAGTCTGCTTTGCCGACAAGTTCTACAGCAAGACCCGCCCTGAAGAGGAGAAAACCGTAGAACAGGCAGAAAAGAGTCTGGCCAAGTTCGGAGAGGAGGGCGTCATTATCTTCAGGGAGTGGTGCAGGCTTTTCCTTTAAGCCCCGGACAGCCTTCAGTCGGCTATTTTACTATTAAAAATTCTGAAAACAGCCCCGCGTGTGCGCTTGTGTGAGCTTTTATGGGTACTTTTGCAGTTTGATAAAGAGAAAGCTCATCAGCAAGTGAGGGGAAATAGCAGAAAAAGATGTCTTGCAATCCTTCTGGGATTGTTCTTTCCGATCGGAATGGCAGTGGCTCAGGCCCCTGTTGATTCCATCCCGCCGATAGTCACCCCCACTGACTCCATACCTTCAGTTCAGGATACGGTCTCTGCAGTCAGGGACTCGGTTTCCCAAGCCCCCAGGAGCAAGAAAAAGAAAGACTCTTTGGATGATCCGGTCTTTTACGAGTCAAATGACTCCATGGTCTGGAACAATGGCGGATATGCCTCACTTTATGGTCAGGGCCGCGTCGACTACCAGAATGTCCAGTTGACGGCAGCAGTCATCAAGATGCAGATGGACAGCAGTCTGGTATATGCCGACGGAGTGCGCGACTCTTCAGGAGAGTGGACCGGAACCCCGGTATTCGTGGACGGTTCAACCCCTTACGAGTCAAATCACATAAGCTACAACTTTAAGACCGAGAAGGGTTACATCAATGAGATCATCACCCAGCAGGGTGAAGGCTATATGACCAGTCAGGAGGCCAAGAAAGGTCCCGACGGAGAGTATTACATTGCCGACGGTGTCTACACCACCTGTGACCAGCATGATGATCCTCACTTCAATATCCGCATTACCCGTGCCAAGGTGCGTCCCGGCCGCGACGTTATTTTCGGCCCCGCATATCTTGAGGTGATGGGTGTTCCGCTGCCTCTGTTCGTGCCGTTCGGATTCTTCCCCTTCCTGGAGGGTGATTATGCATCGGGCATTATAGTACCCACTTACGGTGATGAGATGGAGAGGGGATTCTACCTCAAGGACGGTGGCTACTATTTTGCGCTGTCTGACTATTTCGACCTTAAGGTTCTGGGTGAGATATTCACCAAGGGTTCATGGGGTATGTCGGCAGAGAGCAAGTACAAAAAGCGTTACAAGTATTCAGGTAATGTATATATCAGTTCACTTACCACCAAAACGGGTGACAAGGGACTGCCGGACTATATGGTCACCAAGAACTTCAAGGTCCGTTGGACTCACCGTCAGGATGCCAAGGCCAATCCCAACCAGAACTTCTCGGCCAGTGTGAACTTTGCCTCTCAGAGCTATGAGCGTTCCAACCTGAGCAGTCTGTATAACCCGTCGCTGACATCGCAGAGCACCCGTACGTCAAGTATAAGCTACTCAAGGAACTTCCCGTCCATCGGACTCCAGCTGTCAAGCTCCATGAACCTGTCGCAGAACATGCGCGACTCGACTCTGTCGGTAAGCCTGCCTTCACTGAGCCTCTCATTGCAGCGTGTATATCCGTTCAAGCGCAAGAAGGTGGCAGGAAGCCAGAAGTGGTATGAGAAGATTTCGCTGTCATACTCAGGTTCGCTGAGCAACAGTATCACCTCAAAGGAGAGTGAGCTGATGCAGAAGAGCCTGGTACGCGACTGGAACAACGGTATGAGGCACTCCATACCCATCAGTGCGACTTTCCAGATACTCAAGACCATAAACGTAACCCCGTCATTCAACTACAGTTCGCGCTGGTACACCTACAAGGTAATGCAGTCATGGGACGCCCAGCAGATGAAGGTTGCCAAGGATACGATTTACGGTTTCAACCGAGTCTACAACTACAACTTCAGCATAAGTGCCAATACCAAGCTGTATGGTTTCTACATGCCTACGGATATGTGGAAGAGGATGTTCGGTGATAAACTAAAAGCCGTACGTCACGTGTTCACGCCCTCTTTGAGCTACAGCATGTCTCCTGACTTCAGTGCCGCCCGCTACGGTTTCTATGACACATACACCTACACCGACCAGAACGGTCAGGTGCGCACGGTTGAGTATTCACCATACACGGGATCCATGTACGGAGTCCCGGGTAAGGGAAAATCCGGTACCCTGTCGGTGAGCATAGACAACAATATCGAGATGAAGGTGCTCAACAAACTGGGCCGTGATACCGTATACAGCCTGATTGATCAGTTGGGAGCCTCCATGTCATACAATTTTGCCGCCCAGAGAAAGCCTTGGAGTAACCTCAATACCAGACTCCGACTGAAACTCCCCAGGAATCACACCATCAACTTCAATGCTACCTGGGCCACATACGCTTACGAGTTCAATGAGCAGGGTAAGGTTGTAGTAGGAGACCGTACAGAGTATTCTTACGGCCGATTCGGACGATTCCAGGGCATGAGCCAGAACTTCTCATACACATTCACCAACAGCACCTTCAAGGAGTGGAGAGGCAAGATAAACTCTCTGCTGCATCTGGGCTCCCTTACGTCCGAAGAGGAGGAGGAAGAGGAGTTTGACGAGAATCCCAACGCAGACAGGCCGGAACGTGTGGGCAGGACCGAATCGGCCCCGGGTAAACATGAAGGAGCGGCCGAGGTCGATGAGGACGGATATCTGGGGTACACTTTGCCGTGGTCGTTCTCAGTCTCTTACGGTATCACCATGAGAGAGGACCTGTCGGCCCCGATCAATGTGGAGCGCATGCGCTATCCGTGGAAACTGTCGCACAGCATGAACATGTCCGGAAACATGAAACTGACCAACAAGTGGAACATCAACTTCTCATCAGGTTGGGACTTCACCTATCATGATTTCACGACAACCACAATGAGCGTGACACGTGACCTTCACTGCTTCAACATGTCTTGCAGCGTTGTAGTCAAGCCTTATACATCTTACAACTTCACAGTCAAGGCCAATTCGCAGATGCTGGCCGACCTGCTGAAGATCAAGAAACGTTCCGGCTACAACAGCTACGTACAATGGTATAATGAATAAAAACAGATAAATGCTATGAGTTACCTGATCATTCCGGAAAAGTACAAACCTCTGATGTCCATGCAGCAGACAGAGCAGGGCATCAAACTTATCAAAGAGTTCTTCCAGCAGAACCTCTCAACAGGATTGCAGTTGAGACGTGTAACAGCGCCTCTGTTCGTGCTTAAGGGCATGGGTATCAACGATGACCTGAACGGCGTTGAGCGTGCAGTCACATTCCCCATCAAGGACCTGGGTGATGCCAAGGCCGAGGTGGTTCATTCTCTTGCCAAATGGAAACGTCTTACCCTGGCCGAGTATGAGGTAAAGCCCGGCTACGGAATCTATACCGATATGAATGCCATCCGTGCCGATGAGAGTCTGGGCAACCTGCACTCCCTCTACGTAGACCAGTGGGACTGGGAGCGTGTAATCACGGCCGATGACCGCAACATCGATTTCCTGAAGCGTATTGTACGCAAGATATATTCAGCCATGCTCCGTACGGAGTACCTGATCAACGAGACCTATCCTCAGCTGGAGCCGTTCCTGGCACGCGAGGTATTCTTCATCCACTCTGAGGAGCTGCGCCGTCTCTATCCCGGCAAGACTCCCAAGGAGCGTGAGGATGCCATCTGCCGTGAGCACGGTGCAGTGTTCATCATGGGTATCGGCGGCAAACTGGGTGACGGTCAGGAGCATGACCTGCGCGCACCTGACTACGACGACTGGACAACTCCCAACCAGGACGGATTCCTGGGACTCAACGGTGACCTTCTGGTTTGGAACCCCATACTGGGACGTGCCATGGAGCTCTCTTCAATGGGTATCCGCGTGGACAAGGAGTCAATGCTGCGTCAGCTTGAGTTGTGCGGCAAGGAGGAGCGCAAGGAACTCTATTTCCATAAGAAACTTCTGGCCGGCGAATTGCCTCTGTCAATAGGCGGCGGTATAGGCCAGTCGCGCCTCTGCATGCTCTTCCTGCAGAAGGCACACATCGGTGAGATTCAGGCAAGTATCTGGCCCGAGGATATGAGGGCTCAGTGCGCAAAGGCCGGCATTCAACTGATCTGATATGGAGGTAAAGATAGACCAGAGTTGGAAGGAGCATCTCCAGACGGAGTTTGACAAGCCTTATTTCAGGACTTTGACTGACTTTGTCAAGGATGAGTATGCCCATGGTCCGGTCTATCCTCCCGGACGCCTGATATTTAACGCCTTTGACCTTTGCCCGTTCGACAAGGTCAAGGTTGTAATCATAGGACAGGATCCTTACCATGAGCCCGGTCAGGCTCACGGTCTCTGCTTCTCGGTAAATGACGGCGTTCCGTTTCCGCCTTCACTGAGGAACATATTCAAGGAGATAAGCGATGATCTGGGCAAGCCGGTTCCTGTAAGCGGTGACCTTACGCGCTGGGCGCAGCAGGGTGTACTGCTTCTGAACGCAACACTTACGGTTCGTGCCGGTCAGGCAGGTTCGCATCAGGGACGCGGCTGGGAAGAGTTTACCGATGCTGTCATAAAGGAACTCAATGCCTCGCGTGACGGTCTGGTTTTCATACTCTGGGGCAGTTACGCAAAGAAGAAAGGAGCCGTAATTGACCGCTCGCGTCATCTGGTCCTTTCATCGGCCCATCCGTCACCCTTATCGGCCTACAACGGCTTCTTCGGCAACCACCACTTCAGCCTCACCAACAAGTGGCTCACCGATCACGGCCAGACTCCCATAGAATGGTAAGTTTACGCAGGCATTAGCGTAATGGAGCGAGTGAGGGACCGCCGTTTTTGTGACCCCGTTGGGACTCAAACCCAAGACCTGCAGAACCGGAATCTGACGCTCTATTCAACTGAGCTACGGGGCCATTGTGGCCGCGAAGTTAAACAATTATTTCGTGAATTATTTTCTTACTGAGTAAGAAAGGATTATTTTTGCATGGTCAAACAAGTTCTAATCAAATAGATAAATCCTTTTTTTGAATATGAGAAAAACTACTCTTCTGGTATTTGCGACTCTTGTTTCATGCTGTGCCTGGGCTCAGGACAACATGGAAGCCTTCCGTCACTTCTCTGTAGGAGCGGAGGTCGGCCTTCATGGTTTCGGTGTTGAGCTGGCCGTACCTGTCCAGAAACATCTGGTTATCAAGGCCGGTTATAACTGGGCTCCTGCACATGACCTTCTCAGAACAGATCTGGTCATTGACACCAAAGACCTTAAGGAGGCTCAGGAGCAATATACCCAAATCACACAACAGGAGTTTGAGCATAAGTTCGGCGACGAGGCCATAATTAATGCCGGTCTGGGTATGAACCTGAACAATTTCAAGGCAATGATCAACTGGTATCCGTTTTCATTCGGACGTTTCTATGTTGCCGGCGGTGTTTATTACACACCCTCTTCAATGCAGGACAGACCCTTCCTGAAAGTGAGCGGCAATACTACCGAGAATGACTGGGCTGCACTCAAGGAACTCAACCGGAAGTATCCTGATCCCCAGAATCCCACTAAGGATAGAGAACTGGCCCTCACCGTAGGTGACGAGAGCTACCCCGTAATAGAGAAGGACGGTTGCGGATATATGGAGGCTGAATTCAGAATGGATCCGCTTAAGTATTATCTGGGTCTCGGTCTTGGCCGATGCATCCCCAACCGCACTGTCGGTCTGCAGCTGGAGGCCGGTGCCATGATATACCATAATTCAGTGCTCTATTGCCAGGAGAAGAAGGTGGGCTCAATTACCGATGCCGCCGAGGGACTTGACAATGATGCAAAGGAGATACTTGAATACGTTGACAAGTATCCAGTTTATCCGCAGATTACCCTGCGCCTGAGTTTCCGTGCACTTTAAACGGACACTCCCTGTTACTGCCTTATTAACCTGAAAACTTACGATAGTTACAATGAAAAGAATTTTAGCAATTGCAATCGGTTCAATGCTGGCCTTCGCAGGCATTACCGCCCAGGAAGCCCAGAGTATTCCGGACCTTTCCAGTCCCGACGGACGCCTTGTAGTCTCTTTCAACCTTACAGGAACAGAGAATCCTACCTATTCAGTCAAATATGACGGCAAGCAGATGCTTGAGGATTCACCTATCGGCATCATGCTCGATATGGGTTCCAAGCCCACTCTTGAGGGTCTTCCTCAGGGTCGTGAAGCAGGCAACGGTGACTTCACCAAAAACCTGACACTGGTAGGAGCACATACCGATAAGGGTACTGTTGACTATACCATGGACCGCATCAAGACCGCTCATGTAAACCACGAGTACAGTCTGGCTGTCATTGAGTTGCAGAATGCCGCACGTCAGAACATCGAGTTCGAGTTCCGCGTAAGCAACAATGACATTGCAATCCGCTATAACATCCCCAAACCCCGTCAGCGCGCAAGCACCCGCGTTCTTTTTGAGAACACCGGTTTCCGCTTCCCCGATGGCACGACCACATTCCTCACACCGCAGAGTGACGCCATGATAGGCTGGCAGCGCAGCAAGCCCAGCTATGAGGAGGGTTACTCAAATGACGGTGAGATGAACGTACGCTCACAGTACGGACACGGCTACACATTCCCCGGTCTGTTCCATGTGGGCGAAAACGGTTGGGTCCTGCTTTGCGAGACAGGCGTAAGCAGCAGCTATTGCGCATCACGTCTGGGCGACTGCCAGAACAACACCTACAAGATCGAGTTCCCCATGCCCGATGAGAACAACGGCATCGGAACCGTATGTCCCGCATTCCGTCTCCCGTATTCAACACCCTGGCGTACCATCACCGTGGGTGCAGACCTCAAGCCCATCGTAGAGACCACAGTCATGTGGGATTATGTAGAGCCTCTCTACGCTCCTTCACGCGAGTATGTATACGGCCGCAGCACATGGAGCTGGATCGTATGGCAGGATGCTTCATGCAACTGGGATGATCAGGTCAAGTTCATCGACCTGGCCAGCGAGATGGGTTGGGAGTATATCCTGATCGATGCCGGCTGGGATGAGAACATCGGCTACGAGCGTATGGAAGAGCTCATCAAGTATGCCAATTCAAAGAATGTAGACGTATTCCTGTGGTACAGCTCAAGCGGCTACTGGAACGATATAGTACAGAGCCCCATCTGCAAGATGGACAACTCCATCATCCGCAAGCAGGAGATGGCATGGCTCGAGAAGGTGGGCTGCAAGGGAATCAAGGTCGATTTCTGGGGCGGCGACAAGCAGGAGACCATCCGCCTTTACGAGGAGGTATTGTCCGATGCCAACGACCACGGAATCATGTGCATATTCCACGGCTGCACACTGCCGCGCGGATGGGAGAGAATGTATCCCAACTACGTAGGTTCAGAGGCTGTCCTGGCATCAGAGAACATGTACTTCGGTCAGGGCTCATGTGATGAGGAGGCCTTCAAGGCAACCCTGCATCCGTTCATCCGCAACACCGTGGGCTGCATGGAGTTCGGCGGCTGCTTCATGAACCGTATCCTGAACAAGACCAACAGCGGTCGCGGTTCACAGCTCAAGACCACTCCGATCTTCCAGATCGCTACCGAGGTTATCTTCCAGAACCCCATCCAGAACATAGCCATCTGCCCCAACAATCTGGAGGATGCTCCCAAGATCTGCATGGACTGGCTGCGTGACGCTCCCACAACATGGACTGAGACACGTTTCCTTGACGGTTATCCCGGCAAGTACGTTATACTGGCCCGTAAGTCAACTGACGGCCGTTGGTTCGTAGCCGGACTTAACGCCACTAAGGAGGTTATCAAGTCAAAGGTTGACCTCTCATTCCTGGGTGACGGCGATGTCCAGTTCTATACCGATGACAAGAAGACTCTGGAGCCTACTCTCAAGACTCTTAAGCTCAAGACAAAGAAACCTTATCAGTTTGAGATGCAGCCCAGCGGAGCCACTATGATAATGAAGTGACTTTAAACGTGATATTTATGAAAAAGTTTTTTGGATTTGTAGTTTGTTTTGCAGTATGCCTGATGACATCGTCATGCGGCATATTGGGTATCGGAACAAAGAACGGCAGCGCATCGGTCAGCGGACAGCAATCGGGCGCAGCTCTTAAGAGTCTTTATTCCCAGTATAAGACTGACGGCCAGATTGATGTTACCAATCTGAACAACATCATCATGCTGGCACAGTTGAGCAACGGCATTCAGGGCCTCAAGGGCGTTGATGACAAGAGTGCATTCTACAATGAGTTTGCTGAGGGTCTTATCCTTGGTTCAGACCGCCTTGTGACAAAGAATACCGCAAGCACGGTTACCAACACTCTCCAGTCTCTCGCATCAGGCACTGACCTCTCAACCATAGCCGCAGCAGGTGTTCTTGCCGCAGCAGGTGCTGAGGAGACCGGTAAGAGCACTACCCAGAATGCAAAGCAGACAGTCCAGGAAACTACCACCCAGGTTACTGCCGCCGCTCAGGAGACAGTATCCGAGGCTGTCGAGATGATTGAGGATGCTACCGATGAGGTGTCAAGCACATTGTCATCGCTGACCAGCATTTTCGGCCTTCTGGGCAAGTAATTGATACACTCCGAAGGAGTTAAGATAATGTAATAGTGGCGCGTTACGCGCCATTATTATTTTATTTTTGTACCTTTGTACCCCCGTAAAGAATATCAACAAAACAATGGAATTAAGCGATCAGGAACAATTCAGGAGAGAGAGTTTGAAGGAGCTGCGTGCAATGGGTATAGATCCGTATCCCGCAGCAATGTATCCCACAAACGCTTTTGCCGCCGAGATAAAAGAGAATTTCAAGGATGAGGATGAGCCCCGCCAGGTATGCGTGGCAGGCCGTATGATGAGCCGCCGTATCATGGGTAAGGCATCATTCATAGAGCTGATGGATTCAACAGGCCGTATCCAGGTCTATATCACCCGTGACGACATCTGCCCCGATGAGGAGGATAAGGAGATGTACAACAAGGTCTTCAAGAAACTCCTTGACATAGGTGATTTCATCGGTATCGAGGGATTCGTATTCCGCACCCAGATGGGTGAGATTACCATCCACGCCAAGAAGCTCACGGTGCTCTCCAAGTCACTGCGTCCGCTGCCTATCGTAAAGTACAAGGACGGCGTCGCATATGACAAGTTCGATGATCCCGACCTGCGTTACCGTCAGCGTTATGTTGACCTGGTGGTTAACGAGGGCGTGAAAGAGACATTCCTCAAGCGTACCAAGGTTATCCGCACCCTGCGTTCAGTTCTGGATGAGGCCGGCTACACCGAGGTCGAGACTCCTATACTTCAGTCAATCCCCGGAGGAGCAAGCGCACGTCCGTTCATCACACACCATAACACCCTTGACATAGACCTCTACTGCCGTATCGCAACCGAGCTCTATCTGAAGCGTCTTATCGTAGGCGGTTTTGAGGGCGTTTATGAGATCGGCAAGAACTTCCGTAACGAGGGTATGGACCGCACCCATAATCCTGAGTTCACCTGCATGGAGCTCTACGTAGCCTACAAGGACTACAACTGGATGATGGATTTCACTGAGAAACTGCTGGAGAAGATTGCCATCGAGACCAACGGCACCACCAAGGTTATGGTAGGTGAGAACGAGGTTGACTTCAAGGCTCCTTACCGCCGTCTGCCTATCCTGGATGCCATCAAGGAGAAAACAGGCTATGACCTGAACGGCATGTCAGAGGATGAGATGCGTGAGGTTGCCAAGAAATGCGGCGTGGAGGTTACACCTTCCATGGGCAAGGGCAAGCTCATTGACGAGATATTCGGCGAGACCTGCGAGGGTACATTCATACAGCCTACATTCATCACAGACTATCCGGTAGAGATGTCACCCCTTACCAAGATGCACCGCTCAAAGCCCGGTCTTACCGAGCGTTTCGAGCTGATGGTAAACGGCAAGGAGCTGGCCAACGCATACAGCGAGCTTAACGATCCTATCGATCAGTACGAGCGTTTCCAGGATCAGCTGCGTCTTAGCCAGAAGGGTGATGACGAGGCAATGTTCATTGATCAGGATTTTGTACGCGCACTGGAGTACGGTATGCCTCCCACAAGCGGTATCGGCATCGGCATAGACCGTCTGGTTATGCTCATGACCGGTCAGCAGGCTATCCAGGAGGTTCTGTTCTTCCCGCAGATGAAACCTGAAAGCAAGGATTAAAAACAAAAACTATGGCAATTCCACAGGGAAAACTGGCAATTATGGGTGGCGGCAGCTGGGCTACAGCTATAGCCAAGATCCTGCTCTCCACCGAGGATTCCATAAACTGGTACATCCGTCGTGATGACCGCATTGAGGATTTCAAGCGTCTGGGACACAATCCCGCATACCTTACGGGTGTGCAGTTTGACGTGAACCGCATAAACTTCTCGTCCGATATAAACAAGATCGTCGAGGAGTCCGAAGTGCTGGTGTTCGTAACTCCGTCACCGTACTTCAAGAGCCACATGAAGAAGCTCAAGGTAAAGCTCCGTGACAAGTTCGTGGTATCGGCCATCAAGGGTATCGTACCCGATGACAACCTGCTCATGTCGGACTATTTCCACCGTTACTACGGCGTTCCCATGGAGAACATCGCGGTAGTGGCCGGTCCCTGTCATGCCGAGGAGGTTGCACTGGAGCGTCTCTCATATCTGACAGTAGGCTGCCAGGAGCTTGAGAATGCACAGGACATAGCCCGCAAGCTTACCAACTCATACGTAAAGACATCGGTCTCAGAGGATGTGGCAGGCATCGAGTTCAGCTCAGTTCTCAAGAACGTATACGCTATAGCCGCAGGTATCTGCAGCGGACTCAAGTACGGTGACAACTTCCAGGCCGTGCTTATGTCAAACGCCATCCAGGAGATGAACAATTTTCTGGCAACTGCACGCCCCATGCCAAACCGTGCTGTAAATGATTCAGTATACCTGGGTGACCTTCTGGTAACCGGTTATTCAAACTTCAGCCGTAACCGTGTGTTCGGTACCATGGTGGGTAAGGGCTACTCGGTAAAGGCCGCACAGCTTGAGATGGAGATGATTGCCGAGGGTTACTACGGCACCAAGTGCATGAAGGAGATAAATGAGCATTACAGGGTTAACATGCCTATCCTGGATGCCATGTACAACATACTGTACGAACATATTTCACCGGTAATAGAGATCAAGCTCCTTACCGACTCATTCAAATAATCAGGATTATGATTAAGGTTGACATTTCACAGGTTCAGAATTTCGTTTCGGCCAATGATGTAAAGTCACTTGAGCCGGAGGTGAAGGAGGCTATTCTCAAGCTTGAGAAGGGCACCGGCGCAGGTAATGATTTCATCGGCTGGATGGATCTTGCATCAAAGACACCCGCCAGTCTTCTGGATGAGATTGAGGATACCGCGCGTGTGCTGCGTGAGAACTGTGAAGTGGTGATTGTAGCCGGCATAGGCGGCAGTTACCTTGGCTCACGTGCCGTGATAGAGGCACTGGGCAACAGCCTCTCACAGCTTATCCAGGACAAAAAGAACCCGCAGATATTGTTTGCAGGTCACAATATCAGTGAGGACTACCTCTTTGAGCTCACTGAGTATCTCAAGACAAAGAAGTTCGGAATAATCAACATATCCAAGTCCGGTACAACTACCGAGACCGCCCTGGCATTCCGTCTGCTCAAGAAGCAGTGTGAGGATCAGCGCGGTAAGGATACGGCCCGCAAGGTCATTGTAGCCATTACAGATGCCAAGCGCGGTGCCGCACGCGTATGTGCCGACAAGGAGGGTTACCGCAGTTTCATCATCCCCGACAATGTGGGCGGCCGATTCTCGGTACTCACTCCGGTAGGTCTTCTGCCCATTGCGATTGCCGGATTCGATATCCGTCAGCTGGTAAAGGGTGCGGCCGATATGGAGGCGCTGACAACCTCATCGGCCAAGATAGAGGATAATCCCGCAGCCACATATGCAGCAGTCCGCAACGCCCTGTACCGCAGCGGCAAGAAGATAGAGATCCTGGTCAACTTCCAGCCCAAGCTCCATTACCTGAGTGAGTGGTGGAAACAGCTTTACGGAGAGTCCGAGGGCAAGGAGAACAAGGGCATATTCCCGGCATCGGTTGATTTCTCAACTGACCTGCACTCCATGGGACAGTGGATCCAGGAGGGCGAGCGCACCATATTCGAGACGGTGATATCGGTCGATAAGGTACAGCACTCAGTTCTGGTACCCAGGGATGAGGAGAACCTGGACGGTCTGAACTTCCTGGCCGGAAAGCACGTGGACGAGGTCAACAAGATGGCAGAACTGGGTACCCAGCTGGCACATGTTGACGGCGGTGTTCCCAATATCCGCATAACCGTTCCCGAGCTCAGCGAGTACTGGATAGGTCAGCTCATCTATATGTTCGAGAAGGGTTGCGGCATAAGCGGTTATGTGCTTGGCGTCAATCCGTTCAACCAGCCGGGCGTTGAGGCCTACAAGAAGAACATGTTCGCTCTTCTGGGCAAACCCGGATATGAGGAGGATTCAAAGAAGATTCTTTCAAGATTAAAGAAGTAAAAAAGCGTAATGGCATTTTCATTCCATAACAAAAGCGCCATCCTGTTTGACATGGATGGCGTTTTGTATGATTCCATGCCCAACCACTCCAAGGCGTGGAGTCAGGCTATGGAACAGTTCGGTATGCATATGACTCCCCACGATGTCTATCTGAACGAGGGAGCCACCGGTCATGACACGGTTGTCCGCATAAGTCTGCGTGACAGGGGTTATGAGGCATCCGAGCAGGAGATCAATGACATTTACGGATATAAGGCAAACCTGTTCCGTTCCATGCCCGAGGCACGTGTCATGCCTGGTTCGCAGGAGGTGTTCCGCAAGGCCGCCGCTGCCGGACTCAAGATACTGATAGTGACCGGCTCGGGACAGAAGAACCTGATTGAGCGCGTACAGAGGGATTATGAGGGTTACATCACCCGTGACCGTATGGTTACCGCCTTTGAGGTAAAGCGCGGCAAACCCTATCCCGATCCCTACCTGAAGGGTCTGCAGATTGCCGGTGTACCTGCCAGCGAGGCTGTGGTGGTTGAGAATGCGCCGCTTGGAATACGCGCCGCCGTGGCTGCCGGAATAGATACCATAGCAGTCAATACCGGCCCGCTCGAGGATGAGATCCTGCTGGCCGAAAAGCCCGTACTGCTGCTTCACTCCATGCAGGAGCTGGCAGACAATCTGGAAAACTTATTTGCTTGAGAGGTATTGGTCGAGAATGACCAGTGCCGTAAGTGATTCCACAACCGGAACCGCACGGGGAACTACGCACGGATCGTGACGTCCCTTGGCTGCGATAGTTGTCTCGCGTCCGTCACGTGTCACGGTGTTCTGCTCCTGACCGATGGTGGGGGTGGGCTTGAACGCCACGCGGAACCTTATGGGCTGTCCGTTGCTTATGCCGCCCTGGATACCGCCGCTGTGGTTGGTTGCGGTTGTAATGTTGCCGCCCTCCATGCGGAAAGCGTCGTTATGCTCTGAACCGCGCTGTGAAGCTGACTGGAATCCGTCACCATACTCGAAACCCTTGCAGGCGTTGATGCCCAGCATAGCCTTGGCCAGTGAAGCCTCCAGCTTGTCGAATACGGGATTGCCTATGCCTGCAGGCAGACCCTCAACAATGCATGTTACACAGCCGCCGGTTGAATCCTGCTCCTTGCGCAGATCCTTGATATAATCCTCCATCTTGGAAGCCAGCTGCTCATCGGGGCATCTTACGGCATTTGTCTCAACATTGACGCCTGCATACTCCATATCCTTGGCGGGATCAGTGGAGTAGGGACCTATCTGTGATGTGAATGCCTTGATCTTGAGACCGGGCAGAATCTTGCCGAATGCCAGCGTTGCCAGTGCACCTGCCACGCAGATGGGAGCGGTCACACGGGCCGATGAACGTCCGCCGCCGCGCCAGTCACGTATGCCGTAACGCTGTTCCCATGCATAATCGGCATGAGAGGGGCGGAACAGCTCCTTGAGTTCATCGTAGTCCGATGAGTGATGGTCCGTGTTCCTTATGATAAATGCTATGGGCGCTCCTGTGCTGACTCCGTCAAGAAGTCCTGACAGGAACTCAACCTCATCCTGCTCCTGACGGCCGGTGGTCACGGTGCTCTGTCCGGGACGGCGGCGCTGCATGCACTCGCGTACATATTCTGTATCAACGGTTATTCCTGAGGGGAATCCGTCAAGCACACCACCAATGGCGGGGCCGTGGCTCTCGCCGAATGTGGTCAGGGTAAGGTTTTGGCCCAGAGTATTCATATCATTTACTTTTTGCAGTCACCGTCGCAGTTGCAGTCACCACCGCAGTCACCGCCTTTGCAGTCACCGCCGCAACCCTTGCACTTGGGGTGCAGGATAGCGTCGATCTCCTCCTGTGTGGCGGGACGTGACTCAAGGATGACACCCTTGAAGGTGAGGTTCTCACCGGCCAGGGGGTGGTTCAGGTCAACTGTGACCTTATCGTCTGTGATATTTGTTACTGTAGCGTTGAATGTCTGCTGACCGTCGCTCAGGGGGATGATGGCACCAATCTGTACGTGCTCGCTGTCAAACACACCGTCGCGAAGGAATATGCCTTTGTCCAGGTCAAGTACGTTCTCCTTGCTGTACTCGCCGTATGCCTTGTCCGAAGGGATTTCGAACTCGAATGAGTCACCTACGTTGAGAGAACCTACGTTGCTCTCAAAAAGATCCAGGGCGTAACCTATCCCGGTAATGAACTTGAAGGGTCTCTCACGGGTAGCGCTTTCGTACTTGTACAACTGACCGTCTGCGTCTTTCAGCATCAGATCATAAGTCAGACTGATATATTTCTTCTCCATTTCTAAAAATTTGCTGCAAAGGTAGTAAAATTACTTCAGATTCTTGAGAGGTACGGCCGAGCAGGCGTTGGGCGGGTCGTTGCGGGTTATCAGCGAGATGGTGGGTGCCAGGACACTGATGGAGATGGGCTCGTGGTTGATTTCTGCCCTGATACCGTTGCCGTAAAGAATCATGGGGACGGGTTTGGCTATCGGCTTGCGGTAGATGACCGTGCCTGCCTTCTCGTCTGAAATGCCCCAACCGGGAATGGCATCGATTATTATGTCACCTGACCATGATGCATTCAGGCCGTTGCGTTTGCGTACAGCCTCCATGTCAGGTACGGTCGACATAAGGTCACGCATAATGAGAATGCTCTTGATTCCTGTCACCTGTACCAGAAGGTCTACGCTGCTCTGAAGCACCTCGTGCAGGGCAAGTCCCTTATCCTCAATAAGGTCGTGGTTCAGATAGATATGGTTGTGGTAGAAGGTCTTGACCCATGTTCCGCTGCCGTATTTGGCCGACAGGTAGAGGCTGAGCAGTGCGGTGGCACGCTCCATGCTCACCTGACCGGTGGGTATGCGGGTGCCGCCAAGTTCGGGAGCGGCGTTCTCCAGATATCCGGTAGATGTCAGGAAGAAGAGTACATTGTCAAGTCCTATCTTGCTTGTGATTGTGCTGATGAGCTGCTCCAGTGTCTGGTCAAGACGGACGTAGATATCCTGCTGTTCCAGCGACCATACGGTGTTGGGCGTATGGCGGAAGTTACCGGCATAGTATGTCAGGGTAAGCAGGTCAGGGGTGTCGTCATCTCCAAGCTCCATACCCTCGACTGCTGCAAGAGCCATCTCGGTGACCTTGTCATTCGCAAAGGGGGTGGTGAGATAGTCCCATATCTCACCCTTTCGGAGCAGATAGAAAAAAGGGCGGAAACGCTCGTGATCTGAGAGGGGTATGTATGAACTCGTGGGAAGTGCAGGCCTCCAGTCCTTGAGGAACCAGGTGCTGTCATTGCGTGACTCGGCCCATTTGGGCAGGGTGCCGTAGTAGTCCGATGAGCTCCATCGGCCGTCATCGGTATTCATCCACATAACTACGTCGGGATCATGTCCGCCGGCCAGGATTGCGGCATCCCTCTCGATGGCGATTGAGCAGATCTTGGAGCGGCTGCCCGAACCCAGCTTCATCTCATCGGCCAGGTTGGTGGCCAGGAGCTTGCGGGGCGATGACATCTCGATGGTGTTGATGCCCTTATGGTTGCTGTCATCGACCGGAGGGGCGGGCATGAGTGTCTTGGGGTTCATCCAGCGGTTTGCCACGATTCCGTGCTGGAAGGGCGATGCGCCGGTATGAATGGATGCCACGGCCGATGCACGGTCCATGTCGTCATAGTCAAATGTTGCGTTGGTGCGGTTGTAACCATCGGTCCAGAGGCGTTTGAGACCGCCTGTACCCATGATGGGAAGCAGTTTTTCAAGACTCTCCTCATCAAGCTGGTCAACTACGATTCCCACCACCAGCTTGGGGCTCTTCTCCGGTTTGGCCTGGAGAGTAACCGACATTGAAAGGGCGGCCAGCAGGACAAAGGTGAAACGTCCGCCGAATGTTGCGGGCGCGGGTTCTTTGCGAAGTCTTGCAGTCAGCTGGAAGACCGATGTGCTCAATCCCCTGAAAGCGAAGGTTCCGATCATAATCATCACTGCCGGTTCAATCACCTGCGGGATGGCGGGTGAGAAGAGCAGGAAGGCGGTGCATACCACTGCTTCACTGATAATGAATATTGAGATCTTTTTCTGACAGCACTTCTTAATGAAGAAGGGTATCAGGAAAAGCGGCAGGGGATTCAGGCAGATAACCAGCCAGTTGGAATCAAGGGTGGGGTGCTCGGAGAAGAAATACATCAGTGCGATGATGATTCCTCCAAGTCCCTGTATGCCGAACAGGATAGTGTCTACCAGCCAGAATGTGCGGTTCTTGTACCAGCCAATTAGCGTGATGAAGAGAATCAGCATGAAGAGTATCCACATGACCTGGATGGGAGTCAGGACGGGTTTGCCGAAATCAACGCCGTGGTCGGGGTTGACAAGGCGGACGGCCGGGAGAACCAGAGGTCTTTGGATACCTGCGGTATCGGTTATGACTGCGGTCTCAGCCAGATTCTTGAGGTAGAGAGGTGCAAATGCCTCCTGGCGGTAGCCGGTAGGAAGATCTCCGTCTGCACCGATTATCAGATCTACGGCAAACTCACTCCAGGGACGTACCTGCGTGTGGGCTGTGAGAATGTCGCGGAAGGTCTGTGTGGTATCGGAACTGAAATAGGCAACGCTTCCGTTGATGCTCTGCTCGATCTTGTCAAGCGCCATGGTGGCGCAGTTGTTGAAGAGGAAATTGTAACGGTAAACGCGGTTCTCGACGCGGCTGTTATCAATGAGCAGCTCATAGAGTCTGCGGGATTCGTCAGAGGTCAGGTTGAGCGGCTGGGCGAACACCTCTGATCCGCGTTCGCTGTATTCGCGAAGGAATGAACGAAGACGTGTGTAACCCAGTATGTAATCTGTCTTGCCCAGGGTGAAACGCCATACGAAATGGGGGGTGTTGAAGTCGAACAGGCCGTAGTTGAAGACAACGTCGTTGCCGCTTCCGGTATCCTCGATCCAGATGGCGGTATGGCCGTAAAGCTCATAGATGGCTTTGCCGGGCTCACAGGTAAGAAGGTATGCGTTTATGCTGTCATTCTGTGCCTTGGCTCCCGGAACAAGGAACATGAAGGCGGCCAGAATGGAGAGTAGTTTCTTGTGCATGTCTGTTTGTTTATGGTGCAAAGTTACTATTTTTGCGGTCATTATGATACTATTGGCCGATTTTGGAAATACAAGAGTTAAAGCCGCCGTCCTTGAAAACGGCCGCCTGCGTCATGTGGATGACATGATGAAGGTGGATGTGGACGGAGGTATGTGGTGCTCCGTGCATCCTCTGGATTCCAAAGTCACGGAGTGGATGACGGCTCACGGGATGAAACAGCTTACCGCCGCCACACCCATTCCTCTGTCAAACGCATACTCAACGCCTCAGTCGCTGGGCATGGACCGTCTGGCTGCCGCCGTGGGAGCATGGTCCATGAAACCCGGACACGACCTGCTTGTGGTGGATGCGGGTACTGCGATAACATATGATTTCGTATCGGCCGACGGTACATATAAAGGGGGTAACATCGCACCTGGCATTGAACTGAGATTCAAGTCATTGCATGAGCATACCGGCGCTCTTCCGCTGGTGCAGGCCGATGGTGATGCTCCCTTGTTCGGCACAGATACTGAAACGGCTATTCGAAGCGGTGTTGTGAACGGTGTCCGTAAGGAACTTGAAGGCTATGTTAACGAATTGTGTTCCATATATCCCTCTCTTTTGGTTTTTTTAACCGGAGGTGATGCCGAATTCTTTGATATAAAAGCCAAAAGCACTACTTTTGCAGTTCCGGATCTGGTTCTTCGCGGACTGGCCCGGATTACAGAATTCAATGAGAAGGGTATTGCGTCAATTCACCGTATTCCAGATACGGTTTGGGTCTGCTGTCAGACCAGTCTTCAGGTATAACAAAAGCCATGGGTGGCATAGGTGCCGGATTCCGTTATCCCAACACCGTGAATGTCAAGAACCCTGCTTCATATTCATCAGTTGACACGCTTACATTCATAGCTGACCTGGGTTTTGCCTTGCAGAACGGAAACTATAATGAAAACGGAGTCAGCGTCAACGCCCGTAATGCATATATTGACCACCTGAACATGCAGTTCAGGATATTGCCCAAGGTCGGAATGACAGTGGGCTTCATGCCTTTCTCAAATGTGGGTTACGAATTCGCAAAGACTCAGCCGGTACGCCGTGACGAGGACGGTGAGATAACCACCACAATATCCAACAGCGGTACCGGAAGCGTCCGCCAGTTCCTGGCCGGACTGGGATGGAGACCCACCAAGTGGCTGTCAATTGGTGCCAATGCCTCTTATCTGAGCGGTGACATAACGCACATGATATCCAACACGTACTCATCATCTGAGGTACAGTCAAGGCAGAAGACCTACAACACAGAGATGTCGGCCCTCAAGTATGACTTTGGAGTACAGGGAACAATCTCAAAGGGTGAAAGGAGTCTGGTACTGGGTGCCACTTTCGCTCCCGCCCAGAAACTTAAGAGTGAAACATACGTTACTGACGTTCATTCAGTCAGTGATACCGTAAATATTGCCGATGCCTTCTCAATGCCCGCACTCATGTCAGCAGGCTTCACATACAAGTGGGAGAAAGGTATGATAGGTGCCGATGTCTCCTATCAGTCATGGTCAAGCGCCAGTTTCTTCGGTGAGAAATACGGCAGTGACAGGATATCGGCCTCAGTAGGTTACATGCACATACCGGATGAGATGAACCGTAACCTGTTCAAACGCACAGGTTATCAGATGGGTGCCAGATTCTCCCAATCCTATTTTAATATAGACGGCAGCAAGGGACCCATGGAGTTCGGAGTAAGTGCAGGTTTCTCGATGCCCTTCAATACGGCTTACAACAGCATGTCTTATCTGCATGTTTCGGGAGAGTTCGTAAGGGTACAGCCTATGGTCAAGGGAATGATAACCGAGAACTACATCAGGATCAATATCGGAGTGACTTTCATGGAGCGTTGGTTCATGAAGCTGATGGTTGACTGACGGTTAAAGAATTTAACTTATTGATGATTTTTAATATCTTATAATTGAGAATACTAAACTGAACGATATGAAAAAGATTGGATTAATTGCCTTTGCGCTTGTAACTGTAACAGGCGTATACGCACAGAAAGGCGTTGAAGACGGTTCTCGCTATGGACATGGACAGGACAGTATCAATACTCTCCGCAACATCAGTATCTATGGTGAGTTCGTAAAGACCAAGAACTACAAGGAGGCTTACGAGTCAGGTTGGAAAGAGGTGTTCCGTGATGCTCCTCTTGCTTCAGTCAATACCTACACTTATGGTGAGAGAATCCTTAAGTCTCTTTACAATGACGCCAAGAAAGAGAAGAACACAGAGCTGATGACACAGTATTCAAATGAACTGTTCGAGGTATATGAGCAGCGTCTCAAGTATCTGGATCAGCTGAATGCTATTTCAACAAGAAAGACTTCGGAGGCTGAGATCTACGGTCAGTACGCTCATGCCTTCAGGACTTATAATCCCAAAGTATCAGTAAGCAAGGCCTACGAGCTTCTGCGTAAGGCTGTTGACCTGGGTAAGGGTGAGACACAGTACTACGTTCTGGATGGCCTTATGTCAGTTTCATCAACACGTTATCAGAACAAGAAGGATAATGAGGAGTACCGCGATGCCCTGATTCAGGACTATCTGGATTGCGCCGGTTATATTGATGAGTTCATTGCAAACCATCAGGATGACGAGGAGGTTCTCAAGAATGCCATCACAGTTAAGGAGAACATTGACGGCCACTTCGTAAAGAGCGGTGCTGCCGACTGCGAGTCTCTGCAGGGTATTTACGGTCCCAAGATCGAGGCCAACAAGGATAACCTGGAGTATCTGACCAAGGTGGTTAAGATCATGCAGATGTTTGAGTGCAACACAAGCGACGCTTATTTTGCTGCATCAGAGTATGCTCATGCTATCCAGCCTTCTGCCAGAACAGCAAAGGCTCTGGGTGCTCTCTACTACAAGCAGCGTGATGATACGGACAAGGCTATCGAGTATTACAATCAGGCCATTGAACTGGATGATGACAAGACCAGCATAGCCGGTACCTACTACCTCATGGCTTCACTGTACTTTGCAAAGGATAACTATGACCGCAGCCGTTCATGCCTGCAGAAGTGCCTGCAGAACAACCCCAACAGAGGTGATGCATACATCCTTATGGCTCAGCTCTATGCCGTAAAGCATGACTGGTCAAGCGAGCCCGCTCTGAACCGTTGCGCATACTTTGCAGTGATTGACAAGCTGGAGCAGGCCAAGAAGGTTGATTCTTCAGTTGCTGCCAAGGCCAATGAGCTTATCAGC
>CADBXO010000014.1 GCA_902798685.1 uncultured Bacteroidales bacterium
GACGACATCAGACGAAAGAACACACTGGATTACCTGACACGACGTCAAGACCTCATTTCCGAGACCGTATACGGCACGGACACCGCACAGATAGCCCGTTGGGAACGCTACGTAAAACGTGAGCTCGAGATGTTCCCGAGAACCGCCCCCCGCGCACCCCGATTTGACTACGAGAATTTTGTGGGATATTACCTTGGAACAAACTACATGGCCCCTCTTGGCTCAGCTAGTCAAGCCCACACCCATCGGCTGAACGGCAGTGCGGGACTTGAGATAGGAATCAAGAACTACTATATTGGCCTGTCAGTATCCGGAGGAGGATATTACAACCTTCTCAAATCGGGTTACTTTAAGAGCACCAACGGCACAAGCTGGGAGAAGGACGGAAGTATAACCAGAATGGATGCCACACTGAACCTGGGTTACACCGTACTTTGCAAACAGTACTATATGGTAACCCCGTTCGCCGGAATAGGTCATTGGCACTACAAATACTTCAGGCCCAACGAAAGTACTTCCTCCAGTGTACTGAACGGAACACTTTTTAACCTGGGATGCGACGCCAACTGGATACTGTTCAACGACCACAGGCCCATGAATACCTTTGGATTCTCCGGTCTGTTATACCTCAAGCTCCGCACATATCTCCAATATGACGCCAAGGCGACTGCCAGCGCCCAAGGAATATGGTCACTCAATGCCGGCCTCACCCTGGGAGTCTGGCTACACTTTCCCAAAAGATTCAACAACAGGTAAGCCAGTCATCTCTGAGGCAACAGCCTGTCTAGGTTAACTGAGTCAAGCAAGGCCTTGTACCTCTGTTCGTATTCCAGGATGACAGCCGTATCACGTCCGTATCGGCTGTCTTTCTGAAACTTGAATGAAGGAATGGAATCATAGATCAGATCAAAATAATCTAAGGCCATAACACCTAAGTAATTCTTAGTTTCAGTTTCCTCCGGCAATAATCCAAGGTGTATAAAATCCTTTGACCTTAACTCATACTCTTCCATATCAAACAGTACCCTGAGGTAACGCAGTGTCCATTCATCACAATGATCAGGATCATACCACGAGAGGAGCCTGTTTACACAAGCGGTCCTGACTTCACCTTTGAACGGCCATTTCCTGTTGCCGCGGTACCTTCCTGTTTCCTTATATGTCATTACCAGCCTTGCATACTCCTCCAGGCTGTCAGGAAGATGACGGATACTCAAATCATCCCAGTACAAAGGCTCACTGGCACTCCACTGCTTGAGTCTGAGTTCCTCATAATCCTGTCCCTGTACGGACGTAACGGCCGACAGTACGGTCATCAGCCCTATCATTATGATCAACGACTTTCTCATAGCCTTTTATTTATCCAAGTATCAATATTGAACGATATGCTCAAACCTACAGAATAACCGGTCCCGATGCCGGACAGCTGTGTCCGTGCACCGTATAGTTGGAATCGGGCTTTCTGTTCACGATAGACCCTGTTATAGTTCCACAACGATTCCGAATCACTTATACCGGCACTTAAAGACCGACCCAATTTCCAGTCGAGATTGAGTCCCAGACGGTAATACTGTCCGTACAGGTCGCTATAGGCATATTTCTCCGCGTTATTGGGGTCAGGCAAGTTTGTCTTCTGGCTTAACGACATATAACCGGCTCCGGCAAATGGGGCAACTGAAATGTATGGACGGTCCAGGACTCTATATCCTATATTGAGCGACAGGCGTGCGGCAGTCACCTTCCTTCCTTCACGCCATTGGTAATCCAACTTGGAATCATAATGGAACGGTGCATACGGCACATGACCCACATCGGCACCGGCCAAAATGAACTGCAGACTCAAATTATTGTAGTTGTAGCCCATGCCCATCTGCAAACCGGACGATGTTATCAATTCACCGGGTAATCCGTCAATAAAATGCTCGTAAAAGAGTCCAAATATCAAGGAGTAACCGTGCCCGCAATTGACAGGACCGGCCTTGTATATGGGATTGGGCTCAAGGGAATCCAGAATGGCAGCGTACCTCTCCTCATACTGTCTTATGACTGACGTATCACGACCGTAACTGCTCTCCATACGAAAAGTGCGTAGACCGGCTTCCTCTATATCTCTGAAATAGTCCGACACTGCCCTGTCACCCGGGTTCAGGATGTCAACCGCTGTAAACTGCCGTCTTACTGCCTCAACAATATCGAACTGAACCTGGCTGTAACGCAGACTCCAGCTGTCACAACGGTTTACATCATAGCGGTTCCTGCTCTTGAGCGTATATGTAAATGACATACCCTCATAGTACTTGAAATTGCCCTCCTCACGCCTTACAAATCTGACGCGTGTCATAGGATTTACAGTAATTGCGGGATTGGGTTCCTGCTCATCAAGATAATCTAAGTAATTCCTGTTGATTAATCTCCTGCCCACAGGTTGCACTTTAGGCACCATGGGCGCATAATACGGAATGACAAGCGAATCAGGCACAGGATACACTCTGTATGTCGCTTCTTTCTCAGTATAATAAAGGGTAAAATCCGACCATTCGAGCTTGCCGTCTTCCCAGTATATTGTATCGGAGACTAAAGCATCACGGGCATCTGCGCCGGCGGCACTCAGGCAGGCAGACAGCATCAACAAGGTTATTATCGGATAAGGTTTGTTCATAGTGCAAACAATAAATCGGTCTCTGCATGTTGTATATGACCTGTCATACAAAGTTAAAAGCGGGGACCTATGCAAGCGCAGGTCAGGGTGCGGGAGTAAGGATGGAACTGAGGATGCTGATGGCGTTCTCCACGTCGGGAACCTGGGTGATGAGCATGCTGCGGCGACCGGACTCATCCTCACGCAGACGGCATGTCAAGGGGTTCTGGCCGGCATAGGCCAGCAGGGCTCCGAATGCGTTGCTCTGATAATAGGGGCTGTCGGGGTTGCTTATAAAGAACAGGCTCATGCGGCCAGCCTTGAGATAGATCTTTTCAATACCCAGTTCGCGGCCGATGCGGCGCATGGTGACAAGACGGATGAGCTCGAGAGCCTGCTTGGGAATCTTTCCGAACCTATCCTCCAAGCGTTCACGGAACCGCATGATATCGGTCTCACGCTCCATGCTGTCAAGTTCGCGGTAGAGCAGTATGCGCTCGCTTCCGTCGGGCACGAATGAATCGGGGAAACAGAGGTCCATGTCAGTCTCGACCGTGCACTCGTCGACATAACGGGAGGCATCGGCCACGGCGGTGCTCCCCTGCTCCGGCTCCTGCTCCTTGAACAGATCCTGGAACTCGTCATTCTTAAGCTCGCGAACGGCCTCCTTGAGGATCTTCTGATAGGTCTCGTAGCCCAGGTCGGCTATGAATCCGCTCTGCTCCGCTCCCAGCAGGTTTCCGGCGCCGCGTATGTCAAGGTCCTGAAGGGCCAGCTGGATACCGCTGCCCAGTTCGCTGAAGCTCTCGATAGCCTGCAACCTGCGGCGGGACTCGTCCGACAGGGCCGACAGAGGCGGTGCAAGCAGGTAGCAGAAAGCCTTGCGGTTGCTGCGTCCCACACGTCCGCGCATCTGGTGCAAATCGCTCAGGCCAAAGTTCTGGGCCGAGTTGACGATTATAGTGTTGGCGTTGGGGATATCTATTCCGTTCTCTATGATGGAGGTGGCTACGAGCACGTCGTAGTCATAGTTTATGAATCCTGTGAGAATCTTTTCCAGTTCATCGGGGTCCATCTGTCCATGGCCGATGGCCACGCGGGCATCGGGCACCTCACGCTCCACGATAGCCTGCAGGTCGGCCAGCGACGATATGCGGTTGCTCACAATGAACAGCTGGCCGTTACGGCTCATCTCAAAGTTCACGGCCTCACGTATGATATCGGGACTGAACACATGGAGTTCGGTCTGGATAGGATAACGGTTGGGCGGCGGAGTCTGAATGACCGAGAGGTCACGGGCTCCCATGAGCGAGAACTGAAGGGTACGCGGTATGGGTGTGGCGGTCATGGTGAGCACATCCACGTTGGCGCGCATCTGCTTGAGCTTTTCCTTGACCGATACGCCGAACTTCTGCTCCTCATCAATTATGAGCAGGCCCAGGTCCTTGAACTTGACCTGCTTGCCTATGAGCTTGTGAGTACCTATTATGATATCTATCTTGCCGGCCTTGAGGTCATCGAGTATGGCGGTCACCTGCGCGGCGCTGCGGGCGCGTGAAAGGTACTCCACCCTGCAGGGGAAATCCTTCAGGCGGTCACGGAAGGTCTGGTAGTGCTGGAAAGCCAGTATGGTGGTAGGCACGAGCACGGCCACCTGCTTGTTATCGGCCACGGCCTTGAAGGCGGCGCGTATGGCTACCTCGGTCTTGCCGAATCCCACGTCACCGCATATGAGACGGTCCATGGGACGGCTGCTCTCCATATCCTGCTTTATGTCCTGGGTAGCCTTGAGCTGGTCCGGGGTGTCCTCATAGATAAAGCTGGCCTCCAGTTCGTTCTGTAGGTATGAGTCGGGGCTGTAGGCGAATCCCTTCTCCTCAAGACGTTTGGCGTAGAGCTTTATAAGGTCACGGGCTATGTCCTTGATCTTGCCTTTGGTACGCTCCTTGAGGTTCTCCCAGGCGCCGGTACCCAGTTTGTTTATGTGCGGCTCCTCACCCTCCTTGCCCTTGTACTTGGAGACCTTGTGCAGGGCGTGGATGGATACAAACACCACGTCGTCATTCCTGTAAATGATCTTGATCTTCTCCTGATAACCGCCTCCCTGAGGCACGCGCACCAGGCCGCCGAACTTACCTACGCCGTGGTCCATATGAACCACGTAATCGCCAATCTGGAACTCCTGGAGTTCCTTGAGCGTAAGCGCCACCTTTCCGTTGCGGGCACGCTCGCTGCGCAGGTTATACTTGTGGTATCGGTCAAATATCTGGTGGTCAGTAAAGAAGCAGCACTTGAGCAGTCCGTCAGCGAATCCCTCATGAAGGGTTTTGCCGATGGTCGTGAACTGGATGTTCTCGCCGCGCTCGGCAAAAATGTCGCTCAGACGGTCTCCCTGCTTGGGGTTATCGGTCAGGATATAGAGTTTGTAACCCTGCAGCATATAGTCGGTCAGGGTCTTGGATACAAGTTCAAAGTTCTTGTGGAACAGCGGCTGCGGCGTGGTATCGAAGGTAATCGTGGCCGATGCCACTCCGGTGGGTTTGTTGCCGAATTCAACCACGCGGAAATCGGTTGTCTTGCGCAGGAAATCCTCTGATGTGAGCAATGTAGGCGCAGGTGTCATCTCAACCTCCGCATTGGCCGATGCATCAGCCATTCGCATTCGGGCGGCAAGGCTCTCGTTATCGGCCACCTCGTTGGCTACAGTGGTCATGCGGTCGGCTGTGAGCAGCAGGTCGCGGACAGCCATCACGGTATCCTGCGGCAGAAAATCCATCAGCGACACCTGTGCGCCCTCAACCTTATCCATATCGGGTACAATCACCACGCTCTCCTTCTTATCGGTAGAGAGCTGTGTATCGACCGAGAACTGACGGATGCTGTCTATGTCATCGCCAAAGAAATCAAGTCTGTAGGGGTATTCCGATGAGAACGAGAATACGTCCAGGATGCTGCCTCGCAGGGCAAACTGACCGGGCTCGTATACGTAATCCACGCGGTTGAAACCCAGTTCAAGCAGCAGGTTCTGCAGCTCCTCGCGGTCCAGTGTCTCGCCTGTCTGCACCTGAATGGACTTGTCCTCGAGGCTGTTTTTGGATACCACCTTCTCGGCAAGCGCATCGGCCGACGTTACTATTACCAGCGTCTGTGTATCGGGCGTAATGGTCGTAAGGCGGCTCAGCACCTCGGTGCGCAGTATCTCGCTGGCGTCATCCTTCTGGCCGTACTTGGCGGCGCGGCGGTAGGCGGACGGGAAATAGAGGACATCGGTATCGCCTATGGTCTGCACCATATCGTGGTAGAAATAGGCGGCCTCCTCCTGGTCATTCAAAATAATCAAAATGCAGGGCTTACCGCCCTTCTGAGCCAGTGCAGAGAACACCAGCGGAGCCGAAGACGCACGAAGTCCCTGCAGAAAAACGTTTCCTCCGCGTTTTCCTGCAAGCTCCTTTATCAGCGCCTTGGTCTGCGCTAACCCGCCGTAAAGGCCACTAAGATCCGCCAATGTCATAGCACCTGCAAATTTACTCTTTTTTCTCTTGGCTGTCAAAAGTATCAGAAAAACAAATTTATCGTTTTTCAATAAATTTTTTACGTTTTTCTTTGGTGGACTAAAAATCGCCCTTATCTTTGCACCGAAAATATTTATCGTTTAACAATAAATTCAATTCCAATTATGAACAAAAAACTAAAGATTTACTGCTCCCTGTTTGTAATAGCACTGATTTGGACGTTAGTTTCAAATATCAAGATCACCCGCTTGTCTACCAGCTACGGCTATGATGATATTAAACAGGACGGTTGGAGTTTCGGGCAGATGCCTGAGAGTTACATTACACGTGATACTATCTATGAAAATGGGGGAATGTCTACATCCTCATCATGGGCAACAGTTCGTATTCCGGTCAAAGTGAAACATCGTACAGGTTCCAAGAACTATTTGCAGTCAACTGTAGGTGGCAAAACCCGTATGGTTGACTTGGATCAGGTTACTGTGATACTTCCTGCCGAAAAAACCTCATTATCTGTTTCTTTATTCATTATATGGGCAGTCACCGCTATAGTGATAATATGGATAATATGCCTGGCCATTAAGATTATCCGCAGCATCCGCAGAGGTGAGATATTTGTCACTAAAGTGGCAGGATATTTGGAGACCATCGGTATTCTTCTTTCCGCGGACTATGTTTTTGGAGGGATAGTAGGGTCTGTTTGGTATCACGCTTTCCTCAAACAGATAGAACTTGCCGATTATTACGTAACATCGTTTAACAGTGCCACCGGAGGAGCCTATTGTGGTCTGTGGATTCTGACGGGACTTGGACTTATGATAATCTCACAGATCATCCTTATGGGCAAGGACCTTAAGGAGGAACAGGATCTGACAATCTAAAACATCGCATCTATGAGCATAATAGTAAACGTTGACGTTATGATGGCCAAGCGCAAGATGTCATCGGGCGAACTGGCCGATAAGATAGGCATAACGCAGGCCAACCTATCCATACTCAAGACCGGAAAGGCCAAGGCCATACGATTCTCCACGCTCGATGCCATATGCAAGGCACTGGACTGCCAGCCGGGCGATATACTTGAGTTCAGATAAGAAAAAAGGTGCCAAACGGAACCGTCCCTTTTGGCACCTTTTTATTATATTTGTGCGTTATATCAGAACAAACTATGAAAACTAACCAAAGCATAGTAATTATCCCCACCTATAACGAGAAGGAGAACATAGAGAATATCATCCGCGCAGTGATGGCGCTGGAGGATAATTTCAACATACTGATTATTGACGACGGCTCTCCCGACGGCACCGCTGCCATAGTGAAGGGACTCATTGAGTCCGATTTCAAGGACCGCCTCTTCATTGTGGAGCGCTCCGGCAAACTGGGTCTTGGAACTGCTTACATCACCGGTTTCAAGTGGTGCATCGAGCGCGGCTACGATTACATCTTTGAGATGGATGCCGATTTCTCACACGCACCTTCTGACTTGCCCCGCCTGCTCAGCGCATGCCGCAACGAGGGTTACGACGTGGCCATCGGCTCACGATATGTAAGCGGTGTGAACGTGGTCAACTGGCCCATGGGACGCGTGCTGATGTCATACTTCGCATCCAAGTACGTGCATTTTGTTACCGGCCTGCCCGTACACGATACCACCGCCGGATTCAAGTGCTACCGCCGCGAAGTTCTGGAGACAATCGAGCTGGACAAGATACACTTCAAGGGTTACGCCTTCCAGATTGAGATGAAGTTCACCGCCTACAAGTGCGGATTCAAGATCAAGGAGGTTCCCGTGATATTCGTAAACCGCGAGCTCGGTACATCAAAGATGAGCGGAGGCATATTCAGCGAGGCTCTGTTCGGAGTCATCCGCCTCAAGATCTCCAGCTGGTTCCGCAAATATCCCCAAAAGCCCCAAGCCCCGCAAGCATAATGAGCAGGACACTGATCAAAGACGCTATGGTGGTTAATGAGGGCCAGGTGCAGCGCGCATCGGTCCTGATTGAAAACGACACCATAGCCGGTATCTTTACGTCCGATGCCCCCACGGCCGATACCATAATCGACGCCGCAGGAAAGTGGCTCCTGCCCGGCGTGATCGATGACCACGTACATTTCCGTGATCCCGGTCTTACACATAAGGCCGATATGTACACCGAGAGCCTTGCAGCCGCCATGGGCGGTGTGACCACGGTGTTCGACATGCCCAACTGCGTACCCCAGACGGTTACGCTCCAGGCACTCCAGGATAAGTTTGATCACGCAGCAGAGACCTGTCTGGTAAACCACAGTTTCTACCTGGGCGCCACCCACACCAACCTGGATCAGATTGAAAAGATTGACCCTGCAAAGGTCTGCGGAGTCAAACTCTTTATGGGCTCCAGCACAGGCGGAATGCTGCTGGATGATGCCGCATCACTCAAGGCGCTGTTCCAGGCCGCCACAGTCCCCGTTGCAGTACACTGTGAGGAGACATCAATCATCAACACAAACATGGAGCGCTACACCAGCCAGTACGGCAGTGAGCCTCCCGTAAAATATCACCCCCTCATACGCAGCGAGGAGGCGTGCTACGCATCTACCTCAAAGGCGCTTGAGGTGGCCGCAGGCACCAACGTTCACCTGCACATAATGCATCTTACCACCGCCCATGAACTGAACCTGTTCAACAACCATCCGTTGCAGAGCAAGCAGTTCACAGCCGAGGCCTGCCCCGCACACCTCTGGTTCACAGATGCAGACTATGACCACAAGGGCACGCTGATAAAGTGCAATCCCGCCATCAAGACAGCCGCTGACCGTCAGGCACTGCGTCTGGCCCTGACCGACGGCCGCATAGACGTGATAGGCACCGACCATGCACCGCACCTGCTCTCCGAGAAACAGGGAGGTTGCAAGACCGCCGCATCCGGAATGCCCGTGCTGCCCTACTCGCTCATATCAATGCTCGAGTTGGCATCGGCCGGTATAATGCAGATGACCGATGTGGTAAGACTCATGTGCCACAACCCCGCACAGATATTCAGCATAAAGGATCGCGGATACATACGCCAGGGCTACAAGGCTGACCTGACACTGGTTTCACGCAGCGAGGAGGGCTACAAGGTATCCAATGCCGATGTGCCAAACAAATGCGGCTGGACACCGTTTGAAGGCGAGCTGTTCCACTGGAAGGTATGCACCACCTGGGTGAACGGCCGCGCCGTCTATAATGAAGGAACATTCAATACAGAAATAAAAGGAAAACCCGTAGAATTCAACAGACTATGATCAGAGCACTATACCTTATCTACCAGATTTTCATTGCGCTGCCCCTTATGATTGTGATAACCATCATCGTAGCGCTCACCACAATGATAGGTTCAATCTTCAACGACCGTTTCTGGGGCTACTGGCCCGGAATGATCTGGGGACGCCTGTTCTACCGCGTTTTCTTTATTCCCATCCACGTGCACGGCCTTGAGAACATCAAGAAAGGCCAGTCATACGTGATTGCCGCCAACCACCAGAGTTACTGGGACGCATTCCTGATGTACGGATTCCTGGGCGTCAAGTTCAAATGGATGATGAAAAAGGAACTGGGCAAGATCCCGTTCGTAGGTTGGGCATGCTATATGGCCGGTCACATATTCATAGACCGCAGTTCAAGGGTAAGTTCAATGGAGAGCATCCGTAAGGCGGAGTCCAGACTCAAGGACGGAATGTCAGTAATCATATTCCCCGAAGGAACCCGCACCCCCGACGGCAAGATGGGCCGATTCAAACGCGGTGCATTCCTTATCTCACAGGAACTCCAGCTCCCTATCCTGCCCGTTACCATTGACGGCAACTACGACGTAATGTCACGACACGCATGGAACGTGACCTGGCATCCGGTTCACATGACGGTACACGAGCCCATCATGCCCCGTACCGATGTAGGAACTACAGAACAGGAGCAGACTCAGGCCATGAATGAGACTGCGCAGAAGGTAAGTGAAATAATCCAGGAGACCCTTGACAAGGGTTATTCGTTACGGGCGTAACCCATACGGCCAATGTAGCCGTGCACGTAAGACTGGCTCAGGAACTTCTCCGGAGCAGCATCCAGAATACGTCTTATTAATGAGGGAACTTCATTTGCCGGGCCAGCGGTCAGCATCATGAACACTCCCACGGCGGCCGGTTCGCCATAGTTATCTGCCATAAAGGAACAGATCATATCCTCACACTCATCTACAACCAGACGGAGCGAATCCTGTATGATTTCCATTCGGCGTGAATCATAACCCTGGCGGGACATCTGGAAACGCTTCTGTGACAGATCCTCGTAAAGGTTGTCAAATACTATCTTCTGCTTGAGGAAACTGTAGAACAGATTATTCTGACGAGTACCTGATACGGTCATCTCAGTGGGAAGCAGTGAAACCTTGGCGTTTCCCTTCTCGATGTAGATGGGAATTATGGGACGGTTGTCCTTGCAGATGAATACAAGTCGGGTTGTATCGGCCGTACCTTTCATCTGGAATCGGCCGTGGTTGACCGTGCAGGAATCATACTTGGTGGTACGGTAAGGAAGGAATTCAACGAGTGAGAGCTCACGGCCTTCATATCCCGGCATCTCTACGACACCGTCAATCCTGTAATGGCTTGTACATGACGCAATAGCAAGCATTAAGCCTGCAAAAAACACGATCATTTTCAAGCGTTGTCTGAGCATCTCTAATCCTTTTACGGATTGCAAAATTACAACACAGGAAAAAACGAAAACCCGATTTATTATTCTTTAATGAAATGGAGCCCGTATCCGGCTAAAAGTTGTTAAATGTTTTAGAATCTATTTAGATTCTATTTCAGAATGACAAGAAACTTAACGGGAATGAAACAATTTATCAATCCTGATTTTTGGAGATATGGTCCAGTCTGAAAGCCGTATAAAGCTCGAATATAGCGCCTATTGAAAGTGTCACTATCCAGTTGTTCTTGCGGGTAAGTTCCAGAAGGAACGAACGCAGCTTTCCGCCCGCGCCCATATCGGCCAGAAGACGGTTATGAAGAGGGGCCGAAAACATCAGCACTGCCGTGAGCAGAAGGAACACGGCACCCAGAACCTGCTGAAAACGAAGGCGTTTCACTATGGGATCATCACCCATATAACGGTCAGCAAACTGGCCTGCGGCGAACATGAGCGAACCCACCAGATAGAAATACGGCGCATACTCCCACCCTGTGATGTATACGGCTGCACCTGCAATAAGCATAACTCCGCCTACTGTGGTGAATGATTCTATAAGTCGGCTTTCCCTGTTCTCCATAAGGTTATTCTTCAATGAACAGATCCTCATCCTCACGGTGCATGTTGTACCTTTCACGGGCTATACGGTCTATCACCAGACTGTCATTGTTGAGGTCATTCAGCATCAGCTCGTTCTGGCGTTTCTGTTCGGCACTTTCACGCAGCTGTTCCTGCAGGGAGCGGATCTCACGCTTCTGGACCATACGTTTTACAAGACTGTTGTCACTTGCCACAAGTATGACAAGCAGGAACAGCGCAAGCACAATCCAGTATTTGTACTTGCCCAGAAACACTTTGAGTTGAGGCAGGAATCCGTTGTCCATATTACGCTTTCAGTGTTACAAAAGTAGTTCAAAAATTCGGAGTTTCCATTGACGTTTGGCCCGAAAAAAAGAGTATCTTTGAAATCAGTTATGGAAGATTATATAGTATCAGCTAGAAAGTACCGTCCGGTGACATTTGACAGCGTTGTAGGCCAGAAAGCGCTTACCACCACGCTCAAGAATGCCATCAGTTCAGGCAAACTGGCCAACACCTACCTGTTCTGCGGACCCAGGGGCGTAGGTAAGACCACCTGTGCCCGTATTTTCGCCAAGACAATCAACTGCGAGCACCGCGGTCCTGACGGCGAGGCTTGCGGCGAGTGCGAGTCATGCAAGAGTTTCAATGAGGAACTCCGTTCATACAACGTGTTCGAGCTTGATGCCGCCAGCAACAACTCGGTAGACGATATCCGTAACCTGACCGAACAGGTGCGAATCCCGCCCATGAACGGAAAGTACAAGGTCTATATAATCGATGAGGTCCACATGCTCTCACAGGCCGCCTTCAACGCCTTCCTCAAGACACTGGAGGAGCCGCCCAAGTACGCCATCTTCATCCTGGCTACTACTGAGAAGCACAAGATCATCCCCACCATACTCTCACGCTGCCAGATCTACGATTTCAGCCGCATAACCAACCAGGACATCATAAGTCACCTGCAGTCCGTAGCCCAGAAAGAGGGCGTTACGGCCGATAAGGAGGCCCTGGCAATCATTGCCGAGAAGTCCGACGGCGGTATGCGTGACGCTCTCTCAATATTCGACCAGGTGGTAAGCTTTACCGGCGGTCAGGTAACATATCAGAAGACCATCGAGAATCTGAATGTAATTGACTATGACTACTACTTCAGACTTACCGATATGTTCCTTGAGAAGCGTATCCCCGACACAATGGTGCTCCTGAACGACATCCTGGCCAAGGGATTTGACGGAAGCCACCTGATAAGCGGACTCATGCTTCACCTGCGCAACCTGCTGGTAAGCCGTGACGCCTGCACCCTGCCCCTTCTGGAGATGAGTGACGAGATGCGTGAGCGCTACAAGGCCCAGGCTGCCAAGTGCTCCCAGAAGTTCCTCTATCGTGCCCTGAAGATCTGCAATGACTGTGACCTGAACTACCGCATCAGCAAGAACAAGCGTCTGCTGGTAGAGCTCACTCTCATACAGGCTGCCCAGGCCGATGAAGACGACGACAGTAGTGGGCGCAAGCCCAAGAGACTACACCCCATTTTCAAAAACATAGCTGCCCGGCAGGCAGCTCCGGCAGCGGCAGAGCCTAAGGCCACCGCCAAGCCGGTTATAGCGACGCCAGTACCTGAGGTAACACCCCAACCGGCGCGCAAGAAAGTCATGCCCACTCTCAAGGGCGGCAACATCTTCACATCAATATACGGAAACAAGCCCGCAGGACGTCCAGACCAGCCCCACGGCCGTCAGACAGTACAGGTAATAGACCAGGAACAGCATCCCGCCAAGCCCTTATCGGCCGATGCACTCCAGAACTGCTGGAATGATTTTGCAGCCAGCCTGCCCCGCCAGGACACACCGCTCAAAAACCGTATGATCAACTGCCGTCCGTCAGTCCAAAGCGACACCGTATTCACGGTAACCGCCGGCAACCCCATGATGGCCGAGGAGATACGTCAGGCCGAGGAGCGCATTATCAGCTTTATCAGGGACAGGTTCAGCAATCCCGCCGTCAAGATGGAGATTGTAGTGGACCAGTCACGCGGCGTGGAGCATCTGCTCACCCGCGAGGAACGTTACGCAAAAATGAAAGTCTCCAATCCCGCACTAGCAGAACTGGAGACTGTATTCGGACTCGAACTTCGCTGATCAGCGAATCTTCTTCACAAATTCAATGCACTCACGGATTTTGGTTTCAATGAAATTGAAGTCTCCGTTTGCAATTACATCCTTTGGAGTAAGCTGAGAGCCCAAACCGACGCAGGCAACGCCAGCCTTGAACCAAGCCTCAAGACTTGCAGGCTCAGGTGAAACACCGCCTGAAGGCATGATCTCAGTCCAGGGGCAGGGACCCTTGATGGCCTTCACGAATGAAGGACCGCCAACCTCGGTACCCGGGAATATCTTGACAATCTCACAGCCAAGCTCCTCGGCGGTATTGATCTCAGTCAGAGTACCGCAACCGGGAATCCATGCAATCTTGCGGCGGTTGCAGATCTTGGCCATATCGGGATTCAGACTGGGTGAAACTATGAATCCTGCGCCAAGCTGGATATAGAGTGCAGCAGTGGCGGGATCACTTACAGAGCCCACACCCATAATCATCTCAGGGCACTCTGTAGCGCACCATTTGTTCACCTCGGCAAACACCTCATGCGCATAGTCACCGCGGTTGGTGAACTCAAATACGCGGGCACCGCCCTTATAGCATGCCTTGACTACATTCTTTACAAGTTCTGCATCCTTGTTGTAGAACAGCGGAACAATACCTGTGCTGACAAAAGTGTTAAGCACCTGCAATCTCTTGAATCTGCTCATAGCTCTATTATTTAGCGGGCAACGCGGCCTGATGCATCGCCGCCCATAAGTTTCTCTACTTCACTTACTGTCACACGGTTGTAGTCACCGTAGATGGTGTGCTTGAGGCATGATGCAGCAACTGCAAAGTCAAGTGCCTTCTGGTCATTCTCATAAACGCGAAGTCCGTAGATCAGACCGCCCATGAATGAGTCACCACCGCCTACGCGGTCAACTATATGTGTGATATCGTACTCTCTTGATTTGTAAAGGGTCTTGCCGTCATAAAGCACACCCTTCCACATGTTATGGTTGGCGTTGATTGATCCGCGCAGTGTGGTGATAACCTTCTTGCAGCGCGGGAATCGGGCCATAATCTGCTTTGAAACAGAGAGGTATGCATCGGCATCAACCTTACCGGCCGATACGTCCACGCCCTCGGGCTTGATACCCAGAGCCATCTGTGCATCCTCCTCGTTACCCAGGACAATGTCGGTGCAGGCTACCAGGTCAGGCATTACCTCGCTGGCCTTCTTGCCCCACTTCCAGAGGTTCTTGCGGTAGTTCAGGTCGCATGATACGGTTATGCCCTTCTCATTGCACTTCTTTACGGCCTCAAGGCAAACCTTTGCTGCACCCTCAGAGATGGCGGGAGTGATACCGGTCCAGTGGAACCAGCCTGCGCCCTCAAGCACCTTGTCCCAGTCAATCATACCGGGCTCGATCTTTGCGATTGATGAGCCTGCACGGTCGTAGATAACCTTACTGCCACGGCTCACGGCACCTGTCTCAAGGAAATAGATGCCCAGACGGTCGCCGCCCAGAACAACGTCGCTTACATCAACTCCGAATCCACGAAGTTCACGCAGGCAGGCAGCTGCTATATCATTATCGGGAACTCTTGTAACAAATGATACGGGGAGACCGTAGTTTGCAAGTGATACGGCCACATTGGCCTCACCTCCACCGTAAGTAGCACTCAGCATATTGCCCTGTCCGAAGCGCTCGTAGCCCGGAGTGGCAAGACGAAGCATAACCTCGCCGAAAGTAACTGTCTTATTCATCTCAAAACTTCAAAGTTTTCAGACTGCGAAGTTACGTAATTTAATTCACATAGAAGAGTACGCCCGCACGGAAACCTATGCCGGTCCTGTCATAGACGAGCGTTGTGGAGAATGCATATTGCTCAGTGATACCGCATTTAAAGTTCAGGGCACCGCGCAGATATCCCTCCCAGCCGCTCACTGCGGTATCCACATGGTCGAACCAGACGCCGGTATAACCTATCTGCGGAGTAACGCGGAAACGCTTGAGCCTGCCAAAGATGATACTGTATCCCGCTGCCCCCTCAAAGGTAACGGTATTGTTTATGCCGATATGCACAATAGTGGTCTGCTCCAGATTGAAATTATTGAAATATGCGCCCCAGGAGTTGCCTACGCCCCACCCTTCGGCGTTCACCCGGCTGTACTCATAGACCAGAGTCGTATAGAGTTCGCGGCGGTCAAAGAAGTAATGCTGTCGCGGGGTCAGGCCTGCAGTTACGTGTGACCTGAGCGTTGCCGCAACATCAAATGACATGTAATGGTTAAGGTAACCGTCCATCTCAAAACGGGCGGAGTAATTACCGTCGGGAACATTCTCTATAAGAAGCGGAGTCACGCCCTGGAGCATGTCATCTATGAAAACCTTGGCTCCAGTGGGATTGGTCTCGAACAGCACTGACCCCACTCCTAATGAGCCCGGCCTTACTCCGAATTCCAACGGTGCACCTTCAGGCACAGCGTACTCCACATGCTGGTAGTTGTCATCGATAATGACAGGCTGCTCCCACTGCGCACGCATCGGACCACAAATACACAGGGCAATTGCGGTACAGGCAAATCGGAAAAATGAACGGGCGTTCATACTCTATTTTGATGTCTATTACCCTAAATGGTTTAATCACAAAAAAGATGGGGAAACCCTCACGGCCTCCCCAACTTTTCGCGAGTTCCACATCACCGGAACTCACTGCGCTTCAGTCCAATTAAGGGCTGACATCAAACAAGTATTTTTTTGTCAAACGTTACAACAAAGTTACCGTACGCAGTATTCTGCATACGAACACACAGAGTCAAACTCCAATTCTGTTTTCTGTTTCAGTCATTTTGTCGTACCCGCCCTATCCTCGGGGCTTAAGTATAACTTGGAATTCTGGGCAGGTCTTCTGACTAATCTCCTGTCTCAGGAACCTTCCCGACCCATCGGTCAGTGGCGTTTTTTGCAGTCATGGGAGCGACTGCTCATCCTGAAACGGTATCCGGAGAAATACAGCAGCGGGACTGTCCGGGAATCTCACCCGTGTTCCCTATTAAATCTGACTCAACAGATACCCAGATTCTGATTGCAAAGATAGCGTTTGATTATAAAAATGCAAAAAATAGCCGACTTTAATTTCTTAACTTTGCGGCCGATGAACAAGTACGCCCTATTCTTTGACATAGACGGAACTCTGGTGAGCTTCAAGACCCACAGAATACCCGAATCAACCGTACGTGCACTGACCCTTGCCAAGCAGAACGGATCACAGGTCTACATAGCTACAGGCCGCCCTCCGCTCATAATCAGCAACCTCGGTCAGATAGGAAATCTCATTGACGGTTACATCACCACCAACGGTGCACTCTGTTACATAGGAAATGAGATTGTATTATATCAGCCCATTCCCAAGCAGGACGTTATGACATGCGTACAGGACTCCATAAACAGGAGTTACGGACTTATCGTGGTAGGCAGGGATAAAGTGGCGGTACTGGACCCCACAGGTGATGTGGACAGGATATTCCGCCTCTACCTGGATGTCAAGGAGTTCAACGAACCTGCCCCCTTGGAAGAGGTGCTCAAGCAGGATATCCTACAACTGACGGCATTCGTAGGGGCCGATTATGAAAAGGAACTGCTTTCCCGAATGCCCGACTGTATATCGGGCCGATGGCACCCCGAATTCACCGACATCACCGCCAACGGAGCCGACAAAGGCAAAGGCATCATAGCAATAGCCGCCCACAACGGCCTGGACCTGAAACAAACCATAGCATTCGGAGACGGAGGAAACGACCTCTCAATGATAATCCAAGCCGGAACCGGAATAGCCATGGCCAACGCCACCGACACCCTAAAACTCCACGCCGACTACATCACCGACTCAGTAGACGAAGACGGCATCCTGAACGCCCTCCGTCACTTCAACGTTATTCCTTAATAAAAGGTACATCCCATACACACGCAAAAAAGAGCCGCCATTGGGCGACTCTTTTTGCGGTGTGTATGGGACTCGAACCCATGACCTCCGCCGTGACAGGGCGGCATTCTAACCAGCTGAACTAACACACCTCGCTGTTTTGCGGTGACAAAGGTACTCACATTTTTGATACCTACAAGCGTCAGAGCACATTTTTTTCAAAAAATTTTCTGCATTATCAGGACATCGATGTGGCCTTCATCTTTTACGAGCCACTCTTTGAGACGGCCCGTTTTAGCGAACCCATTACTGGTGAACAATTTAATGCTCGGTTTGTTGTCAGCAGGCACTTGACAGAACAGTTGACGCAAGTGCAGAACTTTTTTTGCGTAATCCGACATAAGCTTGATTGCAGCCGATGCAATACCCTGCCCCCGGTGCTCAGAAAGCAGAGCGATACCAATCTCCGCACGTCCGTTATAGGGGTCGATATCGGTCAGGTCAATACTGCCCACAACCACGCTGTCGCTGACACGCTCAATCATGAACCTGATCTGACGGTCCGTATAGTAATCATGCGACGACATCAGGATATACTTCTTGATCTGGTAACGGGAATAAGGCACGGCATTGCCTGATGCCATCCACAGCGATGTGTCATTCTCCATTCCGAACAGTACATCCAGATCCTCGGGCTCCGGAGCACGCAGACGGTACTTGCCGTCTGATAACAAATCCTTCTCTGTCATATCACTTCGTCCTCTGTTATAAGTTTGCCAGTCTTGGCAGAATAAAGTCCCATAGTATATCTCTTACCCTCCTGCGCCCTGCTGTACATCCAGTAAAGTATGGCATCGTAAGAGAATGCGTCAGTGTCAAAGATAACAGCTTTTACGCCATTATCAATACGTCCCTCCAGTGCCGATGCGGTGTCATCGGCCCCCTCTACAAACTGTGGATTACGCAGGTAGGTGCTGCCCTTGATCATGCGCTCCACATCGGCGAATGTCTCCTTGCGGCCCACGTAGAGGCAGTTTTCAGTGAAATCGGCCAGCCTGCGGCTGCGGGCATGCAGGTTCTGTCCGATATATGTACCCACCTTCTTGCAGCCCACAACAATCCTTACCAGCAGCGCGAACAGCCTGCTGTAACGCTGGAAATGCTTGTTGAAGAATATGAGCATGGCGTCATAGAACACCTGCGCATAACGGTATGATGTCTTAGTGGTACTCTCACCTTTATAATGTACTATGGGCAGTGGCAGGTAACGGTTCTGATATCCCGCCTGCAGTATGCGGTATGAGAGGTCAATGTCCTCACCGTACATAAAGAACGCCTCGTCAAAGCCTCCTATCCTGTCAAGCACCTCTTTGCGCACGAACATATATGCGCCCGATACCACATCTATCTCGCATTCGCTGTCCTTATCTAAATAGGTGCGGTGATACTTACCGAACACTCTGGACTTTGGGAACAGCTTGCCCAGACCCATCATGTGCCAAAATGAAACCGACAGTGTAGGCAGCGAGCGGCGTGATTCCAGTGCAAAACGGCCGTTGCCGTACTGCATCCTTACTCCCACGGCACCCACCTCCGGATGGGCATCCATATATTCCGTGCAACCGGGAATGGTACGCTCAGCTACAACCGTATCGGGATTGAGGAACAGCACATACTTGCCTGTTGCCTTTGCCAGAGCCATGTTGTTGGCCTTGCCGAATCCGGCGTTGAAGTCATTCGCAATTATCTCAGCCTGCGGAAAACGCTCCTTGAGGTACTCCACGGAGCCGTCATCGGAATTGTTGTCAACCACAAGGATCTGTGCATCGGCCACTGACCGGAGCACTGAATTCAGGCACTGCTCGATATAGTACCTTACCTTATAGCTGACTATGATGACGCTTACCGCTGGCATTATCAATCAAAATAACCTGTTTCGTGTTCGATTCCCGCCTTGGTGGGAATTGCAAACATTGAGCATATGGCGCCGATGGCTGCTATGTAGAGTCCGATTGTATCGCTGAGAAGATAGTACAGAAGCACTCCGAACTCTATAACTATTGAAAATGCCGCAAGACGCAGCACTGAGCATGCCATGTATATCTTTTCAATCTTCTCCTCGGGGTACTCCTTTTCATCCAAGCGGTCAACCATCTTCTTGAAACCGCGCAAAGCCAGCGGAATGAGCGCAAGAGCGGCAAGCACGCCTACCACCTGCAGCACATAAACCACCTTGGGAGCAGTTACTGCCATTCCCTTCATGGGGCCGAATTCAAACAGCAGTGCAATTATTCCGGCTATCAGATACATGCTGATCCACATTGCCATCAGCTTTACAGACATCTTCTTAGTATTCATTCTATCTCAATTATTTTAAAGGAGTGCGGTCCTGAATGGAACGGCCCAGTGAAACTTCATCGGCATACTCAAGGTTGTTGCCCACAGCCACGCCACGTGCAATCACGCTCAGTTTTACGCCAAACGGCTGCAGCTTGCGGGAAATGAAAAAGTTGGTGGTATCACCCTCCATTGTGGGGCTCAGCGCCAGTATAACCTCTTCGATGCCTCCTGCCTGAACACGCTCCACAAGACTGTTTATCTGCAGGTCCTGCGGGCCCACACCGTCCATAGGTGATATCACTCCGCCCAGCACATGGTAAAGTCCGTTGAACTGCATGGTGCTCTCAATGGCCAGCACATCCTGCACGTTCTCAACAACGCAGAGCGTAGATGCGTCACGCTTGGGATTGGCACAGATGGCGCATGTATCGGTGTCCGATATGTTATGGCACACCTTGCAGTAGCGGATATCCTGTTTCAGGGTCGAAAAGACACGGCCAAAGGTACTCACCTCCTCTTCAGGTTTTGAAAGCAGATGCAACACCAGACGCAAAGCGGTCTTACGGCCTATTCCGGGGAGTTTTGAAAACTCTCCCACTGCCCTTTCCAATGCCGCTGACGGATACTCTTTATTCATTTATTGTGACTCAATACACTGCAAATTTAACGGATTCGGCCAAAAATTCGTACTTTTGCACACACAAAACCCACACAGGATGGAAATAAAGAGCGCCGAATTCGTAATCAGCAACACGGACGTAAGCAAATGCCCGCAGCACAGCATGCCCGAGTACGCATTCATAGGCCGCTCCAACGTGGGCAAGTCAAGCCTCATCAACATGCTGACTAACCGCAAGGGCCTGGCCATGACATCGGCCACACCCGGTAAGACACTGCTCATTAACCACTTCCTTATCAATAAGAACTGGTACCTTGTGGATCTTCCCGGCTACGGATACGCCAAACGCGGTAAGAACCAGCAGGAGCAGCTTACCCGCATCATCAACGACTACATACTGGAGCGCCCTCAGCTGACATCGCTGTTCGTACTCATAGACAGCCGCCACGAGCCTCAGAAGATTGACCTGGAGTTCATTGAATGGCTGGGCGAGAACGCTGTTCCCTTTGGAATCATCTTCACCAAGGCCGATAAGCTGGGCCGAGGCCGCCTGACCGAGAACGTAAAGAAGTTCCTGGACACCCTGAAAGAGCAGTGGGAGGAATTACCCCCCCACTTCATTACTTCATCGCTCGACAAATCAGGCCGTGACGATGTTCTGGATTATATTGACAGCATCAACAAATCTCTCTGAGATTACATGTTTTGCATGTCCTTGATCTGACCTAAAAGTTCGTCGATACCTTTCTTTATATTGCGGCGTACCTTCAAGCCCAAGGTCATACCTATTGTCAAACCCAATACGATTCCCACTATCATGGCATAGATCCCTATTGTCGTGACTTCCCCGCTGAACAACTCCACTACAAGCCAGCCAAGCCATAACACGAGAACCAGTATTCCGTATTTAAGCCATTCTGCGTTGATTTTCTTGAATTGCGTCAGCTTACCGGCGGCAGAGAGCAGATCATCGTCCATTTTGGGAATAAGAGTGTTAGTATAAATTGATATGCCCAGAGCAATCAGCATTATCAGTTCACTGAATATGACAAAGGTAAGTGAGCATCCCACATTGTAGAATGACGGGCAACCAAGCATTGCGGCAACTGCGGCAATGGTCTTGACGCTGTAGTTTGAGCGAAGATCCTTGATACCCCCGGCATACGCCTTACGCATCATCTGGTCATTGACGATAGTCTGCTTGTCAAGCTTATCCTTGAGCAGCTGCATCTGCTGCTGCATCTCCTTTAAAGTGTTATCGGTTGTTTCCATTTTACTGCATGTTTTTAAGTTGTTCTCTGATTCTCACAAGACGGACTGAGACATTACTCGAAGTGATTCCTACTATCTGGCCTATCTCCTCATAACTCAGGTTCTCAAGCCACAGCAGTACTATCGCCCTGTCAAAAGGACCCAGACGGCCGATACGCTCACGCAGCATTCCGATCTGGCGGGTATCATCGGTCTGGTCACTGAACAGGTCAACATCCATTGTAAGAGGAACCGTGCTCACACCGTGTTTCTTCTTACGGTCAAAAGAAATACAGGTGTTGAGCGCAACCTTCCATATCCAGGAACTCAGCGCGCTTTCACCCCTGAAGGTTCCGGATCCCCTCCAAAGGTTGATGAGTATCTCCTGGAAAAGGTCAGCCACCTCATCACGGTCATTTGAGAACATATAGCACACCGTATATATAGTGCCTTTGTTCTCTCTGACCATCTTCTCAAATTCTCGTTCTGTCATTGTCTTTTTGTTTGTTTCTGCACATTAGACGCAGGTCTTAATGGAAAACTACAACAAAGGTAGATTTTTTTGGCAAATCATATAAAAATGTACTTTTTAGCGATAAATTTAAAGTTTTAACTTGCAATTTAAATTCTTAGTTATATATTTGCATCGTTAACTTAACAAAACAGGTATGGCTGAATCAAAAAAACGCATCCAGGAGCTTACAAAAGCCGAATTGGAGATCATGCAGGTAATCTGGAACATTGACAGGGAGTTTGTAATTCGTGACATCCACGAACTTCTTCCCGACCCCAAACCTGCCTACAGCACGGTATCAACCATTGTCAGGATATTGGACACAAAGGGCTTCCTTACTCACAAAACCTACGGACACAGCAACGTCTACAGTGACGCAGTCAGCAAGGATGACTACACTGAATCATTCATGCACGGCGTGCTCAATTCATTCTTCGGCGGATCGGTAAGCGGTCTGGTCAGCTACTTCTCATCACGCAAATCAATATCGGTCCAGGAGACCGATGAGATTCTCAAGATCCTTAATGACGACAAAAAGTAAGCTCTCATGCGCCCGTACTTTATCTATATAATTGAGATTTTCCTTTGCAGCGGACTATTCCTGCTTCTTTACCGATGGCTGATTGTCCGCAAGGTCAACTATGCATTCTGCCGGATCTATCTGATTGTAGCGATGCTGCTGTCAGTGACCATTCCGGTACTGAATGTCCCCCTCTACCCTGCGCAGACCATCTACATGAAGGTGCCCGTCATGACCCAGCCCGTCCACACCACCCCTATGGTACCCGCGCAAGAGACATCGGAACAGGCAGTCACCGTCACAGCCATACCGCAGCAGACGGCCCCGGCAGCCAGCCCGGTCATATCGGCCCAAAAGGAAACACGTCATATGACGCTTGAACAGAAATGGCGTCTTTTCTTTATTATAGTATACGCAACCGGACTTCTTCTCTCACTTGTACTTGTTTTGCATAACATCATCACTGTGGCACGTATTAAACGCGCTTCAAGAGTCACCCACACCGGCATGTATGATCTGGCGGAGAATGACAGCATATCGGCTCCGTTCACGTTCATGCATACGGTGTTCATGGGTGTGGAGCCCGATGACAAAACCCGTCGTCACATCCTGAGCCATGAATGCAGCCACGTACGCCACCGCCACACCATTGAGAAGCTCATTATGTCTGTCCTTCGCTCCCTTTTCTGGTTCAATCCCTTCATGTGGATTTCCGAGAAACGACTGGAGGAGGTCCAGGAGTGGCAGGCCGATCATGATGCGCTGGCCGATGGCTATAACCTGACAGAGTACCGACTCTCAATAATAAAACAGCTCTTTGGTTGTAATCCGGAAATGACCTCGGGGCTGAAAAGTTCATTAACCAAACAACGTTTTTTACAGATGAAACAACCAGAAATCAAAGGTGGCGCAGCGTCCAAGACCATCGTCACCACTCTCCTTGCTGCAGGTCTGTTCATCAGTTTCGGATGCAAACCGGCAGACAGGCCTACACTGTTACCTGAGTATTCAAGGACAAAAAGTATCGTGATAATGTCGAACGGCTTTTCCGATAAGATAGATCTGAAGAACGCCCGATATCTCTACTATCGGAAAAACGGCCTGAAAAAAGAATCCCTGGAAGATATCAGTGTCGTTGAGGATTTCAACAGACCGTTCCCCAATGCTGTCATAGCGGTGAACGGCATAAAAACCGCCCAGAGCCTCTCGGACAAAGAACTGAGCTGGATAAACGAATCGACCATAACGATAGTCAACGGAGCAAAAATGACCCTTCAGGAGGCCCGCCAGTTAAACCCCGAAAGCATACATACCATATACTACTTCCAGCCCAAAGGAAAGAAGGCTCAGAAGAAATACGGATTTGTATTCATAAGCACAGGGCCGGCTAATGTATTAGGTATCGAGAACTTCAATCCCGTTGTGATTGACAACCCTGACCTTGATATTCCTGATATTGTATCCGTCTTTGCAGATCCCGGCAAGAATGGTGGCCTGCTTCTCACATATAACTGCAAAGGCGTAACTGTGGCTGCCCCTGAAATGAAGTACGCAGTCGAGGGAAGACTCGTTGACGTGCAGACTTTCCTTGATGCCCGTACCGGACAGAACGGCACTTACACGACCGTCTATAGGAACGATGCCGCAAAGGACCGTTTCGGCAAGGATGTATGGGAAGTTGTAGACCTCAATTACAACCGAAAGGCCTTCATCATCACTTTTGATTATGATGAGAACGGAGAGGTAAGCGCTTCCATTGGAAATAACGCCAATGCAAAGTCTACCGATGATGAGATCCGGGCCCAGTTGGCAACTGTCCTGGAGTACAACAGGTCACGAGGGGAAACGACCAGAATCCAAGCCAACAGTTATGTTTCGGAAAGCAACAATGACATGATAGATGAATGGATAGGCCGTCTTGTAGACCGCTCCACCCCTGACATAGAGTACTATTTCCAAGAGGGCCTGAGAACCATTATAACATACAACAACTACAAGAATTTGCCCAAAAACGTAAAGACCATATTCTCCCGGGACAGCGTCGTTGCCACAAGAGACTACCGACGGACCACACGCAGGATAGTGGCATTCCAAACGGGTGACAAAGAGTATGACAAGCCCAACAGGGTTCATATCGATGAGTATGACAATATGTTTGTAACAACAGAACAACCGACCGATGAAACCGGCCTCAGGGAAATAATAAACGGGCTTTCCGGTGTCTCTGTTGACCAGCAGGGTCTGGTAACCGTAAACGGCCGGAAAGTCAGGAAAATCCTTCTGAACGGAGATGAAACAGACCTTCATTAGCATTAATTAACTAAACAAATCGTTGAGTAACTATTTTAGTAGTTAAATTTGCGTCGGTACTAGTTACTGATGCATTATGAAACAGAAAGAAATTACCAAGCTTAGTGAGAAGAAGGAGGTCATAATGAACCACTTCTGGGACAAGGGGGAGCTCTTTGTACGTGAACTCCGCGAACTCTACCCCGAGCCCAAGCCACATTTCAATACGCTTTCCACACAGGTACGTGAACTGGAGTCCGACGGATTCCTGGATCACAAGGCTTACGGCCCCACCTATCAGTACTTCCCTATCGTAACCCGTGACGAGTACAGCCGTTTCTCCATGGGCGGATTCATAGGCAACTACTTCGGGTCATACCTGAATGCGGTATCGGCCTTTGTCGGTGACGGCAAGGTCTCCATCGGTGAACTGAAAGAGCTTATTGAACATCTGGAAAAGAAAGAAAAATGATGACCTTCCTCACCTACCAATTGAAAGTTGCGGTCATAATGGCCGTCTTCTACATATTCTTCCGTCTGCTGCTTATCAAGGACACATGGCACAGACTGAACAGGATTGTGCTCTTGAGTACGGCTTTGCTGTCATTTCTCCTCCCTGTTTGCATTATTACAATCCACAAGACAGAGGTATTGCCTGCGCCGATGGCCCAACTCATGCAAGCCGTCTCAAGCACCCCTGCCCAACCGTCCACGCCCTGGTGGCACATCGCCCTCGTGACCGTGTATGCTGCAGGCGTAGTATTTGTACTGGCAAAGGTGTTGACATCGGCCCTGCGCGTACGCAGTATAATAAGGCACGCACGCAAGGAGGTAACGGCCGATGGCACCACCGTCTACGTCATGCCCGGCAATGACCCTTCATTCAGTTGGATGGGACACATCGTAATCTCCGAGGCCGATTGGAGCAACCATGAAACCGCCGTCATCGACCATGAGAAAGCCCACGTGGCACTCCACCATTCAATAGACGTACTTATAACCGATCTTATAGCCGCACTGCAGTGGTTCAACCCCGCCATCTGGATGCTGCGCATAGACCTGCGCGCCGTCCATGAATACGAGGCCGATGACACCGTACTGCGCGCCGGCACCGATCTGCGCAGTTATCAGTATCTGCTCATTAGCAAAGCGGCCGCAATGAACGGATACACAATAGCTAATAATTTCAATCACAGTATTTTAAAAAACAGAATTTTTATGATGGAAAAGGAAAGAACAACCCGAAGGAGTCTGCTTAGAGCACTCTATCTTCTCCCCTTAGTTTGCATTTCTCTGGCACTTAACGCCCAGACTAAGGTCAACTATGTGTTTAAGAACCCCTCAGACCAGGACTCAAAAGTCACGATCGCCAGGATCACTTATGATCAGGATACATTGAAGTATTCCGGAGCACTCATCTATGAGAACCCGGAACCCGGAAAGGAGGTTATGAAAATGGAAGCCTACAAATTACCGGACGGAACATCTGTAGATGATGCTATCAAATCACTTCCCGGTGTCCAGGTCGATGAGGACGGCAACATTACCGTTAACGGCAAGCCCGTAAAAAGGATTATGGTCAACGGACAGGATACCTATCTCAAAGACGGTGAAACACCCCTGAATTACCTCAATGAGGTCACTACTCTCATAAACGAAGGCAAATATGACGAAGTAATTGAAAAAATGCCCGGAGTAACGAGAGATCAGGACGGCAACATAACCGTTAACGGAAAGGCTGTTAGCAAGGTCCTTGTCAACGGTGAGGAAGTGGAACTCAACAAGACAACTAAGTAACAATTATTTAATAATTCATATATTTGCAGACCGGAACATCCTTCCGGTCTGCTTTGTTTTCAGAATGACATCATCATGGCTGACGGCAATATCTACGGACTGACACTTCTGCCTCATGATGTTGCCGATGATCTGTTAATCATCAACAATGACGGCACATTAACAATTAATGGTCCGGTGCGTCTATTGTTTGATTACTGAACTTATAACTTATCTCAATATGATTTCAAGAGCATTAAGACATGTGTCAAGAGCATTCCTGTTTATGAGTCTTGTTTGCATTTCATTCACAGCCAATGCAACCACAGTAAATAATCCCGAATTTTCCGCCAGCGCCGATTCCATCAGCAAATCCTTCCGTCTAGACAACCTCGGTATAGGACCGATTCTGGAATCCCTGCAGCAATTTGCCCATGACCTGCAGCAAAAATACCCCGACGGCTTTCAGGACCCCGTTGACCTGAATCTCAAGTTTGATTTTGACCTTGACTTGCGTACCAGTCAGCCTTTCCTCCTTATACAGGTTATCTACAACACCCTGGCCGGTGATGACGGCATGGTAAATCAGTTGAAAGACAAAGAGATAAAGAAGTTTGACGAGAAGACCCTTAAGAGACTGAAAAAACAGTTCACCAAGAGATCTAACAAAGAAATCAAGAAACTCTGCAAGGGAGACCGTCAGACCCAGAAGGAACTTAAACACAAAATCAAAAAACTGTTGGACGGCATCCAGATCAAACAACAATAACCTTATAACAACAGTCCCATGAGAAAAAATATCACCTCTGCCCTGTTTGCCATGACACTCCTGTCGGGCATAATCTTCGTATCCTGCAAAGACAAAGCCCTGTCAGTAATACCGGTTGAATCAGTTGAAGACATCCATTTTGTAGATGCGTTGACAGACAGTCACACCTATCTGGTGCTTGATGACAGTTCCGTAGAATCAATACTGGGTGAAATAACCGAGGTCATGATAGACGGTGACCTTATTTTCATTTCAAGTGTTCCCAATGCGGGTGAAAGCTCCATGACAGGTCAGGAACTCTCTGTATTTGACAAAAACGGAAAGTTCCTTCACAGGATAGGACGCCGCGGACGTGCCCAAAACGAGTATCTATATCTTTCATCATGGGCTCTTGACAAGGCAAACAGAGAGGTGTATATGCTTGACCGTTCATCAGATATCATAAAGAGATATTCATATGATGGTGAATACATATCACAGATTGATCTGACTGATGAGACATCAATATCAAGAATGTTCATGATCGGCAATAAACTCTATATCCAGACCTTAATGCCGTATGACAAGCAGGATGACCTTGTTGAGCTTAACCTGGACGGCACTTGCAGGGAGTTGTTTGAACGGAGAGACATCGGAACCAATGGCTGGGGTTTCTCCGGCGGACACATAAGGAAATCCTCCGACCTTAAGTCTTTCTACCATCTCCGCCCCCTGGACAACACCCTGTACCATATCTCAGACGACGGTCAGGTTGACTCATGCGGATACTTTGATTTCATAAAGGTTCCCACCCAGGCCAAAATGAGGAATTTGACTACTGATGATGCGGATTATCTTATGACAATACCTACAGTAACCTATGAGTCAGCTGATTATTATATCGTAGTCATAGCCAACCAGCCGGTTTATGTACTTTCCAAGTCAACCGGAAAACTGATGGGTTACAAGCGGTCAGAGCCTGGCTTCTTTACCTTCAACCGTTCAACCATCGGCATTACCGACGATATGATCATATGCAGTTTCTCATCTGAGGACGCCAAACACGGTATGACAATGACCAATGCCCCTGATGATCTTAAGACTATGTACAGGGATATGGCGGAAAGTGAGAACGAATCACTGATATTCTACCGCCTGAAAAAGTAAAAAAACGGACTTCAGGGTGCATCATATCGGATTTTTGCAGTATCTTTGTACCCGTAAGCCGCAATACAGCCCTGCATGAGGGATTTCCGATAGCGGCAATCAATCCGATTTTTCATTAACACATACCTTACGTGATATCAATGCGCCTTCCTTGTGCCATGGATATTGCCGAGGTTCAATAAAACAATGTTTGACATACTGCAATTAAAGAGCAAGAGTCTGGATGAGCTCCAGGCCATTGCAAAAGAGATGGGCATCAAGGTTAAGGATGACAAGAACCAGCTGGTATATGATATCCTTGACGAGCAGGCTATTTCAGCCGCTAAGAACAAGCCCGAAAAAGAGCGCCGTGACCGCAAGAAAGTTACACGCAAGAACGGCCCTGAGAAAGTCTATACCGCCGACGAGAACGGCCAGGCTAAGTCTGTAGAGAAGAAAAACAACGCTCCCAAACCTGAGAAGAAAGAGGTGGTTGAGGCCGAAAAGCCCCAGGCTCCCGCTCCCAAGGAGGAGAAGCCTCAGGAGGAGAACGCTCCCGCAGCTCAGGGAAAGAAAAAGCGCAGCCGTGGCGGCAATCAGAACAAGCCCAATGCCGAGCAGGCAGCTCCCGCACAGCAGCAGGCAGCCCAGGCTCCCGTTCAGGAGCAGCCCGCAGCTGAGCCCGTCCAAAAGGAGGAACTCCCCCAGCCCGCTCCCAAGGCCGATGCTTCAAAGCGTCGCGGACGTCCCCGCAAGCAGCAAGTCGAGGTACCTCTGCCCGAGATTGATGACGAGAACGTGACTATGGCTGTAAATGATTCCTACGAGCAGGAAGAGGAGCCCGTACGTGAGGTTGCCGAGCAGCCTGTACGCCTCCAGGAGCCCGAGCAGGCACCCGTTCAGGAGCAGCAGGAGCAGCCCCGCCAGGAACAGTTCCATGGCGAGCAGCAGTTCCAGCAGAACCAGCAGCGCCAGCAGAACCAAAACAATCAGAACAACCAGCGTCAGCAGAACCAGAATAACCAGCAGAACCAGAACCGCCGCCAGGAGGAGCGCATGTATGATTTCGGTGACGCTCTCAAGGGTGAAGGCGTTCTTGAGATTATGCCCGATAACTACGGATTCCTGCGTTCATCGGACTACAACTATCTGGCATCACCTGATGACATATACGTATCACAGTCACAGATCAAGCTCTTCGGCCTTAAGACCGGTGATGTTGTGGAGGGTGTCATCCGTCCGCCACGTGAGGGTGAGAAGTATTTCCCGCTGGTAAAGGTATTCCGCATAAACGGACTGGAGCCCTCTGTGGCACGTGACCGCGTTCCGTTCGAGCATCTGACCCCGTTGTTCCCGGATGAGAAGTTCACCCTGTGCAACGGCCACAACGACAACCTGTCGGCCCGCGTGGTTGACATGTTCGCACCCATCGGTAAGGGACAGCGTGCCCTGATCGTGGCCCAGCCCAAGACCGGTAAGACCATACTGCTCAAGGATATAGCAAACTCAATTGCTGCCAACCATCCAGAGGCATACATGATAATGCTGCTCATCGATGAGCGTCCTGAGGAGGTTACCGATATGGCCCGCAGCGTAAAGGCCGAGGTTATCGCATCTACATTCGATGAGCCCGCCGAGCATCACGTAAAGATTGCCAGCATCGTTATCGAGAAGGCCAAGCGCATGGTTGAGTGCGGACACGATGTAGTCATCTTCCTTGACTCTATCACACGTCTGGCACGCGCCTACAACACCGTTGCACCTGCATCAGGTAAGGTTCTCTCCGGTGGTGTCGATGCCAACGCACTGCATAAGCCCAAGCGTTTCTTCGGTGCCGCACGTAACATCGAGAACGGAGGTTCACTCACAATCGTTGCCACCGCTCTGATCGATACCGGCTCCAAGATGGATGAGGTTATCTTTGAGGAGTTCAAGGGTACCGGTAACATGGAGCTCCAGCTAGACCGCAACCTGAGCAACAAGCGTATCTTCCCTGCCGTGAACATCGTGGCATCAAGCACCCGTCGCGACGACCTGCTGCTTGACCAGACCACTCTGGACCGCATGTGGATACTGCGCAAGTACCTGAGCGACATGAATCCCATCGAAGCTATGGAGTTCGTCAAGTCCCGCCTGGAAACGACGATAGACAACGCGGAATTCCTGGCAAGCATGAATTCATAAGCAATAAAAAATCCCGCTCAACCGAGCGGGATTTTTATTTAGAATGGTAAGTCGTCTTTCTCGTTAGATGGGGCGAAGGGATCCGGAGCCGAAGCAGCGGGAGCGGCATCGACGTAAGGCTGCGCTGCGGGGGCAGCGCCGTTAACGTCGTGGCTTACGCGCCATGCACGGATATCATTGTACCAACGGCCGTTGAACTCACGGGCGTTGATGTCAAAACTTACTACGACCTCGTCACCTATGTTGATGGCGGCCTGCTGTATCTTATCCTCACCGAAGATGCTGAACATCATCTTCTTGGGATACTGCTCACCGATGGTTTCCAGTACGTATTCCTGTATTTTCCACGGATTTCCTGAACTCTTTGCCACACCTGAACGGGCCTCAAGTACAGCGATAATTTTACCTGTTATATCCATTTCTTTATGATTAGTTTTAGTCTATGCGCGAAATTAAAACTTTTCCTTTTTCCGCCCCACATTTTTCCATGCTATTTTTTCCACATTACCGTTACTTTTCCCTATCTTTGTGAGACGCACTAACTGACTAAAAACAAAAAGAAATATATATGAATTTTACTGTATCCAGCTCGGCACTTTCAAGCCGTCTGTCGGCCATCAGCCGCGTTATTAACCCTAAGGCTATCTACCCTATTCTTGAGGATTTCCTGTTCCGTATCGAGAACGGTAAACTGACCGTAACCGCTGCCGATAATGACACCACCCTTGAGACCATTATCGACCTTGTTGACTCCAGCGCAGACGGCCAGATAGCCCTGCCCGCCAAGACTCTTCTTGACGCCCTCAAGGAGATCCCCGAGCAGCCCCTGACATTTAACGTAAACGAGAGCAACTACGAGATAACCGTAAACTACCAGAACGGTGAGTACAAGATGGTCGGCCAGAACGCCGATGAGTACCCCACCCCCGCCGTACTTCAGGAGGGTTCAGTAAGTCTGGAGATATCGGCCCAGATCCTTTCAGACGGTCTGGCACGTACAATTTTCGCTACGGCCGATGACGAGCTCCGTCCCGTCATGAACGGTATCTATTTCGACATCAACGAGGAGGGTGCCACATTCGTAGCTTCCGATGGCCACAAGCTGGTATGCAACCGCAACAACAACGTAAAGGCCGACGGCAAGTCATCATTCATCCTGCCCAAGAAGCCCGCATCACTCTTCCGTTCACTCATAAGCAAGGAGGCTGAGAACATCACAATCGAGTTCGACAGCCGCATTGCACGTTTCTCACTGCCTGAGTTCCGTATGGTATGCCGCCTCATCGACGGCCGTTACCCCAACTACGGATCAGTTATCCCGCAGAACAACCCGCATCATCTGGTTATCGACCGTCAGACTCTGGTAACAGCCCTGCGTCGCGTATCAGTATTCTCACCTGCCAGCAGCGGTCTTATCAAGCTGCGCATTGAGAAGGACAAGGTTGACATCTCTGCTCAGGATATTGATTTCTCAACCTCCGCAAAGGAGAGCCTGGCATGCCAGTATGAGGGCACCAACATGAGCATCGGTTTCAAGGCCGGCTTCCTGATTGATATCCTCAACAACATCCCCAGCCAGGAGATCACACTCCAGCTGGCTGATCCTTCACGCGCAGGCGTGATCGTACCCACCGAGCAGGCTGAGGGCGAGAATCTTCTTATGTTGCTCATGCCAATGGTTCTGAACGACTGATGAAACTCAATCTTGATAAACCGGTAGTGTTCTTTGACCTGGAGACCACAGGCACCAACACGTCACAGGACCGCATAGTAGAGATTTCCTATCTTAAGGTCTCTCCCAACGGGGGTGAGGATATGCACACCCGCCGTATCAACCCCTGTATGCACATCCCCGAGCAGGCATCGGCCGTACACGGCATCTATGATGATGACGTAAAGGACTGCCCCACCTTCAAGGAGGTTGCCAAGGAGATTGCACGTGACTTTGAGGGAAGCGATATAGCAGGATTCAACTCAAACCGTTTCGACGTGCCCCTGCTGGCCGAGGAGTTCCTGCGTGCAGGCGTTGACATTGACCTGAGCCGTCACCGTTTCATTGACGTACAGGTAATATTCCACAAGATGGAGCAGCGCACCCTTACAGCCGCCTACAAGTTCTACTGCGGCAAGGACCTGACCGATGCCCACAGCGCCGATGGTGACACCCGCGCCACCTATGAGGTGCTCATGGCTCAGCTGGACCGCTACCCGGATGACCTCAAGAATGACATGGCATTCCTCTCGGAGTTCTCATCATTCACACGCAACGTGGACTTTGCAGGCCGCATTGTACGCAATGACAAGGACCAGGAGGTGTTCAACTTCGGAAAATATAAGGACATGCCTGTTGTAGAGGTGTTCAAGCGTGATCCCGGATACTACTCCTGGATCCTGCAGGGTGATTTCCCCCTCAACACCAAACAGGTACTTACAAGAATAAAACTGCAGTCCAGATAATGGATATACTGAACGGAAAACATATTGTTCTGGGTGTTACCGGAAGCATAGCAGCCTACAAGGCCGCATTCCTGGTACGTCTGCTCATTAAACGCGGAGCTGAGGTCCAGGTTGTAATGACACCGGCAGGAAAGGAGTTCATAACTCCCCTCACCCTCTCCACACTTACCCGCAAGCCCGTGGTAAGCGAGTTCTTTGACCGTCGCGACGGCTCATGGAACAGCCACGTGGATCTTGGACAGTGGGCCGATGCCATGCTGATAGCCCCCTGCACCGCCTCCACAATCGGAAAGATGGCAAGCGGCGTGGCCGACAATATGCTTATCACCACCTACTACTCAATGAAGGCTCCGGTATTCATTGCACCCGCAATGGACCTGGATATGTACCGTCATCCCGTTACACAGCACAATCTGGAGACCCTTCGCTCTATCGGCAACATCATCATCGAACCCGCCAGCGGTGAGCTTGCAAGCCAGCTTGTAGGCAAAGGCCGCATGCAGGAGCCGGATGAGATTGTAGCCGCACTTGAGGAGTATTTTTCAAAGCAGGCACAGCTTTCAAAAAAAAAAGTCCTGATAACAGCGGGACCAACCTATGAGCAGATTGACCCGGTTCGCTTTATTGGCAACTGGTCAACCGGCAAGATGGGATTCGCACTGGCCGAGGAGTGTGCCTCACGCGGTGCTGAAGTTACTTTGATAGCAGGTCCTGTAAACCTGACCACCCAAAACCCCAACATCAAACGCATTGATGTAAAGTCTGCCCATCAGATGTATGAGGCAGCCATGGAGAATTTCCCAGGCAGCGATGCCGCCATCCTCTGCGCCGCCGTGGCCGATTTCACTCCCGCGGTAACATCGGACACCAAAATCAAGCGCAAGGGCGATATGACCATCACCCTTAAGCCCACAGAAGATATTGCAGCCGCTCTTGGTGCCATCAAGCGCCCTGACCAGAAGATGGTAGGATTTGCCCTTGAGACAGACCATGAGGCAGCCAACGCACAGGGTAAGCTGGAGCGCAAGAATCTGGATTTCATTGTTCTGAATTCACTTAATGACAAAGGTGCGGGATTCGGTTATGATACCAACAAGGTTACTCTGATTGACCGCAAAGGCAGCCAGGAACTCCCTCTGCTGTCCAAGAAGAACGTAGCCAAGGCCATCATCGACAAACTGGCCGGACTGCTCTTCTGCCTGGCATTCCTGCTCATGCCCTTCAAGGCTCAGGCGCAGGAACTGGACCCTACCCTTACCGTCAACACATCCAAGATACAGGGTACTGACAAGGATGTTTTCAAGTCACTTGAGAACGCCATAAAGGAACTGCTTACGCATCAGGTATGGACCGAGTACCATTTTGCCACCAAGGAGCGCATAAAGTGCAACTTCAACCTCATAGTAAACACCTATGAGGCACAGAGCGGCAAGATGAACTGCGAACTTACCGTGCAGAGCAGCCGTCCCGTTTACGGATCAACCTACAACACCACCGTGTTCAATTTCCGTGACACTCAGGTGGAGTTCAACTACACGGAGCAGGACCGTCTGGAGTACATGCCCGGCATGACCCCTGACAACAACCTGACCGCTATCCTGGCTTATTACAGCCTGCTTATCATCGGACTTGATTTTGACACCATGTCACCAAACGGCGGCACGGACATACTGCGTCAGGTCGAGAACATAGCAGCCAGCGCACAGTCTCTCGGCAGCGGATGGCGTTCATTCGACAATCAAGCCAACCGCTATGCCATCATCAACGACTATATGAACGGCACCATGGCTCCTTTCCGCCAGCTGCAGTACAAGTATCACCGTCAGGGTCTGGACGACATGTCGGCCAATCCTGACCGCGGCCGTGCCACCATCACCGAGAGTCTTGATCTGCTCAAACAGGCCAAACAGGCCAAGAGCACATCGGCCCTGCCTACCCTGTTCACCGAGATCAAGAAGACCGAGCTGGTGAGCATATACAGCGCAGGCGTCAACAAGGAAAAGCAGAAGGTAAAGGATCTGCTCAGCCAGGTGAACCCTTCACTCACCACTGAATGGGAAGCCATTAAAACCGACTGATGCTTAAGGAAATACACATAAACAGCTACGTTCTGATAGACCGTCTGGACATAGACTTCCAGGAGGGCTTTTCAGTTATGACCGGTGAGACAGGCGCTGGTAAATCCATCATTCTGGGTGCCATGAACCTGTTGCTTGGAGGACGCGCCGACTCCAGAACCATAATGCAGGGCGCCGACAAATGCACCATTGAAGGCAGTTTCTCAATTGCCGGATACGGTCTGGAGCCCTTCTTTACCGAAAACGGACTGGACTACTACCCCGACGACACCACACTCCGCCGCGAACTCCTGCTGTCAGGCAAGAGCCGCGCATTCATAAACGACACCCCGGTATCGCTCAACCAGATGCGTGACCTGGGCTGCCGCCTCATTGACATACACTCACAGCACCAGAACCTGGCATTGGGCACACAGTCCTTCCAGCTGGATGTTGTGGATACGATAGCTTCAAACAGCACCATCAAGGCCTCATACGAGCAGAGCTTTGACAACTGGTCCGCCCTTAAGGCCGAACTGGCACGCCTCAAGGCCGAATTCGAGTCCGATAACACCGACCGCGAATATCTGGAGTTCCAGCTCAAGGGTATTGATGACGCCCGCCTCAAGGAGGGTGAACTCCAGGAGCTTGAACAGGAGTCCGATATCCTGGAACATGCCGAGGAGATAAAGCAGGAGCTTTACCGTGCATCGGAACTTATCTCAGGTGATGAGGAGGGCACGCTGACACGTCTTCGCGGCGCGCTGCAGTCACTCCGCTCGGCACAGAAGAACTGGCCGCAGGCAGAAGAGCTCTCAGAGCGTCTGGACAGCTGCCTGATTGAACTCAAGGATATAGCCGAGACCGTTGATGACGCTCAGGAGAACATAAACTTCGATCCCGCCCGTCTGGAACAGGTAAACGAGCGTCTGGATCTGATTTACACCCTGCTCAAAAAGCACAAGAAGGAGAATATTACAGAGCTTCTAGAACTGGCCGAGAGCATTCGCACACGTCTGGACCGCAGCGGTTCATACGAGCTCGACATAGAGAAACTGACCCGCCAGGTTGAGGCTGCACGTGCCGAGATGCAGAAGAGAGCAGCAGAGCTCACCAAATCCCGCTTTAAAGCATCGGACACCATAATTAAGGACATCAAGGCGCTGCTTGTGCCGCTTGGCATTCCCAATGTCCAGTTCGGCATAGACATACAGCCGGCCGCCGAGTTTGACCGCACCGGTCATGATGACCTCAAGTTCATGTTCTCTGCCAACAAGGCAGTACCCATGCAGGAGATATCACTGGTGGCATCAGGCGGTGAAATAGCCCGTGTAATGCTCTCAGTCAAGTCTCTCATAGCAAGCGTACGCACCCTGCCCACCATCATCTTTGATGAAATTGACACGGGCGTATCGGGCGCAGTAGCCGAAAAGATGGCTCTGCTTATGGAACAGATGGCTGGCGGAGGCCGTCAGGTTCTGGCCATCACCCACCTTCCCCAGATTGCAGCGCTTGGCCACACCCACTATAAAGTTTACAAGACCGAGGAGAAGGATGCCACACGCACCCGCATAGCGCTCCTTGACTATAATGAAAGAATTCGTGAGATTGCCTCGATGATGAGCGGCGCTACGCTCACCCAGGCAGCTCTTGACAATGCAAAAACACTGATTGACAATAATGGAAGATGAAATGATATTCGGCATACGTGCCGTGATTGAAGCAGTTCAGGCCGGCAAGGAGATTGACCGCCTTCTCATTAAGAAAGATATGCAGGGAGACCTCTCAAAAGAGCTCTTTGCTGCCATCAAAGGATTGGATATTCCCGTTCAGAAAGTACCCATAGAGCGCTTGAACCGCATCACCCGCAAGAATCATCAGGGCGTGATAGCCTTCACCACCCAGATAACCTACCAGCATGTGGAGGATCTGGTTCCCATGCTCTTTGAGGAGGGCAAGGACCCGTTCTTTGTGCTTCTGGACGGCGTGACCGATGTCCGCAACTTCGGAGCCATTGCCCGTACGGCCGAATGTGCCGGCGTGGATGCCATCATCATCCCCTCCCGCAATAGCGTAAGCGTAAATGCCGATGCCATAAAGACATCGGCCGGTGCCCTGCATACCCTGCCGGTTTGCCGTGAAAACAACATTGCACAGACCATCAGGTTTCTCAAGAACTGCGGAATCCGCATTGTAGGAGCCACCGAGAAGGGTGACAAGGACTACACCAAGGGTGATTACACCGGCCCCGTATGCCTTATCATGGGCGCCGAGGACAAGGGTATCCCGCAGGAACATCTGGCACTTTGTGACGAATGGGCACGCATCCCTATCCTGGGCAAGATCGAATCACTGAACGTATCTGTAGCCGCAGGCGTCCTCATGTACGAAATCGTCAAGCAGAGACACTGACAATTTGTCGCAAAACAGCGTTTGGTCTGTTTGTTGCGTGTCATTCCATAGAAATAAAAACTTAAGACTATGGAATACAATCAGAACAATCAGAACAAACCGCAGAACCTTGAGCAGTTCGCCATCAATCTGAATGAGCGGGCGCGTAAGGGCAAGCTCGATCCGGTCATAGGCCGTGACGAGGAGATAAGGCGTGTCTTGCAGATACTGAGCCGCCGAACCAAGAACAATCCTATCCTGATAGGTGAACCGGGAACCGGTAAGACCGCCATAATTGAGGGTCTCGCCCAGCGTATCGTGCGCGGCGACGTACCTGAGAACCTTAAATCCAAGACCGTCTATTCACTTGATATGGGCGCGCTCGTTGCAGGCGCCAAGTACAAGGGCGAATTCGAGGAGCGTCTTAAAGGCGTAATTAATGAAGTGATACAGTCCGACGGCAGTTTCATCCTCTTCATAGATGAGATTCACACTCTGGTAGGAGCCGGAGCCGGTGAAGGCGCCATGGATGCCGCAAACATCCTCAAGCCCGCCTTGGCCCGCGGTGACCTTCGCGCCATAGGAGCCACCACCCTGAACGAGTATCAGAAGTACTTTGAGAAGGATAAGGCCCTGGAGCGCCGATTCCAGACCGTAATGGTCGATGAGCCCGACGTACAGAGTTCAATCTCAATACTTCGCGGACTGAAAGAGCGCTACGAGAACCACCACAAGGTCCGTATCATGGATGAGGCCGTGATAGCCGCTGTAGAGCTCTCAAACCGTTACATAACTGACCGTTTCCTGCCCGATAAGGCCATTGACCTTATGGATGAGGCCGCAGCCAAACTGCGTATGGAGCGCAACTCGGTCCCCGAGGAACTGGATGAGATAACCCGTCGTCTCAAACAGCTTGAGATAGAGCGTGCCGCCATCAAGCGAGAGAACGACACCGTAAAACTCAAACAGCTCAATGCAGAGATTGAGGACCTCCAGAAACAGGAAAAGGATATTCGCGGCAAATGGGAGTCCGAGAAGGCCCTGGTATCAAAGATCCAGCAGGACAAGCAGCGCATTGAGCAGCTCAAGATTGAGGCCGACAATGCCGAGCGTGACGGAAATTACGGCCGCGTAGCCGAGATACGTTACGGCAAACTCAAGGAGTTGGAGGCCGATATCGCCAAAATACAGGAGGAACTCCACTCCAAGCAGGGTGACAGTGCCCTTGTTAAGGAGGAGGTAACCGCCGATGACATAGCCGAGGTGGTATCCCGCTGGACCGGCATACCTGTAAACCGTATGCTGGAGAGCGAGCGCGAGAAACTGCTTCACCTTGAAGAGGAACTGCACAAACGTGTAGTCGGCCAGGAAGAGGCTATCAGCGCAGTGGCAAACGCCGTACGACGCAGCCGCGCCGGACTGCAGGATCCCAAACGTCCTATTGGCAGTTTCATATTCCTGGGTACTACCGGCGTAGGTAAGACAGAACTTGCCAAGGCTCTGGCCGAATACCTGTTCAATGATGAGAAGCTCATGACCCGAATAGATATGAGTGAATACCAGGAGAAGTTCTCAGTGACACGTCTTATCGGAGCCCCTCCCGGATACGTAGGTTATGACGAAGGTGGCCAGCTTACCGAGGCCGTACGCCGCAAGCCCTACTCCGTCGTACTGTTCGATGAGATTGAGAAGGCACACCCGGATGTGTTCAACATTCTGCTGCAGGTACTTGATGACGGCCGTCTGACCGATAACAAGGGACGTACGGTCAATTTCAAGAACACCATAATAATCATGACCAGCAATCTGGGAAGTGATTATATACGTGAAAAGTCCGCTCAGATAGGTTCATCCGATGCCCAGCGTCAGGAGTGGCTTGAGGAGACCCGCAAGCATCTGCTTGACATGCTTAAGCAGACCATACGTCCGGAGTTCCTGAACCGTATTGATGAGACAGTTGTATTCATGCCTTTGCGTGAATCCGAGATACGTCAGATAGTCAAGCTGCAGATTCAGGGTGTATGCCGTATGCTTGCTGAAAGCGGAATCAACCTGACGATAGATGATTCTGCCATAGACATTATATCAAAAGCCGGATTTGATCCTGAATTCGGTGCCCGTCCTGTAAAACGTGCCTTGCAGACTATGCTGCTGAATAATCTTTCAACGATGATTCTGTCAGGGCAGATTGACCGCAACAAGCCAGTCAAGGCATCAGGTGTGAACGGGCAACTGGTTTTCAGTTAATAAGATAGATATAAAAAACAACCCCGAGTGACTACAATCAAATCACTCGGAGTCGTTTTCTATCAATTATTGGAAAAGGTATAGGATTTAATTTTTTTTCCTTTTTTGTTCGTGACAAAATTAGTTACGGAATTATTCACGACTTTATTAATTATTCCCAAATCCATTAATGTTTGTTCCATATAAATGGTCAAAACAACAAATTCACAAATTTTAAAGAATAACATTCAGTGAATGGCTTTTTTTTGGAAATAAAACGGGATACTAGTAAGGTGGTATCAAAAAATCAATTACCTTTGCAACCGCAAATGCAAATGGTACCTTGACCGAGCGGCTAGGTATCGGTCTGCAAAACCGAGTACGGCGGTTCGAGTCCGCCAGGTACCTCCAGGTAAAAAGTCTGACCCAAATGGGCCAGACTTTTTATCTGAAGGTACCTAGAGGCCTTATTTTAGTTTGCCACAGCAAACGCGCTCATTTCATTCGCTTGGCGGCCTCCGGCCGCTCTCGCTCGGGGTCTCGCTCGCTCCAATACGTATGCACATGCGTATTTTTTATAACTTTGCGTCACATTTTTAGATTATGACTGCTAAAGCTGTTGTTCGCTCAATGAGACTTAGAACTCTTCCTCTATCTACTGCTGGAATTGTTCTTGGTATTTTTATGGCTTGTAAGGGACATCAGGACAGGTCGGGACCTCAGTACAGTATGCAGGAGGGCGGTCTTACCGAGGATGATATGCGTTCTTGCATCAGGATCATGGTTCTGGTATGCTGCATATTCGGTTTGGGAATGATCCGCGCATCGTTCAAAACCATATTCTGCATAGAATCCGAGAGTCTGATAGTTCTGGGCGCTGCCGCCATCTGGGCCGCCATGCACTACACGCTTGGGAAAAAGCCTTACGGATACAGGGGTCTGGGAGATCTCTTCGTGTTTATTTTTTTCGGACTCGTTCCGGTAACCGGAGGATACTTTGTATGCGCACACGCCATTGAGCCCACCACCCTCATCCCCGGAGCAGCAATAGGACTCTTCAGCGTAGGAGTCCTGAACGTGAACAACATCCGAGACATGAAAACCGATGCCGCAAACCGCGTTACCGTTCCGCTCAAACTGGGCGAACACCGCGCCAAGATATACCACACCATACTGATAACAGGCGGATGGATCCTGATGCTGCTGTTTACAATACTGTTTACCGCCGGCTGGACACCATACCTTTATATAATCACCCTCCCACTCTATGCAAAGCATCTTGCGGGAGTCTGGAAACGCTCCGGCCGTGAGCTGGATCCTATGCTGCCCATGCTGGTAATTTCAACATTCATCTTTGCCCTGCTTGCAGGCACAGGTTACATTCTCCAATAAATATGCCCAAGAAAGAAGGAATACGTGAGCTTTTTGACGATATAGCAGTCAAGTACGACCGCTTCAACCATATATCCTCATTCGGAGCCGACCGTTCGTGGCGTCGCAAGGCTGTCCGTGCCATTGCCGATACAGACCAGCCCATTGAGGTCCTTGACGTGGCAACCGGTACGGCCGATTTCGCCATTGCAGTCACAAAGAAAGCTGCTCAAGGCTCACATGTGACAGGAATAGACCTCTCAGAGGGCATGCTTGAGGTTGGAAAAGCCAAATGCCAGGGACTGCCCATTGACCTTGAAGTCGGAGACGCTGAGAACCTGCGTTTTGCAGACGGAACGTTTGACCGAGTCTGCGTGGCGTTCGGAGTACGCAACTTTGAGAATCTCATGCAGGGTCTCAAGGAGATGCTCCGCGTACTCAAATCCGGCGGCAAACTCATTATCCTGGAACTCTCCTACCCCAAGAACCGCCTGATTTTCAGCTTCTACAAGTTCTATTCACTTAAGATACTGCCCAAAATCGGCGCATCAATGACAGGCAACACCGGAGCGTTCACCTACCTGCCCGATTCCATACTCAAATTCCCGCTCCCCGAGAAATTCATCCCCATGCTCAAGGAGGCAGGTTTCTCCACAGTACGCGCACGCCAGTTCATGTTCGGCGTATGCCGCATGTATTGCGCTGTAAAATAAGTGCGTAATGACAACCGACCGACTTTTTTTATAATTTCGCAACCATAATACAACCAATAAAGACATGACTACTGATGAAAAAGAAAATTCCTAACCTGATCCTTGCATTTGCGTCATTCTCAGCATTAATGTTTATCGGATGTGATAAAGAAGATCCGGATGCCATCAAGATGGACGAAGTTAGCGTAGGAGCTCAGACAGTAATGTGTGCCGACGGAAATGAATATCAGGTCGTAGACCTTGGTCTGACTTCAGGAAACCTCTGGGCCACATGCAACCTGGGAGCCACCAGCCCCGAGCAGTCCGGCTCATACTATGCATGGGGTGAGATTGAGCCCAAGACCCAGTTCGGATGGGATACATACACACATTCCAAAACCCTTGACAACGGCAGTGAATACATTACAAAATACTGCACTGACAGTATATACGGAAGGCCGGATCAGGAAACAAAACTGGCCAAGGAAGACGATGCGGCATACATGCTTTTGGGAAAAGACTGGCAGATTCCTGAAAAGAGCGATTTCAACGAACTCATGACCAAAAAGAACTGCAACATCAAATGGTGCAAACTCAACGGCGTAGGAGGTTTTCTCTTTACCAGCGTCCGCAAGGGTTATGAAGGCAACAGCATTTTCATTCCTCTGGCAGGCATGAATGATTGGGACAAGACAAGGTGGGCCGGTCAGATGGGCTGGTACTGGTGCAACACCCTCTATTATGATCTGGGCGACGGAACCGACCCCGACTATGTTCCCCATTATAAATCAGACGAGGCAGCATCCTTACGGCTGGAGCACACTGACGTTGACAATCACCTTGTCAAGTCAAGAGCGCGCCGCGTAGGCCTTCCAATCCGTCCGGTTTATAAGGGCGAATTATAATTTAACGCAAAATAATACAACAAATATTCACAATTCCCATTCTTGAATTATCTTTGCACCCGATTCAGAAACAATGGATATGGCAATTAACTTCAAGGAGATAGCAGGAGCTTTCGTAGTTCTGTTCGCTATTCTGGATATCACAGGGTCAATTCCTATCATAATTGACCTGCAGCATAGGACGGGAAAGGTCCCCGCTTTCAAGGTGACCATCATTTCCTGGCTTCTGCTCACCATTATCTATTTCCTTGGTGACGGAATACTGTCTCTGTTCGGCGTAGATATCGAATCATTCGCCGTGGCCGGTTCCATTGTGATCCTGGCTATCGGATTCGAGATGATCTTTGATATCACGATATTCAAATACGATTCAGGCCCCAAGGAACTCTCATCATTCGTTCCCCTGGTATTCCCGCTCATAGTAGGTGCAGGTTCATTCACCACCCTGCTCTCTCTGAAAGCCGAGTATCAGGCCATCAACATCATGATTGCCCTTGGTTTGAACATGATTTTCATATTCGTGGTGCTCAGGTCAATCAACCGCATTGAAAAGATCCTTGGCCCCGGTCTTATCTACGTCCTCAGGAAGTTCTTCGGAATTATCCTGCTGGCCATTGCAGTGAAGCTTTTCACTACCAACATAGGACGCATCATAGGATGATACATCCCTAAACTTTATATGACGGCGGCTCCCTGCGGGGGCCGCTTTTTGTTGATAAATAATAACATGTGCCATACATCCGATTACGCAATAATTGGGTAACTTTGCACCATATTTAATAAAAGGAATGATAGAAAAGCACCTCGTCCTTAATGATGCCGACCCCGCAGTGTTTTACGGAGTCAACAATACCAATATGCAACTGCTTAAGGCACTGTTCCCAAAGCTTCGCATAGTGGCACGCGGCAACGTGATCCGCGTAATGGGTGATGAGGATGAAACGGCACGTTTTGAGCAGGCTGTACGCCAGCTCGAGATGTACTGCGCCAAGTACAACTCACTCAAAGAGGAGGTAATAGTAGACATAGTGAACGGCGACGAGCCTAACGGTGAGAAGAGCTCCGATGTGATACTGTTCGGTGTCACCGGACGTCCCATCATGCCCCGCAGCGTCAACCAGAAGAAACTGGTGACCGATTATGCTGATCATGACATGCTCTTTGCCATCGGCCCCGCCGGATCAGGCAAGACATATACCGCCATAGCACTGGCTGTACGCGCCCTCAAGAACAAGGAGGTAAAGCGTATAGTTCTGTGCCGTCCCGCAGTTGAGGCCGGTGAGAAGCTGGGATTCCTGCCGGGTGATATGCGTGAAAAGATAGATCCGTTCCTGCAGCCTCTCTATGACGCTCTCCAGGATATGATTCCTACGGCCAAGCTCAAGGAGTACATGGATCTGAACATAATACAGATTGCACCTCTGGCATTCATGCGCGGACGTACCCTGAATGACGCAGTGGTTATTCTGGATGAGGCCCAGAACACCACCCCGCAGCAGATCAAGATGTTCCTTACCCGCATGGGCTGGAACACCAAGATGATCGTAACGGGTGACCTCACGCAGATTGACCTGCCGCCCACACAGATATCGGGCCTTGTTCAGGCACTTGACGTTCTGGAGGGAATAGAGGGCTTGAGCATTATCCGCATGACCAAGAAGGATATTGTCCGCCACAAGCTGGTTACACGCGTTGTAGACGCCTATGACCGCTATGAGCAGGCTCACAAGACAGATAAAAGAACTAAAAAACAAGATAACAATGAGTAACGCACTTACAAGAACAGACTTCAACTTCAAAGGACAGAAGAGTGTTTATCACGGTAAAGTCCGTGACGTGTATAACATTGACGACGACCTGATGGTAATGGTTGCCACTGACCGTATATCGGCCTTTGACGTTATCCTGCCCAAGGGTATCCCCTTCAAGGGCCAGGTGCTCAACCAGATTGCCGCCAAGTTCCTGGATGCTACAGCTGACATCTGCCCCAACTGGAAGCTTGCCACTCCCGATCCTATGGTAACCGTAGGTCTCAAGTGCGAGGGTTTCCGCGTAGAGATGATCATCCGCGGTTATCTGACCGGCTCAGCATGGCGTGACTACAAGAACGGCTGCCGCAACCTTTGCGGTAACATCCTGCCCGAGGGCATGAAGGAGAACCAGAAGTTCGCAGAGCCTCTGATCACCCCCACCACCAAGGCTGAGGAGGGTCACGATGAGAACATCTCCAAGGAGGAGATCATCAAGCAGGGCCTGGTAAGCAAGGAGGATTACGAGGTTATGGAAAAATACACCCGTGCCCTCTTCAAGCGCGGTACCGAGATCGCTGCCCAGAAGGGTCTTATCCTGGTTGACACCAAGTATGAGTTCGGAAAGCGTGACGGTAAGGTTTACCTGATCGATGAGATCCACACTCCCGACAGCTCACGTTACTTCTACGCTGACGGCTATCAGGAGAAGTTTGAGAAGGGCGAGTCCCAGAAGCAGCTTTCAAAGGAGTTCGTACGCCAGTGGCTCATTGAGCATAACTTCATGAACCAGCCCGGTCAGGTTATGCCCGAGATCACCGATGCATACGCTGATACCGTTTCAGAGCGCTACATTGAGCTCTACGAGCACATTGTAGGTGAGAAGTTCGTAAAGGAGAGCGGCACAGACCTTGCCGCCCGTATTGAAAAGAACGTAACCGCCTGGTTGGCAAAAAGATAATTGATTATGGCATTCCCTTTCCTTGTTGTTCTTGCCATCATTTTCATGGTACTGGTAAAGAACGTGAACGCTAAGCTTAACAATCCCGATGACACATCATTCGGGAGTGAGACCGGTACCCCTCAAGTTGAGGAGGTTATAGATGATGATTTCCCGCCCGTAGACGAGGTATTCAAGAACAACAAGGAGCCTGAAAGGGAGCCTGAGCCCGTATTCACCCAGACCCGGGAGCCACAGCCAGAGCCTGAGCCCCAGCCGGAACCGCAGCCGGAACCCGCAGTTCCGCTCAAGACTTATGACAGTCTCTACGGACTCATCGGCAAGCCTCTGGCCCACTCCACATCAATGGTTCGCTTCAACAAGTTCTTCCGTGAGCAGCACATCAACGCCCACTACAACAACTATGAGCTTGAGAGCATCGAGGATGTGACAAAACTGATTGAGAAGTATCCCAATCTGCGCGGCTTCAACGTGACGATACCCTACAAGCAGGATATCATCCCCTACCTGAACCGTCTGGACGAGACGGCACAGTCAATAGGCGCAGTCAACACCGTAAAGGTGCTTCACCGTGACGGTGGCGTTGAGCTGGTTGGTTACAACACTGACTGGACCGGTTTCACCAAGTCATTCGGCGAGCTGCTCGAGGGGCACAGCAAGGCGCTCATACTGGGAACCGGAGGCGTATCAAAGGCAGTCAAGTATGCTCTTGACAAGATGGGAATAGAGAACAAGTTCGTATCACGCAACTCAAACTTCGAGATTATGGGTTATTACGAGCTCTCACCCTCTGTTATGGAAGAGTATGACGTGATTGTGAACTGCACTCCCATGGGAATGTGGCCCGATGTAAACCAGTGCCCCGATATCCCCTACACCTTCCTGTCTGAGAAGCATCTGCTTCTGGATGTCATAGCCAATCCCGATGAGACAACCTTCATGAAGAAAGGCCGTGAGCACGGTGCCACAGCCAAGGGAGGCAAGGATATGCTCGAGCAGCAGGCTGTAGCCGCATGGGAGATCTGGGAAAGAATTGGAGAATAATGAGAAGATTTGCACTCGTACTGTTTCTGCTGTTCGGCTCACTCCTGGCTGTAGCCAAGGTTTACAAGCCTGCAGACATCAAACCTGTCCATCTGGAGGACAGAAACCGTTACGTGTGCAATCCTGACGGAATACTTTCACGCTCCGCCGTTGACCGCATAGATGCTGCTTTCCGCACCATTGAGGACAGCACCGGCATACAGACTCTTGTTGCAGTCGTTACGGATATCGACCCTGATGACTGCTTTGAGTTTGCCCACCAGTTGGGTGAGAAGGTCGGCGTAGGCCGCTCAAGTTCAGACAACGGCCTGGTCATACTGCTCAGCACCGGTGAGCGCTGCATCCAGTTTGCCACCGGATACGGAATTGAGGGCGTTCTGCCCGATGCACTGTGCAAGCGCGTCCAGGAACGTTACATGAACCGTTACTTTGCCGATGACAACTGGGATGAAGGTATGATTGCAGGCGCCGAGGCGCTCAGGGACATCCTGCTCAAAGGCGAGTATGCCGATGATGACGAGTTCAACAGGGTGGCAGTTTTTGGAGGTCTTGGCATATTGCTGGCAGCGTTCATTTTTGTAGTCGTAATTGCGGTTATCATAGACCGTCGCAGCCGCAAATGTCCCCAATGCGGACATATTGCCCTCAAGCAAGTAGGCGTATCGACCATATCAAAGATGAACGGCATCAAAAAGGAACTGATTACCTTCAAGTGCAGCCACTGCGGTCACGTCATGTCAAGGAACCGCACATCATACTACTCTACCGGTAGTCGCGGAGGCGGACCGCATGTAGGCGGAGGTTTCGGAGGCGGAAGCTTCGGAGGCAGTTACGGAGGCGGCCATTTTGGCGGCGGAGGTGCCGGATCACGTTTTTAAAAAAGAGATATAAATCAAAACCGATACAGTTATGAAAAAGAAGAGTATTTGGATTATCATTGCGGTTATCGTCGTTATTGTACTTTGGGGTGTCAAGGTAAACAACAGGATGGTAACTATGGAGGAGAACGTAAACAAGGCCTGGAGTAACGTTGAGAACGTTTATCAGCGCCGTGCAGACCTCATCCCCAACCTTGTAAATACGGTAAAGGGTTACGCCGCACATGAGACATCGACCTTTGAGGCTGTCGTAAACGCACGTGCCAAGGCAACTTCAATCACAGTCAATCCCGAGAACATGACTGCCGATCAGCTCAAGGAGTTCCAGAAGGCACAGAACGAGGTTGGCGGTGCACTGGGTCGTCTGATTGCCGTCAGCGAGTCATATCCCGAACTCAAGGCCAATGAGAACTTCAAGGAACTTCAGGCACAACTTGAGGGCACTGAGAACCGCATTGCCGTTGAGCGCCGTAACTTCAATGAGGATGCTTCCAAATTCAACACTTATATCCGCAAGTTCCCGCAGAGCATCATCGCAGGAATGCGCAATTTTGAGAAAAAGCCCTATTTCGAGGCTGAAGAGGGTGCAAACAAAGCTCCTAAAGTAGAATTCTGATGGAATCGAACGAACGTTATATGCTGCGTGGCGTATCTGCATCCAAGGAGGATGTACACAACGCCATCAAGAACATTGACAAAGGTCTTTATCCCAAGGCCTTCTGTAAGATCATCCCCGATATCCTGGGCGGTGATCCCGAGTACTGTAACATCATGCACGCCGACGGCGCAGGTACCAAGTCTTCACTGGCATACGCCTACTGGAAAGAGACCGGTGACCTGTCTGTATGGAAGGGTATTGCACAGGATGCTCTCATAATGAATATCGATGACCTGCTCTGCGTAGGTGCCGTTGATAACATCCTTGTCAGCTCAACCATCGGCCGTAACAAGAACCTGGTTCCCGGCAGCGTAATCAGTGCCATAATCAACGGTACCGATGAGCTCCTGGCCGAGCTCCGCGAGATGGGTGTAGGCGCATACGCCACAGGCGGTGAGACTGCCGATGTAGGTGATCTGGTACGCACCATCATCGTGGACAGCACCGTTACCTGCCGCATGAAGCGCAGTGACGTAATCAACAACGCCAACATCCGTCCGGGTGATGTCATTGTAGGTCTCTCATCATCAGGCAAGGCCACATATGAGAAGGAGTACAACGGCGGTATGGGCAGCAACGGTCTTACCAGCGCCCGTCACGACGTATTTAATAAGGAGATTGCCAAGAAGTATCCCGAGACTTATGACCACGCAGTTCCCGAGGAGCTGGTTTACTCAGGCGGTCTGAGCCTGACCGACAAGGTTCAGGATTCACCTCTGGATGCAGGTAAGCTGGTACTCTCACCCACCCGCACATACGCTCCCGTAGTAAAGAAACTGCTTGACGCCCTGCGTCCCCAGATTCACGGTATGGTTCACTGCTCAGGCGGTGCACAGACCAAGATCCTACACTTTGTAGAGGGCGTACATGTAATCAAGGACAACCTCTTCCCCATCCCGCCCCTGTTCCGCACCATCCAGCAGCAGAGCAAGACCGAGTGGAAGGAGATGTACAAGGTATTCAACTGCGGTCACCGCTTCGAGGTCTACCTGCCTAAGGAATATGCACAGCAGGTTATAGACATAAGCAAGTCATTCGGAATAGATGCACAGATCATAGGACGCATAGAACAGTCCGATCACACACACCTGACCATTCACAGCGAATACGGAGTATTTGAATATTAAAAAATGAAACGGCTGACGGATTTCCGCCAGCCGTTTATATCGATTGTTAACTTTATCCTTTATCCTTTTTATTCTATTACCAATCGATATCTCCTGATCCGGCCTTGACTTTCGTGATATGATCGTATGAAATACGTCCGGAGATATCACCTGAGCCGGCTACTTTGGCTGTTACATTGCGGGCATGTCCGCTTGCTTTAATATCACCGCTACCGGCTACGCTGGCAGACAGATGATCGTCAATATCCACATTCACTATATCTATATCGCCAGAGCCGGCTACTGCCACTGACAGATTATCGGCCTTGATGCGGGGTGAATACCAGTCACCGCTTCCTGAAACATTCACATTTACATCCAGTGCTTCAATACGGCCGGCTTTAAGGTATCCTGAACCTGTAACTGATGTTGTCAGGTCAGAACATACAATCTTCTCGGTTATAAGGTCACCGCTTCCAGCTACTTTAAGGTTCATATCACCTTCTGTAATTATGTCTGACTTACATATGATACTGCCGCTTCCGGCCATTGTCAGCTGATTGATCTCAGGTGAACCCACCCTTACTCTCAGACGAACGTTACGGTAACGGGCCGGATCGATTGTGATCTCAAGCACACCGCGTTTTACATCCGTATGAAGACGATCAAAGTACTCCTCATCACCTTCAACGATTACATATCTGTCATTAGACTGCTCATAGAACACGTCAAAGGGACATGAGTTTGAAATAGCGTCAAAAGGTTTAAGATCACGCTCCTCACAGTCGCAGTTTGTGAAATCGGCGTTCTTGGTTGAAAGCCATACTACCTGCGCATCAACGAGGTTGCATGAATACAGCAATGCACTTAAGGCATAAATCAGAAAAGATCTTGTTTTCATTTTTATAGTGTTTTTGTTTTTGTTTACTGATTACACTATAAAGACGAAACCGCCCTGGAATTGTTAACCGATATCCTGCAAATTATACGGAGTTTCCTGATAAACGTAGTAATTGAGCCAATTTGCGTAGAACAGATTGGCATGTGCACGCCAGCGGTCTTTAGGTCCCTTGGCAGGATCATCATCCTTATAATAGTGCCTGGGCATCTCAATGGGGAGTCCCTTGGCAAGGTCGCGTTTGTACTCATTGTCAAGGGTATACGGGGAATACTCCATATGCCCTGTTATGAATATCTCCCTACCCCCGCGGGCCGATACCATAAAGACGCCGGCCTCATCGGACTCTGACAGGAGTTTGAGTTCGGGATGTTTCAGGATATCCTCCCTGCGTACCTCCGAATGACGGCTGTGCGGGGCATAGAACTCATCGTCAAAGCCACGGAAAATAGGCAGCGGCTCATCAATTGTGGTATGCTTGAATATGCCGAACTTCTTTTCAGGCAGCGGGTACTTGGGCACGCCATAGAAATGGTACATTGCAGCCTGTGCGGCCCAGCATATATATAAGGTCGATGTCACATGGGTGCGTGCCCAGTCAAAAATCTCCTTGAGCTCATCCCAGTAAGAAACCTCCTCAAACTCCATCTGCTCCAGCGGGGCACCGGTCACAATGAATCCGTCAAACTTCTGGTCACGCATGCTCTCAAAGGTCTCGTAGAATACCTTCATATGCTCTACAGGGGTATTTTTGGAGGTGTGACTGCGCAGTTTCATCAGCTTGAGCTCAATCTGAAGGGGTGTGTTGGAGAGCAGACGTATCAGGTCTGTCTCTGTGGTAATCTTGATGGGCATCAGGTTGAGCACCACAATTCGCAGCGGACGGATGTCCTGACTGGTGGCGCGGCTGGTATCCATGACAAAGATATTCTCCCCTTTGAGAATCTCTATCGCAGGCAGTTTATCGGGTAATTTAAGAGGCATAACCGGACTGATTATTATAAAACCGAAATATCCACAGCCCCAATCAAGGGACTGTGAAACACCGATTGAAAGACGTACCGTTGTGGGAGTTATGTGCTGCTCGGCCAGCTCCTTTGAAGTCATCTGAGAGTGTGTGGTGGTGTAAGGATGTATAACAAGGCTCTTTACATCGGCCACGTTGGCCAGCAGTGAGAAAATCTGCAGTGAGTCAATGAACTTCCAGGTATCCTCCTGAGTGCCGTTAATCTCAAATGTGAAGATTGAACCGCCACCGTTCGGGAAATACTTCTTGTAGAGTTCATGATCGGGATGACCGGGCAGTGAAGGATGGTTAACCTTGGCAACCTTGGGGTTCTTAGCCAGATAGTCAACTACCTTGAGTGCGTTCTCAACGTGACGCTCTATGCGCAGAGGCAGTGACTCGACACCCTGCAGCAGGATCCAAGCGTTGAAGGGGCTGATGGCAGCACCGGTATCACGCAGGATGACGGCGCGGATACGGGTTACGAATGCGGCTGCACCGGCTACATCGGCAAATACTGCACCGTGGTATGAGGGATCGGGCTTGGCAAGTGTGGGATACTTGTCGGGGTTGGCCTTCCAGTTGAATGAACCGCCGTCAACGATAACGCCACCCAGTGATGAACCGTGACCGCCGATGAACTTGGTTGCAGAGTGTACAACGATGTCGGCACCGTGCTCCAGCGGACGGATAAGTATGGGAGCGAATGTGTTATCCACGATAAATACTATTCCATGCTTGTGAGCGATCTCTGCTACAGCCTCCAGGTTGGTAACGTCACTGTTGGGGTTACCGAATGTCTCGGCGTAGATTGCCTTGGTGTTGGGGCGGATGGCTGCCTCAAGAGCCTCCAGGTCATTCACCTTAACGATGGTGTTGCTCACGCCCTGGGTTGAAAGTGTGTGTGTTATCAGGTTGAATGAACCGCCGTACAGGTTGTCGGCTGCCACGATGTGGTCACCGGCCTGAGCAATATTCTGCAGGGCGTATGTTACTGCGGCTGCACCCGATGCAACTGCCAGACCGGCTACACCACCCTCAAGAGCGGCAATGCGCTTCTCAAGTACATCCTGTGTGGAGTTGGTCAGACGGCCGTAGATATTACCTGCATCACGCAGACCAAAACGGTCAGCAGCATGCTGTGAGTTACGGAACACATAAGATGTGGTCTGATAAATAGGCACTGCGCGTGCGTCTGAAGCGGGATCGGCCTGTTCCTGGCCTACATGGAGTGCAAGTGTCTCAAGATGGAATTTGTTGTTTGCCATAGTTGTATGTTTTTTATTGTTATTTCGTTTTTGTTCTTTTGACGATGCAAAGTTACGGCTGTTAGAAAATTCTACCAAACATATTGTGTTATTAAAGAAAAACAAACTACCTTTGTCCAAAATCAAAGAAAATAAACCAACAAAATCAACTATAAACTATGGAAAAGGAGAATATTTCAACTATGATTGAGCCAAAAGCCGGTGAACTGGATGCTACAGACATCAAAATCCTGACCTGCCTGCAGGATAATTCACGCCTTACAACCAAGGAACTTGCCGCAAAAGTACATCTTTCAACCACCCCCGTGTTCGAGCGCCAGAAACGTCTGGAACGCGAGGGCTATATAAAGAAGTATATAGCAGTGCTGGATCCCGAGAAGCTCAACTTAGGCTTCGTGGTATTCTGCTGCGTCAAGCTGCGTGAGATGACCCGTGAGACTGCCTACACCTTTGAGGAGGCCGCACGTAATATGAAAGAGGTGGCAGAGTGCTACAACATCTCCGGTGAGTTTGACTACCTGCTAAAAGTCTACTGCCCCGATATGCGCTCCTACAAGGAGTTCATCATGAACGTGCTGGGCACAACCGATACCGTGGGCTCCATCCAGTCCATGTTCGTAATGAGTCCCATCAAGAAAACGTTTGGCTTATCCATATAAAATTAAAGGCTTGCCGATTGGCAAGCCTTTATTTTATTTAGCAGGTATCGCAGCGAGAACCGCTTTCAGGTAGTCCCAAACCTTCTGGACGGATGGGATGTAGCAGCGCTCGTCGGGTGAATGCGGGCTCATAAGTGTGGGACCGAACGATACCATATCCCAGTTGGGGTATGCTCCGCTCAGGATACCGCACTCCAGACCGGCATGGATAGCCATAACCTTGGGCTCGGTGCCGAACATCTTCTTGTACTCCTGCTTCATCACGTGCAGAATGGGTGATGCTGCGTTGGGAGCCCAACCTGAGTAACCGCCGGTAAGTTCAATCTTGCAGCCGGCCAGGTCAGCTACGCTGCGAACGCGCAGAGCCAGAAGTTCCTTGGCAGAGTCAACGGAACTGCGAAGCAGGTTGCCGATAAAGAAATCACCCTTGTATATCTTGACCATAGCCATGTTGTTCGATGTCTCAACCAGACCGGGCATCTGGTCACTCATGCGCTCAACACCATCCGGGCAGGCCAGAATAGCCTGGATATAACGCAGAGCTGTACCCTCCTCCACATAGAGGCACTCATCGGGATCACAGGTCTCACCCGGAGCGCACTGATAAGGCTCGAATACATAGTTGCAGCCGGGATCAGTTGCGGCATACTCAGCCTTGACCTCTGCGAATACATCGGCCACAACCTTCTTGGCTACATCCAGCTTGGCGGGATCAACGTAAACGGTAGCAAAGCACTCACGCGGAATGGCGTTACGCAGTGTGCCGCCCTCCATATCGATCAGCTTGACATCGGCCTTGGTAAGAAGAGCGTACATTACGCGCGCGCCTACCTTATTGGCATTGGCACGGCACAGGATGATATCCATACCTGAGTGGCCGCCCTGGAATCCCTTAACCGCCAGGCTGTAGCAAAGCCATCCCTTGGGCTCCGGCTTACGCTCGTACTTGCCCTTGATTGAAGCATCCAGACCGCCGGCGCAGCCTACATAGATCTCGCCCTCGGTCTCAGAGTCAAGGTTAAGCAGGATCTCGCCCTTGAGAACACCCGGCTTAAGAGCCTGAGCGCCGGTCATACCGGTCTCCTCATCATAAGTAACGAGAAGTTCCAGAGGACCATGCTTGATATCGTTTGATTCCAACACTGACAGTGCCAGAGCTACGCCAAGGCCGTTATCGGCACCAAGAGTCGTACCTTTAGCCTTGAGCCATTCACCGTCCACCCAAGTCTCAATGGGGTCCTTTTCAAAGTCATGCTTAACATCTGCATTCTTCTGAGGAACCATATCCATGTGACCCTGCATGATGACGCCTTTGAGGTTCTCCATGCCGGGAGTGGCAGGCTTACGCATGATCACGTTTCCGGTCTCATCGGCAAAAGCCTCTATATTATGCTGCTTAGCCCAGTCCAGAAGCCATGCACGGATCTTCTCCTCATGCTTTGAAGGACGAGGCTGACGGGTAATGCCGTAAAAGTTATCCCAAACAATCTTAGGCTGTAAATCCTTGATAGTCATATTCTCTATTATTAAATGGTTATATACGTAATAAAAGCATATCAGTCACTTTCGTGACCGATATGCCAAAGTTAATATTTACTGGATTATTATCCAAAAATATTTATCCAAGGAATTTGCCTCTGTTCTGAAGGCCGAGCAATCCCGACATAAGGAAGATTATTGCCGCGACTGCCATTGCGATGCGGTTCTTGAGCAGCGTAAGGCTCCAGATTGCAGCGTTGATGTTCTCGGGTTCCTCATACGGATTGATGGTTACATCCCATACCTTGTTCTCAACGAGCGGAATATTGCCCAGGATCATAGCCAGTATCACCGTAAGTACGGATAGTACAGCAGCGGCGTTTCCGTTGCGGATAAGGGTTGAGTACAGGAATGCCAGGTTACCGAACAGTGTGACAGGGAGCATAAGCTGCCCTGCCATTGTGAACGGCGATACCGGATACAGCAGAATTCTGGCCAGGAAGGCATATACCACCAGGATCAGATATACCTCAACGTATATCATCACCAGGCGGAACAGCCATACCTTATACATGTAGTTGGGTATACCGAACAGAAGTTCCAGAATTCGGTGATCGGCATCATTCTGAATTCCGAAGCATGAGGGATAGAACACCAGAAGAAGACCCGGTATGATAAGCTGACTGTATACCATACCGTGACTCAGCGACGTACCACGTGCTGCTGCGGTATACATAAGGAAGAAGAACAGGACCAGGCCCACCAGCAGGAACCAGATGAACTTGCCGGCAAAAATGATCCTCATATTGTAACCGCACAACTTGGCGAATGATTTTGTTGTCTGTAATACTGACATTGGTCAACTTCTTTAAAGGTTCTTCAATAAGCACAGGTATGCATCCTCAAGGTTGGGCTCGGCAAGTTCGGCACCCGGCCACGGGCATTCAGGTGAAATGTAACGCACCTTGATCTTACCTCCGTCCTGAATGTGGTTGGCAATGAGTTTCTCGTCAAGTTCTCCCAGACGTGATGCCTCAATGTCAAACATCCAAACCTTGTCCTTGGCCAGCTTAACCATGTCGCCCGGTTCTCCAAAGTACTTGAGTGAACCCTTCTCAATGACTACAACCTGGTTACATGAGCTTGCAATATCCTCAATGATATGGGTTGAGAATATCACGATACGGTCACGGCTAAGCTCTACCAGCAGGTTACGGAAGCGTATACGCTCACGCGGGTCAAGTCCGGCGGTAGGCTCATCGACCACAAGGATACGCGGCAGGTTGAGCAGGATAAGCGCAATACCTATTCGCTGCTTCATACCGCCTGAGAACGATCCTATCTCAGAGTTGCGCTGCTCATACATATGGACCGATGTGAGCACATACTCAAGTCTCTCATTACGGACCTTCTCATCGGTAATACCCTTGAGGATGGCCTGATAGTTCAGAAAATCCCATGCGCTCATGGACTCGTACATGCCGAATTCCTGAGGCAGGAAGCCGATAAGACTCTGCAGCTCCTCCCTGTACTTGAGCGTATCCATACCGTTGATGAATACCGTACCATAGCTCTGACGCAGGATACCGGTTACAATACGCATGAACGTGGACTTACCGGCTCCGTTCGGACCCAGAAGGCCGAACATACCGCTATGAATCTCAAACGTCACACCACGCAGTGCCTTGAACGGTTTCTTGCGCTTGCCGATGATAGGAATGCTCTTTACGAACACGAACCATGCACGTCTCATGCCGGCTGTCTCGCCCTTGAGACGCTCCACGTTTATATTGTTCTCATAGAGATAATCGGCAGTCTTGCTGATGCAAAGACCCAGAATCCATACGACGGCAATGAATACCATGAATCCCTTGCTCTCAATGCGGGTACTCAGGAATATCATGGCGAATATGGGCAGAGCCCAATAGAGGATTCTCCTTATTATCTTAACTGCCTTCGCCCCACTCTTGAACTTGTAGCCGATATACTCAAGGATTGCCTTGATGATATTGTTTACGCCTGCAAGTGTGACGATGGTCATAAGCAGAATCCATCCCTGCTTCTCAAAATACCATCCGGCCAGATATGCGGTGTAACCGAATACCACAACCTGCCACAGCAGACCCACAAAGTCCTTTGCATGATGGTAAGTGCGTGCCAGTCCGAGACGGCGGCGTATGTTGAGTCCGCTACGCCACTGACGCAGGAACAGGCTGTACCAGTCATACACCTTAACCAGGTTACGTACCTCAATGACGATGGGCTCATCTGGCTTGACAATATCCTTGCGGGCAATCCTGACTGAACTCTTTATGAAGTATGTAACTCCGGGTATTGCGACTGCAAGCACCAGGATGTAAATGAGAATACGGAATATTCCGCGGGTGGTGGTAAAGATCAGAATCAGGCCCACTGCAAAGAGTATGACATGCAGGATATGGGTGTATCGGCCCAGATTCTTATACCATGCCCTCATGTTCTCAAACGATATGTAGAGCGTAGGAATGAGCAGAAGCGTCAGTACGGCCGAGAATGTAAGACCGCCAATCACAGTCAGAGCGAACGGTGCACCGATGGCGCCTGCATACTCATTGTCACCCATTGCCATCGGGATAAGCGTGACAATTGTGGTGATTGTGGTGATACAGATAGGCCTGAGTCGTGAGTAGCCGCTGTTCATGATTGACCTCATACGGTTATAGCCCCTGCGACGCAGTGTCGACGAGTAGTCTATAAGTATGATACCGTTGTTGACCACTATACCCAGAAGGATCAGGAATCCGGTAAGGGTATTTGCATTCATCAGGCTGTTGCCCGACAGAAGCAGTGCCAAAAGTGAGCCGATGGCAGCCAGCGGTATTGAGAACAGCAGTACCAAAGGTGTTGTGAGTGACTCAAAAGCCGATGCCAATATCATGAATATGAGTATGATAGAGGCCAGAATCAGGAACTTGAACTCACTGGTGGAGTCATCACCGCGCTGTACCTCAAGAGCCAGTCCTGAAGGCAGGTTGTAGTTGGCAATCAGGTCATCAATCTGGTCATGATAACCGTCAAGCACATCCTTAGGCAGATCCTCGCTCTGAGAGATGGCGTAAGTCACATTGACGCGACGGTCACGGTTTACACGCCTTACCTCCGACGGGCCGCGGCTGAGACGGATATTGGCCAACTGCTGGAGCTCATGGGTTCCGCCGTTTGCATCGGTCACGGTTAAGCGTCGCAGATCATCCAGGGTTTTCTCCCATGCCCTCATCTCCTCCTCTTCCTCAGTGAGGTCCTCCATGATGACAATGTCATACTCATCGGTACCTACCTTAAAGCTGGCACCGGTACTGGTGGAGCGGTTCATTGAGTTCAGGGCCGATGTAATGGCCTGGCTGGTGATATTGTACGATGCAAGAGCCACCGGATCAAAGGTAAGCTGTACCTCACGGCGGCCGCCCGGGTTGTCAACCCTGACATCACGTACAAACTCCAACTGCTCCAGATAGTATCTGAGGTTGTTGGAGACGATACGCATGGTCTCAGTGTCGGAACCCTTGACAACTATACGCTCGGTATTGTCGCCCACACCCAGCACGCTCATAAAGCGTGTAACCGAATTCAGGCCCGATGCATTCTGGTTGTAGCGGGCATATCCGGGTGTCACACGGACATCAATCTCGTTCTCAAGAGTCAGTTCATCACTCAACTGTTCAACCAACTGACTGATGGTAGGACCACCCTTCTTGTTGTAACCCTCCTGAAGGGTGACAGTGATGGATGCCTGCTCCTCCTGGATACGGCTTATGACATCCTTCTTGTACTTGAGGCTGTCCAGACGTTTCTCAAGAGTGGCGGTTGCCTCGTCAGTATCGTCAAGCGTACTTCCGGTAGGCATGGTGATGTTCACACTGATTCGGTCACTGTCCACCTGACGGTTCTGACCCGTATTGCGGGACAGAGCGAATATGAAGGCAATGACAAGAACGGCCACCGCCGATCCTATAGTGGGACCCGGCTTGCGCAGACAGGTCTTAAGTACCGTCGAATACATCTGCAGCGGACGGTCATGTATGGACATCTTCTGGAAGAAGACGTTGTTGCCTCCGCCTCCACGCTCCATCATCGCTGCTGTAGCCATAGGTATGAACGTGACAGCCACCAGAAGCGAGAAAATCAGCGTTGAAATGATTGAGAAGCCGATATTCTTACCCAAGAGCTTGATCATCGGCTCATCAGAGAATACGAACGGAAGAAATACCGTAATGGTGGTAAGCGTTGAGGCGATAAGGGCCTTACGCACCTCCTTGACACCCTGCAGGGCCGCCAGCCTGGGCGGCATACCCATAGATGCCAGACGGTAGATGTTCTCCAACACCACTATACTGCTGTCCAACAGCATACCTATGGCCAGCGCCATTCCCAGAAGGGTCAGTGTGTTGATGGATATATTAGCAGCATAGAATACGTTGAAGGCCGATAATATCGAAACCGGGATGGAGAGTGCGATAAAGAACACCAGACTCAGGTTGCGCAGGAAGAACCAGAGCACCAGAATGGCCAGGAGTCCTCCCATCAGACCCAGTTTGACTATCTGTGATATGTTGTTGCTTATCTGGTCGGCCGAGTTGGACTGAACCACAAGCTGCATATCCTGACTGGCTATCTCACGGTTAACCTCGTCAATGCGCTTAAGTGTTCTTTGGGAGAGGCTCAAAAGGTTCTCACCTGTGCTGTTCACCAGTGAAACGGATATGGCGTCCATACCGTTTACACGGCTTATGGTAGTCTCCTCCTTATAGTCGAAGAATACCGTTGCCACATTCTTAAGATATATCGGTCCCGGTGCAACAACCAGATTCTCAACCTGTGACACATCATCATAGTTTGCGTCAAGCTGCACGTAATACTTCATGTCAGGCTCGCTGATAAAACCCAGGAATGTACGTTCCTGGTTATATTGGCTCAATGCCTGACTTATCTGTGAGTTGGATATATTCAATGCCTGCATGGCCTCGGTGTTGGAACGTATCTCGATTGACTTGACACGTCCGCCGTACACCGTTACGCCGGCAATACCGTCAATGCTCTCCAGACGGGGCACCACATCCTTGTCCACGATGGCTCTCAGGCGGTCAACACCTCCTGATCCGCGCACCTGAAGTGACATGAACTGGTTGCTTACGCCTGTAAGGTTGGCCTGCTGGACATTGACGTTTACATCGGACGGAAAATCGCCCCTGATGGAACTGATCTTCTCCTGCAGCTTCACGGTGGTCATCTTCAGGTTGGTACCTCTCTTGAAGTCCACCCTTATGGAGCCCTGTCTGCCGGATACTGTCGATTCCATGTTCTCGACACCACCCACGGCGCTGATGGCTCCCTCAAGCGGAATCACCACCTGCTGCTCCATGTATGAGGGACTGATGTCACTCCTGGAGTTGGCAGTAATGTAAAGCTGGGGAAGTTCAGTATTGGGCAGCAACTCAACAGGCAACTGCTTGTATGAGAAGTAGCCCAGCAGCGTCATAGCCACCAGAAGCATGCATATAGTTACTCTTCTGTCAATAAATGACTTCATTACTTTCCAGTGATTCTTATTTTGGCGCTTTCAAATACATAATAAACACACGGTATCACCACGAGACTCAAGAGAGTTGAAGTGACCAGACCGCCTATCACGGCAATAGCCATGGGTGAACTCAGCGATGCGCCGTCTCCCAGTCCCAATGCCATAGGCACAAGTGCCAGGATTGTGGTAAGGCTTGTCATGAGGATAGGACGGATACGCTGCTGGCCTGCCTCGGCAATGGCGTCGACAAGGCTCAGACCGGACTCCTTAAGCTGTCCTATACGGTCTACAAGTATGATTGAGTTGTTGACCGCGATACCGGCCAGCATCACCATACCTATGATACCCATAATATTGACTGTAATGCCTGTTGCAAGGAACATCAGTACTGCGCCCACCAGAGCCAGAGGAATGGTGAGCAGGATGGTGAACGGATGCAGCAGTGACTCGAACTGTGATGCCATTACCATATATACCAGTACTATTGAGAGCAGCAGTGCCAGCAGAAGGCTGTTCATGGATTCTGCGCGGCGCTCCTCCTCACCGGTTACGGTGATTGAGTAGTTCTGAGGCAGCTCGATACCGGATACAGCCTCTCTTGTACGCTGTGCAGCCTTGTCAAGCGATACAGACTCGTCAATATCGGCAGTGACGCGTGTCACACGGTTCTGATTGAGACGGTAGATCTCCTTAGGAGCAGTGCTCTCTGTAATTCTGGCAAGCTCCACAAGGCGGAAATCCTTCTGGCCCGATGTGATAACCATATTGTTCAGATCGGCCAGTGATATTCCGGGCACCTTGATGCTGATATCTCTCATGTCACCCTTGTAGTCCATCTGTCCGGCTTCACGTCCGGCAAGATGCTGCTGAATCTGGGTGATGATGGTTGATACGTTGATGTTGTTCATACCGGCCATGGCGCGGTCAACCGTGATGATGATCTCAGGTGCGCCGCCTGCCAGCGAGCTCTCTACATTATAGAGGCAGTCAATGGAATCAACCGCAGCCTTAACCTGATTGGTCAGTGCCGACAGCAGATCCAGGTCCTCACCCTTTATCTCCACAACCAGCGGAGCATCCTCGGTACCCATCATTGAGTTCAGGGAGTTCTCATCCTGAGTGAATGAGAGTTCCATACCCTCCACTCCGGCTACATATGATGAAAGTACCTCAGTAAGGTCATCGGGACTTAAAACCGATGCCTTTGAAAGCTGAATCTTCATTGATGCGGTGTTCTCACCCTCAAAATCCATATTCTGGGCCGATGCGCCCGGACCTACGTGAGTGTAGATGACGCACTCGGGATCCTCGGTCAGGTCAAACACCAGGTTCTCAAGACTCTCAACTGTAGATGATGTACGCTCCAGGCTTGTACCCTCGCCCATTCTAACCTTAACGTTAATGGTACTTGCATCGGCCTTGGGCATGAACTCGGTACCTACATACGGCAGCAGGAACACCGTTCCGGCAACCAGAATGACAGAACCTAATATAACCCACCAGCGTTTCTCCACAAGACGTTTCAGGAATGAGCTGTAACCCTTGATGTTCACGGAACTGAAGTTCTTGAGAGGCACAGCCTTCTTGCGACCGAATATCTTGTCATAGAGTGTAGGAATCACCAGGATAGCCACAAAGAGTGATGAAACCAGTGAGAACGTAACTGTCCAGGCCTCATCCTTGAAGAGTTCACCTGTTGCTCCGTGCAGATATACGATAGGCAGGAACACCACGATGGTTGTAAGGGTTGATGCCGATACGGCACCGGCCACCTCGGATGTACCGGTTATTGAAGCGTCGCGCACCGAAAGCCCACGCTCCTGATTTCGGAATATGCTCTCGATAACCACAATGGCGTTATCCACAAGCATACCCGCACCCAGCGCAAGACCTCCCAACGTAAGGATGTTTATGGTCAGTCCGCTGAAGAACATCAGGTTGAATGTAGCGATGATGGAGACAGGGATTGAAATGGCCACGATAAGTGTGGTACCCATCCTGCGCAGGAACACGAACAGAACGATAATAGCCAGAATTACACCCATTATGGCGCTGTTCTTGACCTCACCGATGGAACTGTTAATGAATGTAGCCTGGTCACTGATAACCTTTACTTCATATCCTGGCAGTGACTTCTGTATCTTGGCAAGGCTTGTCTTGACTCCCTCTACCGCCTTGACGGTATTGTAGTCCATCTCCTTGAACACAGAGATACCTATGCTTCGCTTTCCGTTCACACGTACTATGTTCTCAGGATCACGGTTCTCAAAGCGTATGGTGGCCACATCACGCAGATAAATAGGTGCCATGCTGGCCGATTCAAACTCGCCCACTCTGGCCTGGCTTGTCTCGGTGTTGCGGTAACCTACTATGATGTTGCCGAATGCGGTCTCATCAGTCAGGGTATTTGAACCTGTAACAAGATACTGGAAACCCTGTTCGGTGATACGGCCGCCTGATACTCTCTGGTTACTCTCCTGAATACGTGACGAAATGTTGTCAACGGTTATGTTGAAAGCCTTCAGTTTGTAGGGATCGGCATCAATGACCAGGTTGGTGAACTCATCACCGGCCAGTGATACATCGGCCACGCCCTCCACTCTCATCAGCTCATTGCACACGTATGAGTCAGCCACCTTGCGCAGCTCGGCCATATCGGTTATGTCCGGGTTGGAGAAACCTATGATCATGATAGGCGCGGTAGTAGGATCCTTCTGGGATATTCTCAGGTCAGTCACACGGCTGTCCTGTGAGAAACTGCTCATGGCCTTCTCCAGATCCAGGAACGCCTCATCCATATTCTTGCGCCATGCGTACTCGACAGTAATGCGGGCAGTACCCACCTTTACGACCGATGAGACCGAACGCACGTCACTCTGACGGGCAATCTGAGACTCCATGCTGCGCACGAACTGCTTCTCAATCTCTTCTGGCGGACGCTCGCCGGCGTCAATTTCGACAAACAGGCGCGGGCTGTTCATGCTTGGAAGAAGCTCCACGCTCAGCCTGTCATATGATATTTTTCCGAGCAGCAGAATAGCCAGCACCGCCATCGTGACAGTGACCGGTTTCCTGACCGCCCAACTTACAAGTTTTTTCATCCTTTACGCTCTGTTTATCTTTGGATCTTCACCTTTGAACCGTCTCTCAGGGTCTCAAAACCACGGATGATCAGCTGATCGTCTCTTTCCAGACCGCTCAGCACCTCTACCTGGTTCTTCTCCTCAAGACCCAGTCTTACCTGCTTGGCGCGGGCAATACCCTGGTCAACTACGAATACGATACGTCTGTTGCGCTCGTTACGTACAATGTTCTTGGGGATAATGATGGTTGAGCTGTGACTCTCGGTAACGATATCGGCCTTTACGAACATACCCGGACGGATAAGCATCTTATTGTTGTCAATCATGAGCTTGCCCTTGAATGTACGGGTCTCGGAACTGATAGCCGGTGAAAGCTCGGTGATCTCACCCATGATGGTGTCCTTGGGGAGTGTATAATGGGTAATATAAGCCTTCTGGCCTACCTTAACCTCATTGATGGCGCTCTCCGGGAGGTTGATCTCAAGCAGCATCTGGCTGTAATCCATAATGGTTACGACCGATGTACCGCTGTTAACCTTTGCCTCCTCCGAGAAGTGCGGCAGGTTTACTATCACGCCGTCAAAGGGAGCGCGTATGTTCATCTTCTCCAGATTCATCTCGGCGTTCTCATAATCCAGACGTGAGTTCATGATCTTAACCTCTGAGTTCTTTACCTCGGTCAGAGTGGCACCGCCCTTGTCATAGAGAGACTTGGTCTTGACCTGCTCCTGCTCGGCAAGCTCCAGATTCAGACGCTTGGTTTCGATGGATATGCCGTTCTCATAAGACTTATCCTCGATACGTACTATCAGGGCGCCCTTCTTTACCTTGTCACCCAGTTTGTAAGGTTTGCCTGTAGCGGGATTCTTCTGCAGATGGTACTTGCCGGCCATCTCGGTCGACAGTTCAGCCTCGGCACTTGAGATTGCAGTGCTGTTGGTGGTGAATACCCTGCTGATAGAGCCATAGGTAATGTCCGATACTGATACCGGAGTCGGTATCTCGGCACGGTTCATTGTGTTCTCTTGTCTGCACCCTGCCATAAGTACGGTCAGTGCAGCCAGTGTAAGTACGCTGATTCCTGATTTCATATGCTGTTTCATTTTTGTTATTTCTTTTTCTTGTTGGAACTCTCCTCATAGGTTATGGGAACCACAGGCTCATCCTTCTCAAAATCGTAAAGGGTCAGGATCTTGATGTTCAGAAGCTGAACCTTATAGTTGATGATAGCCTGAGTGTATGACATCTTGCTGTTTGACAGCTGGGTCTGGAACTGGTTCATCTGCATACCGGTAAGCTCACCGTTGCGGTAACGCTCCTCATTGAGCTCATAGGTGAGCTGTGCGTTCTGCTGGCTCTGCTCTGCTATTGAAATCTGCTCGAGCAGGTTGTTCAGACTGCGGCATGTGCTGCGTACGTTGATCTCTATGCTCTTGAGTTCCTCCTCTGCACTGAGCTCAAACATCTTTCTCTCAATCTCGGCAGCCTTGATACGTGCCTTACGGGCACCCCAATCAAAGATAGGTACGCTGAATGAGACTGATACGCGCGGGTTGTTTGTGGGATTGTCATAGACGTGCGGGAACTGCGGGTCATCACCCATGACACCTACTGACAGTGAGATATTACCGCTGAAACTGTCATTGTCCTTGACCTGAATCATCGACATCTCCTGCTGTTCTCTCTGAATCTGACGCTGACGGAGCTCAAGCCTGGTTGTAGTGGCACTCTCCAGAGCCTTCTCGAAATCAACGAATACGGGATCGGCCTCGATATCGCAAACCACAATGATATCCTCCTCCAGAGGAATTCCCAGTGCCTGTTTGAAGTTGTCCTTTGAATTCTCAAGGCTCACCTTCTGGTTCTCCAGACTGGAACGTGACTGAGCCAGGTTAACCTGTGCCTGGTAGTACTCATCCTTTGTTACAAGGTCAGCCTCTACCTTATCCTTGATGATATTGAAGTTCTTCTCGGCATTCTCAAGTTCTGATTCGCTGATCTCCAGGTTCTGCTGGGCAGTGAACAGGCTGTAGAACTGACTTGTGATGTTACGCTCCACGTTGAGCAGCTGCAGTGCATAGCTTATGCGGGCGTTCTCATAGTTCATCTCAATCTGACGCAGGTTCATCTTGGTCCTGTTGTAGGTAAAGATAGGCTGGGTCAGACTCAGATACAGGCTGTTGCTGAAGCCTTTGTTGCTGTTGGTAGTACCGCCTACTGATGACCGGTTGTTCTGCCACGACAGGTTGTTGTTGAGTGACAGCGTAGCATCGGTCCAGATAATGGGCTGAGAGATGCTGAAAGTACCTGACGACGACAGCGAACGGTTGGTGTACCAGTCTGAGAATCGGTTGTCAAACTGACGCGACTGCGAGTATGAGATGGGCTGCAGATTAAGTGAGAACCTTGATTTCAATGATGCCTTCTGGGCTATCAGGTTCTGCTCATAACGCTCCATGCTCATTCGTGAGTTAATCAGGTCAGGATTGTGCTGTTCGCTGTACTCCAGAGCCTGTTCCATGGTCATGACAATCTGCGCCTGCGCCCCGCTCTCAAAAGCAGGTACAGCCGCTAACATCAGGACTGCCGTAAAAAATGCTTTTTTCTTTTTCATATATTATTGTTTTATCTCTTATCTCTCTCTTTTTACCAGTCTCACTGCATCGGCCACAACCACGCTCACGCCTGACTTGTTGTTGAGACGTATGTTGACGGTGTCAGCCTCGAACCTGAACGTTCCGAGCATGTTCCAGCCCTCATCGGCACGGCGCATGTTCAGTGAAACGGGATCCCACATGTCGAACTGTCCTATCTCGAAGTTGTAGTCAGTGGGTGTCCATCGGCCGTTATTGTTATTATTGAAATTGTTATTGTTGTTCCACCTGCGGTTACGGTTATTGTTGTTGTAAAGAGACGGTGAAGCATAGAAATAGACGTCATAGACGCCGGCCTCAGTCAATGGCACCTTCCAGCGGGCAAACTGTGAGCCGTCACCCGGGCTGATGATATAGGCCGAGCGGATATAGTCACCGTACAGGGACTGCTCAGTAACCAATGTCCACAGGGCGTATAGTCTCCAGTCAGAGAAGCCCTCGTAAGCGAACTCATTCTTTTTCTCACGTGACTTGTCTATCCATTTGGAGAGATATCCGGTACGTATAGGTTTGGAAAGTGAGAACAGACGGCTGTCCTCATTATCCACAATAATCTCACCTGCAAGAGTGTTGTCCACACCGCTGCGCAGCGTATAGACGCCCTCGGGAGTGAGCTCGGTGCCGGTATATGTGCTCCAGTTGGAATTATCCAGTCTTACTACATGAGGCAGGTTTGATGAGAGCATGGTATTCACGGCTATCTCACTCGGGGTATTGAACCAGTGGGTCACTACCCTGCGTGTCTCATGTGCGCCAACGCTTACCATCATCCTCCTGGGCTTGTCCTCATCACCGGCATTCTCCATCTCATAGAACACATACTCCAGGGTAACATAGCCGGGATAGTCCGATATGTTCTCAAACGCGATCTCAGCTTGGTAGATATCGGCCGTATCGGTGGTGACCGTAGTCATCTGGGGATTGCCTATCTTGTAGCAGGCCAGACGTACGGGCTCGTCCCATCCGTCTATCTTCTCCTTGAGGCTGACACCCGAAATCTCCTGCAGCCAGATCAGTACCGAGTCAAACGAAACGTTTGAGAACTCCTTCTCCCTGGTCTTGGCGGTAATGGAGTCAATCATGGCCTCATAACCGATTGCGGCCGATACGGGAGCAAAGAAATCATTTGTCTTGAGTGCCAGGGCATTGTCGGCAAGGTCCTCCCACTCCGGATCTGACATGATGCGGTTGAAGTCATATTTGCCCATCAGGATAAGGGCCTTCTCATCTTCAGAGAGACCGTTCATTCTACGGATCCAGTCTCCGTTACCGTTGTTGTCTCTGGTGTTGGTCACGGACTCAACCATACGCTTGGCCATCGGCCAGTCAGATGAATAGATGTTGTATCTGAAGTTGTAGAACAGAGGCATGTAGTAGTACGGATTTTCAGTCTGGGTCATGGTGAACTGTCCGTTTCGGCTGCTGCCCGAGTAAGTGCCCGACTGCATCATGAAGTTGATGGCCGATACAAACACGCTCACAAGTATATCCTTCTCTGACATGTTGGTGGTTCCACCGCGGCGGCCACGGCCGTTTCCGTACATACGCATCATGTTCTCGAACTGGAACGACCGCATGTCACAGCCTCTCTCATGTACCAGAGCCATCTCAGGCTGAAGCTGCTCATAGGCTGTTGTCCACACACGTTTGTATGAAGTGAAATTGACAGGCACCTCCACAATCTGGAAGCGCTTGAACGGATAGAGCATATCTGCCTGATACTCCATGGTGCGGCGTGTGTCGCGGATAAAGTTGGGAAGGGTGTCGATTATGGAGTCAAACACCGCGAACTGGTCATCCCACTCGCCAAGTTCCCATACTATATAATCTATGGAGTCTACAGTCATGGACTTGGGCCTGTAATCACCTATTAAAAGTGATACTGACGGCAGTGACGATTCAGGTGTGAATGTATACTGTGTCGAATCAGCGTTAACCTGGCACTCTCCCTGTGATATGGGTCTGAGTCCGGGATTGGGAGTTACGCTGAGATTGAAATCAGTAAAGTATGACATCTCCCACTCCGGGTTCTCGTTGCTGAACGCAACACCGGGACGCGGATACCAGTAACTCTCGGGAGTGAGCATGGTGAAATCCTTCTGCTGGAAGAGATAACGCTTGCCTACGTTGAGCATTGAGAGCACCTTGCTGTTCTCAATCATCTTCTCATCAGTAATATCCAGATAGCAGATGCGCTCATCGGCCATACCGCCATATTCCATGGTCAGTTTTACAGGCTCGTCGGCAGGCAGGGTCTCCTTGAAAGTGAGCACTATCAGATGCATCTGACGCTCGAACTCCATATCATGTCCTGGGGCACTGATGTTACTGATCTCAAAACCCGGATTGAGCGTGAAGACCATAGTCTTGCCGTCCTCCCTGGGCCTTACGGTCATATCGGCTTTCACATAGATGGAATCACCCCTCTGGGTTACTGACAGCAGGCATGAGTCAGCTACTGCGCCTCCCTGATTGACATATCTGTTATCCAGCGCAATCATATCGGCCCTGAAACCCTCATCCATCTTGTAGAGATGAATATGCCTGTAACCGGCATAGAGACCGGCCAGCAGGAACACTCCTGCGGCAATACGCCACGGCAGCAGGCTGTATCTGGAGTTGGCCAGACGGTGGAACAGTGATATATCAGTAAGTATGAGTCCTATGCCCAGCAGCAGATAGCACAAACGGTGGTTTATCAGTCTGGGCAATCCGCTGAAGCCTGTCACCACGGACTTGAGCATGGGTAGGTTGAAACCTATATAATCAAAAAGGTAATAGTAGAGGTCATCAATGTAGAACAGCGTCACGCCGATGTAAGCCAGCAGCAGGACCATCGTGATGGCCTGGTTGTTGAGAATCAGCATCAGTGTTGTTGACAGACCTACTATGAATACCAGCGTAGGCACTGACAGCAGCAGGAAATACCATATGTAACTAAGGTAATCCAATGCGAAACCGTACTTGATAAGGCTCATTATCAGCGCTATGGCAGCAACTGCAAAATCGAGCAGGAAAAAGACCTTCAATGTAGCCCACATCTTGCCCAGCAGATACTCCGCGTTACTCAGCGGACGGGTGTAGAACACCTCGGAGGTATCAAGCTGCTTGTCACGTTTAAGGTACTCTGATGCAAGGAATACCGATACCACAGCCTGCCCCACATTCATTACAAGCATGAATATGTAGGGAATGACTGACCTGTTAACCACCTGAGGCTGCGGATACTGTGTAAGTATGTAATTGACTCCAAGTATCAGACCGGCAAAAAGGGCCAGAAAGGCAAAAACCTTGAAGAACCAGCCTCGTACGAGCAGTTTTGTCTCGTACTTTGAAACTATGCGTATGTTAGTTATTCCCAGCATCAATCCTTATCCTTAATCTCCGTAAAATAAACATATGCATGCTCCAGGTTTGGAGGATAGTTCACTGCGCCGTATCCGGGGTTCTCCTTGGATACAACCTGCAGATCCCATCCCAAGCCATGCGGTATGGTTGAAATCACTGCGTATTTCTGATTTATCTCAGCATACTGTTCGTTGGTAACCTGAAGACGCCAAACCTTGCCATTGGTCTCACCCAGCATACCGGCAGGGGATCCGCGGAACATGACCTGCCCCTGGTTGAGCATGGCCATCTCGGTACATGAACTTGAAATGTCACCCACTATATGGGTTGACAGTATGATTGTGGTATCCTTTGAACTTGCCTCGCTCAGAAGATTACGGAATCTGATACGCTCCTCGGGGTCAAGACCGGTTGTAGGCTCATCGACCACCAGAACCTTGGGCTTGTGTATGAGGGCCTGGGCAATACCCAGACGTCTCTTCATACCACCCGACAGATTCTGTGCATATCGGTCACGGGCCTCATAGAGACCAACCTGCTCCAGCATCTCGTCTACTGCCTTGCCGCGCTGTGACGAATTGGTCATACCCGTAAGGGCGGCAGCATAATCCAAAAACTCACGAACCTTATACTTGGCAAAAAACCTGAAATCCTGAGGCAGATAACCCAGTATGCGGCGCACCTCCTTGCGTTGTGTGCGTATATCATAGCCGCATACGTCAATCTGCCCTTCGGTAGGTTCCATCAGGGTTACCAGGATACGCATCAGCGTGGACTTTCCGGCACCGTTAGGTCCCAGAAGTCCAAACATCCCTGATGGTATCTCCAGGTTGATATCGGTCAGCGCTCTCTTCCCGTTGGGATAGTAGTGGCTTAACCCTTTAATACTTATCGACATTTCTTGTCAAACAGGACTCTATTTACAAACAATCAATCATTTATTAATCGCAGCGGCAATCTCCTCGGCTCCGATTGAAAGCGTCACGTATGACGGAACGGTACGGGTACAGCACTCGTTCTCACCCCACAGGAACGGATAGTCGTCCTTGTGCTCGAGCAGGTCAGGCTGCAGGAGTACCAGTCCGGGTGCGATACCGCCGGGTATGAATGTGTAATCTGCACGGTTGTTTCCGTAAGCGACCTTCTTGGTGTTGACACCTACTGCGGTCACAAACGATACATTGGAGTACGGATGGTTGCCGTATATGAAATTCAGGCCTGACAGTACCAGCTCGGGATCAATCAGATCCGGGTAGTAACGCCATACCATATAGTTATTCTGAGCCCAACTGATTACGCGCTCGCTGCCTCCCCATGTGCCGCCTGCAACGGGAACACCGTAAGGAGTTGACTCGGCGGTACGCTTGGCATCCTCTACGAATACGGGGATAACCTCACGGAGGCTGGCCTTGAAATCATCATCCATATAAGGAAGCAGTGAAAGTGCCGTGGTAATGTTCACACGCGGAGCACGCATTGCGCTGCCGCCGCCGGTACGGTTGTCCTCAACGCCCTGGGGAGCGGTTTTGGCCATCTCGATCTGACGCATAACCATAGGCAGGAACATCTCCTTGTACTTGTCATCACCGGTAAGGAGCCACAGTTGGATGGCTGCGGCCGAGCGGTCTCCTCCAAAGCCACGGTTGTTTCTCATGGCGTTGGCGTTGGCATTGGCCTGCGGGTTACGTGCCAGACGTGCCTGGAACTCATCCATCTCCTTCCAGAGTTTCAGGGCGTTCTTTTTGCAACGCTCTGCAGTCTCAGGGATATATGGAGCAAGCACGCGTGCAGCATGTGCCAGAGCGGCGCATACGTTCGAGTTACCCATTGGATTTCCGCCGTTGTTGGTGAATGCGAAACGGTCATCAAGTGTACCTGAACGGTTTCCGCGAACCTCATAAGGCTTGAGGCTGGGATCATAGATATATCCGTCAGTGATTGTAACGGCATCACCCAGATGATGATACTGGTGCATGGTTCCCTGAACGATACCGCCTGCAATGAAACCTATGTTCTCAATCTGGGCGCACAGGTTCAGAGCGCCATGCTCAACCTGCTGAATGATATCGGGCAGACCGTCCGGACGGTGAATGTCCACGAACTGGGTCTTCTGGTCAATGAAAGTCTGGTCACGCTCGGGCTTGAGAACATCCCAAACCTCAGCCAGCTGGTTTGTAAGGCCGATGACCGTACCTGACTGGATATCAAAGTCACCTGCGTCATACCATGCACCTACAGCAAGTCCGGGGATATGCTCGTAGGGCTTGTACTTGGTGTTTGTGGAGTTGCCCATGCGGTAACCGTCCTGCTGCTGATAGTTGGTGGGAGCCTGTACGGCATCATCCATATGGGAACGGCCATGCCATACGCGGTATGCCTCGTTTACCATCATGTGGTCCATCTGAACGGGCAGCCATACATCCATGGTGTTGTACCACTTGCCGTCATATACGTTCACGTTGATGGGGAACGGATTTGTCTTTACGCCCTTGTACTCTATGTAATATGTACCGGGCTCGCGTACGTCACTGAAATCACACTGGGCATAATTGTAACGGTCATAGAACACGCCCCACTCCTTCACTGCGGGAGTAAGCGCCAGAGTGGTGCTGCCGTCGGCGTTCACGCGCCATATCTTAGCCTTAGCTGCAACCTTGTCGTTGCGGTCCAACTCTATTACAGCCACCTTCTTCTGGGCGGGAGTATAACCTATCTGTGAGAATCCCACATTGGGCTCACGGATCCACTCCGCATTGGGAGTTGGATTGACCAGCCATTCCAGAACTTTTCCGGTCTTGCCGGCGGGCAGATATGAACGTACCACGAATGTACCGTTCTGTGACAGGTCGCGTCCGTCAAACAGGTTCAGCTCGGTTTCAGAACTGAAAGCCACACGCAGTGACTCATCCTCGGGAGCCAGAACCAGATTATGTCCCTTTGAAATGGGTTTGGGTACGATGAACTCGTTACGTCCGCGGTCATCGAAAGTGGAGAGACCCCAGAACTGAGGTATCTTTTCCTCATAGGGACGCATCTCGGTGTCACTTGACGGATAGCGGGGGAATATCTCCGACTGGCCGTCCACCAGATATGTCTTTCCGAAATAGGTTGCGGGGAAGAACTCCATGTTCAGACCGGCTTTTCCGACAAGATTCTCAGGAACCGGTTTGTCCAGTTCTACCCACATACGAAATCCGGTACCCTCCTCCTTGACCTTGAGGTCATACTCGAATTCATAGTCCTGATACTTGAAATGGCAGCTTATCACACCGCCCAGGGTATCGATGGTACGTTCGGTAAGCGTGGAGTATATATCCCACTGCTCGGGAGTGTTCATCAGGCGCACGCCACCGCCGGTAGCGATACGGACACCTCGCTGTACAATCTCCACACCGGCTGTTTTCTCGTCACAGAAAACACCCTGATACCTGTTTGAGTAAACAAGAACGTTGACACCTTGGGTTTCGAAATAGCCCCTTTCATTGATTTCAAGCTTGGCCGGCTCCGTTCTGGAGCAGGAAGCGAATGCACATAATGCGGCAATAATTGGTAGTAATCCTTTCATAAGTTTACATGTTAAGAAAGCAGTTACGCAAAGATAGCGTAAGCTTATATAATAAAAAAAGCAGTTAACTATTTTTATAGATGTGTATTTGGATAAAAAAAGCGGGGTTCAGGACCATTATATCCTTTTTTTTCCGAATTTTGGCACTCAGTTTTGCATACTCCGTGTTTGAACTACTTTTAGTCCTTTTTATGAATACAATTACAAGAACTCTTAAACGAGTACGCAGCATTGTGCTGCTTTTTATCGTGATGTTCACGACACCGTCGTTGAAAGCGACCGATTTCATCAAAGATGTAATGGCTATAGGCGGAACCAAGGGATGGACAAATCTGCTAGGGGATGTCTATGGACAAGTTGACTGGAAAGTCATTGACTATGACCTGAATAAGGGTGTCGAAGGAGACTATGTTTACCTCCTTTATCAGACTTCATCCAACGAGTCGAATATCAACGACAACTACATCAGAGATTTTTATCTTTACAGGGTTGCATCACAGAACACTCCATATAGTTTTAAGGACGGTTATGGCAGAACGTGGTATCTGGCGATGTTTGACGGAGCGGATCATTTCAGAGGGCAGCTGGGTGACTTTAACAGCGGAACCGGCGAGAGCACAGATCCCATACACCTCTATTACACCCGAGATCCGTTACCTAATGACGACCGTGCCGTTACCAAGATATGGTTCAACGACGACCCATCAGGCGCTGTAGGCAAGAACGGCGGTTCCGAAGCCTATAACCTCAACGAAGGTTGCGGAAAGAAGACCACCAAGATCTATATGCACATACAGAAAGAAAGAGTTAATCCTTCACGCATACCTTCGGTCGTACAAGTTGATAAAATTTCAGGAGGAGACGGACAAATCAACATCAAAGGAGCAGTTTATGACCCCGATGTCCCTTCAGTAACAATAGACCTCAAAGTTTCAATCTATAAAGTCGGAAGTTACTTTTCAGAACCTTACAAGGAAGTCACTATAACCCCCCAATTAACCGACAAATCATTCAACTCAGAGAAGAAGCTCGAGGGGCCACACAATTTTGACACTCATATCCCGTGCATTGAAGAGGGTGACTATAATGTTATCCTTCAGCCGATAGACCACAACGGAGACAACTCGTCGGAATATAAGACCGACGCCCCCGTCCATGTGAAATACAAGCCGGTTCTCATCTTAGATGATTATGAGAGTGAGAACCAGAACAATTATATTGGCCAAAAAGTTGATGTAATGCTTAAAGGACATTCGTTACTTTGGGACGGCCAGTATCACACCATATGTTTGCCGTTCGATGTGGATGACTTCAAGGATATTCCTTTTGAATTTGCAAATATTGTGACTTTGTATGGTTCAACCTTTGAATATGATACATTGTCAATTTATCTGGGTCCCAAGCAGACTTCAATCAAAGCCGGAGTTCCATACCTGATAAGCTATACAAAAACGATTTATGACCTTATAATCAGGACCGTAGAAGACTGGAATGCTTTTGCCGCCAGCGTTGCAAACGGAAACACATATGAAGGCAAGACCGTAGTAATGGCGAACGACATAGGTAGGGGATATGAACCTGTCAAAACAATGGTTGGCACAGAGGAGCATCCGTTCCGCGGCACATTCGATGGAAACCACAACGTATTATACGTCAATATTGACGGTTATGAATCCGGAGCGGCGCCATTCCACTGCATCGAGGGTGCGACAATCCGCAGTCTCAATGTACAAGGAGCCGTAAGAGGCGCAGATATGACCGCCGGATTAGTGGGATATGCCCAAGGCGACAACAACCGTATTGAGCAATGTGACGCCTGCCTTTTATTGTATACGATAAAATCCTTTACCGGAGGATTGGTGGGTTGTTGCAAGAAAGGCGCTACCGTTACCATTGAGGACAGCTTTGGAGCATGCGCTGCACTTTTAGGAGTGAATCATTATACTGGATTGATGTGTGGCTATTGCTATGAAGGAGGTACCGTCAACATCAATAACTGTTATGCAGAAGGCTCCATCTTTCATTGGGATACTGCCGATAATATAAAAATCGATCTGCTGTATGGAAACGGGAACATCAACATAAACAACACCTACAAACGCTGGGATTACGGAAAATACGGTCAATATATGATTTTTGACAATAACAGGGAACTGATCAAAGCCCTTCTGGGTGATAATTTTACCGTTAACAGTAACGGAGATCCGACTCTTCACATACATTCGATTCATAACCTTAAAAAAGTCTTCGATGTAATGCCTGATCCCGTATTTGAGAATGTCACCATCAAAGAAACAAGTTACACCGATCCCGAAACCTGGGTTATCAGCAATTACACGGCTTTCATAGGCAGTACCATTCCTTTGGATCTGTCAAAAATCCCTTATTTCTATGTCGGAGAAGACGGAATCAGCAACCTTGGCATATTGTCCAACTGCCGTGCATTCTTCATACCCAGAAACATTCCGGCCGGCAGTTCCGTAATAGGCTTAAGGATTATTCCCGGCAAATATGAATTATACGATGAGATAGTAAAGGCGCTGGTGCTTCCCGTCAAGGAAGATACAGTACCAGTAAAGGTTGACGGATGGTATACCATTGACGGACGTAAGCTGGAAAGCGCACCCACGACCAAAGGACTGTACATCTACAACGGACGGTCCGTAATGATCAGATAACACCTGAAAACAGGCTTCCGGAATACACATAGCCGGGAGGAGAAAAAAAAAGTTAACGATTTTTTTCTCCTCCCGGCTTGCAGTATCTTTGCAGTTTGATTGGAGATAAAACACAGTTATGAAGAAACGTGTTCTGGTAACATACAACATGTTCCGCACAGGATATGCGGAACTGATCAAAAAATACGATGTCACATTCCCCCCTGAAGGCCGTGAGACATTCACATACGATGAAGTGTATGAGATGCTCCCGGAGTATGACGTACTACAGTCCATGTTCAATTTCCCGGTTGACCGCAAGCTCATGGAGCGCGGTCTGCCCCGTCTGGAACTGGTAAGCAACTATGCCGTAGGATTCGACAACATCGACATTCCTACCGCCACAGAACTGGGTATTGCCGTGACAAACACCCCCGGTCCCGTAACCGAGCCTACAGCAGACCTGGCATTCGGCCTGATGCTGGCCGTAGCACGCCGCATCACCGATGTAGACCGCCGTCTGCGCATTCCCGGAGCTCTGGAATGGACCCTTCTGGCCAACCTGGGCTACTCTCTGGGAGGCAAGACACTGGGTATCCTGGGCATGGGTCGCATAGGTCAGGCACTTGCACGCCGCGCCAAGGCCAGCTGCATGAACGTGATCTACTACAACCGTCACCGCGTAAGCCCCGAGATCGAGCAGCTGTACGATGCCAAGTACGTAGAGTTTGAGGAGCTGCTCAAGACATCTGACTTTATATCAGTCAACGTCCCCTACTCCAAGGAGACCTGGCACATGATAGGCAAGGAGCAGATTGAGCTCATGAAGCCCACCGCCATCCTGGTAAATACCGCCCGCGGACCCATTGTCGATGAACTTGCACTGGCCGATGCCCTCAAGAACAAGCGTATCTGGGGCGCAGGTCTTGACGTGTTCGAGTTCGGTGACAAGGTAAGCCCCGAGATCCTGGAGCTTGAGAACGCCGTCATCACCCCGCATGTAGGCACACAGACCTACGATGTGCGCAACGAGATGGCCGAATACGTATCACGCAACATCATCAACTTCTATGAAGGCGGTCCTGTTTCATTCGTAAACAAAGTAGAGAAGAGAAAGTAATGGCTGCCGAGAGTCTGCTACAGAAACTGGATGACCTTGAGGCCCGTTTCCACGAGGTCAGTCTGCTCATAACAGACCCTGCCGTCATTGCCGATATGAAACGGTTCGTCAAGCTGAACCGTGAATACCGCGACCTGGAACGCATATCCCAGGCCCGCTCAGAGTACGTAAGCCTGCTCTCCAACATCAGCCAGGCCAAGGAACTCCTGGGCGAGAGCGACCCCGAGATGCGCCAGATGGCCCGCGAGGAACTGGATACCGCCACAGCACGCCTTGAGACCCTTGAGGAGGAGATCAAGCAGCTTCTTATCCCAGCCGATCCGCAGGATGAGAAGGATGTCGTAATGGAGATACGCGGCGGCACAGGCGGCGACGAAGCTGCCCTGTTTGCCGGTGACCTTTTCCGCATGTACTGCAAATATTTCGAGACAAAAGGCTGGAAGTACGCAGTTTCCTCATGCTCAGAGGGCACATCCGGAGGATTCAAGGAGATCATATTCACCGTAACGGGTGACAAAGTATACGGCACGCTCAAATATGAATCAGGCGTTCACCGTGTACAGCGCGTACCTGTAACAGAGACACAGGGCCGCATCCACACATCGGCCGCCACCGTTGCCGTCCTGCCCGAGGCCGATGCCTTTGAGGTTGAGATAAACGAGGGCGAGATCAAGTGGGATACATTCCGCAGCGGCGGTGCCGGCGGCCAGAACGTGAACAAGGTCGAGTCAGGTGTAAGACTCCGATATAATTGGAAAAATCCCAACACCGGAGTTGTTGAGGAGATACTCATTGAGTGCACCGAAACCCGTGACCAGCCCAAGAACAAGGAGCGTGCGCTGTCACGCCTGCGTACCATGATCTATGACCGCGAGCATCAGAAATACATGGATGACATTGCAGCCCGCCGCAAGACCATGGTATCCACCGGTGACAGATCGGCCAAGATACGTACCTACAATTTCCCGCAGGGACGAATAACCGACCACCGCATCAACTGGACCTCTTACAATCTGCCGGCATTCATGGACGGCGACATTCAGGAGTGCATCGATCAGCTCACCATAGCTGAGAACGCAGAGCGTATGAAAGAGGCCGAAATGTAAAGAAATTTCAAAACGATTCAAGATATGACAAGAGAAGAGTTGTACCAGAACATAAAGCGCAAGAAGTCGTTTTTGTGTGTAGGTCTTGATACCGACATCAAGAAGATACCGCAGCATCTGCTGTCCGAGGAGGATCCCATATTCGCCTTCAACAAGGCAATCATCGACGCCACCGCAGACTACTGCATAGCTTACAAGCCCAATCTGGCATTCTATGAGAGTGGTGGCCTCAAGGGCATGCAGGCTCTCTACAAGACAATAGACTACATCCGCACCAATTATCCCGACCAGTTCATCATAGCCGATGCCAAGCGCGGTGATATCGGTAACACATCAAAGATGTACGCCGAGAGCTTCTTCGGTGAGATGAATGTGGATTCAGTAACCGTAGCGCCCTATATGGGACAGGACAGCGTAACCCCGTTCCTGGGCCACGACGGCCGCTGGGTGATACTTCTGGCACTCACCAGCAACAAGGGAGCCGATGATTTCCAGTACATCCAGGATTCAAACGGTACTCCTCTGTATCAGAACGTGCTCAAGAAATCACTTGAGTGGGGCGGAAACGCAGACAATATGATGTACGTGGTAGGTGCCACACGCGCCGAAATGCTCACAGACATACGTAAGACAGTACCTGACAGCTTCCTGCTGGTTCCCGGTATCGGAGCGCAGGGCGGATCACTGGCCGACGTATGCAAATACGGCATGAACAGCAAGTGCGGACTCATTGTAAACAGCAGCCGCGCAATCATTTACGCTGACAGCACAGAACAGTTTGCACAGGTAGCCGGACAGAAAGCACAAGAGGTGCAGAAGGAAATGGCCGCCTATATTAAATAATTTGCTATATTTGCAATCTATACAATCACGCGAAGACTTACAAATGGAATTTACAGCAAAACAGATAGCCGAATTTCTGAACGGAACCGTTGACGGCAATGAAAATGCCGCCGTTCATACTTTCGCCAAAATTGAGGAGGGTGCCCCGGGTGCACTCTCTTTTCTTTCGAACGTCAAATACACCCAGCACATATACACAACCAAGGCCAGCGTAGTACTGGTAAACAAGGATTTCAAGCCCGAGCAGCCCGTAAGCGCAACTCTCGTCAGGGTTGACAACGCATATGAGGCACTGGCCAAGCTGATGTCTCTCTACGCATCAATGAAACCCGCCAAGACCGGAATCAGCTCGCTGGCATCGGTCTCAGAGAAGGCCAAGATAGGCAAGAACGTCTACATAGCCCCGTTCTCAGTCATTGAGGACGGTGCCACCGTAGGTGACAACACACAGATATATCCGCTGGTTACCATCGGTGAAGGCGCATCGGTAGGTTCCGACTGCATACTTTACCCGCATGTAACCATCTACTACGGCTGTAAGGTAGGCAACCGATGCATTCTCCACGCAGGCAGCGTGGTAGGTGCCGACGGATTCGGCTTTGCACCCGCCAAGGACGGTTATGAGAAGATACCTCAGATTGGTATTGCAGAACTTGAGGATGACGTTGAGATTGGTGCCAACACCTGTATTGACCGCTCCACAATGGGTCGCACCCTGGTTCACAAGGGTGTCAAGCTGGACAACTTCGTTCAGGTAGCCCACAACGTAGAGGTCGGCGAGAATACGGTAATATCGGCCCAGTCAGGCATTGCAGGATCAAGCAAGGTCGGCGCATGGTGCATGATTGGCGGCCAGAGCGGTGTATCAGGCCATCTGACAATCGGTGACAGGGTTAACTTCGGTGCCAAGACCGGTGCTTTGAGCAGCTTTGACAGTGATCAGAACATCATGGGTTATCCCGCCATCGGATACCGCAACTTCATGCGTTCGTCAATTCTCTTCAGGGATCTGCCCGAGATGGATAAGAAGGTTCGTCAACTGGAAAAAGAAATAGAAGAACTAAAAGCTCAACTTGCCAACAAGTAAGCTTTAAGACATATAGCATAACATGTACAAACAGAAGACTTTAAAGAGTAGTTTCTCACTTAGCGGCAAGGGCCTTCACACAGGTCTTGAACTTACCGTGACATTCAATCCGGCCCCCGCAGACTACGGCTACAAGATACAGAGAACAGATCTTGATACCCAGCCCATAATTGAAGCGTTTGCAGAGAACGTACGTGAGACCCAGCGCGGTACCGTACTGTTCAAGGGTAACGTAAAGGTAAGCACCGTCGAGCACGGCCTGGCTGCCCTCTACGCAGCAGGTATCGACAACTGCCACATCGAGGTTAACGGCCCTGAGTTCCCCATTCTGGACGGAAGTGCCATAGATTATGTTGAGAACATACAGCGCGTGGGAATCAAGGAGCTGGATGCCCTGAAGGACTTCTACGTAGTAAAGAACAAGATCGAGGTCAAGGATGAGAAGACCGGTTCTTCAATAATCCTGCTCCCTGACAATGAATTCAGCGTGAACGTACTCATTTCGTATGATTCCAAGATACTCTACAACCAGTACGCTTCACTCGAGGATATGAATGACTTCCCCACTGAGATAGCCCGCAGCCGCACATTCGTGTTCGTACGCGAGATTGAGTCACTGCTGGATGCCGGACTGATCAAGGGAGGTGACCTGGACAACGCCATCGTAATCTACGAGCGTGAGATGTCACAGGAGCGTTATGACAAGATATGCGAGATCATGGGCGTACCCACCATGGATGCCACCAAGCGCGGTTACATCATGCACAAGCCCCTTCAGTGGGACAATGAGCCGGCACGTCACAAGCTTCTCGACATCATAGGTGACCTGGCACTGGTAGGAAAACCCATCAAGGGCCGTATCATCGCCACCCGTCCGGGACACACCATCAACAACAAGTTCGCCCGCATACTGCGCAAGAACATTATCATGAACGACGTCCAGGCACCCGCCTATGACCCGTCAGTTCCGCCGGTAATGAACCTGCAGCAGATCCAGTCCATCATGCCGCACCGCTACCCGATGCAGCTTCTGGACAAGGTCATCTCACTGACAGACCTCTACGCCGAGGGTGTCAAGAACGTGACCAACAACGAGTTCTTCTTCTCAGGACACTTCCCCGAGCACCCCATCATGCCCGGCGTTCTCATCATCGAGGCAATGGCACAGCTGGGAGGAACCCTGGCACTCCAGATCACAGGAGAACCCAAGGATTATGAGGCCATGTTCATCAAGATTGACAACACCCGTTTCCGTCAGGCCGTAGTACCCGGCGACACCCTTCTGATGCGTGTTGTAAGGACTGCACCCATACGCCATAACATCCTGTCAATCAAGGGATACGCCTTCGTAGCCGACAAACTGGTTGCGGAGTCTGAGTTCATGATTCAAATAATGAAAAAAGATAATAACTGATGATAAGTCCGTTAGCATACGTTGACCCCTCGGCCCAGATAGGCGAGAACGTCGAAATCGGCCCGTTCTGTTTCATTGACAAGAACGTGGTTATTGGTGACAACAACATTATCATGCCCCACGTGAACATCATGTACGGTTCACGCATAGGTAACGGCAACCAGATACATCCGGGAGCCGTAATCGGCGGTATTCCCCAGGACCTCAAGTTCCGCGGTGAGGATACCACAGCCGAGATCGGTGACAACAACCGCATCCGTGAGAACGTGACCATCAACCGCGGTACCGCCTCCAAGGGCAAGACCGTAGTGGGCAGCAACAACCTGCTCATGGAGAACATGCACGTAGCCCACGACTGCGTCATCGGCAGCAACTGCATCCTTGGCAACAGCACCAAGATTGCCGGTGAGGTTGTGATTGACGACTTTGCCATCCTGAGCGCCTGCGTTCTGGTACACCAGTTCTGCCACATCGGCGGTCATGTAATGATCCAGGGAGGTTCAGGCTGCAGCAAGGACATCCCGCCCTACGTAATCGGCGGACGTCATCCGGTCATCTACGCCGGTCTGAACATTGTAGGTCTGCGCCGCCGCGGCTTCTCAAATGAGACCATCGAGGCCATCCACAACGCATACCGCATCATTTACCAGAACGGTCTGAACGTAAGCCAGGCTATTGCAGCCCTCAAGGAGGATCCCATTTCACAGACTCCTGAGGTTCAGTACATAATCAACTTTGTGGAGACATCAGAAAGAGGAATTATCACGACTAAATAAATACTTAACGATATGATTTACAGATTCATTTTCATTTCCGATGAGGTCGATGACTTCTATCGTGAAATCCAGATCAATTCATCAGCGTCATTCCTGGATTTCAGCAATGCTATTCTGAAATCTGTAGGATATCCCGATGACCAGATGACCTCATTCTTCATGTGCGAGGACAACTGGGAGAAGCGTGAGGAGATTACCCGCGAGGAGATGAACACCAGCTCCGAGGTGGACAATTTCGTTATGGCCGATACCCCCCTCGATGAACTGATTGAGGACGAAAAGCAGCGTCTGATCTACATCTTCGATCCTTTAACAGAACGTTGCTTCTTCATTGAATTAAAGGAGATTATCACAGGCAAGACTCTCAAGGAAGCCGTCTGCACCGCAAGTCAGGGCAACGCCCCCAAGCAGACCATTGATTTTGATGAGATGGCTAAGGCCAACCCCACCATCGACGTCGATGAGAACTTCTACGGTGATGAAGGATTCGAGTCCGATGAACTTGACGAGGAGGGATTCGGCATGGAAGGCGGCGAAGGAGGAGGCACAGTAAGCCTGGATTCCATAGACGACCTTTATTGAGTGAAGACGTTAGTCATCATACTAGGACCAACCGGCGTGGGCAAGACCGAATTATGTCTGACCCTCGCCGATTTGTTTCATACCCCCATAATTTCGGCCGATTCCAGGCAGATGTATGCCGACATTCCCATATGTACGGCAGCCCCTACTCCCTCTGAGAGGGCACGTGCCGAGCATTATCTGGTAGGAAACCTGAGTCTTGATGACTACTACAGCGCAGCCAAGTACGAAGAGGATGTCATGTCGCTCGCAAATAAACTATTCGCAGATCATGACATTTTACTCGTCACAGGCGGCTCAATGATGTATATAGATGCCCTGTGCTATGGTATAGACCAGATTCCCACCATTCCGGACGATATCCGTCTGCCCCTTCTGGAGCGCTATGAAAAGGAAGGTTTGGAGAAGCTGGTTCAGGAACTCAAACTGCTCGATCCGGAGTACTATAAACAGGTGGACAGAAAGAATCCCAAGCGTGTCCTGCACGCTCTTGAGGTCTGCTACATGACAGGACATCCCTACTCTGACCTTCGCAAGGGACAGAAAGCCGAGCGTCCGTTCAAGATCGTTCGTATCGGCCTTACAAGACCACGCGAGGAGCTCTACGAGCGCATCAACCGCCGCGTCGACAACATGGTCAAGGAGGGCCTTATTGAAGAGGCACGCCGCATGTATCCGCGCAAAGGGCTCAACTCACTCAACACGGTGGGTATGAAGGAGCTTTTCAGCTGGATGGACGGCGCCCTGACCCCTGAAGGCAAGCCCTGGACGCTGGAGTTTGCCATAGAGAAGATCAAACAGAACTCGCGTATATATTCACGTAAACAGATGACGTGGTTCAAGCGTGACGAGAACACACGCTGGTTCCACCCCGATGATATTGAGGGCATAACCCGTTATATTAAGGAGAGCATATGCTGATAAGACTATACGAAAAGAACCCAAGCCAGCGCGATCTGGACCGCATTCTGGATGTCCTGAACGGCGGCGGAGTCATAGTATTCCCTACTGACACCGCCTATGCAATAGGATGCCATGCACTCAAGGAGCGTCCCATAGAGCGTATATGCCGCATCAAGGGACTCAACCCGCAGAAACACCGTTTCTCAATAGTGTGCTATGACCTGAGCGACATCAGCCAGTACGTCCAGATAGACAACGCCACATTCAAGACGATGAAACGCAACCTGCCAGGCCCATTCACCTTCGTGCTTCGCGCCGGCAGCCGTCTGCCCAAGATATTCAGCAACCGCAAGGAGGTGGGAATCCGCGTGCCCGACAACGAGATAACACGTGAGATCTGCCGCCAGCTGGGTGCTCCCCTTCTTTCCACCACCGTCCCCTATGATGAGTCCGATGACATAGGCTATCTGACTGACCCCGAGCTCATTGACGAGCGTCTGGGCGATGACGTAGATCTGATCATCAACGGCGGAGCCGGCGGATTCGAGTACTCCACTGTGGTCTACTGTGTTGAAGGAGAACAGGAAATCATACGTCAGGGTAAAGGAATTCTTGACGATTGACAATCTAACAAAACACCCTCACAGGTATATTAAATGTATAATCCTACAATTATGAAGAAAATAACTGTCCTATTTGTTGCATTACTTACAGCACTCTCCCTGAATGCCCAGAACAAGAAAATAACTCTTGACAGCGTAATATCCGGAAGCTTTTCCGGAAGCGGCCTGGGAGCCATAACCCCGATGGCCGACGGAGAACACTTCCTGCAGGCACAGGATGACTGCATCCTCAAGTATTCATTCAAGACCGGCGAGGTTACCGACACCGTCCTCAACATCCGCACTGCACGCGGTGAAAGGCTTTTCTCACTGGGCCGTTTCATCCTCTCACCTACTGAGGATCTGATTCTGCTCGAGCAGAACGTAAACAAGATATTCCGCCGTTCATACACGGCCGATTACTATATCTTTACCATCCGAAACAACAAGATCGATCCCCTTACAACAGGAGGTCCCGTTCAGGTTCCGTCATTCTCTCCCGACGGCCATAACATAGCATTTGTACGTGATAATAACTTATTTATAGTCAAGTTGTTATTCAATAATGCTGAAGTACAGGTAACTAAGGACGGAGAGCTTGGAAAGATACGTAACGGTATACCCGACTGGGCCTATGAGGAGGAGTTCGGAGTTACCCGCGCATACGAGTTCAGCGCCGACAGCCGCATGCTGGCATGGATACGTTTTGACGAGTCAAATGTAGGCGGCTACCAGCTTCCCTTCTTCTCAACCGGCATTGACCGTGACGAGTATTATCAGGAACTGGTATCATACCGTCCCCAGCAGTATCCCACTGCAGGTTCAGCCAACTCAAAGGTATCGGTCCACTCATTCGATATAAAGAGTTCCGTAATTCGTGACATGGACCTCAAGCTTGACAGCACCAGTTACATTCCGCGCATTAAGTTCGTAGAGAATGATGACAACGACATCTTCATCTTCACTCTGAACCGCGCCCAGAACAAGCTGGAAATCTACGCAGCCAATCCCCGCTCCACCGTATGCACCCTCACCCTCCGTGAGCAGGATGACCGTTACATTGACGAGTTCGCATACATGCAGACCCAGTTCTTTGGTGACCAGTTCATAATGCAGAGCGAACGTGACGGACACCGCCACCTCTACCTCTACAACCTCAAGGGCCAGCTCAAGCGCCAGATCACCAGCGGCGATTTTGATGTTCTCTCTCTCCACGGATTCGATCCCAAGAGCGGCACAACCTACTACGAGAGCAATGAAACCGGCATATACGACTGCGCAGTCTGGAAGATTGACGGCAAGGGCAAGAAGACAATCCTCACACCCAAGGAGGGAACCAGCCACGCCCGTTTCAGCGCCGGTTGCAAGTATTTCATCAACTCATGGTCCGATATGTCCACCCCCGCCCGCGTTACAGTCATTTCAAACGCCGGCAAGACCATACGCACCATCGAGGAGAATCAGGATATAGCCACATCAGTACTTGAATACGGATTCCCCAAGAAGGAGAAGTTCTCATTCGAGACTGTTGACGGCACCACCCTCTACGGCTGGCTGGTTAAACCCGCCACCGCAAGCGAATCGGCCCCCTGCCCTGTCATTCTCTATCAGTACAGCGGTCCCGGATCAAACGAGGTTCTTAATGAATGGTCTGCCGGATTCTATCCCGGTGGCAGTCTAGAGGCACTCTTGGTTCAGCACGGCTATGCTGTTGCAGTTGTTGACGGCCGTGGCACTGGACGCCGCGGAGCCGACTTCAAGAAGCAGACTTACAAGCAGCTGGGCGTTATGGAAAGTCAGGATCAGGTTGCTGCTGCCCAATACCTTGGCTCGCTCCCTGAGTTCGATGCTGAGCGCATCGCCATCTGGGGCTGGAGCTATGGTGGCTACACCACCCTGATGTCAATGAGTGAGGGCACTCCGGTATTCAAATGCGGTGTTGCAGTAGCTCCTGTAACTGATTGGCGCTTCTATGACGCTCCCTACACCGAGCGCTTCATGCAGCAGCCCAAGGAGAACGCCGACGGCTACCACGAGGCCTCAGCCCTGGATCGCATCAACCGCCTCCACGGCAAGCTTCTGATAGTTCACGGCCTGGATGACGACAACGTCTTCTTCAGCAACACCACCGCCTACATCGAGGCCCTGATCCGCGCCGGCATCGATTTCGACATGCAAGTCTACCCCGGCAAAGAGCACAGCATCACCGGCACCGCCCACCGCAAGCACCTCTTCACCCGCATCCTGCGCTTCTTTGACGAGAATCTCAAAAGATGACAAAGGGGACGGTTCCGTTTGGCCTGTTCACTAAACACAAAAATCCCATCTGGACATACTGTAGCTCAGATGGGATTCTTTTTTACCATGCCAAACGGAACCGTCCCCTTTGTCACCTTGGCGCCTTTGCTCGTTATTTGTAGATTAAGAAGATACAGGGTATCTTTTCAAGTGTTGGAAGCTTGCCGTTCCAGTCTTTTATGGTGCGGGTTTTGATGTACTCTTCTTTGGTTGTGAGACCGGCGGCTATGCAAAGATTAGTTTGAGGACGGCAGGCTTTTAGGATGTCGGCCATCATCTTGGAATTTCTGTAGGGAGTCTCTATGAAGAGTTGAGTCTGATTCTCGGTGTAGGCTCTTTGCTCCAGTTTCTTTAGGGTTTTGATGCGCTCATCTGGCTCTATGGGAAGGTAACCGTTGAAGGCGAAGCTTTGGCCGTTGAAGCCGGAGCCCATTACTGCCAGGATTATGCTGGAGGGACCTACCAGGGGTACTACCTGCAGACCTTTGCGCTGAGCGATTGCAACTACGTCGGCTCCGGGATCGGCTACGGCGGGACAACCGGCTTCTGATATTACTCCCATGGGACTTCCCTCTTCCAGGGGTTTCAGCATGCTTGATACCTCTTCGGGATTGGTATGCTTATTGAGGGTGTAGAAGGTGAGCTGATCTATGTCTATGCTTCGGTCTACGAGCTTGAGGAAACGGCGTGCTGTGCGTACGTCTTCTACTATGAAATGACGTATGCCCAGGATTATCTCGCGGTTGTAAGGCGGCAGAACCTGCTCTACAGGTGTTTCGCCCAGCAGATTGGGAATAAGGTATAAAGCGGGAATCATGGTGCTAAGGTAGTGCTTTTTACACTAACTTTGCAGTCATAAGCGCAAGAAAGTGGAAAGCAGGGATTTTACCATAAGGATAGAGAACGGCCTGGCGTGCGACGCACGCTACAGAATGGCTTCTCCCATCAATCTTTGTATACGTGAGGGCTGGCAGACTGCTATTGTAGGCCCCAACGGCTCTGGTAAAACCCTACTGGTAAACACTTTGCTCCGCCAATATCCCCTACTCGACAACCGCGAGGTAGAATACGGCAGCGGTATTTGCGGGGCCGATATCCGCAACATCACGTTCCGCGACAGCTACGGCAGCGCCGACAGCACCTACTTCTACCAGCAGCGCTGGAACATGACCGAGATGGGCGAATCGCCTGTTGTACGCGATGCATTCCCCGATATCAAGGATCCCGTCTGGAAAGAGCGCCTATTTACTCTGTTTGACCTGCCATTCATCTGGGAAAAACAGCTTGTGACACTCTCCAGCGGCGAAATGCGCAAGTACCAGCTGGCCCGTTCGCTGGCCGTACGCCCCCGCATGGTCATCATCGACAGCCCCTTCATAGGCCTTGATGCCCAGACCCGCGATATGCTCTGCCGCCTGCTCGAGAACCTTGTTACAGAGTGGAAGATGCAGATTATCCTTGTGGTTTCACGCCGTGAGGACATCCCCTCATTCATAACCCATGTCGTTGAGGTTCATGACCGCCGATGCAGCACAGTAATGCCCGTCCAGGACTACATGGCCGAGCCGGAGGAATCACTGCCAGAGCATCTTCTGCCGCAGAATCTTGTGGATCTGATGCACAATCTGCCTGAGAACGGAATGGACAGCAATGAAATAGTACGCTGCAACAAGGTAATACTGCAATATGAGAGCCGCCGAATCCTCAACGAACTGGACTGGACAGTACGAAAAGGTGAGCATTGGGCTCTCCTGGGACCCAACGGAAGCGGCAAATCCGCCCTTCTGAGCATGGTTTATGCCGATAACCCGCAATCCTACGCCTGTGACATAGCCCTGTTTGGCCGTCCACGCGGTACCGGCGAGAGCATTTGGGAGATCAAGAAGCACATCGGTTACGTATCACCCGAGATGCACCGCTCCTACTGCCGCCGCTACCCCGCCATCGACATAGTGGCATCGGGCCTTCACGACACCATAGGTTTGTATAAAAAAATTACTGCCGATGAACGCGACCGCTGCCGCGTCTGGATGAACATATTCGGAATAACAGATCTGGAAAACCGCGATTTCCTGGAACTCTCCAGCGGAGAGCAGCGAATGATTCTGCTTGCCCGCGCTTTCGTAAAGAACCCCTCCCTACTCATTCTTGACGAACCCCTTCACGGACTGGACCGCCGGCGCCGCACCCTGGTAATGCAAATAATAAAGGCCTTCTGCGACAACCCGCAGAAGACCCTCATCATAGTAACCCATTACCCCGAGGAACTCCCCTCCACCATCGACCACACCCTGACGCTAGTCCGTCACAGTGCCGATAAAAAATCCTGACATTAATCAAGCTGGAAAAGATCGTTCACGCTCTTGCCGAAATAAGCCGACAATTTGAGAGCAAGTTCAGTTGACGGAATGAATTTCTCATTCTCAATGGCGAATATTGTCTGGCGTGACACGCCTATGGCATTTGCCAGATCCTGCTGGGATATCCTAAGGATAGCCCTCTCAACACGTATGTTATTTTTCATCGTTACTCTCCTTTAAGTTGTTTGACAATACCTTCCTCAACACCAGCGCATACACCAAAGCTACCAATGGAACCCAAATCAGTATTGGCAGTATTTTTTCAGCCCCTTGATAGGCATAAATATACGGGCCTCCATATGGGGAAATACGAATTGCAGCAATTGCCAGTACATGTATCACACGTGATATAACAAAAGAGGCAACCAAATAGTAAACGGCAAAGTATGCCAGGATACGCGCCCTGATATGACGGATAAACTCATCCTCCTGTTTTTCCCTACTCAGGCAAATAAAAATTATTGCTATATATGGCAACAGGATTATCAGTCTCATTATTAAGTGATATGGCCCTGATATGGCATCAGGAGTACTATCCTTTACGGGATAAAGTAAAATAAATGCAAATAGAGGAAAGAGCAACAAGGAGAAAGGAAGCATCCACCAGCCAATCTTTTTGTATCGGTAAGGAAGCAGGATTGAATCATATCCGGTTTTGTCACCTACCTTTTTCAGCACTTTCAATAAAATCAGATAAAGTAACTGAGTATTAATCGAAGAAGAGAAAAAGCCTACTATCCTGTCTAAAACAACAAGTCCCATGGAGCCAATCAGATGACCTCTGATAGGATCATCTGATACCGGGAGATTAAATGTAACAGAGAAAATGCCGTTTGAGATCCGATGAAAACCTCCGTATATCATCTCTCCGAATGCTCTTGACAGAAAGAATACAATGACAGCTATTGTCAGAGCGCGATAGCGCACCGATATGGTATATTCGTCTTCTTCCTTCTCCTTAGACAGGCAGCATATCATTAGAAATACAGATGCCAAAATATTTGTCAGATTAGCCCAAGGCACCAATGCATTGTATTCCGGAAGAGATTTTTGAGTTTCCCAAATAATAGGGAGAAGAACTGATAATTTGTAATGTAGATAATACAAAGGAATCAGCACAATGCAAGATGCAACGATTCCAACCACCTGCCATTTATGAGGCAAAAGCGTAAGATGTTTCCGATAATCTCTCATAATTGTAAAGTTTAACGCAACAAATGTAATGCGTACTTTACATTTATCCAAACAAAGTTTACACTTTAACGTTCATTATTAGTTGACACGTCAATGTTATTCTATCAGCTGATTGTAGGTTTTCTGGCGTTTTACGTGGTAACGCCACAGGAGACTGAATTTTACCCGCTCGGGAATATCGGTGATGGATGCCTCCTGGAGGTTCTCCTGACGGCTGTCAAGGAACTCCGGTTTAAGGCGACGGAATTCACGGCGGGCACGGAACACTGCCTTGAAATCGCCCCAATGGAATTTAAGAAGGAACATGAGTGCAGCCAGGCAGTCCAGCCAGAAACGCACTCTCATAACCTTGTTCAGCTCTTCCTCAGGAAGATTCTTGTAGAGCATGAGCAGGTTGTTGCGGAAATTGAGGAATGTCTTGTAGGGATTTGACTTGTTCAGGGTAGCACCGCCTACATGATAGACCGCGCTCTCGGGGATGCAGACGATCTTGCGGTTGCGGCTGCGAAGACGCCAGCACAGATCTATCTCCTCCTGATGTGCAAAGAAACGGTCATCCAGACCGCCGGCAGCCCAATAATCGGCACTGCGAACCATCAGGCAGGCACCTGTAGCCCAGAAAACATTGGCGATTGTATCATACTGGCCGTTATCCTTCTCAATGCTGTCAAACACACGGCCGCGGCAGAACATATAGCCCCACTTGTCCATATATCCGCCAGCACCGCCGGCATACTCAAACATCTCAGGAGCCTTGAAATCCAGCAGCTTGGGCTGGCATGCAGCCACCTCAGGATGCACATCCATATAACTCAGCAGAGGCAGAAGCCAATCCTCAGACACCTCAACGTCCGAATTGAGCAGAATGTAATACTCCGCCTCAACCTCGCGAAGCGCCATATTGTAACCCTTTGCGAATCCCCAGTTCTTCTCCAACTGAATGGTCTGAATATCCGGAAATTCCCTGTACATCATCTCCATGGAGTCATCCTGTGAGGCATTATCGGCCACAATAATCTCCACGCCCTCCATCTTGGAGCACTTGATGAGTGTAGGCAGGTAACGCTTGAGCATCGCGCTGCCGTTCCAGTTCAATATGACGATCGCAACTTTCATATCACTTTATGATTGTTCCCGTAAGAGCATCAGCGGCAGCATTAAAACCACCCAGCAGCACCCTTACAAGACTGTTTTCCTGAACCTGAGCCGAATCCAGCTCCACCCTGATATAGTTATCGGTAAAACCGTGAGCCGGCATACCGCGACGGGGCTTCTCCACAAGAACAGTAGCTTCACTGCCCGTGTGCGCCTCATAGAAAGCCCGAGTCTTATGGTCCGATAACTCCAGCAAGCGCTGACTGCGCTCATGCTTGGTCTGCGGTGATACCTTATGCGGAATCCTCAGAGCCGCCGTTCCCGGACGCTCCGAGTAACTGAACACATGCAGCTGAGTCACATCCAGTCCCTCAATAAAACGGTAAGCATCCTCAAACAGTTCATCAGTCTCACCACGCATACCCACAATGACATCTACGCCGATGAACGCGTCGGGCATAACGCTCTTAACGCGGGCCACCTTTTCAGCAAACACCTCACGCTCATAACGGCGGTGCATCAGCTTGAGCACCTCATTCGATCCGCTCTGCAGAGGAATATGGAAATGCGGCATAAACGCCCTGGAGCCTGCCACAAAGTCAATCACCTCATCTGTAAGCAGGTTAGGCTCAATAGATGATATCCTGTAACGCGATATCTCCTCCACCTTATCCAGCTCACGGATCAGATCGATGAACTTATCACCCGTGGATTTGCCAAAGTCGCCGATGTTGACACCGGTAATGACAATCTCACGGCCGCCCTCCTGACCTGCCTGACGTGCCTGTTCCACCAGACTCTCAACAGACGGGTTGCGGCTGTGTCCACGAGCATAAGCCACCGTGCAGTAAGTGCAATAGTAGTCACATCCGTCCTGAACCTTCAGGAAAAAACGTGTCCTATCACCGCGTGAGCATGACGGAACAAAGTTCTTGATATCATTGGTGCCGACGGTCTTGGAAATGCCGTGATCACGTTTCTGCAGTCCGTTCAGGTTCTCCAGCACATTACCCTTCTGGTCCTGTCCCAGCACGATATCCACGCCGGGGATATCGGCCACAACTCCCGGCTGCAACTGTCCATAGCAGCCTGTAACCACGATATAGGCATCGGGATTCTCGCGAACGATCTTGTGGATTGCCTGGCGGCACTTCTTATCGGCCACCTCAGTAACCGAGCAGGTATTGATTACGCAGATATCGGCCTTCTCACCCTTGACAGCCTTATGTGCGCCAGCCTCAATGAGCTGTCGCATAATGGTCGATGTCTCCGAGAAGTTCAGTTTGCATCCCAGAGTATAGAACGAAGCACTACGGCCTACAAGAGTCAGTTGGTTTCCCATCGCTTTGCGAAATTAGCAAAATAATGGATAAGAAAAGAGGATGTCCTAAAAGAACATCCTCCTCTTATCTGTGTGTAACAGAATTCAATTATTCAGCAGCCTCAGCTACAACCTCGAAAGCAACCTCAGCCTTAACCTCCTTGTGAAGGTTGATGGTAGCGGTGTACTCACCGGCAGCCTTAACTGTCTCGGCTACGATTGCCTTGCGGTCAATCTCAAAGCCCTTAGCAGCGAGAGCCTCAGCAACCTGAGCAGCACCTACGCCACCGAAAATTGTGCCGTCCTCGTTAACCTTAGCAGAGATGCTAACCTTAACGCCGTTCAGCTTAGCAGCCAGAGCCTCAGCATCAGCCTTGATCTTGGCGAGCTTGTGAGCGCGCTGACGCTCGTTCTCTGCCAGTACCTTCTTAGCTGACTCTGTAGCAATAACAGCCTTTCCCTGGGGAATCAGATAGTTACGACCGTAACCGTCCTTAACCTTTACTATATCGTTCTTGTATCCAAGACCTGCAATATCTTCCTTAAGTATAATCTCCATAGTTATTTCCTTCTTTAAAGATTATTACTTCATCATATCAGTTACATAAGGCAGAAGAGCCAAGTGACGTGCTCTCTTAACAGCCTGAGCCACGCGGCGCTGGAACTTCAGTGAAGTACCGGTGATGCGACGGGGCAGAAGCTTACCCTGCTCGTTAAGGAATCTCTTGAGGAACTCAGGATCCTTATAGTCGATATACTTGATACCTGCCTTCTTGAAACGGCAATACTTTTTCTTCTTAACGTCAGTTGTCTGGGGTGCCAGATATCTGATCTCTGATGTCTGCTCTGCCATGATTATGCCTCCTCTGCTTTAGATTGTCTAAGACCTCTTCTCTTTGCTGCGTATTCAGCTGCATACTTGTCCTGCTTGATGGTCAGGAAACGGAGCACGCGCTCGTCACGACGGAAGTTAACTTCCAGCTTAGCAACTACTGAAGGCTCAGCATTGAACTCGATAAACTCATAGAAGCCGGTTGACTTCTTCTCAATAGGATAGGCCAGCTTACGCATACCCCAATTCTCTTCATTGACGATCTCAGCGCCCTCGGCAGTGAGAATGCCCTTGAATTTTTCTACCGCTTCCTTCATCTGAACATCAGATAAAACGGGAGTCAAAATGAAAACGGTTTCGTACTGATTCATTTGTTTTTAATTAAATAATAAATAGTGTTTGCAAAATGCGGATGCAAAGGTACAAAATAATTTCACCCCCGCAACCTTTTTCAAGGCAAAAACACGCCTAAATCCCTATTTTATACCACAATAACATGGTCCGATGTGCGCGTTAATCATTTTTTACTTATGACGGGGAACATAAATGGGCCTTTCATTTCATTTTTCGGATAAAAACCATTTATTTTGCACCCAATAGAAAAAACAAATAAAACAATATAGACAATGAACAACTTCAAGAAGTATTTGGGAGCCATCGTAGTCATTCTTGGTGCCATCCTGCTCATCTGCAGTTTCTTCCTTGGCTGGAATAACTACAACGGAGTACAGGTAGGAGCCTTAGCCCTGATGTTAGTAGGTCTCCTCCTCCACATCTTCCTGGGAAAGAAAGCGTAAGCTAACCTAACCCCTCAAATCAAATAGGTGGATCATTCCAGATCCACCTATTTTTTATTCAATTGGGTAACACAAAAAGAAAGAGAGCCAAGGATTAACTCCTCAGCTCTCTTGAAAGACGGCGGCTACCTACTCTCCCACTTGCGCAGTACCATCGGCGTGAACGGGCTTAACTTCTCTGTTCGGAATGGGAAGAGGTGGAACCCCGCTGCT
>CADBXO010000015.1 GCA_902798685.1 uncultured Bacteroidales bacterium
AGCGCGACGGATAATCTGGATACCGGTGGTCTCATCGGCATTGTCACCCTTCAGCTTGTCAAGAGCGCTGATTGAGCGGATGTAAGCAACACCGCCACCTGCTACGATACCCTCCTCGATTGCGGCACGGGTAGCGCACAGTGCATCGTCAACGCGATCCTTCTTCTCCTTCATCTCAGTCTCAGAGGGAGCACCAACCTTGATAACGGCAACACCGCCTGACAGTTTGGCAAGACGCTCCTGGAGCTTCTCCTTGTCATACTCACTTGTGGTGGTCTTGATCTGAGCCTTGATCTGGGCTACGCGGTCAGCGATCTTATCCTTGGCACCCTTACCGTTAACGATAGTGGTGTTGTCCTTGGTGATGGTGATCTTCTCGGCTGTGCCAAGCATATCCATTGTAGCCTGCTCCAGCTTAACGCCACGCTCCTCGCTGATTACGAATCCGCCTGTCAGAACGGCGATATCCTCAAGCATCTCCTTGCGGCGGTCGCCGAATCCGGGTGCCTTGACAGCGCAAATCTTAAGACCTGAACGCAGACGGTTTACAACCAGAGTGGTCAGGGCCTCAGAGTCAACATCCTCGGCAATGATAAGCAGAGGACGTCCGCTCTGTACTGCGGGCTCCAGGATAGGAAGCAGGTCCTTCAGATTTGATATCTTCTTGTCATGGATAAGAATCAGAGGATTCTCCATAACGCAGTTCATCTTCTCGGTATCGGTTACAAAGTATGATGACAGGTAACCGCGGTCAAACTGCATACCCTCGACAACGTCGATGTATGTGTCACGGCCCTTGGCCTCCTCGATGGTGATTACACCGTCCTTTGAAACCTTCTGCATGGCCTCTGCAATGTGCTTACCGATCTCGGCGTCGTTGTTTGCAGAGATTGTGGCAACCTGCTCGATCTTGTCGAAGTTGTCACCTACTGCCTTTGACTGCTTCTTGATGTTCTCAACAACAGCTGCAACGGCCTTGTCGATACCGCGCTTCAGGTCCATGGGGTTGGCACCTGCGGTAACGTTCTTAAGACCTACGTTTACGATGCTCTGAGCCAGAACGGTTGCGGTTGTTGTACCGTCACCTGCATCCTCACCGGTCTTTGAGGCAACTGACTTAACCAGCTGTGCGCCGGTATTCTTGAATGAATCGGCCAGTTCGATCTCCTTGGCTACGGTAACACCGTCCTTGGTGATCTGGGGAGCACCGAACTTCTTCTCGATGATAACGTTGCGGCCCTTAGGTCCAAGTGTAACCTTGACTGCATTTGCAAGCTCGTCAACACCCTGACGCATCAGGTCGCGGGCGTCCATATTGAAAAGTATCTCTTTTGCTGCCATAATCGTAAGTGTTTATTTGCCAACCACAGCCAGAACATCGCTCTGGCGCATAATCAGATATTTGGTTCCCTCAACTTCAAGCTCGGTGCCTGAATATTTGCCGTAAAGCACCTGGTCACCCTTCTTGAGGATCATCTCCTCATCCTTGGTGCCGTTACCTACTGCAATTACCTCACCCTTAAGGGGTTTCTCCTTTGCTGTGTCAGGAATGATGATACCACCCACAGTCTTCTCCTCGGCTGCTGCCGGGAGTATCAGAACGCGGTCTGCTAATGGTTTAATGTTCATATCTTTATTGTTTAAGTTATTTGTTGCGACTTAAAAGCCCCTCATCGGGCAATTGGGTAAGAGCCAAAAATATGCCAAACTGCCATACGGGTGTAAAGTGTCACCAGTCATGACAGTTTGGCACAATAAAAGTTTACTTATCTGACATTCTCAGAGAGGAAACGCGTAAGCGCATCGGCTGACAGGTCTCTCTGGAACGATCCTTTATGGAATACCGTAATCCTTCCGGTCTCCTCAGATACCACCACTGCCACGGCGTTGGTCTTCTCGGCTATTCCCATAGCTGAGCGGTGACGAAGGCCGAATGACTTGGGCAGCTCCTCGGACTGTGATACAGGCAGGATGCAGGCGGCTGATTCTATGCGGTCACCCACTATGATCATTGCGCCGTCATGCAGCGGGCTGTTCTTGAAGAATATGTTCTCTATAAGGAACTGGTTGATATTGGCATTGACCGTCTCGCCCGATGCAATCACATCATGCAGTTCATCGGTCTCACCTATCACTATCAGGGCACCCTCCTTGTTGTGGCTCATGCTCTCGCAGGCCTTTACTATGGGCTCCCACTTGGTTATATCCTGACCGTTGTGACGGCGGACAAGCCAATGGAACAGCTTGCGGGTACGTGTTGATGTGCCGATGTCACGGAAGAAATGGCGGATATCATCGGCAAACAGCACGATCAGGGCAATCACGCCCACATCGACCAATTTGTTCATCACGGCTCCCAGGAGCTGCATCTTAAGGACTTGTGAAACCACAATCCAGACCAGGATGAACACAAGGATTCCTATGAACATGTTGAGCGAACCGGTCCTCTTCATCAATTTGTACAGATAGAATAGGAGCAACGAGACGCATACCACGTCAATTATGTCCTTGATACCGAATGATACGAAATAGTCTACCATATCTTTATCTGTTATCTTTTAATGCCTGCATTATGCGGACGGTATGGGCTGCCTCCTCTACATCATGAACGCGGATCCAGTCAGCACCCTGCTCTATTGCCACCGTATTCATGGCAATTGTAGCCGGCAGCGCCTGCTCAGGTGTGATCTTAAGCAGCTTCCACGCCATTGATTTGCGGGAAAGGGCCGACAGTACCGGAAGTCCGAACTTACAGAGCTCAGACTGATGGGCCAGCACGGTGTAGTTCTGCTCAACTGTCTTTCCGAAACCATATCCGGGGTCCAGTATCACCTTGCGTTTTACGTCAACCCCAGCCTTTTCCATTATCTGCAGCCTCTCCTTAAAGAATGACATCATCTCTCCCACAGGATCCTCCTTGATGGTCTCCGACCACATGAGCACATACTGAGCGCCCGTATCGGCCACCACCTTATACATGTCATCATTGCCTCCATAAACATCATTGATGATATCCACCTTCCACTCCCTGACGCAGCGCTCTGCAATCTGCGGACGGTAGGTATCAACTGAAAGCAATATGTCAGGGAACTCAGCACGGATGGCTTCAAGTCCCCATTCCAGGCGCTCCATCTCCTCCTCGGCCGATGCCTGCACGGCATTCGGTCTGGTGGAGCAGCCGCCTACGTCTATGGCATCGGCCCCATGGGAGATCATAAAGCGGACTCTTTCCAGAAGAGTGGTTTCGTCCTGAACACGTGACCCGCTCCAGAAGGAGTCAGGGGTCACGTTAATGATTCCCATTATCTTTACCATCTTACTTCTTCTCTGCGTCCAGGAAGGCCTGTACCTGCTCGGCAATCTTGGTCATACCGGCTGCAGTGGGGTGATTCATGCGCTTCTCAATGCCCTCTACAGCAATTACGGGAACATTGTAGTGCTTGCAGATCTCCCTCATTGACTCACCCAGATTCTCTGACATACCGTCATTCAGAAGTGAGTAGATCTTCATGTTGGGATACAGCTTCTTGAGGTTGTCAAGCAGGTATGCAAATGCGGGACGGTAGAAATAGAGGTCCTCCTTTGTCCAGTTTGAATATTTGTAATCACCAAAGGGCTCGTGTGTCCAGTCATCATTGGTACCGCCGAATATGAACAGGATATCAGGGGCGCCGATGCAGTTCAGACGGGTTACGAAAGCGCGGTCTGAATAGTCGTCGTGGTTGTAGCCGCGGCAGCAGACGGTACTGCCTGACCATGAATCGTTCTTTTCAAGAACCCATCCGTTCTTCTCGATTACCTGAGCCCACCACTGCTGGCTCTGCTCTGTTACGCCGCAGAACTGGTTGGGATAGAATGTGTCATAATACTTGGGCATGGAACCCGTGAATGTTGAATAGGAGTCACCCATTACGGAGACCTTCAACTGTGCGGAAATAACGCCGCAAACAAGAACGCTTACGAATAATGCAAAAAACTTTTTCATAATTATAAATTGGTTATGGTTTTAGTTAATCCTATACTGTTGGAACCCTTGATCAGGATTGTCTTTCCGTTCACGGGTTCACTCTGCAATGCACTGTTTACAGCCTCGACGTCAGGAAAAAGCCTGAATCCGGAATCCTGGGCCACGCCGGCAAACTCACTGCCCACCAGCCAGACCTGGGTGAATCCGTATCTGTGTATCTCCTCGACAATACGTCTGTGCTCATCCATAGAAACCTCTCCCAGCTCCCTCATATCACCCAGGATAAGCATCTTGTCCTGAGCCTTTATCATGCTGAAGTTCTCAAGTGCGGCCGCCATGCTTGTGGGGTTGGCATTGTAGGCGTCAACCACCAGATGGTTGCGTCCGGTCTCTGTCAGCTGTGAGCGGTTGTTCTGCGGCATATACTCTGCAACTGCAGCCGATGCATCCTGCTCCTTTACTCCGAACTTGAGTCCGATGGTAATGGCGGCTAGTGCGTTGTCCACATTGTATGCGCCTATAAGGTTTGTCTGGACAGTATGCCATCCACCCTTTCCGCTGCGCCAGCGGAACTTGACAAATGGATTGCACTCCAGCACCTCACCCTCAACTAGCAGTCCGTCATGTCCGGGCTTGCCGTATTCAATAACAGGCAGTCCTGCACACATCTGCTGCAGATGCTCATTGTCTCGGTTTACGAATGCCGTACCGCCGTGCTCACGCAGCCAGTCATAAAGCTCGCCCTTGGTGCGCTTTACCCCCTCGAATGAGCCGAATCCCAGCAGATGGGCTTTACCCACATTGGTTATCAGTCCATAGTCAGGCTGGCTTACCTCCACCAGTTCCTTTATGTCGCCGGGATGGCTTGCACCCATCTCAATGATGGCATACTCATGCTCAGGCTTTAATCCGAACACCGTGAGCGGAACACCTATGGAGTTGTTCAGGTTACCCTGCGTGCAAAGTACCTTGTAGGTGGAACTCATCACTGCATTGGTAAGCTCCTTTGTGGTGGTCTTGCCGTTGGTTCCGGTAATGCCTATCACGGGAGTTCCCAGAGTGCGTCTGTGAAGAGCCGCAACCTGCTGCAGTGTAGCCAGCACATTGTCCGTGAGAATCATCCTGGGATCCTGTGCGTCATAGAGATCCGCATTGTCCATGACGGCGTAAGGACAACCCTGCTCCAACGCTCCGCGCACGAACTCATTTCCGTCAAAACGCTCACCCTTCAGGGCAAAGAACATCAGTCCGGGACCGCATTTGCGGCTGTCAGTGGTTACGCCCGTACACTTTTGGAATATGCTGTAGATCTCATTCACTGTCATAGTACCGCAAAAATAGCAATTTTAGACCATCTTATACCTTTATTACAATATCTTTTGGAAAGGTTTATGTCTCTAAAACTCACAAAAAGGCGCAAAAAGTGCATTTAAAGTACATTTTTTCGTGTTTTTTTTGCTGCTTTAACAAATGTTCCCTACTTTTGGCGCAACAAAGGACTAAAAAAAGGACTTTTTAAGGACTATACAATTATAAAAAGGATACTAACAATCAATCTAAAATCACACAATTATGAAGAAAGTATTATTCGTTATCGCAACTCTCGCACTCTGCATGTCTGCAAACGCAAAGTATTGGTTCAGCGGTTCACTCGGTTTCAACAGCCAATCAGTTTATGGTACTGACAACAAGGAAAAGACTCAATATTTCTGCCCCGAATTCGGTATGGCAATTGAGGACGCTCTTGAAGTTGGTGTAGGCCTTAACATCAAGAACCCGACATCTCTCAGCGGCCAGCAGAAATTCTCATTCGGCTTTGCACCTTTCCTGAGATATACATTCCTCGACGAGGGCAGCTTCCATATGTTTGTACAGGGCAGCTTCGAGTATGAGGTTGTATCACCCAGCGGCTACAACTATTGGAATCTTGGACTGTACATACAGCCCGGTATCCGTTTCGACCTCTCTGACCAGTGGTCAATCGTATCAAAGTTCGAGGGTCTCAGATACGTTCACACAAGCCAGCCTGAGTTAGCTTATCCCGGCATCCAGAAGCAGAACTACTTCGGTCTGGGCGCAGACTTCTCAGCTCTCAGCTTCGGTCTCGTATACGAGTTCTGATATAAATTCTCATAAAAAAACAGCCGGCCAAATGGTCGGCTGTTTTTTTGTTCGTACAGACGGGGGGAATCGAACCCCCACATCAAAGATACTAGATCCTAAGTCTAGCGCGTCTACCAATTCCGCCACGTCTGCAACAAAAGCGCGTCCCGGATGGAACGCGCTGCAAAAGTAACTCTTTTTACATTAATATCAAAAGCGTCATTTTATTTCCATGACGCTCTCCAGACGCAACATCAGGGCCGGACTGCGCATCTGACGCATTCTGGAAATAGCCGGGAACATGTCGCCCAGTGACGGCTCATTCTCGACGCGTGTTGTCAAATTTTCCTCAGGATCCTCCGTATCACCGCCCGACAGCATCTTGAAGAGTGACACCTCCTTTGCAACCGGATATCTGCTCAACTGATAATCAGCCTTGCTCAAACCCACCTTTGCAGCTGCATAGTTGATGGCGTCGTACAGACCGCCCAGGCTGTCAACAAGACCTATCTTCAGTGCATCGGCACCTGACCAAACGCGGCCCTGGCCTATAGCATCGACACTGTCCTTTGAGATACCGCGTCCTTTAGATACCAGACCGGTGAAGTCGTCATAAATCCTCTCAATCTGCTTCTGAACGTATGCCACCTCCGAGTCATCAAGCTGACGCAGGCCGCTCATCATATCGCTGTGCGATGAAGTACCCACGGATTCAATGTTGACCTTGAGATTCTTGCGGATTGCATCGCCCGCACTGGGTATCATACCGAATACACCGATAGAACCCGTGATGGTGCTCTCATCTGAGAAGATATAGTCTGACTGGGCCGATATCCAATAACCGCCCGATGCGGCATAGTCACCGTAGCTGGCAATAACCGGCTTCACGGCACGCAGCAGTTCAAGCTCATGCCTTATAGCCTCTGATGCCTGAGCGCTTCCGCCGGGAGAGTTGACACGGAATACAACCGCCTTGACCTTCTTGTCCTCACGCACCTTACGTATGGTAGCGGCCAGTTTGGAGCCCACGATATCGGCATCAGAACCACTGTTCACAATCTCACCGTCAGCATATACGACGGCAATCCTGTTCTTGCGGCTGCCCTTCTTGATCTTGGTTGCGTATTTGTTGATCTTTACAAAACCCACCTCCTGGATCCTGCCAGCTCCGTTCTGCTGGCAGAGGTATTTGTCAACCTGGTCCTTGTACCATATCTCATCAATAAGACCTTTGGCCTTATACTCCTCGGGGTGACACATCTCAAGGTTCTCAACCCACTCGTTGAACTCCTTCTGGCTGACACCGCGTGAAGCCGCGATCTGTCCGGATATGGTGTTCCATATTGAATTGAGGAGAGCCTCATTCTGAAGACGGTTCTCAGGGCTGGCGCTGTTGCGTACAAACATCTCACCGGCAGACTTGTACTTACCGTGACGTATCAGCTGGACATCAACGCCCAGTGCGTCAAGCAGATCCTTGAGGAATATCATCTGACTGCCCACACCCGTAATCATGCTCTCCGATGCAGGATCAAGAATGATCTTATCGGCCACCGATGCCAGATAATAGGACATGTTACTGAAGTTCTCACAGTAGGCTATCACCGGCTTGCCGGATTTCCTGAAACGCTCCAGGGCGGCACGGATCTCCTCCACCTGTGATACGCCGGCTGAGATATTCTCGGGGGTCATGTATATCATTCCAATGGTCTTGTCCTCGGCAGCCGCATCGATGGCATTGATGTAACTGAGCAGAGTGACCGAATTGGGAGTACCCTGAACGATTGACATAACGTCCAGAGACGAACCGCCTGTCTTACGTTCTGCAATAGGATTCTTGAAATCAATCTTAAGAACTCTGGCCTTTCCTGCAAATGCCATAAGCGGCAGCATGGCCAGAACAGCTGCTGCAAACAATCTCGCTTTTCTCATATATCAAAAGTTTACCAGTTTGTCATTGATGAATGCGCGTGCACTCTCAATATAGGTGTCCACGCCTGCCTGGACATCCTCGTCCTTCATATCCAGGCGTATATGCGGAGCAACGCCGAATTCCACATGATTCTGATCGGCATCAAACGTGGGGGCCGATGAGAACCTTACCACCCATCCGTTAGGCAGTTCCGATGACATGGGGTAGCCACCGCCTCCGCCTGTGGTATCACCCATGAGCGTCACGTTCTCAAGAGGTTTCATGAAGTAGGCAAATTCATTCGCACTGCTGAAAGAGCTGCGGTTTGTCAGTACGACAACAGGCTTTATCCATCTCAGATCATACTCTGCAGGGCTCAGTTCAGTCTTATACATCTTGGAGAAATCATTATGACCGGGGCCGTTCTTGTAACAGGCATAGCCCACCGTCACCTTCTTCTCCGTAAAGCGTGACGCCAGTGACTCGGAAGCAACCACAATACCGCCGCCGTTGTCGCGTATGTCAATTATCAGGCCGTTGCAGAGAGCCATATTGTTCAGCATGACATTCATCCTGCCGGCAGACATGGAATGCTCGAAACTCTCAATCACCAGATATCCTATGTTATCTTCAAGAATGCGGTAGTAGTAACCGTTTCCGCCATATATGTAGTCATTTCCAAGGTACTTGTTCTGCAGATCCTTGGAGAAGTTTGCCGGATAGTCCGTCTTCCAGCTCCAGTTACGGCCGTAGTCATAAGCACTGGTCAGGTTGACATGACCGTCACGCAGTTCACCTATCATCTTGCAGAGCACCTCAAAAAGAGCCCTGTCTGACATGTCGTCCGATATGTTCGCGGCATACCTGGTCTTGACCTCATTCCAGTCCACACCCAGTTTCTCCTTCTTGAGGTCAAAGAAACAGTAATGCTCATCCATTATAGTCCAGAGAGCCATGAAGTTTCCCTGGGGGGTATCCGGGAATTCGCGGTCAGGAACCTCACCGTTCAACGCACAGGAGACCGGAAGCAATGCCGTCAACAGCACCGCCATCGCCAGAATCATATTTAAACGTCTCCTCTTCATCTGTCCCACTTTTTACTCTGAAACCTGGTGGCAAAGCCAACGGTAAACATGGAGTTGACAACCATATGTAATTGACCTCCCAGATAATTCCTGATTCCGTCAATCGTGAAACCTACCCTCAAACGGCTTTCCTTAATTGGCAGGATCAAAGCTACCTGCTGAGTAAAGGCTACATTGTTGAACGGAGATATGAAGTGAATATTCTTTCCGTAGTCGCCATACCTGTAGAAATAATAGTACGGCTCGTCATAGTCCGGAGCGAAACTCAATCCGGCAAGCGGAACATAGAGGGTGGCCTGGAATGCCATGTCATATCCGAAATCCCTGAATCGCAAAGTGTTGTCAACACAGATACCGCCGCCTATGTAACCTTCAATGTTGAAAGGATTGTTCGAATTCTGCTGATTATACAGGAAACCGAACTCGCACATCGCGGCAGGACCCGCCAGTAGGTCATACTTGCTGTATTTGAGCGCATGCCACATGAATCCTGCGTATTCGCGGCTGCTGAGTATCATGGTACGGCCTCCGCTGCGAGGGTTCTTCATTACGCTGAAACATAGATCGGAGTGATTACGGCCCTGAGAGAACAGTTTGTATGGTTCGTAACCTGTCCAGCCGTCATACTCAAAACCGAATGAGGTGCCCATGTATGGTGATTGGGACAGGTATTTGTCGTGGGTTTTGGTAGTACCGACTTTAAAGGAGTTCACCCTTATTGTCTCCATGTACTGCGGCATATTGAACACATTCCGCTGGGCCAGAGCCTGCAGAGGGAAGGATACCGCAAGTACTGCAAGAAGTACCGAGGCAAACCTTCTAGAACAGCGAGAGCTGTCCGTCATCACCTTTTTCTGTATTCTCGTCATCCGTCTGTACGGAATTGTCATTCTCATCCGAATCGGCCTCAACCGGTTCCGGTTCGGGCTCGGGTTCCGGCATACGCAGCGGCACAAGCTCCTCAACATCCTTCACGTTGAATGCGGTAACCCTGCGTCCGCGTGCCTTTACACCCTTTATACCCACAAAGCTTTCGGCATCAATCTCCATCGGCTCACGGAAGCTGTCTGCTCCTCCCAATGTAACCAATAGACGCGGATAAACCGTATCTGTTAACAGGACAAGGCGGCTGTCTTTCTCCTCGCCCAGGATATTGATACGTTTGGCCGAAGGATCCAGATTGAATCTCTTCAGGTAGAGGAAACCCTTCTGTGAGGCATCGAACAGCACGGCTGTCCAAACCTTGCCGGGTTTGTATTTCTCAATGCGCAGAAGACCTGCGTCAAAGTGACAGTTGGCATCGGGAGCGGTAGTGTAATACTCACCGTCAGCATTGATTACCAGCAGCAGGTCATCGCTGTCGAACTCACCCAGGAAATCACCGTGTCCGTCAAAGTCAAGACGCAGGATATCCTTGTCGAACCAAACCTTGCGTCCGCCCAGAGTGGATGAACCCAAAGCCTTGAGTCCGATACTCTTGACCTCGTTACGGGTAAGCAGGTTACCCATTGACTGACGTCCCTTGATCATAAGGTCGCTGAAGTCCTTGTCGAATACAGGCTTCTTGAGCTTGGGATTGGGTTTGAGGGTAACCTTGATAACCTCGGCCTCACCGTTATGGTTGGCACTGAAGTACATTATCTTGGAGCCCGCCTTGCCCTGAGTCAGGTCATACTCCTTGTCACGTGTCAGACCGGTGGCGGCAAAACGCTTCATGAAGTATGCGCCGTTGCGGCCGTCGCGGTAAACCACGTTGTATATGGTGCGCTTGTCGTTCTTCTTGAATACGTCAAGATAGAGCACGTTCTGTCCCACGAACAGCTTATCGGCCACCTTGACCACCTTGTATCGGCCGTCCTTGTAGAAGAGGATTATGTCATCCAGGTCAGAGCAGTTGCAGACAAACTCGTCCTTCTTGAGTTCCATGCCGATGAATCCGTCGGCGCGGTTGATGTAGAGCTTCTGGTTTGCCTCGACAACCTTGGTTGCCACGATGGTGTCAAAGTTCTTGATCTCTGTCTTGCGCTCGTACTGTGCCCCGTACTTGTCCTTGAGCATGTTGAACCACTTGATGGTGACTGCAACCATATTGCTCAGGTCCTTGTCTATGCGGGCTATATCGGCCTTCATCTTTGCAATCAGCTCCTCGGCCTTCTCCTTGTTGAACTTGAGGATACGGGCCATCTTGATCTCCATCAGCTTGAGGATATCCTCCTTGGTCACCTCGCGGATCATCTGCGGGTAGTAAGGAGTCAGACGGTCATCGATATGCTCGCATGCGGCATCCATTGTGGGAGCCTCTTCAAACTCGCGGTCCTTATAGATACGCTCCTCGATGAATATCTTCTCAAGTGAGGCAAAGTGCAGCTGCTCCATTATCTCACTGCGCTCAATCTCCAGCTCACGGCGCAGCAGTTCCTTGGTGTTGTCGACTGATTTGCGCAGCACGTCACTTACAGTAAGGAAGTGAGGCTTGTTCTCATCAATCACGCAGCAGTTGGGCGATATGCTCACCTCACAGTTGGTGAATGCGTAAAGTGCGTCGATGGTCTTGTCCGATGACACACCGGGCGCGAGTGATATGCGGATCTCAACCTTGTCGGCAGTGAGGTTCTCCACCTTGCGGATCTTTATCTTGCCTTTCTCTCCGGCCTTTACGATTGACTCACACAGCGTCATCACGTTCTCACCGAACGGAATCTCATTTATGACAAGGGTCTTGTTGTCAGCTTCTTTCGTAATCTTGGCACGGATGCGTACCATACCGCCGCGCTCACCGTCATTGTAACGTGACACGTCTATGGCACCGCCTGTCTGGAAGTCCGGATAGAGATGGAACTCCTCCTTCCTAAGATATGAGACAGCAGCATCACAAAGCTCGTTGAAATTATGCGGAAGTATCTTGCAGGACAATCCTACGGCAATACCTTCGGCTCCCTGAGCCAGCAACAGAGGGAACTTTACAGGCAGTGTGACCGGTTCCTTGTTACGGCCGTCATACGATGCCTTCCACTCGGTTGTCTTGGGATTGAACAGAGTCTCCAGAGCGAATTTAGAGAGACGGGCCTCAATGTATCGGGGTGCTGCGGCGCGGTGGCCTGTAAGGATATTTCCCCAGTTTCCCTGGCACTCTATAAGCAGGTCCTTCTGACCCATCTGAACCAGGGCGTCACCTATTGAGGCATCGCCGTGGGGATGGAACTGCATGGTGTGACCCACAATGTTGGCCACCTTGTTGAAACGGCCGTCATCCAGACGTTTCATGGAGTGCAGGATACGTCTCTGCACAGGTTTGAGTCCATCCACGAAATGAGGTACGGCACGCTCCAGAATTACGTAAGACGCATAGTCCAGGAACCAGCCCTGATACATTCCGGAAAGCTGGTGGCGTATCATGCCGTTGTCATCCGTCACCGGGTGATATGTAGAGTGTCCGGCATCCTGTCCTTCATCGGTCGCGTTCACCTCCGGCTCGCGGAGTTCCTCATCCATTTCCTCTATTTCGTCGCTCATTTTAAGAATCTTTGGACGCGAAATTACTGCTTTTCAACGACAATTCCCAATTCCAGAGGCCCAACTTGGCCCCTTTTGGCCGTCAACTTTTCAACAATTTTCATGATTTATGCAACGTTTATCCAAATGGCTCATTATTACCTTTTTTAAGAGTGCCGATTCCCCTTTGTATTAAATAAAAGAGTACCTTTGCGGAAATTTTCGGAAAAAAGCTGATTATGGCACAGGAAGACGTTTTCAAAAAGATTGTAGCGCATTGTAAAGAATACGGTTTTGTATTCCCTTCAAGTGAGATTTATGATGGCCTGGGCGCTGTTTATGATTATGGACAGCTGGGCGTTGAGATGAAGAACAACATCAAGACCTACTGGTGGCAGAGCATGGTTCTGCTGCACGACAACATTGTAGGTATTGACTCTGCAATATTCATGCACCCCACCATCTGGAAGGCATCAGGTCACGTTGACGCATTCAACGATCCTCTGATTGACAACCGCGACTCAAAGAAGCGTTACCGCGCTGACGTTCTTATTGAAGACCAGATTGCAAAATATGACGAAAAGATAGAGAAGGAGGTTGCCAAGGCCGCCAAGCGTTTCGGAGACTCTTTCGATGAGGCCAAGTACCGCGCCACCAGCGCCAACGTACTGGAGCACGTAGCCAAGCGTGACGCCCTGCACGAGCGTTACAAGAAGGCCATGAACGACGGCAATCTGGACGAGCTCAAGCAGATCATCCTGGATGAGGGTATCGTATGCCCCATCAGCGGTACCCGCAACTGGACCGATGTACGCCAGTTCAACCTCATGTTCTCAACCGAAATGGGTTCGACCGCCGACGGTTCAATGAAGATCTATCTGCGTCCCGAGACCGCACAGGGTATCTTTGTAAACTACCTGAACGTTCAGAAGACCGGCCGCATGAAAATTCCTTTCGGTATCGCCCAGATAGGTAAGGCCTTCCGTAATGAGATCGTTGCCCGCCAGTTCATCTTCCGCATGCGTGAGTTCGAGCAGATGGAGATGCAGTTCTTCATCAAGCCCGGCACCGAGCTTGACTGGTTCGCCAAGTGGAAGGAGACCCGCATGAAGTGGCACCAGGCACTGGGCTTCGGCGCAGACCACTACCGTTTCCACGATCATGACAAGCTGGCCCACTACGCCAACGCAGCTACAGATATCGAGTTCCTCATGCCCTTCGGTTTCAAGGAGGTTGAGGGAATCCACAGCCGTACCAATTTTGACCTCTCACAGCATGAGAAGTACAGCGGCAAGAGCATCAAGTACTTTGATCCCGAGACCAACGAGAGCTACACTCCGTTCGTAATCGAGACCCCGCGTAGTCCTGCATCTGCCCGCACCTCTGGCTCCCGTCAAGCTGGCTATCCTGCCTCTCGTTAAGAAAGACGGACTGCCCGAGCTGGCCCGTTCAATCCAGAACGACCTGAAGTTCCACTTCAACTGCCAGTACGACGAGAAGGATTCAATCGGTAAGCGTTACCGCCGTCAGGATGCCATCGGTACTCCTTTCTGCGTAACCGTTGACCACCAGTCACTCGAGGACCAGACAGTTACCCTGCGCAACCGTGACACCATGGAGCAGCAGCGCGTTAAGATTGCAGACCTCTGCAATATCCTTTCCGATACAGTATCAATAACAAGCGTCCTCAAGACACTCTGATCATGAAGCGTTTTTGGGCCATATTCACTGTTCTTGCAGCCGTCGTCATGCTGGCTTTCTCCTCATGCAAGGAGACCAAGGAGTTTGACGACCATGCAAACTGGCAGAGCCGTAATGAAGAGTACCTGGCAGGTATAGCTTCATCATACAGCAAAGATATGCCTGAGACACCGGTCAAGGGAGACCGTTTCAGACTTCTCTCCTTCAGGCTTGACCCCCAGAAGACATGGTCAAACTGCGACTACGTATATTGCGAAGTCCTTGAAAAGGGAACCGGAACCGAGACACCCTACCACACTGACAGTGTCCGCATCAATTACCGTGTACGTCTTATACCTACCGACTACTATCCTGAAGGCCAGGTTGTCGACCAGTCCTTCAAGACCCAGTCACTCGACCCGTCGGTAAACATACCCGCTTCATTTGCGGTAAGAGGCGTAATAGAGGGAGTCACCACCGCGCTCATGTACATGCACTGCGGTGACTACTGGAGGCTCTACATTCCTTCTGACCTTGCTTACGGATCCAATGACAACGGAATAATCCCGGCCTATTCGACATTGATCTTTGAGATCAACCTGACAGAGTTAGCCCGAACCGGAAAGGATCTTTCACCGAGATAACATATACCAATAATCATACCAATAACAGTTATTTATCATGGCAAAAATTAGAGGTGCCGTCACAGTTGACGCTGAACGCTGCAAAGGCTGCGAGTTGTGCGTTTACACCTGCGACAAACAGGTGCTTGGCATGTCGACAGCCGTCAACAGCAAGGGTTACCACTACGCCTATATGGCAAACCCTGAAGCCTGCGTAGGTTGCACCAACTGCGGCATTATCTGCCCTGACGGAGTAATTTCAGTCTATAGGGTAAAAGTAGAGGAGTAATTATGGAAGAAAGAGAAATGAGACTTATGAAAGGCAACGAGGCAATTGCCGAGGCCGCTATCCGCGGGATACCCTATCACTCCGCAGACGGAGGTAATGGAGTATTTGATGGAGACCGATGCCACCGCCCGCACAGGCATGGCCGTACTCCAGGCCGAGAGTGAAGTTTCCGCCATCAATATGGTCTATGGCGGCGCATCCACAGGACACAGAGTAATGACATCCTCATCAAGCCCCGGCATAAGCCTGATGGCAGAGGGTATATCATATCTGGCAGGAGCCGAGCTGCCCTGCCTGCTGATCAACGTATCACGCGGAGGTCCCGGACTGGGAACCATCCAGACTGGGAACCATCCAACCCAGCCAGGCTGACTATTTCCAGACTGTAAAGGGAGGCGGTCACGGTGACTACAAGCTGCTCACCCTGGCTCCCTCTTCAGTTCAGGAGTTGGCCGATTTCATTGCACTCGGTTTTGACCTTGCGTTCAAGTACCGCAACCCGACCATGATCCTGGCCGACGGTGCACTGGGTCAGATGATGGAGAAGATCTACCTGCCCGCACAGCGTCCCCGCATGACCGAGTATCCCGACTGGGCTACCAACGGTACCCCCGAGGGTAAGGAGCGCCGCTTCATCACCTCTCTGAACCTGCTGCCGCAGGAGCACGAGCTGGTTAACATCCGCCTTCAGAAGAAGTACCGCGAGATGGAGCAGAATGAGGTACGTTATGAGATGATTCAGTGTGAAGACGCCGATTACGTTATCGTAGCATTCGGCATCATCGCCCGCATAGCACAGAAGAGCATTGAGCTGGCACGCGCCAAGGGCCATAAGATCGGCCTGTTCCGCCCCATCTCTCTCTATCCATTCCCCTATGACCAGATCCGCGAGCTGGCTGACAATCCCCGTATCAAGGGCCTCTTCTCAGTTGAGCTGAGCGCCGGTCAGATGATCGAGGATATCCGTCTGGCTGTCGAGGGCCGCAAGCCCGTAGGCTTCTTCGGCCGTCTGGGCGGTATGGTTCCCACACCCGAGGAGATTGAGACCGCTCTCTACAATTACTTTAATATCAAATAAGCACAGCAATGGAAGTAAACGATATAATCAAACCGGAGAATCTGGTATATCAGAAGAGCCGTCTGATGGCTGAGAAGCAGTTCAACTTCTGCCCCGGCTGCGGCCACGGTGTAGTTGTACGCACCATTGCCGAGGTCATCGAGGAGATGGGTATCGAGCACGACGTTATCGGTATCTCACCGGTAGGCTGCTCAGTATTCCTCTATGATTTCTATAAGTTCGACGTAGTTGAGGCCGCTCACGGCCGTGCTTGCGCTGTTGCCACCGGCATCAAGCGCGTGCAGCCCGACAAGTTCGTATTCACCTACCAGGGTGACGGTGACCTTGCCGCCATCGGTACCGGTGAGACCATGCATGCCTGCAACCGCGGTGAGAACATCGTCATTGTATTCATCAACAACGGTATATACGGAATGACCGGCGGTCAGATGGCCCCCACCACCCTGGAGGGAATGAAGACCACCACCTGCCCCCGCGGCCGTGACGTAAAGACCATGGGTTACCCCCTCAACATCACCCCGCTGCTGGCTCAGCTGGACGGTGTATGCTATGTAACACGTCATTCAGTTCACACTCCCGCCAACGTACGCAAGCTCAAGAAGGCTCTGCGTCAGGCTTTCGAGAACCAGCGTGACAAGAAGGGAACATCAATCGTAGAGGTTGTTTCCAACTGTAACTCAGGCTGGGGTCTCTCTCCCAAGCAGGCCAACGACTGGATGGTTGAGAACATGTTCAAGAAATACCCTCTGGGTGACATGAAAGTTGACGGCAAGATCGTCATGGACATGAACGCTCCCAGATAACCTGAAAAGACACGAACATCATGACAGAAGAAATAATCATAGCCGGATTCGGAGGACAGGGAGTCCTCTCAATGGGTAAGATAATTGCATACTCAGGCCTCATGCAGGGTCTGGAAGTGTCTTGGATGCCGTCATACGGTCCTGAGATCCGTGGTGGTACAGCCAACGTAACGGTTATCCTGAGCGACAGCCGTATCAGCTCACCTATCCTGCAGAAGTTCAGCACCGCTATCATCCTGAACCAGCAGTCAATGGACAAGTTCGAGCCGATGGTAAAGCCCGGTGGCGTACTCATCTACACCCCCAGTACCATCACCCGCAAGCCCACCCGTACAGATATCACCATCTACCCCATCAAGGCCATCGAGGAGGCCGCCAAGATCAACGCCTCCAAGGTAGCCAACATGTTCCTGCTTGGAGCGTTCATGAAGATCCGCCCCATCCTTCAGGTAGATTACGTGATGGAAGGAATCAAGCACTCCGTCTCAGAGCGCAACTGGAAATACCTGCCGCTAAATGAAAAAGCGATAAAGGCAGGTATGGAACTTGTAAAATAAAAAAAGGCGTCCCGACGGACGCCTTTTTTATTTAGCTGCATCTTTGTTTCTTATCTCCACTCGTTTGATCTTTCCGCTGATTGTCTTGGGAAGTTCATCAACGAACTCAACCACACGCGGATATTTGTAAGGAGCCGATACCTTCTTTACGTGGTTCTGGATATCCTTGATAAGTTCCTCCTTGTCGGGCAGGTCCTTATACTCCTTTGCCAGGATGATGGTAGCCTTTACCACCTGTCCGCGGACTTCATCGGGCACGCCTGTTACGGCGCACTCTACGACTGCGGGGTGAGTCATCAGGGCGCTCTCTACCTCGAACGGTCCTATACGGTAACCCGAACTCTTGATAACGTCATCGGTACGGCCCACGAACCAGTAGTAACCGTCACCGTCACGCCATGCGACATCGCCTGTATGGTAGATTCCGTTGTCATGAACGGTCTTGGTAAGTTCCTGATTATGATAATACTCCTCAAACAGACCCAGAGGAATGCGCTTGTCGGTATGCAGGATAATCTCACCGCTCTCACCGTCCTCAGCAGAACGGCCGTCGTTTGTGAGAAGGTCCATATCGTATGCGGGGTTAGGTACACCCAGTGATCCGGGTTTGGGAGTCATCCATGGGAACGTACCTATTGTCATTGCGGTCTCGGTCTGTCCGAATCCCTCATGTATATCCAGTCCGGTATGCTCCTTCCAGAAGTCGAATACGCTGGGGTTGAGAGGCTCGCCTGCAGTGGTGCAGTATTTGAGAGCACTCAGGTCATACTGGCTCAGATCCTCACGAATCAGATAACGGTAGATTGTGGGAGGAGCGCAGAATGAAGTCACCTTGTACTTTGCCATTGCAGCCAGTATATTGGCGGGAGTGAACTTCTCGTGGTCATATACGAACACAGCAGCGCCTGACAGCCACTGTCCGTAGAGTTTTCCCCATACAGCCTTACCCCAACCTGTATCGGCCACGGTAAGATGAAGGCTGTTCTCATTCACGTTGTGCCAGTACTTGGCGGTAACGATGTGTCCCAGAGGATAGAGGAAGTTGTGAGCCACCATCTTGGGGTTGCCGCTTGAACCTGAAGTAAAGTACAGAAGTGATATGTCGTGATTGTCATTGACATGCTCGGGACGTACAAACTCCCCGGCGTTCTTCATTCCCTCGTCCATGCTGTACCAACCATCCTTATTATATGAGCCGGTGGCAACACGGATCTTCACTGAAGGAGCATCCTTGAGGCAGTCGTTGACATGCTGTATCATGATAGGCTCATCGGCCGATACAATCATCTTTATCTGAGCTGAGTTTGCACGGTAGATAAGGTCTTTCGGGGTGAGCAGATGGGTTGCGGGGATTGCCACGGCGCCCAGCTTGTGCAGAGCCACAATCGAGAACCAGAACTCGGCACGACGCTTGAGCATCATCATCACGCAGTCACCCTTACCTATTCCGAGAGACTGATAGAATGATGCCACCTGGTCCGATTTGCGCTTGATATCGGCAAATGTATAACGTACCTCGGCACCCTCATCGTTGGTCCACAGCAGAGCAAGTTTATCGGGATTGGTCCTGGCCCACTCATCGACTACATCGTAGCCGAAATTGAAATTGTCCGGGACTATTATCTCAAAGTTTTTCTGGAAATCCTCAAGTGAGTCGAACTCTACCTTGCGTAAGTATTTTTCAAGCATAAAAAAGAATCAGATGATAATTGCAAAGAAACGTGCGGGCTCACCGTTGAGTGCGCGCATTCCGTGCGGTTGTGTTGCATCAAAGTATATACTGTCGCCGGGATTGAGCACCAGTTCCTTTCCGGCTATGCTCAAAAGCAGTGTGCCTTTCAGTACCAGATTGAACTCCTGACCTTCATGTGAGTTCAGGTGCATATGCTCCTCCATCTTGGGATCAACGGTAACGATGAAGGGAGATGCCTTGGCATGCTTGAATCCCATTGCAAGTGCCTGATACTTATAGGCTTTCTGACGCTCGATGACGGGACCCTTGCCCTTGCGTACCAGCCAGTAGCTGGTCATGTTGGGAGCATCGCCGGCAAACAGCTCCAGAGGCTCAACGCCCAGGACGTTTGCTGCATTGCAAAGGAAGTTCATAGGAATGTCTGATTCCCCTGACTCGTATTTAATCAACTCATCGGGAGTGATGCCGCACTTGGAGGCAACCTCCTCAACGGTCATGTCAACGTCCTCACGCAATCCGCGCAGACGCATGGCCATCTGTTTGATCTGTTCGTTTATTTCCATATCAGATAACTTCTATTCCCTGCTCCTCGCAAAGCTTGAGGCTAAGCTCACGGAGTTTGAATTTCTGAATCTTGCCGCTACCGGTAAGCGGATACTCCTTTACAAAGAATACGTATTTGGGTATCTTGTAACGGGCAATCTTGCCGCGGCACCAGTCACGAACCTCCTCTTCGGTAAGTTTGGCACCCTCATCCAGTATGATGAATGCACCAACCTCCTCACCGTATTTCTTGGAGGGAACACCTGCCACCTGTACGTCACGTACGCCGGGCAGATGATAGAGGAACTCCTCGATCTCACGCGGGTAGATGTTCTCACCGCCGCGGATGATCATATCCTTGATACGGCCCGTAATACGGTAGTTGCCGTTCTCATCCATGATTCCAAGGTCACCTGAATGCAGATAACCGTTCTCGTCAATAACCTCGGCTGTAGCCTGTGGGTTCTTGTAATAACCCTTCATGACGTTGAAGCCCTTGCAGCACATCTCACCCTGAGTACCTACGGGAACCTCCTTGTTGGTCTCGGGATCAAGCACCTTGACATCGACGAACTCATAGTCGCGGCCCACTGTGGTATAACGTACCTCATCGGGATCGTCTATGCGGGTCTGGCTCATACCGGGTGAAGACTCGGTCAGGCCGTATACGCTTGTAACATGCAGATACATCTTCTCCTCAACCTTGCGCATGAGCTCGATCGGACAGAGTGATCCAGCCATGATACCTGTACGCAGGCATGAGAGGTCAAACATATCGAACATGGGGTGGTTCAGCTCGGCAATGAACATGGTGGGCACACCGTACAGAGCGGTGCAACGCTCCTTGTGGACCGATGCCAGCGTAACCAGCGGGTCGAAACGCTCCACAACCACCTCGGTACAACCGTGGGTAAGGCAGTTCATGGTTGCCAGAACCACGCCGAAGCAGTGGAACAGAGGCACACATACGCAGAGCTTGTCATCCTGGGTGAACTTCATGTGCTCACCGGTCAGGAATCCGTCATTCGCAATGTTATAGTGGGTAAGCATTACACCCTTGGGGAAACCTGTGGTTCCCGATGTGTACTGCATGTTCACAACGTCGTGGCAGTTTACTGACTTGCGCAGACGCTGGAACTCATCATCCTCGGTATTCTCACCAAGAAGCAGTATCTCGGCGGTGTTGTACATGCCGCGGAACTTCTCCTGGCCGATGTAAACGACGTTCTTGAGCTTGGGGAAACGCTTGCTCTCCAGGTGACCGCGCTGGCATTCGCGCAGCTCGGGCAGCATGGTGTAAGCCATATCCACGTAGTTGCTCTCCCATGTGCCGTCGGTAAGGCAGAGGGTATGCATATCGGAGTCCTTGCAAAGGTACTCCAGCTCATTCTGCTTGTAGTTGGTGTTTACGGTAATGCACACGGCGCCTATCTTGGCGCATGCATAAAGGAATGTGAGCCAGTCAGGTACGTTCTGGGCCCAAAGACCCACGTGTGTACCCTTGGTCACACCTATTGCTATAAGGCCGCGGGCCATGTCATCGACCCTCTCGTTGAACTGTTTCCAAGTGAAACGGAGGTCGCGGTCCGAATAGACTATATATTCTTTGTCAGGCGTAGTCTGAGCCCAGTGCTCAAGCCAGTCGCCCAACGTTCTCTCTGATAACTGGTACATGTCGGAATTAAATAGGAGTATAGACTACTGCAAGAATACGTGCCTTCTGGCCGTTGTAGCCGTGCACGTGATGCTTAACGATTGAATCATAGTAAATGCTGTCACCCTTCTCAAGAACGTATGAGTTCTTGCCGTAGTTGATCTCGACCTGACCGTCCAGGACGTAGATGAACTCCTCGCCCTCGTGGGTAGAGAGATCGAACTTGGGATTCTCATCCGGCAGTATATCAATTACGAAAGGCTCCAGATGGCGGTTGTCCTTACCCTCTGAGAGTGAATGGTAGATCATGTTCTCATGACCTTCGGCTGCGTGGTTTGAAAACCTTACGCTCTCACGCTCGTCCTGAGCACGGCTTACAACCGCACCTACGCTCTGCTGGTCATCCAGGAAAGTACCTAGTCGTACACCTAGTACACGGGCTATCTTGATTAGAGGAGCCAGACCCGGCAGCGGGCCGTCATTCTCTATTGCCTTAACTTGGTCTACGGTTAGCTGTGCGCGCTCGGCCAGAACCTCAATCTCCATCTGCTTGGACTCTCTGAGAGAGCGGATTTTCTTACCTACTGGTACTTTCGAATTCATGATTTTCTGTATTATTATACGGAATATACCGTTTTATGCCGCAAAAATACAAAAAAGGCGCAATATGCACTCCACAACGCTAATAATTATGGGATTATATAGTAAAAATTGTATTTTTTAAATAATGTGTTGTTGAATTTTTATATTATCTTTGTGTGTCTTATAATATGCACAAATGACAGAAGAAATCACAAACGGACAGGCCAACTATTCCGCACAAAACATCCAGGTTCTGGAGGGTTTGGAGGCAGTGCGCAAGCGCCCTGCTATGTATATTGGTGACATAAGCGAAAAAGGTCTGCATCACTTGGTATATGAGGTAGTGGATAACTCCATTGACGAGTCAATGGCCGGTTATTGCACACACATCGAGGTGGCCATCAACAAGGACGGCTCAATCACCGTTCAGGATAACGGCCGCGGTATCCCCGTAGACATGCACCCCAAGGAGCACAAATCGGCCCTGGAGGTCGTAATGACCGTACTCCATGCCGGCGGTAAGTTCGACAAGGGTTCATACAAGGTTTCCGGCGGTCTGCACGGCGTAGGTGTATCGTGCGTAAACGCCCTCTCAACCAAGATGATCACCGAGGTCTTCCGTGAAGGCAAGATATACCGTCAGGAGTACGCATGCGGCAAGCCCGTCACCGGCGTCGAGTGCGTAGGCACGACCGATATCAACGGTACCCGCCAGACATTCTGGCCCGACGGTTCCATATTCACCACCACAGAGTACAAGTATGACATCCTTGCTGCCCGTCTGCATGAGCTTGCATTCCTGAATGCAGGACTGCGCATCTCTCTCACTGACTACCGCGTCATGGAGGAGGGTGAGCCCAAGAAGGACACATACTTCTCAAACGAGGGTCTCAAGGAGTTCGTCTCCTACATTGATGAGAACCGCGTTCACCTGATTCAGGAGCCTATCTACCTGAACACCGAGAAGCAGGGTGTACCCATCGAGGTTGCCATCCTGTACAACACCGAGTACAAGGAGACAATCCGTTCATTCGTAAACAACATCAACACAATAGAGGGCGGTACACACCTGGTAGGTTTCCGCACCGCACTCACCCGTACCCTCAAGAAGTACGCCGATGACAACAAGTTCCTTGAGAAAGCCAAGGTAGAAATTGAGGGTGAGGATTTCCGCGAGGGTCTTACAGCCGTTATCTCCGTCAAGGTTTCAGAGCCTCAGTTTGAGGGTCAGACCAAGACCAAGCTGGGTAACTCCGAGGTTGCCGGTGCAGTTCAGCAGGCTGTAGGTGAGGCTCTCACATTCTATCTTGAGGAGCATCCCAAGGAGGCCAAGCTCATTGTTGACAAAGTTATCCTGGCAGCCCAGGCACGTGTAGCAGCCCGCAAGGCCCGCGAGAGTGTACAGCGCAAGAGCCCGCTCTCAGGCAGCGGACTTCCCGGTAAACTGGCCGACTGCTCTGACAAGGATCCCGCCAACTGCGAGCTCTTTATCGTTGAGGGTGACTCTGCAGGTGGCAGCGCCAAGCAAGGTCGTGACCGTCACACCCAGGCTATCCTGCCTATCCGCGGTAAGATCTTCAACGTAGAGCGCGTAATGTGGCACAAGGCCTTCGATCATGAGGAGGTAAACAACATCATTCAGGCTCTGGGCGTACGTTTCGGCCTCAACCCCGATGACTCCAAGGCTGCCAACTACGAGAAACTGCGTTATTATAAGGTAATAATCATGACCGATGCCGATGTCGACGGTTCACACATCGACACCCTCATCATGACACTCTTCTTCCGCTACATGCCGGAACTCATTGAGAACGGACACCTCTACATAGCTACCCCGCCCCTCTACCTCTGCACAAAGGGTAAGGTCAAGGAGTTCTGCTATGATGACGTTCAGCGTCAGCGCTTTATCGACCAGTACGGTGGAGGACTTGAGCAGAACATCATTACCCAGCGCTACAAAGGTCTGGGTGAGATGAATCCCGAGCAGCTCTGGGAAACCACAATGAATCCTGAGAACCGTCTGCTCAAGCAGGTTCAGATCCAGGATGCCGCCGAGGCCGACCGCATCTTCTCAATGCTGATGGGTGAGGACGTTGGCACCCGCCGCGAATTCATCGAAAGAAACGCAACTTACGCAAACATCGACGCATAAGTTCAGCATATCAACAAGAAAGGCCCTGCAACCGCAGGGCCTTTTTTTGTGCACAAAAAAAGGTTGGAAAAATCCAACCTGTAAACTGATTCAAACCGACAAAGGGGTTTAAGATCAAGCGAGCTTAGCGATGTGAGCGCAGAGCTTTGACTTGAGGTTAGCGGCCTTGTTCTTGTGGATGAGCTTGGTCTTAGCCAGCTTGTCCAGCATCTTCTGAACCTTAGGATAGGTTGCAGCAGCCTCCTCCTTGTTGGTCATAGCGCGAAGCTGACGAACTGCATTACGCATGGTCTTTGCATAATAACGGTTGTGAAGTCTTCTCTTCTCGCTCTTTCTGATAGCCTTCAAGGCTGATTTGTGGTTTGCCATTATAAAAAGCCGATATACGAACGCGCCATCCTTTCCGGTAGCCTCGAGAGGCTGCCCTATAAAGCGGATGCAAAAGTAGTTACATTTTTCCAAACGGCAAACTTTCTCCAGTATTTTTTTATATCTTCGTGCCACAGAGAAAAAGTCATGTGGCAGGCGGAAAAGGGAATACTGGTAGGTTCAGTGAGGCATAATGACCGCACAAGCGTGGCGCATATATTCACCAGCCAGCACGGAATGGTGCCGTTCATCTGGTTCCTTTCCAAGACCGGAAAGAACGCCAGCCGCAACACCCTGCTACAACCCCTGACCCAGCTGGAGTTCCAGGCCGAATACATTCCCACTGAGAACCTCCAACATATCAAGGAGATAAAGAACTGCGCCCCCTACGGAGATATTCCAAGGAATCCCCTTAAAAGTGCCATTTCGCTGTTCCTGTCAGAGTTCCTGACATACGCATTGAAGGGAGAGCAGAACAATCCGCAGCTTTTCAGTTTCCTGAGCGAGTCACTCAAGTGGTTCGATGCCGCTGCTGACGGCACCTACTCCAACTTCCACATAGCCTTCATGATAGGTACCGCAAGTCACATAGGCATCTGCCCCAACAGTGACGACTACACACCCGGATGCGTGCTTGACATGCGCGACGGCTGTTTCACCCCGCTGCTGCCCAAGCATACCGAGTACATGCCGGCCGAGCTCTCATACAAGCTCTACCTGCTCATGAACTCTGACTATGACGGAATGAAAGACGCGCCCCTGACTGGTCAGGAACGCGTCATGCTGTTGAATGCGCTCAACAATTTCTTCCGTCTTCACATACCCTCCTTCCCTGTGCTCAAGTCAATTGAGGTCCTGGAGACGGTATTCGGTTAAGCGCGCAGAGCCTTGAGCTCGGACAATCCCACAGTATTGCGGAGATATGTAGGTGATGCCTCGATGGCATCAATCAGTGCGTCGTTGTCAAGATCGGCATCGGACATCTCATAGAGATAGAGCTGGCGCTTGTCGACACGGTCACCGTAGATATCCTCGATTACGCGGTCTGCCTCCTCTTCATCATCCATCATAGGAATACTCTCCATTCCGAATCCGGTGGCAAGTACCGTAATCTTGACCTCATCGGTCAGGGTATCGTCATTGGCAAGACCCCAGATAACCTCAATGTTCTTGTCCTCGAACTTATCCATGAAGTGACGTACCTCATTCATCTCATCCAGCATAAGCTGATGGTCTGACTGTGTACTCTGATAGATGTTGAACAGTATCTTCTTGGACTTATGGATGTCATTGTTGTAGAGAAGGGGTGACTTGAGGGCCGAATCAAACGCCTGGTTCACACGGTTCTCACCCTTGGCAACACCGGTACTCATTATTGCTACACCGCCGTTACTCAGGATCTTCTTGACATCACGGAAGTCAAGGTTGATTATTCCGCGGCAGGTAATAAGCTCGGCTATACTCTTGGTTGCGGTGGTAAGGGTCTCATCCACATGTTTGAATCCTGTGGCTACACTCTTGTCGGGATATATCTCAAGCAGTTTCTCGTTACTGATTACAAGCAGGGCGTCAACATACTGTGACATCTCGCGAACACCCTTGAGGGCCTGCTTGATCTTGGGACGCATCTCAAACTTGAACGGGATGGTAACGATACCCACGGTAAGCATGCCGCACTCCTTTGCGCATCTGGCAATAACCGGAGCAGCACCGGTACCTGTACCGCCGCCCATACCGGCAGTGATGAATACCATCTGGGTATCATCCTTGAACTGCGCCTTTATCTCCTCAATGCTCTCCTCGGCTGCCTTGCGTGCAACTGCGGGATCATTTCCGGCACCCAGACCGTTGGTGGTCTGACGTCCCAGCTGCAGTTTGATGGGTATATCTGAATCGGCCAGCGCCTGCTGGTCAGTATTGGCAATCACGAATACCACGTCATGAATACCCTCACGGTACATGTTCTTGACAGCATTGCTGCCACCGCCGCCCACACCGATAACCTTGATTATCTTACGTGACTCAGTAGGGAAATCAAACGGAAGAATCTCTTTCTCCTCAAATTCTTTAATATCCTGGTTCATAGTCGTTATCGGTTTAATCAATTAGCGGAATTCTGACCGTTCTCATCCTTATCCTCAAAGAAACTCTCGCCCATGCTCATCACATCATCGACCCAACGTTTGAAGATGCTCACCTTCTTGGTACGCTTCTTCTCGGCTTCCTCCTCCTTGGCTGCAGTTTCCTCCTCCTTCTGGGCAGCGGCCTTCTCACGCTCCTCCTGTTCCTTGCGGTCACGCTCGGCCTGGGCGCTCTCACCTGCCTCGGTAAAGAGGTCTATCTGAACCACCTTATCCTGATTCTCGGCCGATATGTTATCTATCTCATCCATCTTGGGCAGTTCGCAGCAGTTCTCATCACCCTTGGCCATGACAGAAAGCAGGGCCAGCTGTGATCCGTCACCGCGCTTCCAGCTGGGTTCAACCCATGTAACGCCGCAGGCAGGTTCAGTTACCACGCGCGGACGGCGCATTGAAGGCATCAGTTTTACAAACACCTGGTCCAACTGGCGCAGCTGTGAGCCGCCGCCCGTCAGAACTATTCCCGCATAGAGAACCTCGGCATACCCTGAAGCCTTTATCTGTACACAGACGTTACGGATAATCTCCTCGTTACGGGCTTCGATGATATCGCCTATATCCTTGAGCAGCACCTTGTTGTCATTGATCATTATGGTCTCACTGGCATCCTGGCTGCCAATCAGGTTGCAAAGTCCGTAGGTGCACTTGAGCTGCTCGGCCTGCTCAGGTTCTATCTTGAGTACAGCCGAAAGGTCACGTGTTATAAGCGCACTTCCCAGCGGGATTACGCGCAGGTAACGCAGCATACCGCTCTTGTAGACTGATACGGTTGTGGTATCGGAACCGTAGTCAACCAGTACGCATCCCTGCTGACGGTCATCATCAGTCAGGATGGCATCGGCCTGGGCCATGGGGGCCACATAACCATCTACAATCTCCACCTGTGCCATCATAAAGCACTGGGCTATGTAATCGGCCACCTGTTTCTTGAGCAGGATATTCAGGTAACTGCCTCCGAGTGAGCGGCAAGCCACACCCATGGGGTCAGTCTCCGTTCCGCGTTTGTTGTCAACCACATACTCCTGTGACTCCTGGAACAGGTTGACATAACCTTCATAATCTATCTCACTGCACTGTTGGAACATATCGTCGATAACCTCCTGGCTGACAACAGTCTCCTCTTCAAACTGATGCTCAACCTTGCTTATTATCGACTTCAGGCCCTTGGCATTGTAACCCACATAGACCTTCTCTATGCTGGTTGAAAGGATTGCGTTCAGCCTCTCCACCACCTCGGCAATGGCATTCGCAGTCTTGTCCAGATTATAGACAGCACCGTGACGGATGCATGATGATGACGGTACTCCGGCATAAGCCAGCACCTTGAGTGAGCCGTCAGTCATAATCTGACCTGCCACGCCTGAGATCTTGGACGATCCGAGCTCAATTGCAACAATAACTTTGTCTTCCATCTATCTTATTTTCGTTTCTTGCATACTACCTGACCATCGTAGGCTACGCTTATTGAGCGGTATTTGTTCCAGCCTACATTGTCCAGACCCTTCTCATAGAAGTTCATGAGACGGTCCAGCTTATCCTCAACGTTATCGGCCGTGCCGATTATCAGCAGGTGGTCACCCACGCGGGGTACCAGTTCTATCTGTCCGTCCTTGGTCACGTTTATCTGCTCAATCTGAGCCTTCCAGAACTCCGAACGGTCAATTACACGAACCACCTTAAGCAGGTCACCGGACGCGAACTGGCGGTCTATGTATCCGGTCGCTACCGGAAGCTGCACCGCCAAGGAGCGCTGAGTAAGTATCTCGCCCCTGCTGTCCACATAGAAGTCCTGGCCGCGGTTGTTGATGACACGTACCAGAGGTACCTTGCTTGAGAGGTTTATCCTGAGCATGTCACCGCCGGTCTTGTAACACTGTACCTTGCCCACCAGCGGATGCATCATCAGTGTGGCCTCTATCTTTTCAGGTTCTATCTCTTCAAGCGGCAGACCCACAGGATCTATCGAATGCTCCTGAAGCACTGCCAGCACCATCTCCTCATCAATAAGGTCAAAATGGAGACTGTCCGTGATATGCAGGTCCACGCCGCGGCACAAACGGGTATCCTCATGCCTGTCAGTCATGGCCATCGCCGAATATACCAGATATCCGGCCAGAACAACCACCGATAATATGGACAGTATCTTCTTTAACACCTTATTTGAGTATCTCAGTTATGGTTTCAACATAATCCTCCAGATCACCTGCACCCAGGGTTACCAGCACCTCAACATCATCCTTGATGGACTTGACAAGTTCAGGAACCTGGTTGCGTGAGATGACACCCTTGCATACGCCCGGCTTCATGTTCTCTGCCAGCAGAGCGCTTGTAACACCCGGTATGGGTTGCTCACGTGCGGGGTATATCTCCAGCAGCCATACCTCATCAAAGAGTGAGAGGCTGTCAGCGAATTCATTGTAGAAATCCCTTGTGCGGGTATACAGATGCGGCTGGAAAATACATGTAATCTTGCGGTCGGCATAGAGCTTGCGCAGTGACAGGGCGCACTGACGGATCTCCTCGGGATGATGTGCATAGTCACTCAGGTAAACCTTATCGGCCTTCTTGACATGGAAATCAAAGCGGCGGTCGCATCCGCGGAATGAGCCGATACGCTCGCGGATGACATCATCCGATGCACCGCTCATCTGTGCCATAGCCATGGCAGCCACGGCATTCTCCACATTGATGGGGATTGGAACGCCCAGCTCGACATCGGCGATGCTGCCCAGCGGTGATACGTAATCGAACCTGAGCTCACCGTTTCCTATCCTTATGTTTGCGGCGTGGAAATTTCCCTCGTCCAGTCCGTAGGTATAAAGGTTCACACCCTTCTGAAGCTGGGGCTTGATCTTGTCGGCCAGCCCCACATGCAGTATCAGGTCACCGCCCGGCTTGATGAGTGAAGTATACTTGCGGAAGCTCTCCACATATGCCTCATAAGTGCCGTAAATATCCAGATGGTCCGCATCGACGGCTGTGATTACCGTGCGCAGCGGAGTCAGATGATGGAACGAACGGTCAAACTCATCGGCCTCAATTACCACACGGCGGCTCCTGTTTGAAATCATCAGGTTGCTGCCTATGTTCTTGAGAATACCGCCCAGGAATGCGTTGCAGCCCTCATCGGTACCGTTCAGGATGTATGCCACCATTGATGATGTGGTAGTCTTGCCGTGTGTACCGGCCACGCACAGACCGTCCAGAGAACGGGTCAGCGTACCCAGCACCTGAGCACGTTTCTGCACGTCAAAGCAGTGCATGTTGAACCAGCTCAGTATCTTATTGTCAGCCGGAATGGCCGGAGTATAGACCACCAGTGTCGATGCTGAATCCTTGAAACAGGGGTCAACCTTCTCCACGTCATCTTCAAAACCGATCATGGCACCCTCCTTTATCAGGGCCGATGTCAGCTCAGTCGATGTCTTGTCATATCCGCCCACCCTGCATCCGCGGGCCAGGAAGTAACGTACCAGAGCGCTCATTCCTATGCCTCCGGCGCCTACAAAGTATACTGACTTGATGTCATCCAGCTTGAGTGATCCGCTTCCGTAACCGGCCAGCTTGAGCACCTCGCGGGCTATAATCTCGGCCGAGTCATACATGGCCAGCTTGAGTATGTTGTCATGCAGCTGCTCCAGACGGGCGTTGTCCTTTACAAGGTCAATGGCTGCAGGAATAAGTTCCTTCTTGGCATCCACGTCACGGATATGGATTGCGGCATCCCTGTCGGCCAGGGCCAGGGCGTTCTTGGTCTGATGGTCCTCGGCCACGTTGGGTGAGGGAACCAGGATGACCGGCTTGCCCAGCAGGCAGAGCTCGGAAATGGTACCGGCACCGGCACGTGAAATCACCAGGTCGGCGGCTGCGTAAGCCTGATCCATATCCTGCACGAACTCTGTGGGGAAGAGATTGTCAACGGCCTCCTCATCGGCCAGACGGCTCTTCATCTCCTCAAAGTAGTACTTGCCGGTCTGCCATACGAACTGAACGTCATAAGACATACGTATCAGGTCCAGGTTGGCCATCACGCTCTCATTGAGTGTACGTGCGCCCAGGCTGCCTCCTACAATAAGTACCGTTCTCTTGTCGGGGTCAAGACCCATGGCAGTGCAGGCCTTCTTGCGGGTGATTCCGCCCTTGGTAAGGGTGGGACGAACCGGGTTACCTGTCTTGATTATCTTGTCGGCAGGGAAGAAACGGTCCATGCCGTCATATGCTACACATATCTTGGAGGCTTTCTTGGCCAGCAGCTTGTTGGTGACACCGGCGTATGAGTTCTGCTCCTGAAGCAGTGTGGGTATACCCATCTTTCCGGCTATGCTCAGAGTCGGTCCGCTGGCGTAACCGCCCACTCCCACTGCAACCATGGGGCGGAACTGGCGTATTATGCGGCGTGCCATCATCTGGCTGCGCATAATCTTGAACAGCACCACAATGTTCTTGAGCGGGTTCTTACGGTCAAAACCGCAGATGGGCAGTCCTTTGATGTTGAAACCTGCCTGCGGGACACGCTGCATCTCCATACGGCCTTGAGCTCCCACAAAGAGTATCTCCGCCTCCGGACTCAGTGCCTTGATTGCATGCGCTATCGAAACTGCAGGAAATATGTGTCCTCCTGTACCGCCTCCGCTGATTATAATTCTTGGTTTTTCCTCCATATATATTGTTAGTTTTCGTCAAATGATTCGTTTCCGTCAACCGGTGTGGGGACATCGGCCTCTGTTCCCAGAACCTGCTCTCCACGCTCCTCCTTCTCAAGGGTATTGCTTATACCCAACAGCATGCCTATGCATCCGCTTGTCATCAGGACCGATGTTCCTCCCTTGCTTATGAGCGGTAGCGGCTGTCCTGTAACGGGGAACAGACCCACTGCGACAGACATGTTGATGAATGCCTGCAGACCGAGCAGCATACCCAGTCCCATCGCCAGATAGGCGGGATATTTCTCCTTGCACTTGGTGGCTATACGGCCCACCCTGAAGAGCAGGACTATATAGACAAGCATCACAACTGCGCCTCCCAGTATACCCAGTTCCTCTATTATGATTGCATAGATAAAGTCACAGCTGGCCTCCTGCAGATAGTCACGCTCATCGGAGTTACCCGGACCCTTGCCCAGAATGTTACTGGTTGCAATGGCTATGTTGGCGTGGGTCTCCTGAGGTTTCTCGGGAGCCACCAGTTTTGCATACTCGTATGCGCTGGGCTTGTTCCTGGTCTGAGAGAAATCCTGCAGACGCGCCTGCCATGTGGTGGCACGTGAAGGAATGATCTTGGAGTCACGTATGGTCTGCGCCGGAACGAACAGCAGTATCACCACTGCCACTATTCCCGCTCCCACTACTACACCTGTCAGGGCAAGCATCCTGCGCCATGCAATACCGCCCAGTATCATCATCACGAATATCACACCTGCCAGAAGCACGGCCGTGGAGAGGTTCTCACCCACAATCAGTGCATCTACGAATCCCGTCAGCGCCAGTATCTTCCAGAATGTGTTGGCCTGGCTGAGTTCATCATCCGGTTTGAGTTTGGAGAGCCAGTAAGCCACTGTCATGATTACCCCAATCTTACCGAGTTCGGACGGCTGCAGCTGGAAGAATCCCAGATTGATCCAGCGTTCGGCACCCGATGAACCCATACTGCGTACCGACAGATAACCCAGCAGCAGTATTGACAGCGGCACGAGCAATACCGGGAACAGCCTGTACCACTTGTAGTGGAGCAGATGCACCAGCCACATACCCACCAGACCTATGCACAGGTGCATGGTATGTGAAATGATAGGTGCCAGGAAACTGCTCTTACCGAATGTAAGACGGCTGCTGGCGCTGAACACCTCCACGAGAGATATCAGGCACAGTATGAAGACCATGGTCCAGATGGTACGGTCTCCGTTAAGCAGTTGTCTGCGTTTGGGTTTATCCTCAGTATTCTCCATATCCTTTTATTACAATGCTCTTACGCAAGCCTTGAACTGTTCGCCGCGATCCTCATAGCTCTTAAAGAGGTCGAAGCTGGCGCAGCAGGGGCTCAGCAGTACAATCTCACCGCTGTGAGCCATCTTGTATGCAGCGTCAACCGCATCCTTCATTGACTGAACATCGGCCACGGGAAGTCCGAATCCGTCAAAGAAATCATGCAGTTTCTCATTGTGCAGACCCATGTAGACCAGGCCGCAGCACTTCTCGCGAACCAGATCAGCTATCTCGTTGTAGTCATTACCCTTGTCCTTGCCTCCCAGAATCAGCACGCACTTTACCGGCATGCTCTGCAGGGCGTACCAGCAGCTGTTCACGTTGGTAGCCTTGGAGTCATTGATAAAGTCGATTCCGTTTACGCGGGTCACGCGCTCCAGACGGTGCTCCACACCCTGGAATGTCTGCAGGGCCTTGCGGATTGTCTCGCTCTTGATACCGGCAATGTTGGCCGATATTCCCGCAGCCATTGAGTTGTAGAGGTTATGCTTGCCTGTGAGCGAGAGTGACTCCTGCTCCATGTTGAAGGCGTACGGCTTGGTGAAGTAGAGTGTGCCGTCCTCAACATATGCTGCCAGATCCTCCTTCTTTGCCTCGGCAAAGGGATAGAGGGTAGCCTGCAGACCGTACTTCTTGAGCTCACGGGTGATGATGGGATCATCGCTCCAGTAAACGAAAGCGTCATCCTTGGTCTGGTTGCGTATTACGCGCATCTTGGCATCCACGTAATTCTGCATCTCATGGTCATAACGGTCCAGATGATCGGGGGTTATGTTCATGAGGATGGCGATGTCTGCCTTGAAGTCATACATGTTGTCCAGCTGGAAGCTGCTCAGCTCTATTACATAGTAGTCAAAGTTCTTCTCGGCTACCTGCCAAGCCAGACTGCTTCCTATGTTACCTGCCAGACCCACGTTCATGCCGGCCATCTTGAAGATGTGATAGATGAGTGATGTGGTCGTGGTCTTGCCGTTGGATCCGGTAATGCAGATCATCTTGGCGTTTGTGTATCGGCCCGCAAACTCAATCTCCGATATGATGGGGGTACCCTGGGCCATGAGTTTCTGGATGATGGGAGCCTCCTTGGGAATGCCCGGGCTCTTAATCACCTCATCGGCTGCAAGGATACGCTCCTCAGTATGCTGTTTCTGTTCCCACTCAATTCCGCGCAGGTCAAGTTCATTACGGTAGTGCTCCTTAATCTCGGACAGGTCCGATACAAACACGTCAAAGCCTTTGGCCTTAGCCAGTATGGCGGCACCAGTACCGCTCTCTCCTGCTCCCAATACTACAATCTTCTTTGCCATTTTAGGTTATCTGATTTTCAAGGTCAATATTGTAAGTGCTGCAAGACCTATGCTTATGATCCAGGTCCTGAGCGTTATCTTGGTCTCAAACTGTAACTTGTTGTCATTTCCGTGGAACTTGACGGTGCTGGTGGGATCCGCCTTGAGCACCTGCTCCATGCTGGTACGGAAATGGTCATGAATGGGGGTGCGCTTCCATATACGCTGGTGAACGCCCTTGCGCTTGCCTATCTTGTAGTAGAAACGCTGGCAGATGACCGACAGGCTCTCAACCAGGAACACACCGCAGAGTATGGGAAGCAGCAGCTCCTTGTGAATGCAGAGCGCAGCCACGGCAATGATGCCGCCGATGGTCAGACTGCCCGTATCACCCATGAATATCTGTGCCGGGTATGAGTTGAACCAGAGGAAACCTATCAGGGCTCCCACGAAGGCGGCCAGATACACAACCACCTCCTGGCTTCCCGGAACGTACATCAAGTCAAAGTGACTTGCCGTCACGACGTTACTGGATACGTACGCCAGAATACCCAGCGTAACTCCTATTATGGCCGAGTTGCCCGCAGCCATACCGTCCATGCCGTCGTTCAGGTTAGATCCGTTCGATACTGCGGTTACTACAAACAGTGTAAGCAGTACAAAGAAAATCCAACCTGCCTTGTACTTGTTGCTCTCACCCAGCCAGCCGAATGCATCGGCATAGTTGAGGTTATGGTTCTTGAAGAACGGTATCGTGGTACGGGTTGACTTTACATCGGGAGTCTTTACAACAATCTCGGTGTTGTTCTCGATGCGTGTCTCAACCTTCTCGTTTATCACCACCTGGGGGCTGTAGCGCAGGGTCAGACCCACAATCAGGCCCAGTGCCAACTGACCGGTTACCTTGAGCCAGCCGTTGAGTCCCTCCTTGTTACCCTTGAATGTCTTGATGTAGTCATCGGCAAAACCTATGACACCAAGAATAATGGTAGTTATGAGCATGAGCCACATGTAGACATTCTTAAGGTCACCTATCAGGAGACAGGGAAGCAGGATGGCTACGATGATTATAACACCGCCCATGGTAGGAACGCCCTTCTTGGTCACGCCGAACGGATCCAGCTTGGCATCACGCTGAGTCTCGGATATGTTACGTTTCTTGAGCAGGTCAATGAAATGACTTCCGAACCAGCATGACACGATCAGTGACGTTACCAGAGCGAATATGGCTCTGAAGGTCACATAACTGAACATTCCACCACCCGGAATATCGATTCCGGCATTCTTCAAGTATTCAAACAGACTGTACAGCATCTATACCTTTTATTTAAAAGCATTCACGAATAACTTCATGGTCGTCAAAGTGGTGCTTGACTCCCTTAACATCCTGGTAATCCTCATGACCCTTTCCTGCCACCAGGATCACATCACCAGCCTGAGCGATCATGCAGGCCGTGCGGATTGCCTCGCGACGGTCAACTATGGTTATCACCTTCTGCATATCCTCCTTTGTCAGACCGGCCAGCATATCGTTGATGATATCCTGCGGCTCCTCAAAGCGGGGGTTATCGGATGTGATGATTACCTTGTCGCTGTATTTGACGCTCTCCTTGGCCATAAGCGGACGCTTGCCCTTGTCGCGGTTGCCGCCGGCACCCACAACGGTAATGATCTGACCCTTGCCGTCCAGCACATCCACGATAGTGGTAAGTACGTTAGTCAGGGCGTCGGGGGTATGTGCGTAATCCACGATTGCGGTGAATCCCTTGGGTGAGCGGATTGCATCGAATCGGCCGTTCACGGGAACCAGTGTACTCATTACGGTTAGCACTTCCATCGGGTCACGGCCCAGGTTGACTGCAGTTCCGTAAACAGCCAGCAGGTTGCTTGCGTTGAACTTGCCTATGAACTTGAGGAACACCTCACGTCCGTTTATCTCCAGCAGCATTCCGTCAAAACCGGACTCCAGCAGACGGCCCTTGAAATCACTCATGCTGCGCAGTGAGTATGTGGTGACCTTAGCCTTGGTGTTCTGTGCCATCACCAGACCGTTCTTGTCATCCAGGTTGGTAACCACGAAAGCATCCTTGGGCAGATCATCAAAGAATTTCTTCTTGGCCTTGAGGTAGTTCTCAACGGTCTTATGGTAATCCAGATGATCACGTGTCAGGTTGGTGAATATTCCGCCGGCATACTTCAGGCCGCCAATGCGCTTCTGCACGATGGCGTGCGAGCTGCACTCCATGAAGACGTACTTGCAGCCCTCATCGGCCATACGTCCAAGCAGACGGTTCAGTGTAACGGCGTCAGGTGTGGTATGATCGGCCGGGATGGGCTCTCCGTCAATGTAGTTGCATACCGTTGAGAGCAGACCGGTCTTGTAGCCGAACTTGCGGAACATGTTGTAGAGCAATGTGGCGATGGTGGTCTTGCCGTTGGTACCGGTAACACCCACCAGCTTTACCTTGTCTGTGGGGTTGCCGAAGAACCTTGTGGCTACTATGCCTACTACATCCTCGCAGTCGGGTACCTGGATGTAGGTCACTCCGTCGGCAGTCTGATCGGGCAGCACCTCACACAAAACTGATGTAGCACCAAGTTCGATAGCCTTGGGTATGAACTGATGACCGTCAACGGTAGTGCCGCGCATGGCCACGAACAGACAACCCTTGGCTGCCTTGCGTGAATCCAGCTGGATATCGGTAACCTCAACTCCGGTATCACCTACCGTCCTGAGTATCTTAAGTCCTGAAATAAGTTCTCCAATTGTCACCATATATGTCACATTGATAATGTTAACTGTATTCTGTCACCCTTCTTGAAACGGGTATTGCGTGAAGGAACCTGGGTCTTTACCTTACCCACTCCCTCTATGCTCACTCTCATTCCCATACGCTCAAGCAGATAAAGGGCGTCCGATGCCCCCATTCCGCGTACATCGGGAACGATACCGTCGGCATACTCCACGTAGTTCATCACGTATCGGCCCGAATCGGAATTGACCGAGCCCCATATGCTGTCAGGCAGTGAACGGTCTATCTTGCGCATCAGGTTCTTCTTGCCAAGTCCCTTGAGCACTGTGCTTGCCTTGGCCAGATCACCCGGCATCACCTTGGGTATGAACTGACGCACCGAATCATACGCCTCATGGACATCCCTCAGGTTACGGCTTGCCATCACCTTCTCGGATATCTCATGGAATGCGGGAGCTGCCCATGTGGCACCGCCTGCCGCACCGCCGTCGGTACGAACCGATACTATGCACGAGTATTGCGGGTTATCGGCCGGGAAATATCCGCAGAACGATACCATGTATCTCCTGGGACCGTTCCTGTAACCTGCATCACCCTGTGACAGCTGAGCAGTTCCGGTCTTTCCGGCAACGGCAAAGTATTTTGATCCGGCATTCTTTCCGGTACCGTCGGCCACCACAAGTTCCAGCATGCTCTTTACCTTGGCCAGAGTCTCGTCCTTGCACATATGGCGTACCACCACCTCGACCGGGAACTCCTGGACCACCTCATCCTCACGGGTAACCTTGGTTACCAGACGGGGAGCAACCATGCAGCCGCCGTTGGCTATGCCGTTGTAGAAGGCCAGAGTATTTATTACCGGCAGCTGGGTGTTGTAACCTATCGACATCCAGGGCAGGCGTGTGGCATCCCAGTAGCCGTCACGTCTTATGACAGGTGCAGCAGTACCGGTAAGCTGTAAGCCAAAATGGGTGTTTATTCCGGTGCGGTAAACACCGTCCACAAACTCCTGCGGATTATCCTTGTACGCGGCATGTATCAGTTTGGATGTGCCTATGTTGCTGGAGTTGGCAATGATATAGGGAACACTCAGCCATCCGTACTCATGTGAATCAGTCATCCGTGAGCCGCCGAATCCGGTATAGACGCCCTTCTCGCAATAGACACTGTCCTTGAGGTTTATCTTGCCGGCATCAAGCGCCACCATCATGGATACGGGCTTGAATGTAGAACCGGGCTCATAAATCTCCCTTACCGCGTTGTTCTGTATCTCGTCAAACTGACCGGGAGCCGTCTTGGTAAGACTGGCCATGGCCTTGATGTCACCCGTCTTGACCTCCATCAGAACTACTATGCCCGATGCAGCGTTGTGTGAATCCATCACCTTGCGCAGGGCCACCTCGGCGATATCCTGCATATCCACATTAAGCGTGGTATGTACGTCACAGCCGTCAATCTGAGGAACATCGGCCACCATACGGGTCACGTTCTGCACCTTCTCCTGATGTCCGCGACCCGGTGTGCCGCGCAGAAGCGAGTCAAACGAAAGCTCCAGACCGTTACGGGCCGAATCCTTGGCCTCGTACATGCTTCCGATGGTACGGGCAGCCAGGGCACCGAACGGTTTCTGACGTGATATCTTGGACTCTGCGCTGTAGAACCACATCTCATACTTGGGCTTGAGCCATACGGTCTTGACCAATGACTTGTACTGGTTGTATGATATGGGGTATGAGTTTCTGGAGGTACCGGGAAGCAGCAGCCATGAGTGTGACTTGGCTTCAAAACCCTTCTGGTAATGGTCAGCGAACTCCTGAACCGAATACTTGGGGAAAATCTCGTGCATCTGACGTGCAAACTCAGCCAGATGGTTGTTGTAAAGGGTATCCTTACGCATCTGGTCCTTCTTGGCACGTGCCTCATCCCTCTCGGCTGTCTTGAAATCCAGGAATATGCGGTACTGCTTCATACTGCTTGCCAGCAGCAGTCCCTCATCACTGAGTATGTTTCCGCGACGCGGCTCGATAACCCTGTTGACCGGAGTCATGTTACGCTCCACATCATTCCAGTACTGCCTCTCGCCGAACATGACCATAACCATCTTGATGATGATGAGAGCGCCCCACACAAGCATGAGCAGGAACAGAGAGAGGTATTTGCGGGATACCCTCTTCTTCTCCTGCTTGCGTGCGTCGTCCTTCTCAGCCATATCAATCATTTGGGCAGTTTGTACGGCGGTTCTGTACTGGGCTGCAGTCCGGAGCCGTTCCGGGTAGCCACCTTCTCCACGTATGACGGTTTGCTCTTGGCCGATACGTCACTCGTGGTATTCAGTGTCTGGTACTGCATGTCCACCAGCTCACGTCTGAGTCTTTCAGCGTAAGCCTGGTCGCGCTGGTATGCATATCGGTTGCCGATGTAGAAGATCACGCATGCCAGAATCTCCAGCAGCAACCAGAAATTGCGCTGGATAAGGTCGGGCATGGACTTCATCAGTCCTTTGCGCTTTGGAGTGCTCTGTGTTGCCTCTTCCATATCAGATCTTCTCGGCTATTCTCAGTTTGGCACTGCGGGAACGCGGGTTGGCGGCCTGCTCGGCGGCATCGGGAATAACGGGTTTCCCTATTGCCTTGAACGGCACCTCGCGGTTTCCGTAGAAATCAGTCTTAATCTCACCCTCAATGTTTCCGCTCTTCATAAGGTTCTTGACCATGCGGTCCTCGATGGAGTGATATGTTATCACCACCAGACGTCCGCCTTTGTCAAGCAGTCCCACTGCACCGGTCAGCATCTCACGCAAGGCGTCAACCTCATGGTTCACCTCCATACGCAGAGCCTGGAACAGTTTTGCGGTATCTTTCTTTTCACGCTCACGGCCTATGACCGGGCGTACGGCATCCAGCAGCTGGGTAACAGTCTCCAGACGGCTGTTCTTACGTGCACGGCCGATGGCTGCGGCCACCTGACGTCCGTTCTGCAGTTCGCCGTACAGCCAGAACAGCTGTGCCAGTTTCTCCTCGGGGTACTCATTGAGTACGTCCGATGCCTTCATACCCTCCTTCTGGTTCATGCGCATGTCGATGGGACCCTCAAAACGGAATGAGAATCCGCGTGTGCTGTCATCGAAATGATGCCATGACACACCCAGGTCGGCAAGAATGCCGGTAACCTTCTCATGGCCGTACCAGCGCATGAAATTGGGCATATAACGGAAATTGGAATAGACGAAAGTAAAGCGGTTGTCCTTGATGATGTTGTTCATGGTATCGGCATCCTGGTCGAAACCGTACAGATGACCTTTGTTGCTGAGTCGGGACACTATTTCGCGCGAGTGGCCGCCACCACCGAAGGTGGCATCCACATAGACCCCGTCAGGGTCCACCACAAGTCCTTCTACACTCTGTCTGAGAAGAACCGGCACATGATATGTCCCACTTGTGTCCACTTACCTGTTATGTGTGTTGTATGTATCACTCAGTCATGAATTTTTTCAGGTTATCAGCAAAATCGCTGTCCGACATGAACGGCTGCTTGCTCTCTGTAGCCGCAATGTCCGGAGCCCAGATCTCTATGGTCTGCTCCATTCCCACAAACAGGGCGTCCTGCTTTATACCCACCTTGTCGAGCAAGGCCTGCGGCAGCAGCATACGTCCGTTGCTGTCCAGCTGCACTTCCTGAGCCTCAGATACAAGTTTGCGATACACCATCTGCTGGTTTCCGTCAAAACGGTTCAGCTTGGCACGCACCTTTGCAATCTCCTCCTGCCACTGTGCTGCAGGATATACCACAAGACAGTTCTCAAAGTAGTCCTTGCGGACCACCAGTGTCTGGCTCTCGGACTGCTGCAGGATGCGGCGGAATCCGGCGGGCATGAACGCTCTGTTCTTGGCGTCCAGACGTACGGGGAACTGACCTATGAAGCTCATTCTTTGCTGATAATCGATATTCGGTTTCAAAGTTAAAACAATTTCACCCACTTTGACCCACTTTGCCCCACTTTTTATTTAAAAAAGTTTTCCACTTTCGGTTAATAACCCAGAAGCCTATAAATCAAAAAGTTGGCCCAAACCGGTTGAAGTACCGGTTCAGGCCAACTCTATAATCTGTTGATAACTACCGCTTACTCGGCCAGGATTTCCTCGGCGCGCTTGAGTGCCAGATTGATGTGGCTGCAGATATTCTCCTTACCTACAACGTCATCCATTCCGGCATCCTCAATCACTTTCATAACCTGCGGATTTACACCTGACAGAACCACCTTTACACCCATCTGGGAGCACATACGGCACATGTTCTGAAGGTTGTGAACACCGGTTGAATCAATGAACGGAACCTTACGCATACGGATGATGCGCACCTTGGCGCGACCGCCCATATCACCCATCATCTCCTCGAACTTGTTACCGATGCCGAAGAAATAGGGACCGTTGATCTCATAGACCTTTACACCCTCGGGGATGGTCAGGTGATCCAGATTACCCTGAACGTCAGAATCGGCATTGGGATCAATCTCATCACTGAGCACTGATACGTTGGTGGTCTCGGCCATACGCTTCATGCAAAGCAGGCAGGCAATCAGTACACCAACCTCGATTGCTACGGTAAGGTCAAAGATCACTGTCAGGAAGAATGTTACCAGCAGTACGACGATATCGGACTTGGGGTTCTTGAGGATGGCCTTGAAGCTGCGCCATTCACTCATGTTGTATGATACGACTACCAGAATTCCGGCCAGGCAAGCCATGGGGATGAACTTTACCAGCGGCATGAGGAACAGGTAGATTAAAGCCAATACAATGGCGTGCGCAATACCTGCCACCGGAGTGCGCCCGCCGTTGTTGATGTTGGTCATGGTTCGTGCTATTGCGCCTGTGGCAGGTATACCGCCTATCAGAGGTGATACCATATTGGCAATACCCTGTGCCACAAGTTCCTGGTTGCTGTCGTGACGGTCACCAATCACACCATCGGCTACTGCTGCAGAGAGCAGTGACTCAATTGCACCCAACATGGCAATTACCATTGCAGGCTGAGCAAGGCGACGGATGCTGTCCCAGCTGAGCTTGGGAACCTCGGCCTGAGGCAGTTGGGTTGATATTGAGAAACGGTCACCGATGGTCTCTATGCCCTCTACGCCTACGCCGCGCAGAATGAGGCAGACAATTGTCATAATGATGATTGCCACAAGAGAACCGGGAAGTTTACGACTGATCTTGGGAGTGAAAACAATGATAAGTATGCTGCCCACGCCAATGAGGAGTGACCACCAGCTTACCGTATCAAAGTTCTGGAAATATACCACCCACTTGTCAAGGAATCCTGCCGGAACACTCTCTATCTGGAGTCCGAACAGATCTTTGATCTGGGTAGCGAATATGGTCAGGGCGATACCGCTTGTAAAGCCCACGACTATGGGATAAGGAATATACTTGATGATGGTTCCCAGGTGCAGGACACCCATGAGTATAAGGAACGCGCCTGCCATGAAGGTTGCTATGCAGAGACCGTTCATTCCGTAATCCTGTATGATGCCATACACAATGACGATGAAAGCTCCGGTAGGACCGCCTATCTGAACCTTGCTTCCGCCAAAGAATGAGATGATGAAACCTGCTACGATAGCAGTGAGAATACCGGCCTCAGGAGTAGCTCCTGATGCGATACCGAATGCGATGGCAAGCGGCAGAGCCACAATACCGACAATTACACCTGCGAGCAGGTCCTGAACAAGAGTCTGTTTGTCGTAACCGTTCTTGAGAGTTGAGAACAGTTTAGGTTGGAAACCTTTGATATTCATAAAGTTGGACGTCTTTTTGCCGGCCCTTTGCCGACATGTTTTTTTGTTACTTTTCGTTTTCGGCCGCGAAATTACACATTTTCCGGCCCCATTGTAACACCTATCCCCTTCACAACTTTATAATATTGTGCAAATTATACATTTTTAACCCCATTTGCAATCTGCAGATACCAAAAGAGAGGCCGATATTGCAGATTCAGGAAATAAATGTACCTTTGCTGCGCTTTCAGAAAAACCGATCCTTTAGCTCAGTTGGTTTAGAGCGCTTGCTTGACAGGCAAGAGGTCAGCAGTTCAAATCTGCTAAGGATCACAAAAAAAAGGCGGTTAACCCGCCTTTTTTTTGTGATCCGGAAGCTTTAATCCCAGTATTCAATCTCGCGGACAAGCACCTCAAGAGGAATGCGGAACTCATTGTATGTGCGGCAGTCTTTCCAGTTGCCGTGCTCATCCAGATCTCCGTACTCGAAGATGATTGCGCTCTGCTCATGACTGCCGTCGGCGTCATATTCTGTATAAAGGTGCTTCTCTATCACATTGTGATTCTCATCGAACTTGTTAGTCTCAACACTCTTGACACCCTTCTTTGAGTCCGTAATGGTAATCTTTACAGGATAGCCCTGGCGGTCTGTCTTTATCACACTCACCGTGGTAACCTTTCCGTTCTCAGTAACCACTGACTTATTACGGCGCAGGAACGAACTCTCCTTGACGGTCATACGTGTGAAACGGCCGTTCATCTCCTTATTATATTCAAGGGTTCCCTTATCCTTAGATATAAGGTTGAGGGTAGCCACTGTTCTGCCTCCCGATTTCTGTGAGCTGCGTATGGAGACACCGTCCTCATACAGGCTCTCGGTCTCCACCTGGACACGCTCTGCACTGTCCTGTACGGCTGAGTATATCTCATTTCCGTATACATCATATATGGAGGTGATGATTTTCATGACATCCGTTCCGCCGGAACCGGCATGCCAGACCTCGGGCATAAGATGATAGACCGTAACCTTCTGGACACGTCCGTTCAAGCCTCCGAAAGGTTTCTCCTTGTAACGGTTTCCGCATGAAATCATAACCATGGAGCATAATACAGCCACCCAAACGGCCAATTGTCTTCTGTTCATTTTCATATAATGTTCTGTTTCTTCATTTCACCTACCGTAAGTTCCAGCTCATCATACCACTCCTGTCCGAATCGGCGTATTAGCGGTTCCTTAAGGCATTTATATACGGGAATATGCTCGCGGTGCCCCTTTATTGCGGCAGCCTGGCATACATCCCAGCGGTCATAGTTCAGTCCCCAGTAGGGGCCGATTTTCTTGACGCGGATGGGATACAGATGGCACGATACCGGCTTCATGAAGCTGACCTTTCCCTCGCGGTAGGCCTTCTCGATTGCGCAGTAGCAGCAACCCGTCTCATCGTAGCAGGTAAAGACGCAGTCCTTGCCGTTCACAATCTGGGTCACCAACTCTCCCTCCGGGTCGGGATAGGCAATACCCCTCTCCTCTATGGCCTTAAGGGCATCGGCCGATAACATATCCCTGATTACGGGCAGGAGTTCCTCAATCTGCGCTATCTCCTCGGGGGTAACGGGCGCACCGGCATCACCTTCGATACAGCATGCTCCGTGACACTTTTTTAAGTCACAGCAGAACTCCTTGGTAATGACATCAAGGGAAACTATCGTATCCTGAATCTGAACCATCGCGCAAAAGTAGTGAAATAATTGCTACCTTTAGCCCTCAAACGAGCAAACTATGACTTCAACCATACTGATTGTTCTTGCCGTAATTCTGGCTGTTATCGGCATTATAGGCAGCATAGTTCCGGGACTCCCCGGCCCTCCATTGAGTTGGGTAGGACTGCTGCTGGCGTTTCTGAGCCATAAACTGGGCGGGGCCGATATGACCCTCACGTTCGTACTCATCTGGCTAGGCGTGACCGTAATCGTCTCCGTCCTGGATTATACCGTCCCTGCCAAATTCACCAAACTGGCCGGAGGCTCCAAAGCCGGAAGCCAGGGAGCCCTGATAGGAATGGTAATAGGAATTTTCCTTACCCCCATAGGCATGATACCGTGCAGTCTTGCCGGAGCGTTCCTTGCCGAGATGTTCCAGGAGAACAAATCCGCAGGTGATGCACTCAAAGCCGCATTGGGCACATTCGTAGGTTTTATCGTAGGAACAGGCATGAAACTCATAGTTTCCGTGACAATGGCCTGGTACATCGTTTTCTGAAAAAAATATTTAACTTTGCGTGCCTTGTAAGGTATTATATACAGAATATTACTTCTTAATTACATCAATAAAATGAAAAAGAAAATTCTTCTCGCAGCGGCTGTTATGATGTCGCTCACATGTTTCGCCCAGTTCCCGGGCGGTGGTTTCGGTGGTGGTATGCCTCAGGGCGGTTTCGGCGGCGGTATGCCTCCTATGGGCGGCGGCGGATTCGGCGGTTTCGGCGGATTCGGTGGTCCTCAGGGTGGTGCCCAGGTTGAGTGCTCCGAGAAATTCACCGATATCAACTACGCCGGTGACGACGGTCAGGTTTATCACATGCTCGACATCTATCTTCCCAAGGAAGTTAAGGATAAGTACCCTGTAGTTGTACACATCTACGGTAGCGCATGGGGCAGCAACAGTTCAAAGGGTATGGCCGATATCAACACAATCGGTCAGGCTCTGCTCAATGCCGGTTATGCATTGGTTTGCCCGAACCACCGTTCAATCGCCGACGGCAAGTGGCCCGCTCAGGTTAACGATATCAAGGCTGTTATCCGCTTTATCCGCGCCAACGCCGACAAGTACAAGTTCGATACTTCATTCATCGCAACCTCAGGTTTCTCATCAGGCGGTCACCTGAGTGCCGTTACCGCTCTTTCAAACAACGTAAAGATCGGTAAGTACGGCAAGGCCGAGTATGACATCGAGGGTAACGTAGGTCCCTACACCAAGGAGTCCAGCTATGTAAACGCATTCTGCGACTGGTCAGGTCCCACAGAGCTCCTGCACATGGATTGCGGTAACGCTATGATATTCGGCGGCGCAGGCAATACCCCTGAGGAGCAGCTCATCGGTCTGCCCAAGGAGGGTAACGAGGACAACTTCGTGCTGCTGAGCGCAACCGGTTTCCTGGACAAGAACGACGTTGCAGGTTACATGTTCCACGGTGATGCCGATCCTATCGTTGCATCATGCGTAAGCCAGCGTCTCTATGATGAGATGCAGAAGGCCGGTGTAGAGAGCTACATCGTACGCGTTCCCGAGGGCAGCCACGGTGGTGCAGCTATGTACACCGAGGAGAACCTCAAGAAGATGGTTGACTTCCTGAACGCCCAGCGCGCCAAGACAGCAAAGAAGAAATAACACAATACAGTGTCAAAAAGAATGCCGCAGCCCTCACGGGTTGCGGCATTTATTTTGTAAACAAGGAGAGATTTATTTATTCCTTAGTGGGATACAGGTACAATACAATTGCGCCATTTTCATTCTCATTGATAAACATATACTGCATTATCTGGTCCTCCTCTGAGACAACCTGAACCATAAACTCCATCTTGAATCTCCTACCCTTGACTTCAAGTTTGTTCAGGCCCTCACGCTCAAGCATCTCATCACGGGGATTCTTTTCTGAGTCAGGCTTAATCCAGGAAAATGAGTACTTACCGTCGATCATTATGATTGACTTGCTGTCGGACACAGTCATCCTTCCCCTGTTGTCAATCACAATCTTTCCGATTGTATTACGTTCGGTTCCACGTGCTCCCCTGCCGTCTTCCTCAAACTCAAACTGTGCAATCTCGGCACGGTATTCACCCTCCGCAATCACATCGACAAGATTTACAGTGGTACCTTTGGGACGCGGTTTGTTAAGTTCAATGCTTACTGGCTCGTGGCATACGTTGGCCTTGAAAATGTTGATACCCTTGCTCCACTCCTCCTCACTTATGGGCGGGAATACGACCTTGAAATGAGTAGCCACAAAGTCACCGTGACGGTCAAAGTCCTCATCGGTGGGAACACCGGTAACCTTTTCTGCTTTCAGAACCTTACCATCAGACAGAGTAAGAGTGATGTCGCTGCCAAGATAACCCGGGAACGCATGATTCTGCATTATCTCCATCATGGCATACACCTTAGTCTCATCCTCAGAGAAATCAATTCTGGATATAGTCACAAAATCCTTAACCTCATCCTTCCCCCTATGGGTTGTCTTGAGTTCGACTGCGCTCCTATCACGGATTACCCTGATATTGTCGTAGTCAATGGGAGTTTCAGATACCTGCAGGCCTGATATGCGCTCATCACCGTCTTCATCAATCACGTCAATAACCTTCACGTCATCAGGAATGGCTACGTCAAAGTGGACCGATGAGATATAATAACCGTTATCGGGACTCCAGTAGTGGATGCCTATCATATCATTTAGACCCTCATACTTGGAAGATGTGTATCTCTGACCGTCAACATCAATCATCATTTCTCCGCCCGGCATGATCCAGAGGTCTGTCAACTGGATTGATTTGAATATCAATATCAGTTCACTGGGAGTTTTTACCACATCGGTCAAGTTAAGGAACGAACCGTTGGCATTGTAGAATGACCTGGGATTCTCAATGTGCACGCCCTTGTCAAAATAATCCTTTGAACGGCTGTCATTGAACTTACGGATCACCTTATCCGCATCCATGCCAGGATACTCCTCTGAAAGCTTCCTTCCCTTGGGAATGAGAGTATACATCTTATACCGGTCATTTTCCATATCCACTACGGCCGATACCTGTTCGATTCCGCGTGACCATGCGGCCTGGGTCATCTCCTCAAGGTCAGTGTAGGGCATGCTGCCAGGCTTTGGATAGATAGCCAGTCCGTGACCGTCATACATATCAATCCACTTGAGCATGAGCGCCTTGTCACCGGTGATTGATATGTCCTTGTACTTGTACTCAAACCCTCTTGCCAGGAAGTGCTGCAGGCGGTCTTCGTGAGAGTTGCAGATAAGCTCAAAGCGATACCTGCCTCTACCCTCATCATAAACTCTTGCCACACGGAATTCGGGCATGGTCATACGTGCCAGCATCTCCTCATTGGTAGCCACCGATGTCTTGATACCCACGGCATTCAACTGCTCGGCATAGGGCTGAACCTCGGCCAGGCTCTCAATGGGATACTCAAACATGAGTGTCATACGGGTGGTCTTGAATCCCTGGTAGTTCTTAAGGTACTGAGCCACCTCACTGGCCTTCATATCGGCCTGAACGCCGTCAAAAGTGCGGACTTTGGCACTGCCGTCCTGGAATATCCAGGTCTTGCCGTCCTCAAATATCGGCCAACGGAACGTACCCTCCTGGGCCCTTACAACATTCACATTCGCGGTTGCAAACAAGAAGAAATACGCGATTGCAGGGATGAAAAGGACTCTGAGCCTTCTCCATCCGCTTGATTGTTTTTTGTCCATCATATCTATTCTCTTTTTAAGGTTGGATTGCTTCAGCCAACTGGTCATGGCCATACCCCTGTTGGCGGCTACGGCATTAACCAGCATAAGTTTGTACTCCTTTGGATTGGCTCCGCTGTCAATCACAGCCTTATCAGCTTCAAACTCATGAATGAGCTCGAATTCCTTCCTGAGCAGGATCATGATGGGATTGAACCACTGAAATGCCGTCATGATATCCGCCATCAGAAGGTCAAGGGAATGCCATCGGTGAGCATGAAGATTCTCATGCTTCCAGACCGATGCATTCTCGCTTTCCAGCCAGTCATGCGGCATAACGACATACTTCATCCAGTTCAGAGGTCCTGGAATCTGATCGGACTCAATCACATCGACACCCTCGGAACGGTCTGCATAACGTCCCTTACGGATGATACGTGACATAGCCCACACTGAAATGCCTTTCTTGATGAGCACGAACAGCACACCTGCCCCGTACAATACCAGCAGTATTGTCAAGAGGTTTACGGGATCAGATGTCTGTGGGGCTGCTGCATCAAGATCAGATGCAACAATTTCAGCAGTCTCTTTGGGCACATCAGTGGCAACAGTCTGTCTTGTGATGTGGAAGAGAGGCAAAACAAAGGAGAGAAGTGCAATGGTTATAAGAACCAACCGGTTAAAACGGTGGAACGTCTCACGTCCCAGCAGCAGACGATAGCATCCAAACAGTGCTGCAACAAGTACTGCCACTTTGACCTGATATAATAACAATGCCTCCATTTATATAATTCTGTTTATTTAGCAAAAGGTTCTACTGTTCTCCGGAGGTTTTCATCCCTCCTCTTCTTTGATGCGCTTGATTAGTTCCTCAAGCTCATCGACGCTTATCTTGTCATTCTTGACCAGAGCCGATACCGCATCGATATAGGAATTCTCAAAGCAACGCGATACTATTCGGCCGATGGAACTGTTACTGTACTCATCACGGCTTATAACAGCGTGATACCTGTAACCCATCCCCTCTTTACTGTGACCCAGGAATCCGTTCGACTCCAGCAGACGGACCTGAGTGGAGATAGTGTTGACGTGAGGCTTGGGATCCGGCAGTAGCTCCCTGAGCTCACCGACAGTCATAGCGCCGTTCTGCCAAAACAGCTCCATGATGTCTTCCTCTTTCTTACTTAATCTCTTCATAAAAACTATAGTTTTGCATTCATTTCAGAACTAACTCTGCGGCAAATATACAACTATTTTTTATAGTTGACTCACAAAACCCCAAAAATTAACTATAAAATATAGTCGACTCCCGATTTAAAAAAAAAAAGCAGCCCCAGAAGGCTGCCATTCGAGCGGAACTTAAGTTCCCCCTTAAAGAAGAGCTGAAGCTAAAGAATCAAGAGAGGGAATGTCCGATTCCTTCATGCGGCTCTTGATTGTAACCATAGGCTCTACAATCTCAATACCGTTCATTGCGGAGAGCATCTCCTTCATGACACGACCGGCCGAAGGAGCCCAGGATCCATTCTCCACAATACCGACCTTACGGTTGCAGAACCCCTTGATCTGAAGACGGTGCAGGAACTCATACATAGGAGTAAATACGCCTGCATCATAAGATGAAGCTGCAACCACCAGAGTAGAGTGACGGAAAGCATCCTCAACATTCTCGGCAAAGTCCGAGCGGCAAAGATCACTTACAACCACACGCTCCACACCCTTGGCACGAAGAATCTCTGCCAGCTTCTCTGCAGCAGCCATAGTGCCGCCGTGGATTGAAGCGCAGGCAATGAAAATGCCCGGGGTCTCAACAGCGTAGTTGCACCATATATTATATAGGTTAAGATATTCAGAAAGGTTGTCCTCAAGGATAGGACCGTGAAGCGGACGGATAGTCTTGATGGCGAGCTGAGCCGTCTTGCCAAGCAGAGTGCGAACCGGACTGCCGTACTTGCCCACGATATTGAAGTAGTAGCGACGGGCCTCGCAACTCCAGTCATCATCATCGCGGCCATAGAATCCGCACTTGCTCAGAGCACCGAACTTACCGAAAGCATCAGCACTGTAAAGAGCACCATCGGCCTCATCGAAAGAAACCATAACCTCCGGCCAATGAACCATAGGAGCGCCGATAAAGCGAAGCTTATGCTCACCCAGTTCAAGTTCCGAACCCTCCTTGACAGCCAGGGTGCGTCCCTCAATCTGAATACCCTCAAAGAACTGCTCCAGCATCTGGATAGCCTTAGCGCTAGCCACAAGAGTAACAGCGGGGAACTCGGCAAGAGCCCAAGCAATCAGGGCCGAGTGGTCCGGCTCCATATGATGAACGACAAGGTAATCGGGCTGGCGGCTGCCAAGAGCCTCCTTGAGATTGGCCTTCCACTCATCGGCCTTGCGGGCATCGGCCGTATCAAGAACAGCCACCTTATCATCAAGGATGACGTAAGAGTTGTACGCCATTCCTTCAGGAACTATGTACTGACTCTCAAACAGATCCAGATCCAGGTCATCAACTCCGATATACTTTACCTTATCACTCAGATTCCTTACCATAACATTTAAAATTTGATAATACAAAAATAGTCATTCCGCTTGGAATAATGGCTCCCGTTGCTATATTTGCAAAACAACATTAACCTAAAACCAAAGATTATGAGCAAGTACGTTTGTGATATGTGCGGTTGGGAGTATGATCCCGCCGAAGGTTATCCTGAGGGTGGAATAAAACCGGGTACCCCCTGGGAGGAGATACCCGATGATTTTGTATGCCCGATATGCGGCGTAGGAAAGGAGCAGTTCTCAGCCGAGTGACTTCTTACCTGTTCCTGAAACCAGCTTTATAAGAATTGTACCCAGAATGCCGGCAGCCAGAGAGCCCATCAGAATGGCTATCTTGCCGGCATTTCTCATTTCCTCTACTGCAGCTGCATCCTGGAATGAGAGCGTATCCACAAAGATGGACATTGTAAATCCGATACCACCAAGGCAGGCAACAGCAAAGAACATTGCCCAGCCGGCCTTCTCAGGCATCTCGCAAAGCTTTGACTTGATAGCGGCATAGCTGAAAAGCGTGATGCCCAGCGGCTTGCCCAGTACCAGACCCAGGAAAATACCCAGCCCCACTCCTCCGGCCACACCGGCAGTATTGAAGATATTGAAGTATGCCAGATCCGGAATCTCAACACCTGCATTTGCCAATGCGAAGATAGGCATGATAAGGAAGTTGACCCAGGGTGAAAGGGCATGCTCAACGCGGTAGCTCATATTGAGTGATCCGTATGCGGTCTTGTGTATGCGGCGCAGGAAATGACGCTGCGGACCGTTGGGGAACATAGTCTCATCATCAATCTGGTCAAAGGTGAGCAGTTTCTGTGAGAAGAACTTGATCTTGTGCAGAACGTATGAGCGCTCGTAACGGGCCTCGGAAGGAATGATGAACGCCATCACTACACCTGACATGGTTGCGTGTATACCCGAGTAGTAGAAAAGCACCCAGACTACGACTGCCAGTCCAAGATATACGGCTATATGCTTGTGTCCCAGACGTCTTATGAGCAAAGCAAAGACAATCACCACCACTGATACGGCAAGCAGCATCAGGTTTACATGACCGCCGTAGAAGATAGCAACCACCAGAATGGCAATCAGGTCATCGGCAATGGCAAGGGCGGTAAGGAACACCTTGAGTGAAACGGGAACCCTGTCACCCAGCACAGAGAGTATGCAGACTGCGAATGCAATATCAGTTGCGGTAGGAATACCCCAGCCAGAAGCACCAATCGTACCGCGGTTTACCAGAGTATAGAGCAGAGCCGGCATGATAACACCGCCGAATGCGGCAACCACCGGAAGCAGGGCCTTCTTAACCGATGACAGCTCACCGTGTGCCACCTCGCGCTTGATCTCAAGTCCGACGGTGAAGAAGAATACCACCATCAGGATATCGTTGATGAACTTCTCAATGGTCATTCCGTGAGGGAACAGCCAGTCAACGCTGCCCTCGGGACTCTGCATATGAATCTGGATGCTGGTCTCAAGGAAAGCATGGTAATAGTGGCGTGTTGAAGGCAGGTTTGCCAGCAACATGGCAATGATCACACACAGCAGGAGCAGCACACCCTGAAACCAGGGCTGGTGTGAAAGACGGTCTTTCTTACGGTTGAACTCCAGAACGCTGCGGTTCCATGTATAAATAGGGATCAGTTTCATAAAAATAAAAAAGGACAACCGACGGTCATAGTCCGGACCGTCGGCTATATTTAAACAATAGTTTAGCAGTTACTTAACGAGAACCTTACCGTTCATCTCAGCCGGGATGGGCAGACCCATTACGGTGAGGATTGAAGGAGCGACATCGGCCAGGATACCTGACTCAACCTTAGCGTCCTTGCGCGGGGTAACGTAGATTACCGGAACAGGATTCAGTGAGTGAGCGGTGTTGGGTGTACCGTCGGCGTTCAGGGCGTTGTCGGCATTACCGTGGTCGGCAATGATGATAGCCTCATAGTTATGAGCCTTGGCAGCCTCGATAACATCATGAACGCATGCGTCAACAGCAACTACAGCCTTCTCGATAGCCTCGTAAACACCTGTATGACCAACCATATCGCCGTTTGCAAAGTTTACAACGATGAAGTCATACTTATCGGTGCCGATGGCCTCGACCAGCTTGTCGCGAACGATGTAAGCGCTCATCTCAGGCTGCAGGTCATAAGTGGCAACCTTGGGTGAGGGAACCAGGATGCGGTCCTCGCCCTCGAACGGAAGCTCGCGGCCGCCGTTCAGGAAGAATGTAACGTGAGCGTACTTCTCAGTCTCAGCAATGTGCAGCTGCTTGAGGCCCTGAGCTGACAAATACTCACCCAGAGTGTTGTTCACGTTCTCCTTGTCAAACAGAATGTGTACGCCTGTGAATGAAGCATCGTACGGAGTGAGGCAGTAGTACTGCAGACCGGGAATGGTGTGCATGCCCTCCTCTGTCAGGTCCTTCTGTGTAAGAACTATTGTCAGCTCCTTTGCACGGTCATTACGGAAGTTGAAGAAGATGATGGCGTCACCCTCCTCGATACGGCTGTCATAAGCCTCGTTTACGATAGGCTTCATGAACTCGTCGGTAACACCCTCGGCATATGACTCCTCAACAGCCTTAACCATATCTGAAACCTTGCGGCCCTCACCGTTTACCAACTGGTCATAAGCGATCTTTACACGCTCCCAACGCTTGTCACGGTCCATCGCATAATAACGGCCGATGATTGTGGCAACCTTGTCACCGCGCTTTACCAGCTGGTCGATGAAACCCTTGCCGCTCTTGGGATCGGTATCACGACCGTCCATGAAACAGTGTACATATGCATTCTCAATGCCGTACTCACGGGCAATATCAGTCAGGCAGAACAGGTGCTCCAGTGAGCTGTGAACGCCGCCGTCTGAAACCAGACCCATAAAGTGCAGCTTCTTGCCGCTCTGCTTGGCGTAACTGTAAGCCGATACAATCTCCTTGTTCTGACGGATGCTGCCGTCTGCGATGGCGCGGTTTACCTTTACCAGATCCTGATAAACAACACGGCCGGCACCGATATTGAGGTGACCTACCTCTGAATTACCCATCTGACCGTCGGGCAGACCAACGTTCTCACCTGATGCAAGTAGCTGTGCATTAGGATAATTGGCATTCAGATAATCCATGTAAGGAGTGGGAGTGTTGTAAATCACATCGGCCTTGGAGCGGTTACCTATGCCCCAGCCGTCAAGAATCATAAGGAGTGCTTTCTGTTTCATATAGTAGTGTGTTTTTAACCTTGCTTTTTTAAACGGGTGCAAAGGTACACATTTTTAACATTTTCAGCGCATTAAAAATGTATAAATAAAGGGTGGCCGCGTTATGCAGCCACCCTTCAGTTAAAACTGTTATATCAGTCTGTTACAATTATTTCTTCTTGTCTGAATTCATCTCCTCGATAAACTCACCAAAGGCAGCTTCGAACTTTTCCTTAATCGTGCCAACCATGTTGGTATAATCAATCTTTTCAAAATAGTCCTCAATCATTACCTCAACCTCATTGCCTTCCTCGTCATGTACAATAAAGACGGGACATGCACCTGCGCGGTCAAACAGCTCTCCAATCTTGTCAAATACGCTCCTTCCCTTATTTCTGTCACGTATCTCTCTGAAGACAAACTTGAACTTTGCCTGAGGCTGGTTGAAGCCCTCGAAGTAGATTCCTGCATTGATGATAGCGTTGAGCTGCTCAACTGTCTCCTTAGCCTTCTCCTCAGTGATAGTTGCACCGGGAACCATAAGGCTGCGCAGTGTAGTAGCAAGTTCCTCGTTCTTGAAAGGACTATCCAGAGTACCCTTTATCTCAACCTTACCTCCTCCCAGTGAAGCATTCAGGCTGATTGACTTGAGTTTCTCGGGATTCTGAGCCCAAACCAGAACGGCAGTGGTATCCTGTATGTCAAGACCTTCAAATACGGCATCAACCTTACCGTTGATTGAAAGCAACTGATAATCGTCGTATTTTGCAGCCAGATTGGCTTCAATACCCTTGCTCTGATCGTACTTGACGCCGCCTGACAGTTCATAGCTTACAACTTTGATAGTTGCTGATGCGGAGAATTGGGTTCCCTCAAATCTGACAATATCTTCAGCATCTTCAACATCTTCAACATAAAGACTCATGTCCGATGTGTACTGACCGTTGAGTGCTGCAAGTACCTTGTCATCAAGAGAGATTGATATATCGGCTGACTTAGGCAGATAGACGGTCTTCACCTTCTCCTCCCTGCTGACGGAAATGACACTCTCACCGGCTCTTACATTGGCTTTCAAAGAGAGTTTGTGGTTGTTTACGAATACATTCAACTGTAAATAATCCACATCATGCCTGATATTGTCCAGGATAAACAGCTTAGTGTAGGTAGTGTCAATACGGTTACCTGCGCCACCACCCTCGCCTACGGCATAGACAGTATCAATCAGAACCGTGTCGGTAATGAACAGGTCAGCCGACATGTAAAGAGGAGAAAGGTCAATAGCAACGGTATCCTGGGCGAACAAGATAACCGCTTTACTCATCTTATCCTGGAAAAGGCTGTCTTCCAATACAGCAGGACTTCCCAGAGCCTGAACAAGATCCATCAACTCGATGTCGGATCCCATAATCTCCTCGGCAAATTCAAGAGCATGTGAAAAATCGGTAAAACTGATAGCATCGGCAACGCCATCCAAAGCAGTGGTGATAGCCTGCTGCTGTTCCTGGACAGTCAAATACCTTTCACTGTCATTACCGCCATTATTGATTTTTTCATCATCGTTACATGAGATGAATGCGAATGCACCTAATGCAAGTGCAAAAACACTTAAAAATAACCTTTTCATAAAATATCAGTTTTGGTTGTAATCTGCGCCAAAGGTAAGCATAATTACAATCGGTTGTCCCCGAAATGTAAAAAAATGTTTAAAACATACCTTTTACACGCTCGATTCCGGCGCTGAGAGTATCGATTTCGGCCTTTGTATTGTAGAAGGAGAATGATGCACGAACCGTGCCAGGGATACCCATACGGTCCATAAGCGGCTCGGCACAATGGTGGCCGGTACGTACTGCTATACCCAACCGGTCAAGCAGGGTTCCCATATCTGAGGGATGAATGTTTCCTACCAAGAACGATATGACGGCACTGCGGTGATCTGAATTACCTATAATACGCATGCCCGGTATCTCTGTCAGTTTGCCTAATGCGTAGTCGCAAAGCTCTGATTCATACTGTGCAATTGCATCCAGACCTATCTCCTGAACGTAATCAAGAGCAGTGGCAAGGGCGATTGAGCCCACATAGTCAGGAGTTCCGGCCTCAAACTTGTAAGGCAGTTCGTTATAGGTGGTCTTTTCAAAGGTAACGCGCTTTATCATCTCACCTCCGCCCTGATAGGGAGGCATCTTTTCAAGCAGTTCTTTACGGCCGTAGAGTACGCCTATTCCGGTAGGTCCGTAAATCTTGTGTCCGCTGAATGCGTAGAAATCGGCCCCAAGTTCCTTTACGTTCACTTTGATGTGAGGTACAGACTGGGCACCGTCCACTGCAACGGGAATTCCGTGCGAATGGGCTTGGCTTATGATTTCTGAAATAGGATTCACGGTTCCTAAAACATTGGAGACATGTGTGATGCTTACCAATTTAGTCTTAGGGTTAAGGAGTGATCTGAAAGCATCCATATCCAGCTCTCCACGGTCGGTTACAGGTATGATCCTGAGTTTGAAACCATATCTGGCGGCCTGGATCTGCCAGGGAACTATGTTGCTGTGATGCTCCATTCCGGAGATGATAACCTCATCACCCTCCTTAAGGAATGCCTGGGCGAATGAACTTGCAAGCAGGTTCATGCTCTCGGTCGTTCCGCGGGTAAAGATAATCTCCTCCCTGCTGCCGGCTCCTATGAACTGACTTACCTTGTCACGGGCGGCCTCCATCATGTCGGTGGCCTGCTGGGAGAGGAAATGGATGCCGCGGTGAACGTTGGCATTCACGTTGCAGTATGCCTCACTTATGGCATCGATGACGCACTGAGGCTTCTGGGTAGTGGCGGCATTATCCAGATAGACGAGCGGTTTACCGTAAACCTCACGTCCCAGAATGGGGAAATCCCTGCGAATTCTCTCTACGTCAATCATATACTTTTTATCTGCAAGCACGGCAGCCCTCACACTGGGTGAGTTCACCGCGGAAACGTTTCTCTACAAGTCTGTTCAGGCGGTCACGGAGCGGCTCAAGTGATACCCTTCCGATAACCTCGCCTACGAATGCCTGCATCAGCATCATACGGGCCTCAGCCGCAGGAATGCCGCGCTGGCGCATATAGAACATGGCCTTATCGTCAAGCTGACCCACTGTAGCGCCGTGTGAGCACTTTACGTCATCGGCATATATCTCCAACTGGGGCTGTGTAAACATTCGTGCCTGGCGGGTAAGACAGATATTACGGTTAGTCTGCTGTGACTCAGTGTGTTGAGCTCCATGACGAACCAGAACCTTTCCTGCGAATGCCCCACTCGCGCTGTCGTCCAAAACGTATTTAAACAGTTCGTTGCTGGTGCAGTCTGATACGCGATGGTCCACAAACGTCATATTATCAACGTGTTGCTCCTTGTCAATGGTGGCAATACCGTTCAGTGAGAGGTTTGAACCGCGTCCTGCAAAAGTTGAGAAAACAGTGTTGCGTGTCTGACCGTTATGCAGTGTCACGTAGTCAATCTCAACGTTGCTGTCTGCCTCCTGACTGACGTAAAGCTCTGATGTACGCTTATTTGCGTAATGAGTCTCCTCCAAGTCATACAACTCAAAACTGGAGTTCTCGCCTGCGAACACCTCTATTACCTGAGTTGTCAAGTATTGATTCGCAGCGATGGCATGGTCGCAAAGCAGCAGTTTTGCCTGTGCACTGCGTCCCAGAACCACCAGAATCCTGCGGTTGACCATAAGGTCCACCTTGGAACTCAAAAGTGTGATAAGCTGCAAAGGTTTTTCCAGAACAACTCCGTCCGGAACGTAAAGCAGGAATCCATCCTGTGCAAACAGGGTGTTGATTGCTGCAATTCCCGGTTTGTCCATATCGGCCAGCTTGCCGTAGAACTTCTCAACCAGTTCGGGGCGGTTCTGAGCGGCCTCCCTGAGGCTGCCGGCAAACGCTCCGTCGGGCAGGCTGTTCTTGGCAGCCGTATCGGAACTTGCAAAGGTATCGTTGGCCAGGAAATAGAGTTGGGTGCTCAGATTGGGCACGCTGCACTTGAAAGCCTGGGCCAGGTCAACGGGCATCTCCAGACGGGCCAGGTTCATACCCCAGTCGGGCTCGAACCAGGCCGATACGTCAGTATGCAGATACTCCTCAAGTCCTTTGTGAGGCAGGCCGTACTGCTCAAGACTCTTGAGCGCGGCATCACGCAGGCTGTTCATGACACCGGCCGATCCACGGTCCACCAATGCCCTGTTATCCTTGAAAAGCTCTATGTAATTCTGTACAGGCTTCATTTCTGAGAATCCTCAAATTCCTTAATAACCCAGTCATAACCACGCTCCTCAAGCTCAAGTGCCAGTTCAGGACCGGCGGTCTTGATGATACGTCCGTGATAGAGCACGTGAACGATATCGGGCTTGATATAGTCGAGCAGACGCTGATAGTGGGTGATGACAATCACTGATGTCTCGGGGCTCTTGAGACGGTTGACGCCATCGGCCACAATACGCAGGGCATCGATGTCAAGACCTGAATCAGTCTCGTCAAGTATGCTGAGAGACGGCTCAAGCATGGCCATCTGGAATATCTCGTTACGTTTCTTCTCACCGCCGCTGAATCCCTCGTTGACCGAGCGGTTCATGAACTTGGCGTCAAGCTTTACCAGGTCACGCTTCTCCTTGATGAGTTTCAGGAAATCAGTGGGTGACATGGGCTGCAGACCCAGGGACTTGCGCTTCTCATTGATGGCGGTACGCATAAAGTTGGTCATGCTCACACCAGGTATCTCAACGGGATACTGGAATGACATGAACAGTCCCTCATGGCTGCGGTCCTCGGCCGGCATATCCAGCAGGTTCTTACCCTTGAAGGTAACTGAGCCTTCAGTAACCTGATAGGAAGGATGGCCCACAAGCACGTTGCTCATGGTACTCTTGCCCGATCCGTTGGGACCCATAATGGCATGAACCTCGCCGGCATTCACCTCAAGGTTAATACCTTTCAATATCTCTTTGCCGTCTATTCCGGCATGAAGGTTTTCAATCTTAAGCATCATAATTAACCTACCGTATTTTCAAGTGACACCGAAAGCAGGCGCTGGGCCTCGACCGCAAACTCCATAGGCAGTTTGTTGAGCACCTCCTTGGCGTAACCGTTAACAATAAGGCCGATGGCCTGTTCCATAGGTATGCCACGCTGGTTGCAGTAGAACAGCTGATCCTCAGAAATCTTTGAGGTAGTTGCCTCATGCTCCACAATGGCAGTCTCGTTCTTTACATCCATGTAAGGGAATGTATGTGCGCCGCAGTCGCTTCCCAGCAGCAGTGAGTCGCACTGGCTGTAGTTACGCGCGCCGTCGGCATGCTCGCCCACCTTTATCAAACCTCTGTATGAGTTCTGACTGTGTCCGGCCGATATACCCTTACTTATTACCGTACTCTTTGTGTTACGGCCTATATGTATCATCTTGGTACCCGTATCGGCCTGCTGCCAGTTATTGGTAAGGGCCACCGAGTAGAACTCACCCTGTGAGCCGTCACCCTGCAGTACGCAGCTGGGGTACTTCCATGTTATGGCCGATCCGGTCTCCACCTGGGTCCATGACAGCTTGCTGTCAACACCCTTAAGGAGTCCGCGTTTGGTCACGAAGTTGTATACACCACCCTTGCCGTTCTCATCACCCGGATACCAGTTCTGAACGGTGCTGTACTTGACCTCGGCGCGGTCCAGCACCACAATCTCAACGATAGCGGCATGCAGCTGATTCTCATCACGCATTGGTGCGGTACAACCCTCCAGATATGATACGTAGCTGTCATCATCGGCCACAATCAGCGTGCGCTCGAACTGACCTGTTCCGGCGGCGTTGATGCGGAAGTATGTAGACAGCTCCATGGGGCAGCGGACGCCCTTGGGAATGTATACGAATGAGCCGTCACTGAAAACAGCGCTGTTCAGTGCGGCAAAGAAATTGTCACGGTAATTGACCACGCTGCCCAGATACTGCTTTATCAGGTCGGGGTGGTTCTTTACGGCCTCACCCATTGAGCAGAATATGATGCCCTTCTCGGCCAGGGTCTGCTTGAAGGTGGTCTTGACCGATACTGAGTCCATGACCGCATCGACGGCCACGCCGCCGCTCAGCGCCAGACGCTCCTCAAGGGGTATACCCAGCTTGTCGAAGGTCTTCATAACCTGAGGATCTATCTCCTCCAGGCTCTTGGGACCCTCCTTCTTGACCGTGGGGTCAGCGTAGTATGATATGTTCTGATAGTCTATCTCAGGGATATCCAGGTGCGCCCAATGAGGCATTTCCATGGTAAGCCAATGACGGTACGCCTTAAGACGGAACTCCAGCATCCACTCCGGTTCGCCCTTGCGCTCTGAGATGAGCCTTACGGTATCCTCGGTCAGACCGCGGTCTATTATATCGGTGTGGACATCGGTAGTGAAACCGTACCTGTACTTCTCGGCACTGATCTCCCTTATCAGACTGTTGTCCTGTGTCTCGGTATTCAACTTATCAAACCTTTTGTTGGTCTTTCTTGTCTTTATCTTTGTCTTCTTTCTTATAGTCAGGAATAAGTTCCTCGGCATTATCCTTAACCTTGTTCCAGGTCCACTGCAGGCAGAATCCTGAGAACTCGCTTATCGGAACATAGAGCTGTGACTGTCTCTTCTCCTCCTGCTTTACAATCTTGTCGGAGACACCGGTCATATCCAGCACCATGATTACCAGACCCATTATGAGCACCACCTTGAAGAATCCGAACACAGCTCCCAGAGCCCTGTCCACGAAACCCAGGTTGGCAGCATGCACCAGCTTGGAAAGAGCCTTTCCAAGCAGTCCGCATACCATGGGCACTACAAGAAGAATTATCACAAAAGCCACAATCCTGGCAGTCTGTCCGGACATCCTGAATATGCTCAGTATCAGACCGGCAAACGGCTCATAAAGCAGTGTGCCCAGGATAATGCCCAGGATAAGACCTCCCAGGCTTAATACCTGCTGGATGACACCCTTGACGATGCCCTCTATCACACCTACCAGCATGACTATAATGATAATCCAATCCAATATCATAATCTATCCTGTTTTAAAGAGTCTGCTTAACCTCAATCTGAGTGAATGTCTCTATGATATCACCCTCCTTGATGTCATTGTATGATACCAGGCTCATACCGCACTCCATACCTGCCTGAACCTCCTTGACATCGTCCTTGAAGCGTTTCAGAGCCTGAATGTCGCCGGTGTGGATAACAATGCCGTCGCGGATGACGCGGGCCTTGTCGTTACGTGAAACCTTACCCTCACGTACACGGCAACCTGCAACCATACCTACCTTTGAGATGTGGAATACCTCCATAACCTCGACGGTAGCGGTAACCTCCTCCTTGACCTTGGGAGCAAGCAGGCCTTCCATAGCTGACTTGACCTCGTCAATGGCATCATATATGATTGAGTAGATACGGATATCAACATCATTCTGCTCGGCAAGACGCTTTGCAGCACCTGACGGACGTACATCGAAGCCGATGATAATGGCGTTTGAAGCCGATGCCAGGCTGACATCACTCTCAGAGATGGCACCTACAGCTTTGTGGATAACGTTGACCTGGATGTTCGGAGTAGAGAGCTTGATGAGTGAGTCACTCAGAGCCTCGACTGATCCGTCCACATCGGCCTTGACGATAAGGTTGAGCTCGTGGAAGTCGCCCATCTTGATACGGCGGCCCAGCTCATCCAGAGTCAGAGTCTGTGCGGTACGTACACCCTGCTCACGCTGCAGCTGCTCACGCTTGCCTGTGATCTCACGGGCCTCACGCTCGCTGTCCACAACGTGGAAGCTTACACCGGCCTGAGGTGCGCCGTTCAGACCCAGAATCAGCACAGGCTCTGCGGGAGCGGCTGATTTCATCTTCTGGTTACGCTCGTTGAACATAGCCTTAACCTTACCCCATGATGTTCCGGCAATCACGATGTCACCCATCTTAAGGGTACCGTTCGATACCAGCACGGTAGCCACGTAACCGCGGCCCTTGTCCAGTGAAGACTCGATGATGGTACCGGTAGCCTTACGGTTGGGGTTAGCCTTGAGGTCAAGCATCTCGGCCTCCAGCAGCACCTTCTCCATAAGTTCGGGAACACCTATACCCTTCTTGGCCGATATGTCCTGGCTCTGGTACTTGCCTCCCCAGTCCTCGACCAGGAAGTTCATCTGAGCCAACTCCTGCTTGATACGCTCGGGATCGGCAGCGGGCTTATCGACCTTGTTGATTGCGAATACTATAGGTACACCGGCTGCGGTGGCGTGTGCGATAGCCTCCTTGGTCTGGGGCATCACGTTGTCATCGGCAGCGACGATGATGATGGCAATATCAGTTACCTGAGCACCACGGGCACGCATGGCGGTAAATGCCTCATGACCCGGAGTATCCAGGAATGTGATGTGACGTCCGTCATCCAGTTTCACGTTGTAGGCACCGATGTGCTGGGTGATACCACCTGCCTCACCGGCAATCACGTTTGACTTGCGGATGTAGTCAAGCAGAGATGTCTTACCGTGGTCTACGTGACCCATAACGGTTACGATAGGTGCGCGCGGTACCAGATCCTCCTCCTTATCCTTCTCCTCGCTGATTTGCTGGGCAACCTCGGCGCTTACGAAGTCGGTGCTGAAACCGTACTCATCGGCCACGATATTGATTGTCTCGGCATCCAGACGCTGGTTGATTGACACCATCATACCTACGTTCATACAGGTTGCGATAACCTGGGTAACGGGTATGTTCATCATGGTGGCAAGCTCATTGGCTGTTACGAACTCGGTAAGCTTAAGTACCTTGCTCTCGGCCATCTCCTGCTCCAGAGCCTCCATCTGACGCTGCTGAACCTGCTCACGCTTGTCCTTGCGGTACTTTGAAGACTTGGTCTTACCCTTCTGGAATGATGAGAATGTATCTCTGATCTGACGGTTTACGTCTTCGTTTGAGAACTCAGCCTTATCGGCCTTGTTGAAACGGTGATCCTTATTGTTACGGCCGCCGCCCTTCTGTGCATCCTTGCCGCCGCCACGGTTCTCGTTCTGTGACTGGTTGTAGCTGTCGGCCTTGGTCAGGTCAACCTTCTCGCCGCCTATGCGGACACGGTTCTTCTTGCGCGGAGCATCGCCGTCCTGGTTCTTGTCACCGGGCTTGATCTCCTTCATCAGGGACTCCTTGAACTGCTGACGCTGTTGCTGGCGCTGCAGCTCCTTGGCCTCGCGTTCCTTCTTCTTCTCCTCCTTGGACTTCTTCTTGGGACGGGTTGACTGATTGATGGCTGTCAGGTCAATCTTACCCACGGTCTTGATATTCAGACCACCGTTCTGGGGAGCTTGAATCTTGAACACGTTCTCCTCCTTGGGAGCCTCGGCCTCGGGTTCGGGAGTAGCCACTGCCACAGGCTCTGCAGCCTTGACGGGAGCCTCCTCCTTCTTGGGCTCAACCTTTACGGGTTCAGCCTTTACGTGCTCTGCCTTAGGTACAACGACCTTCTTGGGCTCGGGTTTGGGCTCAGCCTTAACCTCGGGCTCCTTCTTGACGGGCTCGGCGGGCTTAACCTCCTCCTTCTTGGGCTCAATAGGCTCTGCCTTAGGCTCAGCAACCGGTTTCTCCGGCTCCTTCTTCTGGACAGGCTCTGCCTTGGGCTCCTCCTTGGCCTTACCAAGGTCAATCTTACCTACGGTCTTGAACTTTATTACCGGCTCCTCGGGGATGACGGTCTCCACCATCTCCGGCTCCTTCTTGGCAGGCTTCTCCTCCTGTACAGGCTCATCGGCAGTACTCTTTCTGCTCATACGGTCCTGAAGGAAACGGTTGGCCTCCTCGCGGATGGTTTTGTCCTGACTGTACTCAGCCACCAGGAGGTTGTACTCCTCGTCGGTAAGTTTCTGGTTCAGGTCCTCGGTAATATCGGCAAAACCCTTCTTGTGCAGGAACTCCACCAGGGTGGAAACTCCCACATTCAACTCTCTTGTTGCTTTACTTATTCTTATCGCCATCTATAAAAATACTTTCTTGTTGTCCAGGGCTCTGCCCCGATTGTTCTTTACTTCTTTATGTATTTCTGGAACTCCTCTTCATCGGCAAACTCACGTGCCAGGATGTCCAGTATCTCATCTACCTGCTCCTCCTCGAGGTCAACTGACTCAGTCAGGATCTCACGGTCAGCACGCAGAACGGCCTTGGCTGTCTCAAAGCCTGCATCATGCAGAGCGTCAACAACCCAATCCTCAATATCACCACGGAAGTCATCCAGATAGATATCCTCCTCAGTTGAATCCTGCTCAAGCTCACGGTATACGTCGATGGTATACTCGGTAAGCATACTTGCCAGCTTGATGTTCAAGCCGCTCTTACCGATAGCAAGTGAAACCTGATCCTGCTTGAGATAAACCTCTGCACGACGGGCCTCGGTATCCAGATTCAGCTCTGAAATCTTGGCGGGGCTCAGGGCGCGCTTGATGAAGAGTTCTATGTTGGTGGTGTAGTTGATAACGTCGATGTTCTCGTTACGCAGCTCGCGAACGATACCGTGTATACGTGAACCCTTAACACCTACGCAGGCGCCTACGGGATCGATACGGTCATCATATGACTCAACGGCAATCTTGGCACGCTCACCCGGGATGCGGACAATCTTCTTGATAGTGATCAGACCGTCGGCAATCTCAGGAACCTCCTGCTCCAGCAGACGCTGCAGGAACACAGGTGATGTACGGCTCAGCATGATCTTGGGGTTGTTCACGTTGTCAACACGGTCAACAACGGCGCGGACAGTCTCACCCTTACGGAAGAAATCGCTGGGAATCTGGTCAGTCTTGGCCAGCAGCAGCTCATTTCCCTCCTCATCCAGAAGCAGGATCTCCTTCTTCCAGATCTGGTAAACCTCACCGGTAACGATGGTACCGATCTTCTCTACATACTTGTTGTAGAGGCTGTCCTTCTCAAGCTCCAGAATCTTTGAAGCCAGTGTCTGGCGCAGATTCAGGATGGCACGGCGGCCGAACTTGCTGAAATCAACCTGCTCGGAAACCTCCTCACCTACCTCAAAGTCCTCGTCAATCTGACGGGCCTCAGTAAGTGAAATCTGAGTGTTTGAATCCTCCAGATCCTTATCCTCAACCACGATGCGTGAACGCTGGATCTCGCAGTCACCCTTGTCAGGGTTGACAATAACCGAGTAGTTCTCATCGGTTCCGAACATCTTTGAGATAACACTGCGGAAACTCTCTTCAAGAACAGAGACCAGAGTCATACGGTCAATGTTCTTCAGTTCCTTGAACTCCTGAAAGGTATCGATCAATGAGACCGTTTCTTCTTTCTTAGTAGCCATTTTACTTTAAACTTATTACGTATTTTACATATTTCACTTCATCGTAGCCGAACGGCATCTCTACCTCGACTGTCTTGGGACGCTTGCTGCCCTCAACCTTCTGCTTCTGCTGAACCTTGACGGCAAATCCCTTTTCATCGGCAGATACAAGTATACCTTTCAGTTTGGCGCCGCTCTTGGGGAGCACCTCAACCTCCTGGCCGATGTGGTTAATGTACTGCTGGAGTACTTTAAAAGGCTGGCCGATACCCGCGGAGCCCACCTCCAACTCATAATCCTCGACATCACGGTCAAGTGAAGCCTCGATAAAACGGCTCAGATCCACACAATCGTCAATCCAGACACCCTCTGCCTGGTCAATCTCTACGACAATGCGATTGTCAAGGGTAACATCCACATCAACAAGAAAATAGCCCTCCTTGGTATTGAGCCATTTCTCTGCGATACTGATAACTTGTTGTCTGTCAATCATATAAAAGTTAAACTTATTTCCCGATAAGTGACCGTATGGCAACAAAAAAGAGGCCCTCGGCCTCTCCACACATCATCTTATCGGGTGCAAAGATAATGCTTATCCTGCACCCGACAAAGAATAATGTTAATTTTTTTTCTTAATAACCCAGGTATCCGAGCATTCTGGCGGCATAACGGCGGCCGAACTCGCGCAGACCCTTGCAGTTGAAATGCAGATGGTCACGACCGGCTTCGCATCCGTATGCAGGAACAACCAGTGCCTGCGGCAGGGTCTCGGGCAACTTGGCTACCACCTCATTGTGAGCGGCGCAAACGCCACGCTGATCGGCGGGAACAACCTCACCTGCCAGCAGAGGAACTGAACCTGCCTCCAGACCCAGATCGGCCAGGATATCATCATAGACCTTCTTTACGTTGGCCGGCCACTGGGGATCATTGGTGTTGGTCTCACCCTGGTGCAGCAGGATACCCTTGATTACGCCATCCTGCTGAGCCTTCTTGCAGAGCTCAATCAGACGGGCATACGGGTTACCGCCATATTCCTTGCAGATATTCTTCATCCAATCTGCCTGATTGGGTATATATGCCTCCCACTTATCCTTATCGAACAAGTCGATGGAGCAACCGGCAACAGCAACCATTACCACGCCAATCTTAACATCCTCGGGCATATTCTGAACCATTGTACGGCCAAAATAGTCGGCGGGAGTAAGACCTGTGTTGGGACGTGCCAACGGCGGAACGGCTGTACGCCACTCACCCATCTTGCTGTCGGGGAAATCAACAGCGTTCATGGTTACAAAACGGGGACTTACATTCTCCTTGTCAATCTGCTCGGGACGGGGGTTACCCTCCATGTTTGACTGACCTATGCAAATGTAAATGTGGAAGTTGGGATCCGGCTGAGCCAGAACTTTAAACGGAGCCAGCATCAATGCTGCCAGCAGAATGATTCCTGATTTCTTCATATTAAAGTATGTTAGGTTAATTCGATTAGTGATGCAATTTTCGGAATTTTAGGCGAGTTCTACAAGAAAAACCGGTAGCTTTGTGCCAAAATCGTACTCAATGAAACGCAGATCAATCAGAAACAACAACAATTTCCTTCTGGGCTCACTCGTAATGATAGTGGCCGTGCTCGTTATTGTTGTTTTGTTCCTCTACATGTCATTCCGACTCTCAACTCCTCAATGAGAAGGGGAGGCCAGAATGGAGTCGTAACGCTTACGGTCACCTCCATCGCGATAACCCGCTCCAGGTCACTGCGGAACACATCCAAGTCATTCTTAAGGTCATACTGAAGCTTGCTCTCCAGTGACTTGAACTCATCCTGGGCCTTATCGGCCAGACCCTCCCTTTCAGCAATCTTTATGAGTGATGCAAGAGCCTTGCTGCTGTTGCTCTCATACTTGAAATCACTGTTGCACACAAACTCCTTGAAGCCGTTGTAGTCCTCATCGGTCAGCTTGAAATCCTTTGCCGGCGCGATGGTCTCATGTCTGGCGCACCACTGATTCGCAAAGTCAAACAGCACCACGTTCTGGGCCAGATAATAGAGAATGTCGGGCATGGTGTCCTGCTTGCACACAACATCGGGTCGGATTCCGCCGCCGTCACGAACCGGTCGGCCCGCTGCGGTGTAGAACACATTGGTCAGACTGTCGGGAATATGCTGTGCCTGTCCCTTGTCATTACGCTTTGAGTAGTCAATCTCCTGGATGCAGCGTCCGCTGGGGATGTAGTACTTGGCTGTGGTAACCTTCAGGGTACCGTTGAACGGCAGCATACGGGTGGTCTGCACCAGACCCTTTCCGAACGTACGCACGCCAACTATCACCGCACGGTCCAGATCCTGCAGGCTTCCTGCCACGATCTCAGAGGCCGATGCAGACTGGTCATCGGTCAAAACCACAAGAGGAATATCCACATCAATAGGGTTGCGCTGAGTGTAATAGGTCGTTTCGGCCTGCATATACTTTCCGCGTGTCTCAACCAGTTTGGTGTCCTTGGGAACGAACAGGCCCACAATCTCAACCGCCTCGTTAAGCAGTCCGCCGCCGTTGCCGCGCAGATCCAGCACGATACCTTTGGCACCCTGCTCCTTAAGTTCAACCAGAGCCTTCATCACGCTCTTGGAACAGTTCTCGGTGAATTGTTCCAGCAGAATGTAACCGTAACCCTTGTACATACCGTAATAAGGAACGGCAGGCAGTGCAATCACGCTGCGAACCACGTCGATGCTCAGCGAATCCTCTACACCCGGACGGCGAACCGTAACCGTAAGCTTGCTGTCAGCCTCACCGCGAAGATGGTCGCTCACATATGATGACGGCTTGCCCTTCATGCACTCACCGTTTATGCTCAGAATCTCATCGCCCGCCTTAAGTCCGTAACGCGCAGCCGGCATACCCTCATAGGGCTCATCAATGTAGATATAGTCACGACCTGTGTACTGACGTATCACCGCACCGATTCCGGCATACTTACCGGTGGTGATCATCTTAAGGTCCTTCATGTCATTCTCAGGGAAATACTCGGTATAAGGGTCAATGCTGCTCAGCATGGCCTGAATACCTCTCTCGATAGTCTTGGTGGGGTTGATGGTATCGACATAGAAACGGTCCAGCTCACTTACTATCTCGTGGAAAACCTCAAGATTCTTGGCAATCTCAAAGTTGTGGTCCTGGGACTTCTGGGCCGATGCCCCCGCACTTGCAAGTCCTAATATGGCGAAAAGGGCAATACCCTTGATAAATCTCTTCATAGCGTTTGATATTTCCGCGAAGATATACATTTTGGAGGGGACAAAAAAAAATCAGTCCCGATTTCTCGGAACTGATCTGCGCTCCTTCTAGGACTTGAACCTAGGACCCCCTGATTAACAGTCAGATGCTCTAACCAACTGAGCTAAAGAAGCATTTTGTCACATTTGGAGCGGTACTGCTCTCAAACGCGGTGCAAATTTACCGCCTTTTTTGGAATATCCAACATCTGCGGGCAAAAAAAACGTCCAATTGTCACTTTTTTCTGCTTATCAGGATAGAAAGAATGACGCAGATACCCACGGCGAAGGGATAATAGAGGTAAGGAATGATCTGCGTGGTAGCCAGACCGGTCAGTCCCGCAGCCATCAGAAGCTGTGCGCCGTAAGGGATGATACCCTGAACGAAACAGCTGAAAATATCCATCAGGCTGGCCGCCCTACGCTTTGGAATATCGAACTTCTCGGATATGTCATTGACGATACCACCCACAGTAATGATTGCGATAGTGTTGTTTGCCGTGCAAAGGTTGGCAAGAGCCGTAAGCAGGCCGATGCTGAACTCCGCCCCGCGACGTCCGTTGGCCCTGCTCATCACGGTCCGCATTATGTAGGACAGTCCGCCGTTGTTACGGATAATACCCAGCATACCGCCCGCAAGCAGCGTCACGATAATCAGGTCGCCCATTCCGGCAATGCCCTGACCCATGGAACCCAGCCAGCTGAACCAGTCCAGAGTTCCCGTGCAGAAACCCACCAGAGCATTCAGGATAAGGCCGATGACCAGCACCAGAGTCACATCCATACCGTACAGCGCCAGCACTATGACCGATATGTAAGGCAGCAGTTTGAGCCATTCAATGGGATGGGTATCGGACACCGTCTCGATACTGAAACCCTTGAATATGTAATACCCTGTCACCACGATCACAGCCGGCAGCACGATCATAAGGTTGGCACGGAATTTCTCATGCATGGCGCAGCCCACCGCACGGGTAGCCGCGATGGTGGTATCGGATATGAATGAAAGGTTATCGCCAAAGAACGAACCGCCCACCACAAGCGCGGTAATCATAGCCTGGCTCATGCCAGTCTCCTGCGCTATTCCGCTGGCAATAGGAACCAACGCCACGATCGTGCCCACGCTAGTACCGATGGCCAGCGACACGAAACATGCCGTCAGGAACAGACCCGCAAGCAGAAAATGACTCGGGATGATATGAAGCGTAAAGTTTACCGTAGCCTCGATGGACCCGATCTCCTTGGCCGACCCCGCGAACGCACCCGCCAGCATGAAGATCCACACCATCAGCATGATGTTCCAGTGGCCCGCGCTCTCCGAGAAGATATTCACGCGACGGCTCAGTTTACCCGGAGTGATAGCAATCGCATAGACCGACGCCGCAAGGAAGGCCGATGAAACCGGCACCTTGTAAAAGTCACCCGCCAGAAGCGACGACACCAGATAAACCACCAGAAAAACCACGATGGGACTCAAAGCCAAGAGCCCCGGCATCTTTGCGCCTTTACCCATTTAAGAGTACTTTTCGCCATACTTGAGCATGGCGTCATTGATATATTTCTTAAAGTCCGTCTCGTTGTTACGGCGGCAGATCACCAGCACATCGTCAGTATCCACCACCAGGAACTCGCTCAGGTCATCAATCACCACCAGTTTCTTCTCCTTGTTGCACAGGAACATACTGTTGTTGCAGTTGTAAACCTGGTAATTGTACATACCCAGCACGTTGCCGTCGGCATCCTTGGCGCAATAGTCGTACAGCAGATCCCAGCTCTCGATATCGTTCCAGCTGAAATCACCTATCGTCATGCACACCTTATCGGTCTTCTCCAGGATACCGTAATCAATTGAAATACGGGGGAATGCCTCATAAACCGAGTAGAGCAGGCTGCGGCGCTCGTCGCGGTTGTGCTTGGTATCGTAAATGCGGTTGAACTGCGAAATCATATCCGGCAGATAGGTCTTGGCTATCTCAATGTAAGTGTTCACGTTCCACATCAGGATACCGGAGTTCCAGTAGAACTCACCGCTGTCCACAAACACCTTCGCAAAAGACTCCTCAGGCTTCTCGGTGAACGTACGAACGCTGTATATGCCATCGGCCACCTTCTCATCCATCTGGATATAACCGAAACGGGTTTCGGGACGTGTCGGTTTTATGCCAACTGTCAGGATGCAGTTGTTATCGGCCACATAAGACATACCCTTCTCTATCGCATCGATATACGGCTTCTCATCCTTGATTACAAGGTCCGATGGCACCACCAGCATATTGGCGTTGGGATTTATGTCACGGATATGGTACGATGCCAGCGTGATGCTGGGCGCAGTACCCTTCATGACCGGCTCGCGCAGCACCTGCTTGGGATTCAGGTCCGGCAGCTGGTTGCACACATCCTCATAAAAAACCAGGTTAGTAGAAACTATTATGTTCTCCTCGGGAAATATCTTTCTCATTCGCTCAACGGTCTCCTTGAGCAATGTACGTCCGTTGTTGTTGAAATCCAAGAACTGTTTGGGCATGCCCTTGCGGCTCAAAGGCCAAAGTCGCGTTCCGAATCCGCCTGCCAGCACAACGCAGAAATTATCTTGTCCTAACATAGTACCTTTTTTCGTGTGCTACGAAGATATTGCATATTTGGACTAATCCAAGCGTTTGGCCGTTAAAATAGCGCAAAACCAAAAAAAACGGCGGCATTACCCTATGTTTCATCAAATTATTGTACCTTCGCGGCGGTTTTGACACCAAGCCCAGATGGCGGAATCGGTAGACGCGCTGGTCTCAAACACCAGTGGGGCGACCCGTGCCGGTTCGACCCCGGCTCTGGGTACTGTGCCGGGCTGTGAACAAAAACTCACAGCTCGGTCTTTTTTTATCCTTGCAACTATCTGATATTCCAAGCATTACAGCCGGGGCTGATTTCAAGTATGCGGTTCGACTTTTTTTCTCATCCAGAACCAGTTTTTCGGCCAAAATCGAACCAATCAATTCAATCCTCTCATTCACAGGAAGTTGCGTCAAAACATCTCCCAAGTTTGAAAACAGGCTTAAAGCTTTCGAAATCTTGTCGGCGATTGCTTTGTCAGATGGCTGGTTTAACAGGTCGTTCAGCTCAGATTCCCGTATGGCAATCTCACGTTTGAGTCTATCATTCAGCGACTCAAAACTTTCTGGTGATAGTTTATCTTCTAACAGATAGTTCTCTAACTTTTTTAATTGCCCTTCCCTCTCTGCTATCTCTTCATTCAACTTAGTAATACGATTACCCTGAGCCTTTCTGCTCTCACCAATGAAGTCATCACATATCTCCTTAATGAGGTTTATTTGGTAACTTGGCGGTGTCAGACTATTGAGAGACTCTTCAAACTGATGATTCAAGTCGTCAGCCTTTATTCGGAACTTACATCCATCCTTGCAGTGGTAATAAGAATAGTATGCACTGCGACCCTTGCTCGACGAAGCACATAATTTCTTTCCACATACTGGACATCGCAGGAAATCGCGAAGATAGAAGTCGGGTCTAGGCATCTTGATAGTCTTCGTTTCTGCGTTCTTGAATTCGTTACTCCTAGTACGTTGTTTAGCTGGTCTGAGTATTTCTTGAACTTTGAAGAATGTTTTTGCGTCTATTAAAGGTTCATGTTCACCATTAACATACTGGTCTGGGTCATCATTGTAAGCCGGAACGAAAATCTCACCTATATAAAAACGGTTACGTAGCATATCAAAGAATGATTGTCTCTCGCATTTGAGTCCACGCGATTTCATCTCACGCCAAACAAGAGTCGGCGCCTTCAAACCTTTTGCTACCTCCTCAAATGCCTCTCTTACCAATGGCCCCATTTTTGGGTCTATCTCGACCCACTTGTTATGGTCTCCCATGCATTTGTTTACATATCCCCGAGGTGCTTTATTTGCACACTTTCCCTTCAACAAAGTTGCATGAATACCATCACAGGTAGCCTTTGCACGTTTATCATTATCGACTTCTGCCATCGCCAAATAAACACCTAGGAGTATTTTTGACTCAGACACTTTGTGGTCTATCCACTCCTCAATGGCATTAACCTCTATGTCGTTTTTCCTAAAACGCTTGATAAGCATATAACCGTCATCAATATTCCTTGACAGACGGTTCCATCTCAGGACAAGAAAGAAATCCACTCCTGAGTTCTTCTTGTTGAATTCAACTAGCGCTTTTTTCAATTCAGGGCGATTGGTCGTTTTTGCAGAGAAGTCCTCCCTGTAAACCCTTACAACACTGAAATCATGCTTCGAGCAATAGTCTCTCAACTCTTTCTCCTGATGGTCAAGAGAGCAACCCTTGGCTTGCTCATCACTGCTTACGCGGCAGTAGAGAATTGCTTTTTTTCTATCCATTTCTTCTCTAATTAGTTTGCAATACTCCCCCTTCATCTGCCAACCTCAAAACTTCGTAGATAAAGTCTCGAAGTTCGATAACATCCTGATTTGTCATCCCTTTCCCCTTCTCTCCTAATAAAGCTCTGCACCTCTCAACAGACAACATAGCAGCAGGCGGTTCTCTTTCCAGCTGCGTTTGCCACTGTCATTCTCTTAAAGTTCATATTGTTCTTGTTATGTTTATGAATACGCAAGCAGGAACTCGTCTAGCTTGTGTACTCAATATAGTATATACAGAAAAAACAAAAAGTGGCGACATTTCAAGACACAAATTTCGTCTTTTAACATTTCCCCGTTCACCTACCAACAGCTAAATAAAGCTATATATCCGTTCATGTATTTCATAATATATTGCTGATTATCATGTAATTACTACCTTTATAGTACAACAAAAGGAAGTGATTATGGCAGAAAAAATAAGAAAACTCAAACATGACATCAAGGACGATGACAGCTGGGAAGACATCATTACATCAATCTCTTGTGATACGTTCATAACCGCCCTCTCTGGTTTCATCGACATAGAACACAAAGTCGTCCACCTCAACCTTCCCAATGACAGGAAGGCTGTCATCCTATGTATTGACAAACGTACCCTTATGGCAGTCTGCGACAGAGCGCGGTCCATCTCCGACAAGGACTTTATTGACATTTTTGATGAGGTTTTTATCTCAGAAGATGAGCTGCCTACGCGCCAGGAGTTCATCGATTTAGTAAGAGCAACTATCTCGGAGGCCGACCCTGTTGTTTTGGAATATATAATGTAAAGGAGAGCAATATGATACTCAATGATATTCGTGATATAGCCAAGGTCGTTTTGGGGTCTGGCCTTCCTGATAACCTTTACAAAGAGAACGGCCCCATCCATGAAAAGATGGCATCTGTGGCGAGTGTACTCGATATCACGCCTCGCCAGGTCGTAATGCTCACAGTTGCCATCCATATTGGGTCAAGGTCTGTAAACACAAGAACCATTGCACGATTTTGCGAGACTTCTGAGGAATACATCGAATCATATAGGTGGGACCTCCTCACACTCTGCTTAAAAGGATACCTACACATCTCCGATGTCTATCCAACTCACAAAGTGTATTGCGTGCCGTTCGGACTACTCGAATGCTGGGAAAAGGGGAAGGCCTTTCATACAGGCATAATTCCACCTAGCGATGCAAAGTACAACAGGATGCTGTTTGCCGACCAAGTTTACAACAATCTCCTGAAACCTTACTGGACTGGGAAAACAACCATACTCAGCCAGAGTGTCAGAAGAAAGCTGGAAGGAATACTATACGAGTTCTCAAATTACTCGCTATGCCGACACCTCCATTTGGCTTGCCAAGAACAATTCTGCCCAAGCCCGTCTTTGGGGATGCACATTCTCCTGCTTATCATAGCGAACACTCTTCACCCGGTCGAAGTAAAGTTCCTAGGTAAGGATGAGGTACGAGCCATCCTGTTCGGTGATAAGCTGACAGAATCTGAGCAGGCAGAATACTACTGCACGCTGGATTTCCTATTGAAAACTAACAAACTTGACTGGGACGGAAGGTCATTGAAATTGGCTGGAATCTTTTATGACTGGGTAATAGGCGACCTGGATCTCGACCTTATTATACCGTATGAGCGATTGTAAGACCACAATAAACTATGAGTCCGGACATGAGTATGTGGACCTGGGCCTGAGCGTCAAATGGGCAACCTGCAATGTTGGTGCGGAAAGCCCTGATGGCTATGGCAGACGCTATATTTGTTGTAAGGACAAGAAGCAGGCATATGACACAGTAAATTTCAAATGGCATGGTAGATGGCGTATGCCATCGGTAGAAGAATTTCGTGAACTCATCGACAGTTGCACCTATGAATGGGAAGAGCATGACGGCGTACGCGGTATTCGATTTACCAGTACGAAACCAGGGTTAGAGGGCAAATCAATTTTCCTCAGAGCATCAGGATTCTTCGATATTGATGATGACGGGCCATACGAATACGGTATGTACTTGACTGCCAACCTTTCCTCGAATGAAGTTTCCCAATCTCAGCAAGCACAGATACTCACCTTCGAAAAGGGTATATCATCAAAAGTTGAGTTTTCTTTTATGAGTCATGACCTCTACCCATGGGCCTGCGTAAGACCGGTGTTCTCATAACCGAGTCAAAACAATGGTTTCGACTTGACTGCTCCCACCCCCAATCTCCTTGCAAACAGTCTAGCAATATACTCATTGGCTGAACCCTCAGCTCCGTCAAGCCTCTTTTTGTCTGTCTCTCTCATGTAAACTGCATCGTGCACAGTGATAGACTTGATGCCATAGTCATTTAAAATATCCCGGCAGACACCTAGGCTTATCAAGCGGAACTCGTAAGGCATTATATCATGCACGAGATTTGAAACACTCTTTACACGGTACTTCTGTTCCAATTGATTATCGGCATTTATTACAAAATCACAGCGTGAAAAATCCGTCTCATCTCTTCTTGGATAATCCAAAAAGTAATCCCTCATGTATGGAAAAATTTTTTTGAAGAAAGAGTCCAACCGCCCATATGGTCGAGCCCATCCTGTGTCCTTCAAGTGTCCATCCTTCCTGAAATAAGATTTACGGGAGAAGCTCTTGTAGGCATTCAGTAGCTCTTTCGCCCGTTTCCTATCTATACGATAATCGTAACACCTTACTATACGTTCGTATATGTCATCGCCCACAATAAAGTCAAGCATTCTGTTTGCTTCCACCATGAATGCCCTCCTCTCATCTTCATTATCATATTCATTGTAATACTTCAAATAATAACAGAGGACTGCCATGAAAGAGCAGTGAGCATCCCATACCTCAATAACTGACTCGCCATCCCAGCGCACATCCTGGCGCTCTTCCTTAGTCATTAGATGGAACCTATGATAAAACCGACCGTCACTGTCTGAAAAGTGGCCATCCCCTAAGGAAAGACCGTTACTTAATATCAGTTCTCTATACCAGGATATGAATGTATCCCTAAATCCTTCATCTTTGTCGCTCGGAGATATGTTCACCGAAACCGGGGCTTGGGGCTCTGATAACTCCGGTGCACTATTCTGGCAAGATTGGTCAGCTTCCTGCAGAACCTTTTCCTTCTCACTTTGCTTTACAAACACCCAGTACGCAGATGGTGGCAGTTGGTATTCATATATGACTATACCTTCCTCCGGACTATCTATACACGGTATAGGTATGGGATAAAAGTTAGTATAGAACCTGTTGGTGATATTGTTCTGAACGAGTTCAGTGTGAAGCAAACCTACGGACTTCAAGACGTCAATCGCTTTTGAAAGCCGGATGTCATGTTTTGAGAACATCATCGCCGCAAGGTCCTTCTTGTCGATGTGTGTCACACCTTTACTTTTCATGTGCAATAAGAAGAAGTACAACCTAGTCGTATTATAGAGTGCCTTGGGTTGTACAATGTGACGCAATCTTTCCCGTACGTTTGTTATACAAGCCTTCGACACCTCAATTGTGAGGTGACCTTTATCTTGGTCGTAGGGTTGTGTCATAGAAAGCTCATCAATCATAATCTGTCAGATGTGTTTTATATATTATATACCAAAAAAACAAAAAGAGTTACTTTCATGGACTATAAGTTTGCAAATGATATACGGTTCCCCCAAAAATCGCAACGGGTTGCGAACATTGATACTGTATGTATTCTTTTTCTTCTTTTCTTCTCCCTCCCCACACATCCTACTCTTCCCATGAGTAGTACGTCCGATTGTGTTCCAGAAGCCTTATGGATGGGGTACCCGAAAACAGGAGAAATAGAACCAGTTTTAGGCTATCCAACGGAAAAACTCCTATCTTTGCCAACATACATTCGGATACTACCTAGACCAATCACATGCAGAAGAATAAGCAGGCAATGGCAGCAGCTGAGTTCGCTGCCAAATGGAAGGACAGAGGCTATGAGAAAGGTGAGAGTCAGAAGTTTTGGCTGGAACTGTTACAGACCGTACTCGGTGTCGAGAACCCTTATGACCTCATCACCTTTGAAGACCAGGTGCATCTCGACCACACAAGTTTCATCGATGGGCACATCGAGGTTACCCACGTGCTGATAGAACAAAAGAGCATAGACAAAGACCTGCGCAAGCCCATCAAGCAGAGTGACGGTTCGTTGCTCACCCCGTTCCAACAAGCCAAAAGGTACTCGGCCGACCTTCCTTATTCTCTTAGACCTCGCTGGGTGGTTACCTGTAACTTCAAGTCATTCCTGGTTTATGATATGGAGCAGCCCAATGGCGAACCCTGGGAGATTCTTCTTGAAAATCTAGAAACCGACTATTACCGTCTGAACTTCCTCGTAGATACCGGAAGCGTCCACCTCAAACGGGAGATGGAAATCTCATTGCAGGCAGGTGATATGGTTGGTCAAATATATGAGAAACTGCTTGCGCAGTACCGGGATCCCGAGAACAAGGAGTCACTCAAAAGCCTGAACATTCTGTGCACTCGCCTGGTATTCTGTCTTTACGCTGAGGATGCAAACATCTTTGGCCGTCATGACATGTTTCACGATTATCTGGCACAGTACAAGCCTGGGCAAGGTGATATGCGACGTGCACTGATAGACCTGTTCGCAGTGCTTGATACTCCTGTATCAGAGCGTGACCCATATCTTCCAGATGACCTCAAAGCATTCCCATATGTCAACGGTGGGTTGTTTCGCGAACGTAATATAGAGGTTCCACGCTTCACAGAAGAGATAGCCTCTCTGTTACTTGACAAGGCCAGTCTTGAAATAGATTGGAGTCACATCAGCCCAACAATCTTTGGTGCTGTGTTTGAAAGTACCCTTAACCCTGAGACTCGTCGTAGTGGTGGTATGCACTATACCTCCATAGAGAACATCCATAAGGTAATAGACCCCCTATTCCTTGACGGACTCAAAGCGGAACTGGAAGAGATAAAGGCATCCGGGAACAGGAACCGTAACAGACTACTTGCATTCCAGGACAAACTGGCAAGTCTCAAATTCTTCGACCCAGCCTGCGGTAGCGGTAACTTCCTTACTGAAACATACCTATGTCTCCGTCGTATGGAGAATGAGGTTATCAGGGAGCTGTACAAGGGACAAGGGTTCCTTGGTGGTATAGTAAACCCTATCCGTGTCAACCTTAACCAATTCTATGGTATAGAAATCAATGACTTTGCCGTTACCGTAGCTAGTACAGCCCTATGGATAGCAGAGGCTCAGATGATGATTGAAACAGAAGGTATCGTACAGAATGACCTAGGCTTCCTTCCTCTGAAATCATATAGCCACATCGTGGAAGGTAATGCTCTTCGCATGGACTGGGAAGAGGTTGTACCCAAGGATGAGCTCAACTACATAATGGGTAATCCACCATTCATTGGTGCACGAATGAAAGATGATGCCCAAGCAGAAGACGTTATTCATGTATTCGGTGCTAAGTGGAAGAATGTAGGAAACCTTGATTATGTTGCCTGTTGGTACAAAAGAGCAGTAGAACTCATGGCTGGTACATCTATCAGAGCCGCACTTGTATCTACCAATTCAATCTGTCAAGGTGAACAGGTAGCAAACCTTTGGCAACCATTGATGAATGAATATGGTGTCAATATCAACTTTGCATACCGCACTTTCCGATGGGATAGTGAAGCTACTCTTAAAGCACATGTGCATTGCATTATTGTCGGATTCAGCCTTCAATCTATAAAACCCTGTATAATCTTTGATGGTGATAATTATCAAAAGGTTGACCACATCAATGCATACCTGTTGGATGCTCCTGACATCTTCATCAATAACAGACAGCATCCATTATGTAGTGTTCCAGAGATTGGAATAGGTAATCTGCCTATTGATGGAGGCAATTATCTTTTCACCAAAGAACAAATGGAAGACTTCATTAAGTTAGAACCGAAGTCAGCCAATTATTTCAAACTATGGTATGGCTCTGAGGAATTCATCCACCGGAGTCCACGTTATTGCCTATGGTTGGGTTGTTGTTCTCCTTCTGAACTTAGGCAGATGCCTCATTGTCTAAAAAGGGTGGATGCCGTTCGTTCTTTCAGATTAGCCAGTAAACGTGAAGCAACAAAAAAACTTGCTGATAATCCTATTCATTTCAGTACTGAGAATATGCCCTCTGGGAATTATATAATAGTGCCCAAGGTCTCATCTGAGAGAAGGCGTTACGTTCCAATGGGAGTTATGGAACCCAATGTCCTAGCCAGCGACCTAGTCTTTCTAATACCTGATACCACTCTGTACCATTTTGGCATTCTTGAAAGTAATGTTCACATGGCATGGATGCGTGCCGTTTGTGGAAGATTGGAGATGCGTTATCGATATTCTAAGGATATAGTTTACAACAATTTCCCCTGGCCATCTCCGACAGATGCTCAGAAAACCAAGATAGAACAGACAGCCCAGGCCATCCTTGATGCCCGTGCTTTATACCCAGACAGTAGCTTAGCCGACTTGTATGATGAGGTTACTATGCCAATAGAACTCCGACGTGCGCATCAGGATAATGACCGTGCCGTGATGGAAGCCTATGGGTTTGAAGTAAAGACAACCACTGAGAGCAGTTGCGTTGCCAAACTCTTTGAACTGTACCAATCACTGGCCAACCAAAAGTAACTATCTTTCATTTCATCATCCCGATGTCTATGGGGCTTCATATGGGCCCGTCTAAGCGACTATCACATCTTGCCGATACATAGTCTAGGAAAAAGATATGAGCCTTCTGCGGGGAAAATAAACAGCCAAATATGGGCTGTTTATTCATGGAAATATACGGAAGTATTCCTGAAAGAAAAAACCGACAATAGTTCTCAGCTAATATCAGCTAATCACATGATAATGTGACGTTTATTTACTACATTTGTATATAACCATAAAGGAAGGGATATGGCAAATGTAGTACTACTATGTAGAGTCTCCACAAACAGACAGGATTATCATCGACAGGTGGCTGAGTTGACACAGTTTTGTGCTCAGTCCGGGTGGAACATCTGTAAGGTGTTCGCTAACAAAGTGAGTGGGGCAAAGGACATTGAGGAACGTCCTGAGATACAGGAACTAATAGAATATGTGAAGGGCAACAAGGTTGACAAGGTTGTGTGCCTCGAAATCTCTCGCCTGGGTAGGAATACCCTTGAAGCATTGAAGGTCATCAGACTTCTTACAGATAACGGTATCGCGTTGTATGTCAAGAACTATAACTTGTGTACCCTGAACGAGGATGGCAAACCCAATGCTGTGGCCAGTCTCATTTGCACCATCTTACTAGAAATCGCTCAAATGGAAAGGCTCACAATTGCAGAACGTATGGCAAGCGGAAGGAAGCAGTATATTGAAAGGTGTAGGGCAGAGGGTATCAAAATGGGTAGGCCGAGCACCTACCGCAAAAGTGAAGACAAATACAAGGCACAGTATGGAAAGGAGATTTCACTGCTTCGCAAGGGCATCAGCTTGCGCAACGTGTACTCACTTACGGGAACCTCTATAAACACTCTGAGGAGATTGAACGCATTTGTGTAGTAGTGTCATGACAGATATGATGGGCGGCCATTGCGGTCGCCCTTTTTCATATTCAGAGTGTATCATAACCCCGATTGTGTCAATTTAATATCACCTGATTGTTGATGCCCTTATACACGGTGTGTCAACAAAATACAAAAACTTAAAGTGACTGCAACAGGATACAGAAGGAGGACGACGGGGACCTACGCCCAGATTTACACGTGACATGACGGTTCCCCTGGAAGAAGCCAGATGGTCCTCCTGTTTACGGGCTGGTCACACTGTGGAGTTCTCCCTGTCACATGGATACTGAGAGCTATATATTGCAGCTGGTATTCCATTCTTCTCCGGAGCATTAGCATCATGCAGCTGTATCCGGCGTGACATTTCCGTGTGACGCGTCAAGACGCTATCGATGAGATGGTTATGACATCCTCACCGGTTCGAGTCAGGTTGCGTTTCCATGTCACGCAGAAGTCAAGAGGGCCATGCAGCATCATGCTAGCTGTAAGTTTTCTGGGTAAAGAGTAAGGGGTGGCATTCACACAAGGCGGTGAATGACCACAAACATCTAGTTATACCCTCCATTAAGCCTTACCAATCGCAATAGTGAAACTGCGATACATTGCTAGTCAGGTATTTACGTTCACAACATAGTACCAGTTATCAGGCTTGCCGATAACGCCAGAAGGAATCGATGCATCGAAAACATACATATTTTTCTAAAATTTATGCATATTTTCTGCAAATATATTCATAATCCATCAAAAATGTTTATGGGCAGACGGGACGAACAGTATGAGCTTGGTTACGGGCTGCACTTTCATACAAACTTTTAAAACCAGGAGTAATATACAGAAAGCATGCGCTTTCAGCAAAATGTTCACTGGGAGTTGTAGTCCAGTAGAAACCGATGTTACCTGAGAGCCTCAGTTCAGAGAGACTGCGTAGCCCTGCTGCCGGGAGGAATATTGAGCGGTCTGTATATCCAGGCTTATTGCTGGTAACCAAAAAACCATTCACACCTTTCTGTGTTGTCCATGTCCAAGTACAATTCTGTATGAGTTCATCAAACTCTTCTCTGGACGGCATACGCCATTTTCCACCCCACTCCTTGTGAGCCACATCGTTCTCTATATCCAGAGTGTTCTTATCGTTTACTGCGCTACCACCATTAACAAATTTGTAATTATTGGGCTCATAAGACTCTTTTGTTTCAACCTCACCCCAGGCAAAATAATCACCATATTCCTCAGGCCTTTCGGCCCCCACATTACACATGGCCCACTTGACACTCAGGCCCAGGTCAACATACCCATAACCGTTCTCAAATTTAGTATTAACAAATGACGCCTCATCATCAAATACCATACCATAACCAGGTATGCGCTCTAATTCCTCTATGGCTTCATCTATTGACATAAGAACCGTATCAATTTTTACACCAGCAACACCTCTTATCACATTACCTGAATTCTGGGCCGATGCATGATTGCAAATAACTGACAACAATGACAATGACACAAAGTATACCACCTTGCACCACCCCTTAGCCAACAAAACCTTTATTCTGCGTATTTTCATAACTGCGTTCGCTTATCTGCAAGCAAAAGTAATTCTCAAATCAACAAACACCTAGCATTAGGCGTTGCAAAACTGTTGCAATCACTTTACGGCCTTATACTTCGCTGCCAGTCTGCACAGCACATCCAACTCCTCTATGAGCCGGGATCGAACCCGTTCCTTGTTTTAGTTCGCCACAGCGAACGCGCTCCCTATGGTCGCTTGGCGGCCCTCCGGGACCGCTCTCGCTCGCATACTCGCTTCGCCCCAATACGTTTTCTCACGGATTACGGGCAGACGGGACGGATGGAACGGCCTTCGTTGCGATAAGAGGCGTTGCCCATCGACGCATCACGACAGAACCAGATTCCGTTTGCGTGGTCCCAACCACCCATCAGGAAACTACCGCTCTCATGACTTAGTGTGCTTGACCAGTATACACCGTATTCCGGATACTGATGTAGTGTAGCTACTGCTACCGAGTCATTAAACGCATTGACTGGAAGGAATATCGAGTTGTTCTCATAACCCTCTTTCTTACCCGATACACGGAAACCTTTTACATCGTTCTCTGTTGTCCAGGTCCAGTTGCACTCCCGGCGCAGTTCATCCATCTCAGCACTGGTGGGGACCCTCCAGCTACCTCCCCACTTGACATGAGCCACATCATCCTCCTGGTCCAATACAGTCTTACTATCCTTATCGGAATACTTGGTATAATTGCCCCTGACTCCATCCACACTGAATTTATAGGTTGCATAACTGTATTCCGTCTTAGTATCAGTCTCACCCCAAGCGTATAGTCCGCCAACATCTTCGGGCTTATAGGCCCCCACATTACAAATGGCCCACTTAACGCTCAGGCCCAGGTCAACGTATACATTTTCCGGGAAGTAATCAACAATCTTTGCCACTACGGCCGTAATAGCGGGATCCAGGTCGCCTGTTCCGGCTCTCATAGTTATTTTACCAAGGTCTTTGACGTTTTCGGAACTGAGTGTAAAGCTCTTGGAGGTATTGAAATGATTATCAGATTTAGCATGTAGCACATAGTTGCCGGCT
>CADBXO010000016.1 GCA_902798685.1 uncultured Bacteroidales bacterium
ACGATATGAATTCCTTCTTCTCAAGTATACGCAGGAACGTAAGTATTGTATTATAGGCCGGTTTGGGCTCAGGCAGGAAACCCACAACGTCATCGACGCTGCAATGACGGTGCTCCCAGAGCACGCTCATTACCATCTGTTCTTTCTCGGTCAAGGCTTTCATCGGTTCTAACTAATCTTTTAGTTGACACAGCAAAGAAAAGCCCTCAAAACCCCGAAAGCAAAAAAATCCCGCACAATTTCTGCAATTGTGCGGGACTTTAACCTAAATATTTAGTTGTTAACAGTGGCTTACAGCACCTCGAAGTCAAGTGACTGCAGGTCCTTATCGGCCGATGATGAGCCGTACAGCAGCTTGTACTTGCCGCTGAATGTTGAAACCTCATCAATCCTCTCGTCGTAGTACTGGAATGACTTGCCGGTCAGTGTGATTACGGCGTTGCCGGTCTCACCTGCCTTAAGTGTTACGCGCTGGAATCCCTGCAGACCCTTGATAGGAGCGGCGGGGTTGTCCAGACTCTTTACGTACACCTGAACGATCTCGGTACCCTCGCGCTTGCCGGTGTTGGTAACGGGGATGGTGATGGTAACGCTGCCGTTCTTCTTCATGTTGGCCTTTGACAGAGAAGCCTGGCCATACTCATAAGTGGTGTAGCTCAGACCGTATCCGAACGGATAGAGAGGCTCATCACGGAAGTAACGGTATGTACGACCCTCCATTGAGTAGTCTGTGAACTCGGGAAGCTGATCGGTTGACTTGTAGAATGTAACAGGCAGCTTACCTGAGGGGTTGCAGGTACCGTTCAGAATCTCAGCAAGAGCCTGTGAACCGCCCTGACCGGGATACCAAGCCTGGATAAGTGCATCGAACTGATCCTCGATGCTGCCGAATCCCATGCATGAGCCTGCGCAGTCAACAAAGATGACGGGCTTGCCGGTTTCGTGCATAGCGCGAACCAGACGCTGCTGAACAGCAGGAATCTCGATATCGGGCTTATCGCCGCCCTCACCCTCCATTGAAGGTGAAATACCGCCGATGACAACGATTGCGTCAACATTCTGGGCAACCAGGTTCTTGGCCAGATCCTCGAACTCGGCAACCTTCTGCTTGCAGATCTGAGCGTTCAGACGTGCAAAGTTACCTGTTGTGTGGGTATACTCAATCTTGATGTCATAGGTCTGACCCTTGACAACCTTGAATGACTTCATCTGCTGGGGAGCACCGCCGCGACCGCCAAAGCCGCCGAATCCGCCAAAGCCGCCGAATCCGCCGAATCCGCCGCGGCCACCCTGGCCACCCTTCTGCTCCTCGACAACCTTACCGTTGACAGTCAGCTTGAAGCCGTTGTCACCGCTTACGCTGTAGTTCATCTCACCGCTGAAAGGAGCGACAAGCTTACCGGTCAGACGTACAGCAAAGTTCTCCTGCTCAACGCCCTCGGCAAAGTTGTAAGCGCCGAAGGTTGAGAAGTTAACCTCCTTGTAGTAACCGGTCTGTACGGGAGCACCGCTGAAGTTTACGTTGTTCCAGAAATCAGCCTTGAAGCCCTTACCCTCATTGAGAGTCTCGGTATAATAAGTGGTGTAGTACTCGTTTCTGAGCTCGCAAGCCTTGTCAAAAATGATCTCGGTGTTGGGGAAGTTGTCCTTGATACCGTCAAGCAGAGAACGGACGTGATTGTCCGAGGGGCTGCCGGCATACTCACCGTTGATCATGTTTACATCATTTGCGTTAGGACCTACAACAGCCAGCTTCTTGATGTTCTTGTCCAGAGGAAGAACGCCGTCGTTCTTGAGCAGTACCATTGACTGGCGTGCTGCCTCAATTGCAAGCTCATGGTTCTTCTCGCTGTTTATCATATCAGCACCGAAATTTGCCCAGGGTGACATCTCGGCGGGATCGAACATACCCAGCTCGAAACGGCCCTTGAGAACGCGGCGTAAAGCCACGTCGATATCGGCCTCGTTGATCTTACCCTCCTCCAGGGCACCGGTCAGAGACATGAATGCACGTCCGCATTCCAGGTCTGTACCATTCAACACAGCGTCAACTGATGCAGATGCTGCATCGGGATGAGTACCATGTTGGTTCTTGTTGAAGAAGTTGTTGATGGCATCGCAGTCAGTGAGCAGGATAGCCTTGTAACCCCACTTCTCACGCAGGATGTTGATGAGCAGACGGTCGCTTGCGCAGCAGGGAACACCCTCGTAACGGTTGTATGCGCACATAACCTCCTGTACGTTACCCTCCTGAACCAGAGCCTTGAAGGCAGGCAGGTAGGTCTCCCACAGGTCACGCATTGAAACAACTGCATCATAGCGGTGACGCTGTGACTCAGGACCACTGTGAACAGCATAGTGTTTGGCGCAGGCATGAGTCTTGTAGTATTTCTTGTCATCACCCTGCATACCCTTTACGTTGGCAACACCCAGAACGCTCATATGGTAAGGATCCTCACCGTAAGCCTCCTGACCGCGGCCCCAACGGGGATCACGGAAGATGTTGACATTGGGGCACCAGAATGTAAGTTCAGGGTTGCCGGGGTTACCCTGGGCACCCATCTTTACATTGAAGATGTCATGATCTGAAATGTTCCAATTGGCGCGAGCCTCATCAGATACGGCGCTGAATACGTCATAAACCAACTGCTCGTTGAATGATGCACCCATACCTATGGGCTGCGGGAAAACTGTGAAGTGCTGCTGGGCGGTACCACGAACACCGTGACAAGCCTCATTCCACCAGTTGTATGAGGGAATGCCCAGACGGTCTACTGAGATAGACTTGTTCATGATAAGTCCCACCTTCTCCTCGGGAGTAAGCAGTGACATCAGATTGTCCACTCTCTTGTCAACTTTCAGTTTAGGATTCTGGAAAGCATACTCATACTTTCCACCGCCGCATGATGCCATCATAAAGGCAACTGCAGCCAGGGCAATAATGCCGGATAATTTCTTCATATTACATAAATTATTTAGTTAATAATCTTTTTCATTTTGCTGTAACGGACCTGACAATGGAGCCCTTTGATCCGTCAATATATACCACATCGGCCCTTATTACATTGGTTCCTTCTGTAAGAGTGAGTTCAGGTCCGGCAATCTGCTTCCCGTTGTGCTTCCAGGAGACGCTCTTAACAGCCAGATAGCCAAACGTCAAAGTCGGCTTGACTGTCTGTCCTACCGAACAGTCATCCGGAACTATGATTACCGGATACGGGAGAACTCCGCAGTATATGCCATCAACATCCGGCAACAGATCACGGTTTCCTTTAACAGGTCTCCATGATCCGCCCTCTGTCTTTCTGAATAACTGGAAGTAATCAGTCAGTTCTGGAGTAACTTCCAATGCAGTCTTTTCAGTTATAAAGGCACGATAGTTTTCGCTTCTCTTTTCGATTCTCTCAGTTGTAGTCCATCCTTCCTGCTTGATTGTTCCTTCTTTGTCCATAAGACAAACCTTGAAATCCACATCACCTTCATAAGTGTAGTTGCTGTAAACCCAACCAAAAGCGAAATACAGTTCACTACCTTGTTTCATGTCTGCCCATTCATATGGCTGCATACCAAAAAATCCACTCCTTGATATCAAAACAAACGGTTCATTCTCCTCAGAATCACGTTTCAGCGTATCAGGAACAATTCCTATCACAGCACCCTGCTCATCAGGGAAACCATCATTTCTTGTTATAGTCAGGTCCAGGGTATAGAATCCGTTACCTGCGCCTCCCCATCCCCAGTTTATGTGAAGTTTGCTGCCATCAGTATCATATCCGTCACAGACAAAAGCATGTCCGCCAGCATCACCATAGCCGCCATATAAAATCACACGATCTTCATCAATCTCTTTCTTCATCAATGCATACCACTCATCAAGCGTATACAATGAACGGACCATATAGGTGACCGATTCGGCGTATGACATATGTTCTGATAATGCAGAAACTGCCCTCATCTCATGCGAAGCGGACCCCCGTTCGAATGTATAATCCATATTAACCATCACACCACAATCATACATAAGCTGTGCTACCTCATGCAGTTGGGTATCGGTCCAGGCAGACGCCTTCTTGGCGGCATCGGTCAACGGCATATTCGCCCAATCATAAACATGATTATCTAAAGAATAAGCCGGTATATACGTAGGATATACCGTTGTGGTATAACCTCCTATCTGACCATGTCCTCTCTCCGGCCATTGGTAATAGCGCATGATTATGGACATTGCAGTAGCAACGCATCCCACAAGCGCATGCTTGTTCTCGCCACTGACGTATGGGGTGTATAAAGTATAAGGTTCCTCCTGATCCCAGTTGGCTGTCTGCAGCACCTTTTTGGTAGATTCGGGAGCCCTGTTTGCTGACAAATCCTGCCAGGCTCTCCTTACTGAGGCAGGAGCCTCCAGATCCAGCTCACGTACTTTATTTATGCTCTCTGACACTCCATCCATCCACCATTTCAGATTTGAAGGTAAACCTGAGGTTTCAAAAGAGCCTGTATCAGAATAACCGATTATGGGAGTTACCCTGTCCTCGGCAGAAATAATAACCCAACCGCCTGAAGGATTGTTGAAAACGTAATAATCAGGATCAGCCGTTACGCCACCACGGCTCGGAGCCCTTGATATATTGTTATCAGAAACAGAAATAGAACTTACCCCCAACAGATTTGCAGCGTAACGTGCAGCTACATCAGGCTTTACCACCTCTGCCACAACAGTTTGTGACAGGCATCCCATTAATAGGATAATAAGAACATATCTTTTCATAATGCCAATCTCAAACCTTTTTTACCTACCCTGTCGACAAGCCATGCTGTATTGTCATCTTTTTTTATGCACTCCATCATTATGGTTTTGCCTTCCACTTCCAGGTTACCCCAGACAGCGTATTGCACAGGATACTCATGACCCGGCACGGGTGAATCGGGACAACTGTAAACATATAAGTACAGAGAACTGCCGTTTCGGGTATCTGTAAACTGATTGACACACCCCATTTCATCGAATCCGAACGAATACTGGAACTCAGCATCAGGAGCGTTCATGTAATTGGCAACGGTTTCCGGATTGGTCAGGTCATAAAAACCGTATGTACTGTCACTTGTGAAGGCTGCATACTCACCATCTGTATACTCCCTTTCAAATGATTCAAACTGTCCCGGATCATCCACCATAATCTGGATATCAGTGCCTGTATGCACGGGGAATCCTATCAGATTTCCTTTAGTTCCATTGGTCAGACGTTCTGCTATTCCCGGGCATATCACAAAGGCGCTGTCTTCTCCCTGGGTGAATACCGCCATGTCACCATTGAACGCCCGCTTTACGGTTACATCCTTAAACTCCATACGCCTGTATTCCCAATCTCCGATTTTTGATGCAAGAGCGCCGAACGTGCCCTCTGTGCGCGGCAGTGTATCGGACTTACCGAAAGTTGAATAGTAGGTATATAGATATGTTATCTTGAACTCATCCCCGGATGGTTTCTCCATGTAACCCAATACACGGCCTGTAATGGTAGCGCCCACTTTGAATTTGTCCAGATTCTCATTGGGATAGGTCCAGACATGTATAGCCTTGCTCTCATCCTCAAGGATTACGCCATATACTTCAGGATCCGTACGATCCACTGAGGTTATGGTTACTTTCTTGAGATAAGCCTCAAAAAAGTTATAGTTACCCTCATCAGTATCCACCTTTCCGATTCCGGCCAGATCCACATAAGGATAAATCACGGCTGATTCCGGGAGACCGTTTGAAGTCCATTGTGTAAGGTTTAGCCCACTCAGGCTAAGGATATTTGCATCTGTAGTTTTTTCCTCAATCCTTATACCTGTCATTTTTATTATTCTTCCGGGATATTCGTGGCAGGAGTTGTCAAACGTATAAGCAATGGATTTGCCTGATGACATTTTCAGGTTGAAAACCGGTGTAGCATCCTGAGGTACATACAGGAACATGAATGTGTTTTCATCATCGGCTATACGGTAAGGTTTTATCACGCCCCTTTCTCCTGCTACCGTCAAAGTGCCTGTTACCGTATTCAGCTTTGCCTTTGTCTGGAAACCCGTAATATCAATTGATTCAATCTTATCACCGCTACGGTTGTCAAAGGAAACTATCATTGCGGTCATGGCATGCTGGAGTTTTATTGTCACAGCCCCCTGATTGGGTGCACCTGAAGCCAGTCCGAGAAGATAGTTACAGTTCAACAGTTTTTCCTTTGTGGTCTGATCGGTAGGAATGGTGATTTCGACCGTTTCCTTTCCGGTGTACTCCTCTTTATATGGAGCATAGACAAAGAAACGGGAAGACTGAGACTGGTCGAAGGCCCATTTCAAATCTGTTTCAGACTGAACCATGCTGTTATCGGCAACTGTAAACAGAACGTTCTCCGCTCCTACCGGTTCACCGGCATACAATCCGAGCTTAAGACCGGGAGTCAGATTGGACTTTCCGGTAACACCAAGTATCCTGATGTTCATTGAAGCTCCGAATTGAGGTTTTTCATCCTTACAGCCGCACATCATAAGCAGGCAGCCTGTAACAAGCATCAAAACCGATTTGAATTTCATAAACAAAAGTAAATAGTGCCTATTAGATTGCAAAGGTAACTTAAAAAAACGGGAAAAGTTGAATTCATCACTAACAATCCCGTAGTAAATGCGTCAGTTGTGTGTCTTATACAGAGACAGAAATGTAAAAATAATGTTAATCTCTCCTTTGGTCCATTGCAGTTCCAAAACAACAACGTACTTTTGCAGTGTACTAATAGACTAAGACACTAAACAGCGAACAAAAACAACAGTTCAAAATATGCTCATAGATCTCAAAGACATCAACAAGACTTACATGGGTGCACAGCCCCTGCACGTGCTCAAAGGCATCAACCTTGGAATAGAGCGCGGCGAGTTCGTATCCATCATGGGAGCATCCGGCTCAGGTAAGTCAACTCTCCTTAATATATTAGGTATACTTGACAACTATGATACCGGTGAATATCACCTGAACGGCAAACTGATCAAAAACCTTACCGAGCGTCAGGCTGCCGATTACCGCAACCGCATGATTGGATTCATATTCCAGTCATTCAATCTCATCTCCTTCAAAACAGCCGTTGAGAATGTGGAGTTGCCTCTGTTCTATCAGGGCGTAGGACGCAAGCAGCGTCATCAGATGGCCATGGAATATCTGGACCGTCTGGGCCTGAAAGACTGGGCAACCCACTACCCCAACGAAATGTCCGGTGGTCAGAAGCAGCGCGTGGCCATTGCCCGCGCTCTCATCACCAAGCCTGAGATCATCCTGGCCGATGAGCCCACCGGAGCCCTTGATTCCAAGACATCGGTCGAGGTTATGGAACTCCTGAGCCGCCTGAACCGTGAAGAGGGCATCACCATCGTAGTGGTAACCCATGAGAGCGGTGTAGCCAACTGCACCAACCGCATCATCCACATCAAGGACGGTATCATCGGCCAGATAGAGGATAACCTGCAGCACAACGCATCAGCATTCGGTACAACCACAATAATGAAGTAAACCATGCACGACCTGATAACAGAAATATGGGAGAGCGTACGCCGCAACAAGCTGCGCACCAGCCTGACCGGATTCTCGGTAGCATGGGGAATCTTCATGATCATAGTGCTGCTGGGAGCCGGAAACGGACTGATGAACTCCTTCAACCAGGACAGCGAGGGATTCGCCACCAACACCATGGAGATCTATCCCGACCTCACCACCAAGCCCTATAACGGATACAAGGCCGGCCGATACATGACTCTGACCGAGCAGGATATGACCCTGCTGGCCCGCCAGTTCCCCGATATAATCGACCAGGTTACCACATCGGTCTCAAGAAACGGATTCGCCGTAACTTATAAGAAGAAGCATTTCAACAACATGAGTCTGACCGGCACCTTCCCCGGACAGGCCGACATGAACCATATCGATGTGCTTGCCGGCCGATTCATAAACAATCTGGATATTGCCGAGAAACGTAAGGTGATGGTAATCACGCACATGCTGGCCAAGAACCTGCTTGAGGGCGGCACCAACTACTCATCGCTGCTGGGCAAGAGACTCAAGGTAGGCGACCTGGTATTCACCATAATAGGTGTACGTCGAGCCTTTGAGAACCGTAACGACCGCGAACTCTATATCCCCTACACCACCGCAAGGACCATATTCGGTATGAGCAATGATCTGGACGTAATATCCTTCACGTTCAACGGACTTGAGACCGAGGCTGAGAACGAGGCATTCGAGGCACGCATCAAGCAGATACTCAACGCCCGCCACAGCGCGGCACCCGATGACGACAGCGCCTACTTCATCTGGAACCAGTTCACCCAGAACATACAGATGAACAAGGGCCGCGGTTTCCTGAACACGGGACTCTGGATAGTAGGATTCTTCACCCTGCTGGGCGGTATAGTAGGTGTCAGCAACATCATGCTTATCACCGTCAAGGAGCGCACGCACGAGTTCGGCATCCGCAAGGCCATCGGCGCCAGCCCCTGGAACATAACCAAACTGATAATAGCCGAGAGCATAGGCATAACCGCATTCTTCGGATACATAGGAATGGTACTGGGCATGATAGCATGCTACATAATGGACCAGACCATCGGCCAGGAATCCATGGATATGTTCGGACAGAGCATCCGACTGCTGATCAACCCCACAGTCGGATTGAACGAGGCAATTAAATCAACCGTACTTCTGGTCATTTCAGGCACAGTGGCAGGACTCTTCCCTGCTGTGAAAGCTGCACGTGTTAGACCTATTGAAGCATTAAGAGCAGACTGATTATGAGATTCGATATTGATTCATTTAAAGAGACGCTGGATTCCCTGACAAGGAACCGCCGCCGTACCATACTTACCGGATTCGGAGTATTCTGGGGCCTCTTCATGATGCTCTTCATGATGGGCGGTGGCCAGGGCCTGAAAGCACTTCTCCAGGAGAATTTCGGAGGATTTGCCAGCAACACCATAATCCTGATATCCTCCAACACCTCAAGGCCCTACAAAGGACTGCCCGAGGGCCGTTACTGGGAGTTCACCCGCACCGATATAGACCGACTCAAGCAGATGATCCCCGAGCTGGACGTAGTATCACCCATGATCAGCGGATGGGGCAACACCGTAGAATACGGCGAGTACTCCACATCGGCCGCACTGCGTGGCGTAAACGCCGACTACTGCAGGATTGAGTCCCCAAAACTCCGTTACGGCCGATACCTGAACGAGACCGATATCCTGATGGAGCGCAAGGTCTGCGTCATAGGCAAGCGTATCTACCAGAACCTCTTCCCCGAGGGCGGCGATCCCTGTGGCAAGTTCATAAAGATGGGCGATCTGAACTTCATGGTAATTGGCGTTGATTTCAACACCAGCATCATAAGCATCAACTCCGATGCCAGCCGTTCGCTCATGATTCCCGCGTCGCTTGCATCGACCATCTATAACAAAGGAAACACGGTTGACATCATATGCATAACCGCCAAGGGAGGCATACATACCAGCACTCTGGAGCCCCGCATACGCTCCATCATGGCACGTCAGCACTCATTTGATTCCGAAGACCTGGAGGCCATGCAGATACTCAACACCGAGGAGCTGTTCATGTTAGTGGACAACCTGTTCCGCGGACTCAACTTCCTGATCTGGCTTGTAGGTCTGGGTACACTGCTGGCAGGCTGCATAGGAGTGAGCAACATCATGATGGTAACCGTCAAGGAGCGCACCATAGAGATTGGCATACGCCGCGCCATAGGTGCAATGCCCGGTGAGATACTTACTCAGATCATAACCGAGAGCGTAGCCCTGACGCTGGCCGCCGGAAGTGCCGGAATAATGTTTGCGGTATTACTTCTGAATATCTTTGATAAGGTAACATCCGGCGCCGCATTCCAGATATCATTCAACACCGCCATACTATCAGCAGCCCTGCTGGCCCTGCTTGGAGCATTGGCAGGTCTTGCACCCGCCCTCAGAGCGATGGCAGTGAAACCTGTAGATGCAATGCGTGACGAATAACAATAATTGAAAACGAAAAAATAAAACAGATATGAAAAAAGTAATCAAGTACATCGTAGTAGCACTCATCGTAGTAGCTTTTTTAGGAACATTCGTATTCCTGTACAAGAACTCACAGCCCAAGGAGATCCGCTATCAGGAGCTCACCGCTCAGAAGCAGGATATTTCACGCAGCACCGTCCTTACCGGTAAGATAGTACCCCGCAACGAGGTCAACATCAAGCCCCAGATCAACGGTATCATCGCCGAAATCTACAAGGAGGCCGGCCAGATGGTACAGCAGGGTGAAGTCATCGCTCGCCTGACCGTAATCCCCGATATGAACTCGCTCTCTGCAGCCCAGAGCCGCGTACGTCTGTCCGAGATCAACCTGAAGCAGGCACAGACCAACTTTGACCGCGAGAAAGCCCTGTTTGAGAAGAACCTCATCAGCGCCGAGGAGTACGAGAAGACCGAGCAGCAGCTCAACCAGGCCAAGGAGGAGTACGCAGCATCACAGGAGTCACTCGAGGTTATCCGCGACGGTGTATCATCCAAGAACGCAACCTCAAGCTCAACCCTTATCCGCTCAACCATCACCGGTCTGATTCTGGACATCCCCGTAAAGGTGGGTAACTCAGTCATCCAGGCCAACACCCTTAACGACGGTACCACCGTTGCCACCATCGCCAACATGAACGACCTTATCTTTGAGGGTCAGGTCGATGAGACCGAGGTTGGTTCACTCCACGAGGGAATGCCGCTTACCATCACCATCGGCGCCCTCCGCGACTACACCTTCGATGCCAAGCTGGAGTACATATCACCTAAGGCAGTCGAGAGCAACGGAGCCAACCAGTTCAAGGTAAAGGCAGCCGTAAAGGTTGACTCGGAGCACACCATCCGCTCAGGTTACAGCGCCAACGCCCAGATTGACCTGGAGAGAGCATCGGATGTACTGAGCGTACCCGAGAGCGCACTTGAGTTCGTAAAGAACGAGCCCTACGTATATAAGAAGGCCGAAGACGGCACCTACGCAATGACCAAGGTAACCACAGGTCTGAGCGACGGCGTGAACATCGAGATCAAGGAGGGTCTGAGCGAAGGCGATACCGTTCGCGGACCGCGCATCATCGAGGATGAGACCGCACAGACCGAGACCGCACAGGCTGAGACAACCGAGACTACAGAGCAGGAAGAAACAACTGAAACCGAAGAATAATTATGAAAGCAATAACATTAACTCTGGCAGCACTTGCACTTGCAGGATCAGTCCGCGCCGAGCAGGGCTGGACACTTGACCAGTGCATCGACTACGCCATCCAGAACAATATACAGGTACGTCAGAGCGACATAGCCGCCCAGACCCGTGAGGTTGACCTGAACTCAGCCCGCAGCAACCGCCTGCCCGACCTGTCAGCCAGCGCATCCCAGAACTGGTCATTCGGCCGAAGCCTGACCATAGACAACACCTACGCCAACACCAATACCGCCAGCACATCATTCAGCATAGGTACAGGCGTAACCCTGTTTGCCGGCGGACGTATATCGGGCAACATCGAGAACGCCAAGTTGGGTCTTGAGGCAGCCAAAAGTGATCTGGAGCGTATGAAGGACGATGTCCGCGTACAGGTAGCAGAGTCATTCATCCAGATTGTCTACAACCAGAGCATCCTGGAGGTGGCACTCAATCAGGTTGCCATTGACTCCATGCAGGTAGAGCGCCTGACCGCTCTGGCAGCCATCGGCAAGGCCAGCAGCGCTGAGGTAGCATCACAGAAAGCCACACTGGCCCAGAGCCGCCTTGCTGTGACTCAGGCCCAGAACAACCTGAGCATGAGCAAACTCACCCTGACTCAGCTGCTTGAACTCCCCACCCCTGACGGTTTTGAGATCATACAGCCCGGGGCCGATGATATGGAGTTCAGCATGCCTGACAGCCCCGAGGATATCTACGCCCAGGCACTTGACATCAAGCCCGCCATCAAGTCTGAGGAGATCCGTCTGCAGCAGGCTAACAACAGCATAGACATTGCAAAAGGTTCATACTACCCCACTCTGTCACTTAACGCAGGCGCCGGAACAGGTTACTACACCAGTTCCAACCGTACAGCCGATGGCTTTGGCAGCCAGCTTAAGAACAACTTCGGCCCCCAGGTAGGTCTGAGCCTGAACATCCCCATATTCTCACGTAACAGCAACCGCAACAGCGTACGCACTGCACAGCTCAACCAGATGAATCAGGAGATGCAGCTGGACAATGTCAAGAAACAGCTTTACAAAGAGATACAGCAAGCCTACTACAACGCCGTAGCCTCCAAGAGCCGCTACGAGAGCAGCCAGGAAGTTGAGACTAGCGCACAGGAGTCATTCGAGCTTGTGCAGGCCAAGTATGAAGGTGGAAAAGCCAGCATCACGGAATTCAACGAATCCAAGAACCGTCTGGTAACAGCTCAGGCCGATGTAATCAAGTACCGCTACGAGTACCTGTTCAACACAGCCCTGCTGGAATTCTACCGCAACAGTTCTTTTGAACTTTAAAGCGATCCCAAATTAATTTGAGATAATAAGACAATAGTTTAGTAATTCATGGGACGGTACCGCCTGCTGAGAGGTCGTACCGTCTGTCTTTTTAATAGTACCTGTAGAACAGGGCGATGCTCTCCATGCCGCCGAAGAACTGCCTTAAGAGGTAGCTCTCGTTGGGGCTGTGGATGGTGTCGCGCTCCAGGCCGAATCCCATGAGCAGCGGATCCAGGCCTAGTACTTTCTGGAACTCTGCAAGGATAGGTATGCTGCCTCCGCCGCGGCTGGGAACAGGCTCTATGCCGTAGACCTCAGCGATGGCGCGTGATGCAGCTTTGTAGGCATCGGACGAAATGGGGATAAGGAATCCGTCACCGCTCTCGTAGGGGGTTACCTCTACCTTTACGTATGGGGGTGCTATGCGCATGAAATGGTCCATGAACATCTTTGATATCTCGGCGCTGGTCTGTTTGGGTACCAGGCGCATGGAGATTTTGGCGTGTGCCTCACTGGGCAGGACCGTCTTGGCGCCCTGACCGGTGTAGCCGCCCCAGATGCCGCACACATCAAGTGACGGACGTATGCCTATGCGCTCCATCGTGGTGTAACCCTTCTCTCCCTTGACCTCATTGATGTCCAGGAACTCCTTGAACTCATCCATGCTGAACGGGGCACGGGCCAGCATCTTGCGCTCATCGGGCGTAAGTTCAACCACCTTGTCATAGAATCCGGGCACGGTTATGCGGCCGTCCTTGTCAATCAGTGACGATATCAGGTCACACAGTACGTTGATGGGGTTGGCCACCGCACCGCCGTAATGGCCTGAGTGAAGGTCCTTGTTTGGGCCCACCACCTTTACCTCCAGATAGGCGAGACCGCGCATTCCGCAGTTGATTGACGGAACCTTGTCCGATATCATCGTGGTGTCCGATACAAGGCAGATGTCAGCTGCGAGCAGATCCTTGTTGGCCTTTATGAATTCTGGCAGTGAAGCGCTGCCGGTCTCCTCCTCGCCCTCAAAAATGAACTTTACATTATGCTTGAGCTGTCCGGTACGTACCAGGAACTCAAACGCCTTGATGTGCATGAACAACTGGCCCTTGTCATCATTGGCTCCGCGGCACCAGATGGCATCATCGTGAATGACCGGCTCAAAGGGGTCTGTCTTCCACTTTTCAAGGGGTTCGGGCGGCTGGACGTCATAGTGTCCGTAAACCAGTACGGTCTTGTATGAGGGATCTATGATCTTGCGTCCGAACACCACGGGATTTCCACTGGTGGGCATGACATCGGCCATATCGGCCCCGGCCTCAAGCAGGAGTTGCTTAAGACGCTCGGCGCAGCGCACCATATCGGGCTTGTTCTCAGGTTTGGCACTGATTGAATGGATTCTCAGGATTGAAAAGAGTTCCTCAAAGAAGCGCTCTTTGTTCTGCTCTATATATTGTTTCATTTTATTTGGGTTAGTGTCTCGGATGTATCCAGTTTGCCGTTTATGTAGGTGTCGTGACGCACCATACCTATGCCTTTGCAGTACCAGGTGTGGTTCAGGACGTCTCGGTTGTGGCCGGGTCCTGTCTCCAACTTATGCTCTTCCAGTACTATGCAGTCAAACTTGCCGGCGGGCAGCGAGATGGTCTCACGGCGCAGCACCTTGCGATCCCAGATGCGGTAGGAGAATGTAATCAGACTCACCTTGCCCTTGCCGGAAACCTGCGGCAGGGTATCGCCCGGCTCCATATCGGCCGGAATTATTGACGGGGCGGCATCGGCCGTTGCGTTCAGCCCAAAGCGTCCTTTCACGTAATTTATCGTGACCGCTTCCATATCGACCCAGACATCGTTGTTGGGCTTTAGTACCACCTCCTCTATGATATCGCCTTTGTAATAGGGTTTGCCGTTGGCCTTGAGGAATGTTGAGGCCGATGTTACCTTGGTGCCATCGGACCCTTTGGTGACCTCTTTTACGTTTACCGTGTGGCGCCACTCGGTGCTTCCGTCCTTTATATTTTTCCTTACATATTCAAGCCTGGCACCCAGCCGGTCACAGCAATAGCCCTGCGCCCGGACACCCTGGGTGAGCGCAAATAACGCAAGCAATATCAAAATCGGCCTTCTGGTCATCTGTAAGTCATGTTTCTGCAAAAATAAACCTTTTTGTGAATAAATGCTAAATAATATAACTACTTTTGCCATCACTAACTATTGTTTTAACCGATATGAAGAAATCATTCCTTCTGTTAATTGTAGCAGCATTGTTTACAGTTCCTTCCAATGCACAGTTACTTAACCGTTTGACTGACAAGGCTATGAAAGCCGCAGAGAAAGGCGTTACAAAAGCTGTAGAGAAATCAGTCGAGAAAACTACTGAAAGGGCTACTGAAAAAGTACTCAACTCAGCCGAGAAGGCAGTCGATGCTCAGGTTGACCGTCAGGTAAACGAACTTAACGCGACCACCAACGAACTTAACCGTTACAACGACTCACTGGCCGCAGCCAATGCCGAATTCGCCAGACAGAACGGCGGCACAACCGGCGCTGGCGTGCAGGGTCTGATGGGTTCATACATGTCACTTATGGGCGTTGCAGCCCCCACATATGAGGACAAGGGCGATGAGGTCCTGCTCTCATGGGACTACGTATCGTTCAAGCTGGAGTGGCTGGCCAAGTTCAAAGGCGACAACTGCAACGACTCCAAGATGATGTACACCTTCCAGACTCCGGAGCTGGCAACCCAGTACTACCGCGAGCAGATAGAGAATCTGGACAAGGATGAGGCCAAGCTGTGGTCAGTGGACGGCAAGGTGGTAACCCAGGACAACACCGCCGAGTACAAAGGCCAGGACAAGGTTGCCGTAAAGGCCTCCATGCAGCAGATTGTGCTTTCTATGGGTGGCAAACTGGAATAATTACAACCAATTTATTATAAAAAGGAAACTATGAAAAAGTTCTTGTTCTTAGGCTTTATCGCCGCTACAATGTTTTCACTGGCCTCATGCGACCTGATCGAAGAGGCAAAGGATGCAATCAATGAGATTCAGGACGACCAGGCTCCCGCATATACCGAGTCAGACGGAGGTCGCACCATCACCGTATCACAGAAAAAGAGCGGATTCGGCTCAATTCACGAGGCAAAGTTCATGGTTGACTCATTGAAGGCCGACACTATCTGCGAATCGGCCAAGACCACTCTGACATTCTTCAGCGATATCCTGGCCGATGAGTTCATCAACAACATCAAGAAGGATTCCACACTGGTAGCCAAGTGGAGCATCGAGAAAGACAAGAATAACGCCAAAGCCGTCAACATTGACCAGACCAGAGCAATGGCCGGATTCAGAAAGCCCATCGTAGTTCCCGTATACAAGGGAATCAAGAAGGCCTATGACGAAGGCGGTCAGATTCTGGACATCATGAAGCAGTTCAGTGAGTTAGATCAAAAATGATACAATTGGGGTCAGGCCCCAATTGTACTATTTTATCAAAATACAGGCTCCGCCTCCGGGTGCGAGCCTTATTTTTATTGTCGATTTACGGGTTACGCTGATGCCGCTGACGGTTTGGTACGTTTCGCGGTTGGTGCGGTAATGGGTATCGTCGGCATCGGTATTGACGGTTGCCGTGAACTTTCCCTTGCCTAAGAAACTGAGAGGTATTTCTATCTCACGCTCATCCTCATTTGTAGCGGCACCTATGAGCCAGTCACCGTCCTTGTTCTGACGAGCCATCACGATGTACTCGCCTATCTCACCGGCCAGAGTGATGCTCTCCTTCCAGGGCTGCTTCTCGGCGCTCAGGAACTCCAGCAGTGAGGGATACTTCTGGTAGTACTCAGGAATATCGGGAATTACGGTTGCACCTGACCATGTAATCAGTGTACGTGCAATCTCACCAGTTACGGTGCTGGGCACCTCCTGATTGTTGTCCTTACGGGTTGTGCGTCCCTGATGCAGCTCCAGGAAGCCGTTGTTCTGGTCAATCGGGCCAGCCACCATATTGACAAAGGCCGATGTCACAAAAGTCTTGGGCTGGAATATCTGACGGCCGTCCAGCTGCGCCTTGCAGTACTCGCGGGTTACGGCGTTGGGCCAGGTGCGCATCTGTCCGAACGGATGCACGGGATAGTCATGATAATCAACCATCAGATGATGCTTGGCGCACAGGGCTGTAATCTCCTGGGTCTTGCGGTTCTTCTCCTGCGGATTGCCGTTCATAAAGCCGTACTTTACGCCGCTTGCACCCCACTCCTCATACTGCGCCAGAGTCTCCTCAATGGGATAGTTGGTGCCGGCCACATCGTTCAGGTAGAGCCAAACGCCCACACCCTTGTCCTTTCCGTATTTAATTATGCGCTGAACATCGCGCGCCTTATCACCCTTGGTGGGGTCCGAATCCTTCTCAAACTCGGGACCGTACCAGTTGGCATCGAGCACCAGGCCCTGGAATCCCTGTTCTGCGGCAAAGTCAATCATGCGGGTCCAGGAGTCATAGTTCATGCCGTAGCGGTAACCCTCCCAGACTGCGCCGTCTATGCGCCAGTCCCAGAGATATACGCCGGGACGCACCCAGCTGAAATCACCCTCCGGCTCTGGGTTGAGCAGTTCCAGCAGGTGTGAGTCCACCAGGTCGCCGGGGGTACGGCCAACCATCAGCACTCGCCAGGCTGTCGGCTTTCCTTCTGCAAAATCCTCCGTTAATACCGACATTTTTGTAGAACCCTGCTCCGAGTGCAGTCTCATGGGACATCCGTCTGCTCCAAGATCGGCCTCATGTAACGCAAGGTACAGGTCATCGGCCGCCTTGATAACCATAATGGGCAGGCGCTCGCCGCCTGCATCGGACAACTTCTCGGGGCCGATGTTATGACGCTCGCCGTTGTAGTACCACGCGGTGTAGTCATCGGCAAAATTGAAATCTGTATGTTCTCTGTATTTTTCGGGATACATTCCTGACGCTTTCTGCTCCGAATAAGTCTCAACAGATGAAGCTGTAATTATTTGTGGGGTGCATCTGAAAGCAACGCCCTCATTATAAACGCGTACCTCAAACAGCACATAGCCGGGATAACACATAACCATCCTATCGGAATAGCTACCCTTGACAACGGAACGTTTGCCCCAGACCGGAGTCCACTTATACTTGATTTTCGTGGACCCGAACAAATGGCCTAACGGTTTCAGAGTAGTAAACTTCATTTCCTTGTCATCAATGCTTAAACCCGTATGAGACCAGTCAACAACAACATTACCCCGAACAGAAATCCTATAAGCCAGTTTCTGCTCATCATCCACCTTAAGGCTGAAAACTATTTGCTTGTCAGGTGATTTTACCTGATAGAGTATTTTGGACTCGGCACTGATTTGGCAAAGGAATGTTGAAACGGCAAACGCTGCCAGCAGAAGGATTCTTTTCATTGTTGCAAATTGGTTTATCAGCCCCAAAGATAACAAAAAACGACGCAAAGGGGTATTTCTTTTAGACGCTTCGCTTGGTAAAAGCGTCCCTTCGGGCCGAGCGAACTTTGCGTCACTTTTTCAGGAAGAGGATCGCGGCAGTGAGCAACGCCGGGCCCAGGCCGCTGTAGAAAGATGCAGTGAATGCTACAGGCACGCCAATGATCTTAAGCGCCATACCCAGGCACATCATGAAAATCACAATAACCCAGCCGCGCACAGGAAATGTCTTTAAGACCGATGTGCGCTCGGGTTGCTCCTGTATAAACCTGCAATATTTGGCTACAATACGCCTGAACATGAAAATGAATCCCGTCAGGACCAGAGCGGTTATGAGCATGAGCCACCACAGTTGTGACTTATCGGCCGCAAAATAGGCCGATACACCCTTGACCGTAATTATAACTCCCGGAATGCCCCAGATAACGGCGGCAATGTAATAGAGGCTGGAACGATTTATCATGCTGCAAAGTTACACATTTGTCCTGTTCCGGGCAGTCGGCAATAATGAGTATATTTATGACGCATTGGATTTGGGCCGGCTACCCCTGCACCTTGGGGACGCAGCACGCAGGTACGGCCTATTCTCTCCCTAAGGTGAGTAGGAAATACGGTTTCTCGCGGGCTGCCCCCGCACCTTAGGGAGCCACAACGCTCGTAGAGCCATTTTCTTCCCTAAGGTGAGCAGGAAATACGCTTTCTCGCGGGCTTACCCCCGCACCTTAGAGAGCCACAACGCACGTAGAGCCATTTTTCATCCCTAAGGTGAGCTGAAAAATCGCCAGAACCTGCGCTACCCCCACACCTTAGGGAAACAGCACGCAGGTACGGCCTATTCTCTCCCTAAGGTGAGTAGAAAATTCCCCTTTGCGTCACTTTTTGCTATATTTGCAGAATATGAGACTGTTTAGAGTACTTGCTGTCATCATGCTGAGTGTGCTGATGTCAGCGCCCACGCAAGCCCAGAACGGCTTTGAGATCAAACGCGGAGTAAACGTGAGCCATTGGCTGAGCCAGTCGCAGGCCCGGGGTCAGGCGCGCGCCAACCACATCAAGGAGCAGGACATGATCCGAATCCGTGAGCTTGGTTTTGACCACATCCGCCTGCCCATAGACGAGGTCCAGTTCTGGGACGAGCAGGGCAACCGCCTGGATGAGGCCTGGCAGCTCCTGACCAATGCTCTGGATTGGGCCGTCAAGCACAATCTGCGCGTCATAGTGGATCTGCACACCCTCCGCTCCCACAGTTTCGTGCTGCAGGAAGGCCAGAAAAACGCCCTCTACGAGGACCCCGCCGAACTGCAGAAACTCATCGGCATGTGGACGCAATTATCGGCCGTCTTAAAAAAATACCCCGTCAGCATGGTGGCCTACGAGTTCATGAACGAACCCGTTGCCGATGACCCAGAACAGTGGAACCAGGTAGTTGAAAAGGTGCACGCCGCCCTACGCAAACTGGAACCCGACCGCAAGCTGGTAATCGGCTCCAACCGATGGCAGAGCGTGGGCACGTTCAAGGACCTGCGCATCCCGCCCGGCGACAAGAATATCATCCTGAGTTTCCACTACTACAACCCCATGTTCGTGACCCACTACCGTGCTTCGTGGACCGATGTGGGCCGATACACGGGCACCGTCAACTACCCCGGCCAACTCATTTCACAGGCCGACTATGAGCAGGCAGCCCCGCAGTTGCAGAAAATAATACGCGACAACGAAGGCCTGACCGTCTGGAACCGCGAGCGAATCAAAAACGATATGGCCGATGCAATCAAACTGGCCCAGGACCTGGGTCTGCAGCTCTTCTGCGGCGAATGGGGAGCCTACCAGCGCACGCCCCGCGACCTGGCCTACGCCTGGATGACCGACATGATCTCCATTTTCAACGAGTGCAACATAGCCTGGACCCTCTGGTGCTACGATGCCGACTTTGGCTTCTGGGACCAGCGCACCCAGGACTTCAAGGACAAAGGAATGTTTGACATCCTGATGAAGTGACGCAAAGGGAAACGACCCCTTTGCGTCACTTTGCGTCATTTGGGTATAATGACGGGAACAAACGGAGCAAAGAAGTCTCTTCCGTTGCTGTATTTCATGCGGTCCATGCGGACATCAATCGTATCGGTGGAGCCGAATCCGAATCCGTCAGTCATGGTGAGCGGAATGTAAACCTCTTCAACATTATCGCTGGTACCGTTAGCGGCTGCCTGCGAGTTTCTATGGTTCAGGATACTCTCAAGAACAACGTTCATGCCCCAGTCCTGATTTGTCGGGACAATCATACTGACCACCTTGTCGTTCAACCAGTCATCATTGTCAGTTGAAGCGAGTCCCTCATAAAAATCAATATACATCTCCTTTGCCTCTTCATAGTCATCCTCGTCAGAGTCCTCATCCAGGCCGAACAGATCATAATAGGTGGGAGTGTCATTGGTCCGGTACTCCACAATCTGACAGGTAACACCTATGTAGCTGTTGTTCAGCGGATGTCCCGCGGTGCCATCCGTATCCCATGGCGTGGGTTTGTGCGGCATCACATAGATATCGGAATCAATATAATCATGACCCAGGACCATGAACTCAGCCACATCCGAAGGCTTGAAATCAGCAGGCTTCTTAAGGTCAATCACAATATCCGCATAATCCGCATCCTGAGCATCCACGCTCCACGGATTGGAGTCAAAGCCGGCAAAATCAAAGGAGCCCTTGGTGGCAATATGATACAGTGTGATTCTTGTCACATGGATACGAAGGTCATTCTCACCGCCGCGCGCCGTGTTGTCAAATCCGATCTTGAACTTGGCCGATGAAAGGGCGTGCCTAAATCCCAATGTTACCGGTGTGCCGCCGTCATGATCCTTAACCATAGACACAAGCAGATCCTTCTGAGAGCTGATATCCGCCGGAACAGTATACACAAACCTGCCGTCAGCTGAAACAGCAATTGAATCACCAGTGTTATCGCACGTAGCATAGAATGTGTGCTTACCGGCACCATCGGGCCAAATCAGCTCCTCATGCCCGACAGCCGCCCATTTATCGGCAGACTTTGTAAACAGAAAATTGTCAATCCAAGGGCTCTCACTACCCTGCACGCCAACCAGCCAGAAAGAATTCACGGCCGATGCCCCAACGCCGCCATCAGAATCATTATCTGCCACATTTACAACAAACGTGTTATCTGGAATGCTGTCCACATCAACTTGAGACGGAATGCTGTCTCCTTCAACTTGAGAGTGGTTATTCTTGCGCGGCTCATCCTCATCCTTATCCTTACAGCAGCCAGACACAGCAAACGCAACCATACACAGGGCCATACACCCCAAGACAATGCTCTTTCTCATATGCATCAATTATTGATTAAAAGACTATTACTGATACACAAAGTTAAGCAATCTCTTCAAATAGTCAAAAACGACGCATTGGGGTCGTTTCCCTTTGCGGCGTTTTTAAGGCCGATAACAATAATCCATGACCGCCCGAATCCCCGCGCCCGGCATCACAATCTACTCAGCCACAAAAGCCTACCTCAGGAGTTTCGGCAAAGCGCTCCACTACGAATTCCGCCCCTACGGCGTAGGAGTAACCACCGTCTGCCCCGCCGCCATCGCCACTCCGCTCTACAGAATGAGCCCCCGCCTGATGAACTGGGGCCTGAAAACCGGCCTGGTCCACACCCCCAAGTGGCTGGTAAAACGCGCCCTGAGAGCAATGTTCCGCGGCCGCCGAGTAGTAAGCCCCTCCCTGATGAACCTCTGGCTGCCGGCCTTCATCTCCCTACTCCCCGGCTTCCTGGTTGCCGCAATCTGGAAGAAACTCAAAAAATGATACAATTGGGGCCTGACCCCATTTGTATCATTTTTCAAGAAAAAACCGTATATTCGCTGGGTAACAACCTTTTCCCTATAATCATGGAATATCAGAAGAATGAATATGGCGAGCCGGTTAAGAAGGACAAGACAGAGATAGCTGCCAAGATCCTGCTTGGATTGGGTGCTGTGGTTGGCCTTGCTATTCTTGGATTTATCATCTGGTGTGGCTGGCACGTATTTTCGGGATGGGAATCGTTCTAAGACATGCTGCCCAAGTTCATAATAACGAGAGACGGAGTGTTGCGCCTGGGAATGGTCAATCAGCACAAGGACCTTCTGGAGCCCGAGGACGATTGCATCGGCGGCGGGTATTATCAGTTTGACTTTACCTGCAACCGCATGATCCTGGACCGGGCGTCATATGACTTTGGGATTCCCCGCTGGCATTTGCTTGATTCGCTAAAGGTCCCGGAGGTTTATCGAGGACTGCGCATCATCTACCGGTACGATGATGATTTTCATGAGGACTTCCAGGTTAGTGACCTGCTCAAGATTGAGTATTATTGAATTTGCAACCTGGTTGCGCGGGCATCGGCCTACCTTTGCTGCCGGAATCAATAAAAGGAACGATTATGGCAGACAAAATCAAGAAATCATACAAGTTCAGCAAGAAGTTTTATGACGATGCGCTGACGCAGAGCAAATGGTGGAGCCGGTTGTATTTCAGGCTGCTTTGGGGCGGCACGAACGACAACGAGATTGCACGCCGTGTGCTCGACTGGATCCCCGACGGCTTTGACGGCAAGCTTCTCGACGTGCCCATCGGCACCGCTGTCTTTACGGCCGATAAATACAAGCGCATGACAAAGGCCCAGATAACAGGCCTCGATTACAGCACGGATATGCTGGAGCGGGCTCAGGAGCGTCTGAGCGAGGCCGGAATCGGGAATGTGAAGCTGATGCAGGGTGACGTTGGCGCCCTACCCTTTGCGGACGAAACGTTCGATACGGTGCTCTGCATGAACGGCCTGCACGTGTTCCCCGACAAGAGCCGCGCGTATGCCGAGATAAGGCGCACCCTGAAGAAGGGCGGCGAGCTGCTGGCCTGCTTCTACATCGCCGGACAACTCAAACGCGCCGACTGGCTGGCCCGCACCGTTATGGCGCGCATGGGATGGTTCACTCCGCCCTTTGACACGGCCGATGACGTGCGCCGCCGCCTTGCCCCCTACTACGACATCCGCGAATTCTACACCGACGGCGCTATGCTCTACTTCCGCGCCAGCAAAAAATGATACCATTGGGGTCAGGCCCCATTGGTACCATTTTCTTATTTTTGCACTATGACTTTCATTATTGAATCAATAGTGGCGTGCGCGCTCTTCACGCTATTTGTGTTCCTGATGTCCAGGGACCCCATCAAGACTGTCTTCAACTACCCTCCCGCCATCATCGAGCGGTGCGACAAACTGGGGCTGGTGGATGCGAGCAACAGACCCGGCGGAGCGGCATTCTACGCCAAAAAGATTGTGGCTCTGGTCATATTTGGCATTCTGCTAGGACTATTGGTCCGATACGCAAACGGTTGCACCACCTTCTGGAGCGGAGCGCTCACCGCATACGCGCTCTGGTGCGTGGTAAACTGGTTCGATGCAATCGTGCTTGACTGCATCTGGTTCTGCCACGACAAGCATTTCATAATCCCCGGCACCGAAGATATGACGACCGATTACCACGACTACTGGTTCCACATCCGTGGTGCCCTGATCGGCATGCTCCTGGCTATCCCCGCCGTCGCCATCGCCGGGCTTTTAACACTAGGCGGAAGCCGCGTGAGCGGGAGCGAGAAGGAGGCCGATCGCATATCGGCCCAAATGGCGGTCGACGGGGTTAGCAACTATTGCCACAGCGAGTTTGACTGGAGCCCGGCGCAGGATAATCCGTCCCTGATGTATGTGTCGTTGGCCGATAGCACTGAGACAGAGTACAACGTGGTGTTCCGCAGCTATACGGGCACGCTCACCTATTTTCATGTTGACCGGGAGAGCGGCTCCGCCAGAATGGTCGAGTTCGTTCCGGCGCTGAATCTGGAGAGCGAGGCCGGCTCCATCAACTTGCGTGATTACCTAAAATGATACCAATGGGGTCAGGCCCCTTTTGTTCCATTTTAACAATTCTGCTGGTCTTGCGTCTATCATGAAACGTTTGTCTTATGAAGAGATTTACTAAGATCATTGTGGCAGTGGTTGTAGTTTTAGCCCTTTTGGTAATCACCTGCCCCAGCAAAGAGAAGCACCAGAGAGTTATCCGTGACCAACTTAAAGAAGCTATTCAGAAGGAGTTACCCACTGAGGATATCGATACTGAAAATCCCTTCGTGAAGGTATTATCGGCCATTGGAACAACATTGCTGGATACTTTCATTGAGAAGAATCTGAAGGTCCAGAGCTACGGCCTCTTCAGCATCGGCAGAGCCGGCAATCCGGCCGAAACCATCTCAATCGGCATTCTTGGACACGTATTCCTTTCTCCCAAAGAGAAACACATTTCACTCGAAAATACCGATTTCACATACTCCCTTGAAGACGGTCTCAGAGTCTACTAAGCGAGCAAAAGTGGGACATTGGGGACGGTTCCGTTTGGCACCATTTTCGAAAAAAGTGCCAAACGGAACCGTCCCCAATGTCACTTAAAAAACGTTAACGGAATTACACGCGCGCGTGGGGAAGATGTCTAATTAGTAAATTTGCGTCTTTAGAATTATTACTTAACCCTATATGAAGAAGATTCTTACTGCCTTAATTGTGATAGGCCTTGTAGTGTGGGGCATTATCAGTTTTAAACCCAAGAAAAACAAAGACATTCCCGACGGACCTACGGCAGGAGCAATGAGCGGACCGGTTGCAGCACTGGGTCGTGGCGGCCAAACCTTACTGGTGCGTCACGTGATCATGGAGCCCACCGAGCTGGTAGACGGCATCAACATCAGCGGCAGCCTTATCCCCAACGAGGAGGTTAACCTGTCGTTTGAGACATCGGGCAAGATTACCGACATTTTCTTTGAGGAGGGCAGCAAGGTAAAGAAGGGTCAGGTTCTGGCCAAGATCAACGACGCTCCCCTGCAGGCACAGCTCAAGAAGCTGGAGGCCCAGTATCAGTCAACCGAGGACCGATTGGCCCGCCAGAAAGCGCTCTATGAGAAGGAGGCCGTAAGTAAGGAGGCATACCAGGAGGCCGAGGCCAACTTCAACAAACTCCAGGCCGATATCGAAGAGTGCAAGGCCAAGCTGGACCAGACTGAGCTCAAGGCTCCGTTTGACGGAATCATCGGCCTGCGTCAGGTGAGCGTAGGTGCATATGCATCACCCAACACCAACGTGGCCACACTTACAAATACAGAGAAGCTCAAGGTTGAGTTCGCAATCCCCGAGCGTTACGCCGGCGTGCTGCAGAACGGCGCCAAGCTGACATTCACCGTCGAGGGCATTGACGAGGTATTCCCAGCACAGGTCTACGCCACCAACTCAAAGGTAGATCAGGGCACCCGCACCTATCTGGTCCGCGCCATCTACGACAACAAGGGCGGCAAACTTGTTCCCGGCCGATACGTAAGCGTTACCCTTAACACCCGCACATTCGACAACACGCTGGCAGTTCCCAGCGAGGCAATCATATCCGAGATGGGTATTGACAAGGTATTTCTCTACAAGGGCGGAAAGGCAATCCCGCAGGAGATTACCAAGGGCCTGCGCACCGACGCCATGGTTCAGGTGCTGAGCGGCCTCAACGTAGGCGATACCGTAATCACCAGCGGCACCATGCAACTGCGTACCGGAATGAGGGTTGAACTGAAATAATCCCGCCGCAAGATGAACATCTCTGAACTTAGCATAAGACGCCCGGTACTTGCAACAGTGCTGGTGCTCATAATAATACTGTTCGGTATCGTGGGCTACACCAGCCTTGGTGTCCGCGAGTACCCATCGGTCGATAACCCCATCATATCGGTATCGGCCTCCTACCCCGGAGCCAACGCCGAGGTTATCGAAAACCAGATCACCGAGCCGCTGGAGCAGCAGATCAACGGTATCCCGGGTATCCGCTCGCTCTCATCGGTCAGCCAGTACGGAAGCAGCCGCATCACGGTAGAGTTCGAGCTCTCGGTCGACCTTGAGACCGCCGCCAACGACGTGCGTGACAAGGTTTCGCGCGCCCAGCGAATGCTGCCCCGTGACTGCGATCCCCCCACAGTATCCAAGGCCGATGCCGACGCAATGCCTATCCTTATGGTTGCCCTGCATTCCGATAAGCGCTCGCTGCTGGAACTGAGCGAACTTGCAGACCTTGTGGTAAAAGAACAACTTCAGACCATCCAGGACGTAAGCTCCGTAATGATCTGGGGTGAGAAACGTTACTGCATGCGCCTGTGGCTGGATCCGGTCAAGATGTCCGGTTACGGCATCACCCCGATGGACGTAAAGAACGCCCTGGACCGCGAGAACGTGGAACTTCCCTCAGGCACGATCGAGGGTAACACCACCGAGCTTGAGATCCGTACCCTGGGCCAGATGCACACCACCGAGGAGTTTAACAACCTGGTAATCAAGCATGACGGCACCAAGGTTATCCGTTTCAGCGACGTAGGTCAGGCTGAGCTCAGCCCGCGTGACATAAAGAGTTACATGAAGATGAACGGCATCCCGATGGTGGGTGTGGCAGTAACCCCGCAGCCGGGCGCCAACCACATCAACATTGCCAACGCCGTTTATGACCGCATGAAACTGATGGAGAAGGACCTCCCCGAGGACGTCGGTTACGAGTACGGTTTTGACAATACCCGCTTTATCCGCGCATCAATCAATGAGGTTAAGACAACCCTGTACGAGGCATTCATACTGGTTATCCTTATCATCTTCCTGTTCCTGCGTGACTGGCGCGTAACCCTTATCCCCTGCCTTGTAATCCCGGTTTCAATCGTAGGTTCATTCTTTGTGATGTACATGCTGGGATTCAGTATCAACGTGCTCTCAATGCTTGCTGTGGTACTGTCGGTAGGACTTGTGGTCGATGACGCCATCGTTATGACCGAGAACATCTACAACCGAATAGAAAAGGGCATGACCCCGCTGCAGGCCGGTATCGACGGCTCGCGCGAGATCCTGTTCGCCATCATATCGACCTCTATCACACTGCTCTGCGTATTCGTACCTATCGTATTCATGCAGGGCCAGACGGGCCGATTGTTCCGCGAATTTGCCTTCGTGATTGCAGGCGCCGTAGTGATATCGACCTTTGCGGCTCTTACATTCACCCCCATGCTCTCCACCAAGATTCTGGTAAAGCGTGAAAAGAAAAACGCCTTCTACGCATGGTCCGAGCCCTTCTTTGAGGGTATGAACAAATACTACAGCAAGAGTCTGGAGTTCATCCTGCGCAACCGCTGGATCACAATCGTGACTATGGTGCTGGCTCTTGGCGCAGCCGCCTGGATGTGGACCAAGACCCCGTCCGAGATGGCTCCTATGGAGGACCGCTCACAGGTAACCGTACGTACTCAGGGCCCCGAGGGCGTAACCTACGAGTACATGCGTGACTACACCGAGCGCATAAACGACGTGGTCGATTCAATCATGCCCGATGCCAAGTTCGTTACGGCACGAGTATCAAGCGGCGGCGGTAACATACAGATTACCCTTAAGGACATCAACGAGCGCAGTTACTCGCAGATGGAGGTGTTCGACAAACTGAGCGCAGCAGTACGCCGCGAGAACGATGCCCGCGCATTCGTTCAGCAGCAGTCGTCATTTGCAGGCGGCCGAGGCGGTATGCCGGTACGTTATGTTCTGCAGGCCACCAACATCGAGAAACTTCAGGATGTGCTGCCCACATTCCTTGCCAAGGTAAATGAAAACCCCGCCTTCCAGATGGCCGATGCCGACCTCAAGTTCTCCAAGCCCGAGGTCCGAATATCGATCAACCGTGAGAAAGCCAACCTGCTGGGCGTAAGCACCCGTGATATCGCACAGACCCTGCAGTGGGGACTGAGCGGCCAGCGAATGGGTTATCTCTACATGAACGGAAAGCAATATGACATTATAGGCGAGATAAACCGCCAGCAGCGTAACACCACCCAGGCGCTCAAGTCCATCTACATGCGTAGCGGAAGCGGCGACATGATTCAGATGGAGAACCTTGTGGACCTGAAAGAGGATATCGCTCCGCCCCGTCTGTACCGTTACAACAGGTTTGTATCGGCCACCGTATCGGCCGGACTGGGTAAAGGATATACCCTGGGACAGGCGCTGGACGAGATGGACAAGATTGCCAAGGAGACTCTTGACGATACTTTCCGCACCGCCCTTACCGGTGAGTCAAAGGACTTCCGCGAGAGCTCCAACAGCCTTCTGTTCGCATTCGGTCTGGCTCTGCTGCTTATCTATCTGATTCTGGCAGCTCAGTTCGAGAGTTTCAAGGATCCGCTCATCGTTATGATTACCGTGCCTCTGGCTGTGTTCGGAGCGCTTGTGTTCCTGCGCGGCGGCGGTCAGACCATGAATATCTTCAGTGAGATAGGTATCATCATGCTTATCGGACTTGTGGCCAAGAACGGTATCCTGATTGTGGAGTTCGCAAACCAGAAGCAGGCTGCCGGCATTGACAAGTTCATTGCAATCCGTGATGCATCAATACAGCGCTTAAGACCTATCCTCATGACATCGACATCGACCATGCTGGGTCTGCTGCCGCTGATGTTCGCACACGGTGAGGGCTGCGCCGGACGTATCGCTATGGGTACTGCGGTTGTAGGCGGTATGCTTATTTCCACATTCTTTACTATGTATATAGTTCCGGCTATCTACAGCTACATTTCAACTGACCGTAAAACACAAAAGAAAAAGGAATGAAAAGATACTCCATAATAGCAGCGGCACTTGCTCTGGGCATGAGTGCTCAGGCACAGATAATGACGCTTAAGGAATGCCTGGAGACAGGTATCAGCGAGAGTTATCAGGTTAGGCTTGTAAGTATCTCCGAGGAGAAGGCTGCCAACAACGACTCCTGGCTCTATGCCGGAGGCGGCCCTACCCTGAGCGCTACAGGCACCTACTCGGGTTCACTGTCCAGCAACGACGCCACCCTTGCGTCCGATGGTTCAACCGTATCGGCCCGTAACGTCCTGGACCACACTCTGAACGCCCAGCTGCGTGCCGAGTGGACCGTGTTTGACGGATTCAGCATCCAGGCTACACGTGACCGTCTGGAAGAGTTGCACAACCAGGGTGTCATCCAGACCCGCGTGACAATAGAGGATTATATTGCAAGCCTCACCACCGAGTATTACAATCTGGTCAAGCAGACCCTTCACCTGAAGAACCTGGAGTATGCCACCGCTCTGAGCAAGGAGCGTCTGCGTATTACCAGCGAGCGTTACGATATGGGCGGCAACTCGCGTCTGGATATGCAGCAGGCACAGGTTTACTTCAACTCTGACAGCGCCAAGAGCCTTAAGCAGCACGAGGCGTTGGGATCGGCCAACATCCGTATCAACCGCCTTATGTCCAACCAGGACCTGCGCTCGGTTCATGTGGCTGCCGATACCGCCATCAACCTGCTTACCGGACTTGACTACGAGTCGCTCTACGAGGATATGATGAAGACCAACGCATCTCTGCTGCGTGCCGAGAGCAACCGCACAGTGGCTCAGTTGGACCGCCGCGCAGTACAGTCACGCAACTACCCGTACCTGCGTCTTAACGCCTCATACGGTCTTACCCATAATATCTACGGAAACAGCAACTACACCGACCGCACCAACTGGGGCCCGTCATTCGGCGCCACCATCGGCATAAACCTGATTACCGGAAAGCAGCGTGTACAGGAGCGTAACGCCCGTCTGGATGAACTTACGGCCGATATCACCATCGACCAGCTTGAACTCCAGCTGCGTGCCAACCTGGATGATTTCTGGCAGGCTTACCAGAACAACCTGTTGCTGCTGGAACTCCAGGAGGAGAACCTGAAAGCCGCACAGGAGACTATGGATATTGCGCAGGAGCGTTACCTGCTGGGTAACCTCTCCGGAATCGAGATGCGCGAGGCCCAGAAATCCCTCCTGGATGCCGAGGAGAGCCTCCTCCAAGTCCAGTACGACACCAAAGTCTGTGAGATTTCCCTACTCCAGATCAGTGGCCGAATAATGCAATATCTGGAATAAAGGTTTTGAGAAAACGGTATAAACAAAGGGCGCAAGTGAAAACCTGCGCCCTTTATTAAATTGAAAGTCTACTTCTTACTTAGCAGCAGCAAGAGATGCTTTTCTGAACTCCTTCATCAGCTTCTCCAGCTCGAGAGATGCCTTACGTGCGCGAGTACCGGCAGCCTTGTTACCTTTTTCAACCTGTGCGTTAGCGTCCTTTGCAAATGCTGCATAAAGCTCAGCAGCCTGTTTCAAAATTTTCTCCATAGTTGTTTGTTATTGAAATGATTAATTGGTTAATCCATACTGACGCAAAAATAATACTAATTCTAATTGTCGCAAAGATTAGACCATCTTTTTTTAAAAAAAATGACTAATTTTTCTATACAATGGGTAAAATCGCCCAAAAACGGCCCTGTAACGCTCCTAAGCGATACTTCTGTGTTAATTAAAGGGGCTTATTCCAATAATCGGGAAACCAGCACTCCTATGTCGGCAAAAATGTCTACTTTTGTGTCGTATATTAAATAAGGTACTCTTATGAAAAAAGCATTACTGACTATAGTAGGTCTGCTCTTCACTCTGTTTGCAGCAGCAAGAGGAGGAAATGAGTTGGATCCCAAATATGGTAAAGGTGCAGTTCCTCAGGATGAGAACGGCGATGTCTATTTTACCCAGACTGTCAAGATACCGGGCAACATGAGTGAAGATATCTGTTATGAGACACTCATGAACTGGGCTAAAGGCCGATTCGCACAGCCCTACGCACAGGCAGGACGCATCCTTAATGAAGATTCCAAGACACGTCGTTTCATCTTCCATGTAGATCAGATCATTGTATTCAAAAGCACCGGTTTCGTGGCTGATGAATCAAAAATCTCATACAACTTCTCAGTTGCGGTCAAGAACGGAGAGTTCACCATGACCATGACTGACATCAAGTACCGCTATGAGGAGGGACGTGAAGGCGGCGGCAAGGCATTCACTGCCGAGGACTGGATCACCGACAAGGAGGCTTACAACCGCAAAGGCACCAAGTTCCTCAGAAGCACCGGAAAGTTCCGTATCAAGACCATTGACCTCAAGGACATGCTGTTCCAGAGGGCTACTGATACAGTATCAGGCAACCTCTCAATGTGATGGCATCCAACAAGGAACTATATACGGTCTTAGGAGTTGACGAGTCGGCATCGGATGCTGAGATAAAAAGCGCATACGAGCGTCTGATAGCACAGAACCCCGAGGGAACTCCCCTTTACTCAAGTATAGTTGAGGCATACACGGTGTTGTCCGATATGGACCGCCGTGCTGCTTATGATATTACCGGAAAGATACACCGAAGCGGTGTCCGCAAGCACCGTGACGCCAATTCCGGCGGAACGGAGAAGGTACGTTACGCCCTTAACACCCTGTTTCTTGCAGGAGCGGCTGTAACTACAGTCCTGTTTATACTTCAGTTCAGCGGTGCCATCGGCGCACTTCCTTTTTACATCACATGCGGCATATCTCTGCTTATAAAGATTGCCGAGTACATACTTAGACTCATCCCGTAAGATGATCAGCAGGATACAGTTCAAAGCAGTTTTAGGAGTTGCAGCATTGTTGCTCCTGCCCTGTTTTGCCGGTGCCCAGAGCACCCTTTCGCAGAATCAGGACGGATTCAACGGCGAGACCATGGACGGCTTCATGAATATGGACCCCGACAAGGACTCCACTGTAATTGAGAGAACCGTATCACATGACTATTATCAGTTCCGGATCAACACCAACACAGGTCTTGCCGAAATAATCGAGCCCGATACCATTCACCATTCGTTCCATAACGTACACCTTACCGAGGGTATGTTCGGAACCTACAGCCATCTGGGCAACATGGGATCACCCCGTCTGTCACGACTCTGGTTTGAGCGCAAGCAGCCCAAGGATTTCATCTTTGACGCCCCCTATGACTATTGGATAAAGGATGCGGCCGATTTCCGTTTCACCGACGCCAAGACACCCCATGTAAGCATCGATTATTACAAGGGCGGCAACAAACGTACCGGTGAGGAGCATATCAAGGGCTATTTCGCAGCCAATTTCAGCAAGAAATCAGGCATAGGCTTTGATCTGGATTACCAGCTTGGACGCGGACGCTACACCAACCAGTCCACATCCATGTTCGACGCCAGACTCTACACATACTACCGCGGTGACATATATCAGATGTACGCCACCGTCAACAAGGACAACATAAAGGTGGCCGAGAACGGAGGTATTCAGGACACCCGTTATATCCGCCGCCCCGAGGAGATGGCCGAAGGACGTAAGCAGTATTCACCTGAGGATATTCCGTTCCGTATGTATGATAACTGGAACAACATCAAACGTACTCAGGGACTCTTCAACCAGGAACTTACAATAAGGAAGACCACCCACAGAACCGACAGCATTGGTGATACGGTCTACACGTTCACACGCGTAGTAGAGTTCGGAAAGGCCGCGCACACCATGGAGATCGGCCAGCTTCAGCGCAAATACATTTACTATCAGATACCTGCCGGATTCTATTCCAAGAGATACCTCACGAATGACTCTCTGGATCTGATGAAGAACTTCTATGTATCCAACACCCTGTCACTGTCTCTGCTTGAGGGCTCTACCAAATGGGCGATTGCCGGATTGTCAGCATTTGCCCGATATGAATTCCGCAGTTTTGTAATGCCCGATACAATAGCAGGCTCCGGTGAATACATGCACCGTTACAATGAAGGAGACTTCATAGTGGGAGGTCAGCTGGAAAAGGCACAAGGAGATAACCTGACCTTCAGAGCCGGTATTGAGACCGTCCTGTTGGGCACCAGTCTTGGTGACTTTGAACTGTCGGGTGAGATGGAACTCAAATACCCCATATTCGGCCGTGAAGCCAAGATAGGCGCATACGCTGATATGTCGGCCAAGGAATCACCTTTCTATCTGTCAAACCTGCACTCCACTTACGCCTGGTGGGACGGGGATTTCAAGAAGGAGTTCCGCACTCACTTTGGAGGTTTTGTCGATCTGGACCTGACCGGCACCAGACTGCAGCTTGACGTAGAGAACATAGCCAATTATGTCTATCTGAAGAATGACGGAGGTGCATATGTAAACCTTGACGGCATTACACAGCCCTCCTACTCAATAAAGGCAGCGCAGTTTGACGGATCCATTCAGGTACTGAGCGCCACACTCCAGCAGAACTTCAAGCTGGGTCCCCTGCACTGGGACAACCATGTGACATATCAGTTATCGGGCCACAAGAAAATCATTCCGCTGCCTGACCTGAACATCTTCTCGGATCTCTATTTCAAGTTCATATACTACAAGAGACTTCATATAGAGGTGGGTGCCAATGCACTCTACTTTACAAGATACCAGGCTCCGGGTTATTGCCCTGCGGTAGGTTCATACCACCTGCAGAATGACGCTTGTGTCCAGGAGGTAGGCGGCTATCCCCTGCTCTCCGGTTATGTCAACTGCATGCTTCGCGGTGTCCGTTTCTACATAATGTATTATCATTTCAATGACGGACTCATGCGCAACCGGGATTCATTCATAGTTCCCGGCTATCCCGCCAACCCTGGTATGGTCAAGTTCGGCCTTAGCTGGACTTTCTACGATTGATTCAGATAGCTTTTTCCAGATATGATTCGATGGGGTTTTATAGGATGCGGTGAGGTGACCGAACGCAAGAGCGGTCCCGCATTCGCCAAGGCCGAAGGTTCCGCAATTGAGGCCGTTATGAGCCGTGACAAGGCCAAAGCCAGTTCATATGCCCAGAGGCACAACATAAAGAAGTGGTATACCGATGCAATGGATGTCATTGACGATCCAAACGTTGATGCCATATATATAGCCACCCCGCCCTCATCACACGCCACATACGCAGTCATGGCCATGAAAGCCGGCAAACCGGTCTATATCGAGAAGCCTATGGCCCAGAGCTATGACGAATGCATGCGCATAAACCGCGTATCACGTGAAACCGGAGTACCCTGTTTCGTAGCATATTACCGCCGCTATCTGCCCTACTTCCTCAAAGTCAAGGAACTCATCCCTCAGATAGGCAAACTCATAAACGTACAGATACGTTTTGCCCAGCCGCCCAAGGAGTTGGACTACAACAGCACCAACCTGCCCTGGCGCGTCATCCCCGACATCTCAGGAGGCGGTTATTTCTATGATCTGGCACCCCATCAGATAGATATGGTTCAGGAACTCTGCGGCTGCATAATCGACGCATACGGACTCTGCAGCAACCGCGCAGGTCTCTATCAGGCCGAGGATACAGTCAGCGCCTGCTTCAAGTTTGAGAACGGTCTGGTAGGTTCCGGCTCATGGTGTTTTGTGGCCGATGAGTCCGCCAAGGAGGACCGCATCGAACTGATCGGTGACAAGGGCATGATCTGTTTCTCCATATTCACCTTCCAGCCCATTGCCCTGCATGACAGCGAGGGACGTCATGAGTTTGACATTCCCAATCCCGAGCACGTACAGTTCCCGCTGGTACAGGCTGTCGTGGATCATCTCAACGGCAAGGGCGTCTGCACCTGTGACGGCATCAGCGCCACTCCCACCAACTGGGTAATGGACCGTATTCTTGGTAAGTTTTGAGATAAAAAAAATTCCGGCTAGTCTGCAAGACCCGCCGGAATCAATCCTAAATTAATTATCTCAAAGTCAAACCAAATATGAAGTCTTAGAAGTTCCAACCCAATGTGAACAATACTTTGTTGGTATTGTAATTGAAGTTTACGTCAACAGGGATATCCTCGTCATACTCGTGAACATTGAACAAGCTGCCTCTTATCCCGTGAACGTATGCCAGATCAATGTAGAACTGGGTTCCGTCTCTATCCGGAGCTGAGCAATATCCCAAGCCACAGGTAATATACCTTGTCTTACCCAGACGGTCCACCTGAAAGTCTGTACGACCCATTACCAGATCTCCGTTATCATCATATCCCCAACCGTTGAAATCGGTATCGAACAGATAAGGACATTCATCCCAATTGTATGTAGGAGAAAAGATTGATTCTCTGTAGTTATAACCTCCTCTGATTGAGAGATTGCCGATATTCAACTCTGTACCGACCTTAAGAACCGAGAAGTCCTGATAGTCTATTGATCCCTGAGTGCCAAGCCTTGTATTGCCGATTGTAAGAGATGAACGCTGTGTGAAATGTTTCTCATACTCAGCACCTATGGCACAGTTTATATTACCGGAACCGAATGTGAGACCTGCACTCAGATCAAGAGACCAGGGGGATGTGAACTTGTAATCTACATAATCTGTGTATTTATTGGGATCACCTTCAATGGCAACACCGTTTCTGACATCATCAATCGTGTATTTCACAACCTGGCCGTCAAGTACTCTTATCTGCGTACCCTGAACTGCATACAGATAGTCGGCATATTCCAATCTCTGGCGATAATATGTGGGAGTCTTAATGGCTGCTCCTAAGCGCAGTGCGGGTATCGGACGGATAATGGTACCGAATGACATGTTCCATCCTGATCCTTCTGACTGATTCATCCTATCTGCAACCGTAAAGTCCAGTCCGTTGGGGAATTGGGGATGGGCAGTCTTGTCATAATAGTCGTAGAAACAACCTTCTGACCATGTATCAGTTGCAAGGATACCAAATGTCCAACCCAGATAGAGTTTATCTGACAAGTTGCAGGACATATTGAAATCAAATGAATGAATCTTGTTGCGCTGATTATCCTCATAGTTACGCCAAACCTCATAACCGTCAGCATCAGCAAATGAGTCATAATAATCCTGATGACGGTCCATATTCTGCAGCTTGCGGTAAGAAATGCCGAAGTTCATATAGGTATTACCTGCATCACTTCCGGAGAATACTGCCGAGAAGTTGTCAAATCCCAGATTCACATCAGATTTTGTATTGTGGGAATAATATGTAATTCCGTTAATGGATAAGGGATTTGTCTTTGTTGCAAGCGGATCAGTAGTAACCTGTGTACCGAACACTGACATAGAGAAGTTAATATCACTCTTGCGGTATGTACCTATACCTGCCGGGTTATGGCTGATAACCGAGATATCACTTCCAAGTGCTCCCATAGCTCCACCCATTGCCACGTAACGGGCTGTTCCGTTAAGTTCCTCTTCATACAGCTTGGCTGCATCAAATGATGTCTGAGCGCTTACTGCAAGAGTCATTGTCAATGCAATTGCCGATATTGTTAACTTATTGGTTTTCATATTGTTAAGTTTTAAAGGATTTACTGTTAGGGTATAATAATCTCTTTTGAGTCAGATGATTCAATTACCTTCTTATCTTCTGGAAGATCCAGCTGATGCGCCTCGTGAAACGCCTCCTCCTGAGCTGCTGCCGACACTGCGTGAACCGCCGGAGCTTGATCCGCCGCTGAAACCGCCGGAGCTTGAAGTTGAACCTGCGCTGCGTGATGCACTCGAGCTGCTTACGCTACGACTGCTGGAGCTGCTTGAAGAACTGCGGGTCACAGTACTGCGGCTTGTGTTGGCGCTGGATGAAGAACTGCGGCTGCTGTTTGAACTGCTGCTTACGCTGCGTGATGAGTTTGAACTACCGCTTGATACGCTACGGCTTGAGCTGCCAGTACTGCGTGATACGCTTGAACTGCTGCCTGTGCTGCGTGAAGAGCTTACACTTGAACTGCTGGTGCTGCTCGGACGGTCATATGTTGAACCGGACTGAGTTGAGCGGTTTGCCGAGTTGCTGCTTACGCTGCGGGTTGAACTGCTGGTCGAGCTTGAGCGGCTTGATGTTGCAGGAGCCACACTCTTTACAGATGAGCTGTTAGACTGCTGTGAAACGCTGCGGGTTGAGCTGCTGCTTGAAACACTGCGGGTTGAGCTGCTGCCTGAACTTGCTACACTGCGGCTTGAAGTTGAGCCTGCTGAAACACTGCGACTTGAAGTTGAGCCTGCTGATACACTGCGGCTGGCAGTTGATCCGGTGGCGCTACGACCTTCATTTGAAGCGGTGCCTGCTGACCTTGAAGCTATATTATTAGACGTACGTGTTACGCTGCGGCTTGAATTTGAACCGAATGAAGCTGTACGGCTGGCAGTAGTACTGCGGCTAAGATTCCTGTCCCATCCACCGTCATTGATTCTGCGGTTAGGTCTGTAAGTATCAACTCTGCTGACGGTAACGGGTTCATAGTAATGATATGAATAGTAGTGACCGGGACGATAATAGTAGTATGAGCTGTAGTAATACGGACCGTAATACCAGGAATCATAATACCAGGGATCGTAGAACCAGGGATCATAGTAGTATGAGTGTGAGAAGTACCAGTAATCGGTATCCCAATAATAATCCCAGTAGAGAATATCCCAGAGGATATCATCATACAGTGAGTAGTACGGGCGTCCTACGCGACGGAAACGGTACAGACGGCGTGTCAGATCGTAATCATCAATGGCGTCCTTGTAACCCTCGATATAAGAACCATCACTCACCTCACGTGTACTTACATATATGGTGTCATGAATATATATGGTGGGTACATCGTCCAGATAAGTTCCGTCCTCATACTGGATCTGACTGGTTCCGTAGGTATAACGGCGGTTATACTCATCGGGATCACGGTCTACTATGATCTTGGGAGTGCTGGTAACTGTAGCAGCCGGAACAACCTCCTGCTGAACAGGAGCTGCAGGCTCTACATATGAAGGAGTACGGGTCACGGTTGTAACTTGTGACGCTGACGTACCTGAAGACTTTCCGGTGTTTGATTTACCGGTTGAATACAAGTCATTCCTCTGCGCACCGGCTGTCATTGTGACTGCCATCAATGCCATAAACAATACTGACTTTTTCATAACCGTATGTTTTATTGGTTTCTTTCCAATGCAAAAATAATACGGTAATAATACCCGGTACGCGGAAATTCCCTAATTGTAAAGGGGAAAATCCCTATATTTTACTTTATGCGCAGGGAGTTGAAATCGGCCTCTTTGCCGCGGAATACATTGAAATCAGTGTATTCACGGATGCCTTCTACTGTGGCGTGGTCAGTGAACTGCCATATCTGCCAGCGTTTGTCGGTGCCCGGACGGGCCACGTAGTAATGTGCCACCCAGAATGGATATGCATCGAACTCTGAGGTGTTCAGATGGCGGCGACGGAATTTGGCCGATGCATAGATGATAGGCTTTACGCCGTAGTGTTTTTCAAGAGCCTTGAGATAGATGAGCAGGTCCTTACGCAGGTCCGATGAACGTCCCGAGCGCTCCACATCAACTACAGGTACAAAATCACCCGCCTGAAGGCTCACCGTATTAATATAATGCTGTGCCTGTTTCTCGGGCGATGTGGACGGATCATAGAAATGGTACACGCCGCAGACGAAGCCTGCCTTGCGAGCCCTTGCTATATTGTCAATGTAGTCGGGATCTGTGAAAGTATTGCTCTCGGTTGCCTTCATGATGGCGAACCTGATGGGATAACCGTTCTCGGCCGATGAACGGGCCACCCTCTCCCAGTCTATCCGTCCCTGATGATGTGACACGTCTATTCCGTAGCACAGGTATCCTGAAGGCAGGCAGACGCCGTACTCCCTGGAGCCCTGGCAAGGTCGCAGACGGTAGAAATAGGGACGAAGGAACAGGAAGTATGCGCCTATGGAAATAACCACTATAAGCGCTCCTGTTACAAGCCAGTGCAGCCAGTCGGGCAACATATAAAAGGGCTTCCGTCCTTTCTTTTTAGGAACGGAAACCCTTTTCTTTTTTTTGGTGCCTTTGGTGGCGGCCATGCTAAATGCTTATTTATGCTCGAGCTGCAGAGTCTTGGTAGGCTGGTCGCAAACCTCGGTCGGACCAAAGTACTGGATAGGACCGGGATATACAAAGCAGGTCTCGCGGGCCCACTCAGCGCGATGCTTAACGAACTCCTTGAAGGGAGCGCCGTTCAGTTCAACCAGAGCCTTGCGGATAACGGGCTTCATCTCACCGTTACGCTTCTCCATGTTCATCATCATGGTGATAGGAATACCACCGGCAATCCACTGGTCAGCGGGAGCTACAGTGTTCTTGATTGATGACATGTAACCGGTCTTGCCGGCAGCGATCAGCATTGATGCGTTGTAACCAAGGCTGTAGCAGTAGTCAGCGTCAAAGTTTGACGGAGCGGCGCAACGGCCCTCGTATCCGCAGAAGTGATGCTGGGTAGCATACTTGCCAAGATACTTGCCCTCCTTCTTCCACTCATCAAGCTTGGTTCCAACCATATCGGCCAGAAGCTGCTCGGTCTCGATCAGAGATACCTGTACGTTTCCGTGCGGGTCACGCTCCAGAGCCAACTGACGGCTTACGCTCTCAGGCAGGCTCTTGAAGATAGCAGCGTTGTCCTTGGACAGCTTGCTTACAATGTACTGAATCTTCTTGTCACGCTGTATCATGTCGAACTCAGCCTGGTTGGCAGCGAGTACATCGTTGAGCTCGGCGATAAGCTTCTTGATGGCGTGGATGAACTCGATCAGGCCCTCGGGAACCAGAACGGTACCGAAGTTCATGCCGCGTGCAGCACGGTCGGCAACAACCTGAGCGATATATGTTACGATAT
>CADBXO010000017.1 GCA_902798685.1 uncultured Bacteroidales bacterium
ACCTACCTCCCGCTTAGCAGTACCAGGGATTTAAGACCTTAAATCCCGCCTATACCTTTACACGTCTAGGAAGAGGTAGCCGCCACCTCTTTTTAGTTTACTCCCCAAACTATCCGTCCAGCGGAGGCTTGGGAGATTTTTTATTTTTGATGGTTGGGTAAGGTTCAAAGGAATAATCTTTTGTTTATATTTGAGGCTCAGAATAGATTGGACTAATAAATAAATAGCTTATGAGTGATTATGATTGGAAGTTTTCCACGATAGGTGGAAAGAACCGCGTCAATATCAAGAGCGGTGAGGATATTAAGCATCTGGGTGAGCTGGACCAGAAGTTGTGGACAGTTCTGAGTTCACCGGTTGTCGGACTGGAGTTCGATGCCAAGACTCTCAAGATGCTGGACAGCAACAATGACGGCCGTATTCATGTTCATGAGGTTGTCAAGGCTGCCGAGTGGATCACCTCTGTGATCAAGGATCCCGACATGCTTCTCAAGAAGGAGGATACCCTGCCGCTTTCAGCTTTCAATACCGATAATCCCGACGGCGCAAGGCTGTTGGCATCGGCCAAACAGATTCTTAAGAACCTTGGACTCAAGAAGGACAGCATATCGGTTGCCGATGCCGATGACAGCGTGGCTATCTTTGCCAAGACTGGTCTGAACGGCGACGGTATCATTACCGTACAGTCAACCAAGGATGAGGAACTGCAGAAGACCATCGAGGCTTGCGTGGCTTCAATGGGCGGCAAGGCTGACCGTAGCGGACTTATGGGTGCCGATGCAGACTCGCTGGAGGCATTCTATAAGGCTCTGGCCGATTACTCAGCATGGCAGAAGAAGGCTGCTGATGACAAGTCAATCTTTGCTTTCGGTGACAACACCGCAGCCGTTTATGATATAGTAAACCAGATCAAGGCCAAGGTTGCCGATTACTTTATGCGTTGCAAGCTGGCTGTGTTCCATGCAGGCAGCGTTACTGCTCTGGATGTATCGGTTGCACGTATCGAGACTATCAGCGACAAGGATCTGTCAGCATGTGCCGATGAGATTTCAACTTATCCGCTGGCACGTATATCGGCCAACAACACTCTTCCTATCGATGAGCGCATCAATCCGGTTTGGCAGGCTACCATTGGCAAGTTGAGAGCTTTGGCTCTGGATAAGGAGTTTGAAGGTGCTTCCGAGATTACCGAGGAGCAGTGGAATGCTTTCGTTGCCAAGCTGGCTCCGTATGAGGCATGGCTGGGTGAGAAGGCAGGTGCCGAGGTTGAGGCTCTGGGTCTGGATCAGGTGAACGCAATCCTGAAGGCTGACCGCAAGGCTGAGCTGCTCAAGCTTATCGATGATGACAAGGCTCTGGAGTCAGAGTCACTCTCTATCGATGAGGTGGCCAAGCTGTTGCATCTGTATCGTGACTTCTACACGTTCCTGTGCAACTTCGTTTCATTCCGTGACTTCTACGATCCCGAGGGCAAGGCCATCTTCCAGGCCGGTGAACTCTATATCGATGAGCGCTGCTGCGAGCTGTGTATCAAGGTGCCCGATATGGGACCGCACGCTACCGCAACTTCACTGAGCGGAATGTACATTCTCTATTGCAACTGCGTCGACAAGATCACCGGCAACACCATGATCATAGCAGCCGTTATGACCGATGGTGACGTGGCCGATCTGCGCGAAGGCAAGCACGGCCTCTTCTATGACCGCAAGGGCGTGGAGTGGGATGCCACCGTATTCAAGATCATTGACAATCCTATCAGCATACGTCAGGCCTTCTGGGCTCCTTACCGTAAGATAGGACGCTATATCGAGACTACAATTGAGAAGCGTGCCGCCGAGAAGGACAGCAAGGTTATGGCCGATATGACCGCAAAGGTTGACAATGCCGGAAAGGATGCCGGAGCAGAAAAGAAGAAACCGTTCGATATCGCAACATTCGCCGGTATCTTTGCTGCCATCGGTCTGGCTGTCGGAGCGATATTGGATGCCATTACTGATATGTCAAAGTCTGTATCAGACTGGTCATGGTGGAAGTGGCTGATTTTGGTTGCAGTCATTATGCTGGTTATTTCAGGACCTTCCATGATTCTGGCTTGGCTCAAGATCCGCAAGCGTAACCTGTCTCCGCTGCTCAACGCCAACGGATGGGCAATAAACGCTTCGGTCAAGGTCAATATGACATTCGGTGCTACGCTCACCGAGATTGGAAAGAGCCCGCTTAAGGCCGAGCCCGATCCGTTCGCCGACAAGGCACCCTGGTGGAAGAAACTGATCTACTGGCTCATAGGTCTAGGCCTAGTCTTCCTAATCTGCTGGAGAACCAACCTCATCTATTCACTGACAGGTTATCTCCACGTAGAGAAAGAGCAACCCGCCGCAGTGGTAGCTCCTCCGTCTGAGCCGGCTGAATAATAAAAAAGAGGTCCCGATTTGGGACCTCTTTTTTAGTTGCGGAGGAAGGATTCGAACCCCCGACCTTTAGGTTATGAGCCTAACGAGCTACCTCTGCTCCACTCCGCGATTTCGTTTTGCGAGTGCAAAGATACTCCTTTTGTGCAATCCAGGCAAATCTTTTAGTGTTATTCTTTGCCTGATACACATTTTTTGTACTTTTGTAACCCTATTTGAAGCTATGGAGAATCCAAAAACACGACTTCAGTTCATCGCAGCCGCCAAGGACCTCTTTGTAAAGAAGGGTTATGACGAGACCACGATGATAGACATAGCCGAGGAGGCTGGTCTTAGCCGTCGCACCCTCTATGCCTATTTTGAGAGCAAAGTAGAGGTGTTTCAGGCTGTAATCAACAGTGAGGTTGAGAAGGTTCTCAACCAACTTACCGAGATTGCAAGGCAGAACATGCCGGTGCAGCAGAAAATAGTTGAGTTTGTGTTCGGCTATTTCCGTCTTATCAAGGAGACGGTTGACCGCAACGGTACACTCAGATCGGGGTTCTTCCGTAACAGCTGGGGCCTTGAGCATTTCCGTAAGGGATTTGACGTAAAGCAGAAACAGCTGCTTCAGGAGATTATCTCGGAGGGTAAGACATCGGGCGCATTTGATGTGGTCAGCGTAAAGCGTACGGCTGAGATCATGCACAACTGCATGCGCGGATTCGAGGCACCCTACATCCGCGGTAAACTCTGGCAGGGCAATACCAGGGAAGAGATTCGTTTCGAGGCACGCCGTCTTATCTACGGTGCGCTGGGTTATAATGGAGATACTAATAAGCAATAATATTATGGGAAAACTTTCAGGAAAGACGGTGCTCATTACAGGAGCAACCCGTGGAATCGGTCTGGCAATGGCACAGTTGTTTGCAGCTGAGGGCGCCAACCTGGCATTCGTGTATATCAACAGTGTGGAGAAGGCTGAGGCCATGGAGAAGGAACTCAGTGCCAACGGTATCAAGGCAAAGGGTTACCGCGTGGACGTAGCAAGCTATGAGGGTGCCGCCAAGATGGTAGAAGAGGTTGTCAAGGAATTTGGCAGTATAGATATATTGGTCAACAACGCAGGTATCACACGTGACGGTCTGATGATGCGCATGAACGAGCAGCAGTGGGATGAGGTATTGAATACCAATCTGAAATCGGCCTTCAACTTTATCAGGGCCTGCACTCCTCAGATGATGCGTCAGCGCAGCGGTAACATACTGTGTGTATCATCAGTCGTAGGCCTGCACGGAAACGCAGGTCAGACCAACTATTCAGCATCAAAGGCAGGTCTGATAGGCCTTACCAAGTCAGTTGCCAAGGAGTTTGCTTCACGCGGCATCCGTGCCAACGTGATTGCTCCGGGTTTTGTACTGACCGAGATGACCACAGGCAAGATTCCTGAGGAGAAGCTGGCCGAGTGGTGCAAGTCAATTCCCCTGCAGCGCGGTGCTCAGGTAGAGGAGATTGCCAAGGCAGCGCTCTTCCTTGTGTCCGATGACAGTTCATACGTAACCGGCCAGGTTCTGCAGGTTGACGGCGGAATGAGCATGTAATGCAGGTACTTTACGAGGATAATCACATTATTATCGTCTCTAAACTGTCGGGCGAGATAGTACAGGGCGACAAGACCGGCGATGTTCCGTTGTCGGACATTGTGGCTGCGTACCTTAAGGAGAAATACTCCAAACCCGGCAATGTGTTTGTTGGTGTGCCGCACCGTCTGGACCGCCCTGTTAGCGGACTGGTGGTGCTGGCCAAAACCAGCAAGGCGCTGTCACGTCTGAACGAGATGTTCCGCGTAGGCAGTGTCGACAAGCGTTATCTGGCTATCGTCAAGAACAGGCCTAAACAGCCTGAAGGCAGGCTTGAGAACTGGCTGGTAAGGAACGAGAAACAGAACCGCTCATATGCATATGACAAGGAGGTGCCCGGCAGCAAGCAGGCAATCCTCAATTATAAAATGGTGGCAAGTTCAGTCAATTATCATCTTCTGGAGATTGAGTTGCTGACAGGACGCCATCATCAGATTCGCTGTCAGCTGGCCAAGATGGGTTGTCCCATCAAGGGTGACCTCAAGTACGGAGCCGAGCGTTCCAACCCTGACGGCAGCATATCACTACACGCATTCCATGTGACCTTTGAGCATCCCGTGTCACATGAGATGATAGACGTCAAGGCACCCCTGCCTGAGGATTCGCTCTGGCAGAGTTTCAAGGATCAGGTACAGGACCTCTGATTACTGTTGGGGGTTATCTTCAAGAACGTATGCCCTGATGATCTTTACATCAGGATTGGGGCGTCCGTTCTTTCCGGTGGCGGGAAGCTTCTCTATTGCCTCGATCACATCCATTCCTTCTGATATCTCACCGAACACGGTATAAAGACCGTCAAGGGTATGGGCACCGCCCACGGTGGTGTACTGCTTGATCTGTTCCTGTGAGTATGCGAACTGGGGACGGGTCTTCATGATGGCATCAGCCTGGTCATTCAGCTGCTCGTTGAGTTTGCTTATCTTTTTCTTCTCACCGTATTTCTGCCATGTGAGGATATCCTTGGCATGCGGCTGGGTGATGGAGTCCTTCACAGCCTGGCGGTAACGCTTGTTGATGACCTTCTCCTGTGCGGGCAGGTTGGAGCTGTTCACCTTCTTGCCGGTTATGATATAGAACTGCTGGCTGGTGGAGTAGTTGAACTGCTTGGTGCTGGCCTGTCCTACGGCTCCGCGCTTGTGGTAGAACTTCCAGGGATTTACCTCTGAATCGATCCTGTACTCGTCCTCATCGGCATCAATTCCTATCTCCTGTCCGGGTTTGGCGTTCTTGGAATGGACGTCACCGCACTGGATCTTGTATCCTTTCTGAATTCCGAAGAAGAGCTGGTCATCATAGAAACCCTTGCGGGCCAGACGTACCATATTGTGGCGGTGAAGCGGTGTCTCGCGGTAGAGCTTTATGGTGAAGTTGCCCTTTGTAGTCTCAAAACGCACGTACTGATCGGCGTCGAGTATAATGGTATCGGCGTCAACCTCCTCGGCGGGAGCGGCAGCGCCGCTGTTCTTACAGTTTGTGGCAAAAAGCAATGCCATTACGAGCGGAATTCCGATAAGATATTTTTTCATAGTTCCATATGGTTTCTTGACCGCGAATATAGCGAAATAATAGCTGGAAATGTGTTACCTTTGCGCATTAAAACGGAATAATAATCAAAAAAGGATATTTATGAAACCTGCACTCGTTGTTCTGGCAGCCGGAATGGGCAGCCGTTACGGTGGACTCAAGCAGCTCGATGCTCTGGGCCCCAGTGGTGAAACCATTATGGATTACTCTGTGTTTGACGCTATCCGCGCCGGATTCGGCAAGGTGGTGTTCATAATCCGCAAGGACTTTGAGGACGATTTCCGCCGTCTGGTTCTCAAGAAGTATGAGGGTCATGTACAGACCGAGGTTGTTTTCCAGAGCATCAATGACCTGCCCGAGGGTTTCAAATGCCCCGAGGACCGCACCAAGCCCTGGGGTACCAACCATGCAGTGCTCATGGCAAAGGATGTTATCAACGAGCCTTTCTGCGTAATCAACGCCGATGACTTCTACGGCCGCGACTGCTTTGCAGTTATGGGCAAGTTCCTGAGCAATCTGCCCGAGGGCTCCAAGAATGTCTATTCAATGGTAGGTTTCCGCGTAGCCAACACCCTGAGTGAGAACGGTAAGGTATCACGCGGCGTATGTGAGGTTAACGCACAGCGTCATCTGACCACCGTTGTAGAGCGTACCGAGATTATCCGTCGCGAGAACGGCGTATGCTACAAGGACGGTGAGGATTGGGTACGTATCGAGGACAACACTCCCGTATCAATGAACGTATGGGGATTCACCCCTGACTATATGAAGTACTCCGATGACTTCTTCAAGGGCTGGCTCAAGGCCAACATCAACGTGCCCAAGTCAGAGTATTTCATCCCGCTCATGGTAAATGAGCTTATCAATAACGGAACCGCTACCGTTGAGGTACTTGACACAACCGCCAAGTGGTTCGGCGTAACTTACGCTGAGGACCGTCAGGGTGTTGTAGACAAGATTGCGGAACTTGTAAAGGAGGGTGTTTATCCCGCCAAGCTGTTTGCATAAGTGTTTTCGGTAGAGAATCTTAAGGTTGAGTTCGGGGCCCGCCCCCTGTTCCATGATGTCAGCTACGTTGTAGGTGACAAGGACCGTATTGCCCTGGTGGGTAAGAACGGTGCGGGCAAATCGACCATGCTTAAGATCATCGCCGGACTGCAGCAGCCTACATCGGGCACCGTATCCATACCCAAGGAGATGACCATCGGTTATCTGCCGCAGGTAATGAAGCTGTCCGATACACGCACCGTAAGACAGGAGGCCGAGACCGCCTTTGAGGATATTCACAAACTCAAGGAGGAGGTGGAGCGCCTGAACAACCAGATGGTGGAGCGTACCGATTATGAGAGTGAGGAGTATCACGCCCTGATCGACAGGTTCACCCGTGAGAGCGAGCGCTACCAGATGATGGGTGGCGGCAACTACCAGGCGGAACTGGAGCAGGCCCTGCTGGGTCTGGGATTCCGCCGCGATGATTTTGACCGCCCCACAAGCGAGTTCAGCGGCGGCTGGCGTATGCGTGTGGAGCTGGCCAAACTGTTGCTCCGTCATCCGGATGTGCTGCTGCTTGACGAGCCTACCAACCACCTGGACATTGAGAGTATACAGTGGCTCGAGGAGTTCCTGGCTAAGCGCTGCAACGCAGTGATACTGGTCAGCCACGACCGCGCCTTCATAAACAATGTCACCACCCGCACCATTGAGATATCATGCGGCGTGATCTATGACTACAAGGTCAAGTACAACGAGTTTGTGGAGCTGCGCAAGGAGCGCCGCGAACAGCAGTTGCGTGCCTATGAGAACCAGCAGAAGGAGATTGCCGATGCCAAGGATTTCATAGAGCGTTTCCGCTACAAACCCACCAAGGCCGTGCAGGTGCAGAGCCGTATCAAGGCCCTGGAGAAGATAGTTCCCATTGAGATAGATGAGGTGGACAACAAGACCATGCGTCTCAAGTTCCCGCCCGCCATCCGCAGCGGCAACTATCCCGTAATCTGCGAAGGCGTTGCCAAGAGCTACGGTGACCATACGGTATTCAGCGGTGTTGACCTGACCATCAAACGCGGTGAGAAGGTTGCCTTTGTGGGCCGAAACGGTGAGGGTAAGACCACGCTCGTAAAGTGCATCATGGGTGAGATTCCGTTTGACGGAACGCTTACCATAGGCCACAACATACAGATAGGTTACTATGCCCAGAACCAGGCACAGCTGCTGGATGATGAGGTGACGGTTCACGATACCATAGACAATGTGGCTACGGGGCCGATACGCACACGCATCAACGACATCCTGGGTGCCTTCATGTTCGGCGGTGAGGCCGGTCAGAAGAAGGTAAAGGTGCTGTCGGGCGGTGAGCGCAGCCGATTGGCTATGATACGTCTGCTGCTGACACCCAACAACCTGCTTATCCTTGATGAGCCTACCAACCACTTGGATATGGCATCCAAGGATGTGCTCAAGGAGGCCATCCAGGCCTTTGACGGCACGGTGATTGTGGTAAGCCACGACCGTGAGTTCCTGGACGGACTGGTGAGCAAGGTCTATGAGTTCGCTGACGGTAAGGTCCGCGAGCATCTGGGCGGAATCTATGACTTCCTCCAGAAGAAGAACCTGGACAACCTGGCCGATATAGGCCGCATGAAGGGGGCACCCGCGGTGCAGGCCACGCAGGATCGGGCATCGGCCGGAAAGGAGGATTATGAGGCCAAGAAGGAGCAGGAGCGCCGCAAGCGCAAGATTCAGAAGAAGATTGAGGAGGCTGAGAAGGAGGTGGAGCGCATCACCAAGGAGATAAAGGACCTTGAGGAGTGGCTGGCTACACCGGGCGGAGCACAGAACCCCGCCATGTTCGAGGCTTACGGAAAGCTCAAGGATGACCTGGCCAAGGCCGAGGAACGCTGGGAGGAGGCCATGATGGAAGGAGAGAGTATTTAAAGACTAAATATTTTACGAGTTATGAAAAAACTTACATTAATCACAATTGCATTTGCAGGAATGGCTATGATTTCTTGTAACAATTCCAAGCAGGGTATAGGTATCAAGATGGAGAATCTTGACAAGACCGCAGTACCCGGTGATGATTTTTTCCAGTTTGCTGACGGTGGTTGGAATGCTGCTCATCCGCTTACCGACGAGTATGCACGTTTTGGCAGCTTTGACCAGCTGGCCGAGGATAACCGCGAGCAGTTGAAGGGTCTTATCGATGAGATCGTGGCTGCAGACAACGAGCCCGGCTCAAACGCACAGAAGATTGCTGATCTCTATAAGCTGGTGCTTGACACCGCACGCCGTGAGAAGGAGGGCCTTGCTCCCCTGAAGCCCTGGATTGAGAAGATCGAGGCTGTAAAGGACCGCAAGGAGATATTCCCCCTCATGACAGAGCTTGACCTGAACGGTCTTGCAGGCAACTATTTCAGTCTGGGTATCGGCGCCGATATGATGGACAGCAAGTCTAACCTTGTAAGCATAGGTCAGGGCGGTCTTTCACTCGGTGAGAGAGAGTATTACCTGGATAAGGATGAGGCTACCACTGCTATCCGTGAGGCCTTCAAGAAGCACATCGTACGTATGTTCACACTGTGCGGTTTCGATGAGAAGACCGCTCAGAAGAAGATGGAGGATGTCATGCTGATTGAGACCCGCATCGCTGAGAAGTCATATACCAACGTTGAGATGCGTGATCCGGCTGCCAACTATCACAAGATGCCGTTCGAGCAGCTCAAGAAGGATTTCAAGGGTATTGACTGGCAGTATTATTTTGACCAGCTGGGTCTTTATGACTGCGACTTTGTAGACGTAGGTCAGCCCGAGCCCATCCACGAGGTTGAGGCTATCCTGGCCAATGTTCCCGTTGAGGCTCACAAGTCATATATGGAGTGGCAGCTCATTGATAACTGCGCATCCAGACTGACTAAGGCACTTGATGATGCCAACTTTGATTTCTACGGCAAGATCCTGAGCGGACGTCAGGAGCAGCAGCCCTGGTGGAAGCGCGCCACATCATCCGTAAGCGGTGCTCTGGGTGAGGCCATCGGTCAGCTCTATGTTGAGAAGTACTTCCCCGCAGAGGCCAAGGAGCGTATGGTTACTCTGGTTAAGAACCTGCAGATTGCCCTTGGCGAGCGTATTGATGCCCAGGATTGGATGAGTGATGAGACCAAGGCCCGCGCTCATGAGAAGCTGGATGCCTTCTATGTAAAGATCGGTTATCCCGACAAGTGGAAGGATTACTCAAAGCTCACTATCGATCCCGCCAAGAGCCTGTTCGATAATCAGATTGCCATGAGTCATTTCTTCTGGCAGGATAACGTAGAGCGCAAGTACAAGAAGCCGGTAGACAACACAGAGTGGTTCATGACCCCGCAGACTGTAAACGCTTACTACAATCCTACGACCAATGAGATCTGCTTCCCCGCAGGTATCCTTCAGTATCCGTTCTTTGACATGTCAGCAGATGATGCATTCAACTATGGTGCCATCGGCGTTGTTATCGGCCATGAGATGACTCACGGATTCGATGACCAGGGCCGTCAGTTCGACAAGGACGGTAACTTTGCTGACTGGTGGGCCGAGGGTGACGCTGACAAGTTCAAGGAGCATGTTCAGGTTATCGTTGACCACTTTGACGGTATCAAGGTTCTGCCTGACCTGAATGCCAACGGTTCACTCACACTGGGTGAGAACATCGCTGACCACGGCGGTCTGATGGTTGCTTATCAGGCATTCAAGAACGCCACCAAGGACGCTCCTTTGAAGACTGTTAACGGTTTCACTCCCGAGCAGCGTTTCTTCATGGCTTATGCAGGTGTATGGGCCGGCAACATCCGTGACGAGCAGATCCGCAACCAGACCAAGAGTGATCCTCATGCACTGGGCCGCTGGCGTGTAAACGGTACACTGCCTCACATTGACGCCTGGTACGAGGCATTCGGCGTAACTCCCGACAATGCACTCTATCTGGCACCTGAAAAGAGAGCACGTATCTGGTAAATGATTAAAGGAGCAGGGATTAGAGAGGACTATCTGGACCGGAGCGTGAGCCCCGGCCAGGATTTTTACCGCTTCAGTTGCGGAGGCTGGCTTGACGCCAACCCTCTGCCTGATGACTTTCCCTGTTACGGTACATACGATGAGCTTGCTGAACTGAACCGTAAGCAGCTCAAGGAACTAATAGACGGCATCATTGCACAGGATAATCCTGCAGGCAGTGATGCCGCCCGTATTGCTGACCTCTATAATCTGGTCATGGACACAGAACGCCGTGACCGTGAGGGTATGGGGCCGATGAAACCGTACGTGGAGCGTATCCGCGCCATCAGCAGCCGTGAGGAGCTGCTCAGTGCCATGCTGGAACTGGATCCCTATGGCGTGACGGGTTACTTTGACGTGGGCATCGGACCGGACCTTAAGGACAGCAAGACAAACATTGTGGGTCTGAGTCAGGGTGGTCTTACCCTTGGTGACAAGGAGTACTACACTGACCGTGACTTGCAGACCATCAACATCCGCAAGGCGTTCAAGAAGCACATGGTGCGTATGATGATGCTGGCCGGTTACAGCCGGTGGGAGGCATTCAAAAACATGCGTATCATCTGGCGTATTGAGAAACGTCTGGCACGTGCGTCACGCAACAACGTACAGCTGCGTGATCCGGCTGCCAACTACCACAAGTGGTCAATAGACGAACTCTATACCCAGCTGCCCGGCCTGGACTGGAAACCTTTCTTCGGCAAACTGGGCCTGAATGGAGTGGAGTGGGTCGACGTAGGTCAGCCCGAAGCCATCCGGGAGGCCATCCGCGTCTTCAATGAGGAGTCTCTTGAGGACCAGAAGATCCTTATGGAGTGGCAGATGCTCGACTCCAACGGAACCCGTCTGGGCAAGAAGTTCGATGACGCAGATTTTGCATTCTACGGACGCACCCTGAGCGGCCAGAAGGAGCCCAAACCCATGTGGAAGCGGGCTACATCGGCCGTAAACGGAACTCTGGGTGACGCCATGGGACGCCTGTATGTTGAGAAGTATTTCTCGGCCGGCGCCAAGGAGCGTATGATTGATATGTTCCAGCGTCTTAAACGGGCGCTTGCCCGCCGAATTGAGGCGCAGGAGTGGATGAGTGATGAGAGCCGCCGTCTGGCACTTGAGAAACTGGATGCCTTCAAGTTCAAGATAGGCTACCCCGACAAGTGGCGTGACTACTCCAAGATGGAGATAGACTTTAAGAAATCCCTCTTTGAGAACTCCGCCTCAATAAGCCATTTCTTCTGGAACGACATGGTGGAGCGCAAGTTCAAGAAGCCGGTTGACCAGACCGAGTGGTACATGAACCCGCAGGAGATCAACGCCTACTATGACGTCTCCATCAACGAGATCTGTTTCCCCGCCGGAATACTCCAGTACCCCTTCTTCAGCATGGAGGCCGATGATGCCTTCAACTACGGAGCCATCGGCACAATCATGGGCCATGAGATGACCCATGGATTCGATGATGAGGGCCGTCAGTTTGACAAGGAGGGTAATATGCGTAACTGGTGGAGTACGTCCGATACCCGCCGTTTCAACCGCCGCGTCAAGGTGCTGGTTGACTGGTTCAGCGGTATGGAGGTGCTGCCTGGCATCAAGGCCAACGGCAAGCTCACCCTGGGTGAGAATATTGCCGATCACGGAGGTCTGACAGTTGCCCTTGAGGCATTCAAGGAGGTCTGCGATCATGAGGTCAAGCTGGGCTTCACTCCGTTGCAGCGTTTCTTCATAGCATATGCCTGCACGTGGGCTGAGAACTGCCGCGACGAGATGATACTGCAGCAGACCAAGAGTGATGAGCACTCGCTCTCCCGCCTTCGCGTGAACGGCGCACTGCCTCATATTGACGAATGGTACGACGCTTTTGGGGTAACTGAAAAAGATTCTATGTATATTGCACCCCAAAACAGGGTTCACATTTGGTAAATGAAAGAGGGTAGGACCATAGAACTGCTGGCACCCGCCAAGAATCTGGAGTGCGGAATTGAAGCCATAAAGCACGGAGCCGATGCCATCTACATAGGTGCCGGCCGTTTCGGTGCCCGTCAGGCTGCCGGAAATCCGGTGGATGACATTGCGCAGCTTACCCGTTTTGCACATTTCTACGGTGCCAAGGTCTATGTGACCGTGAACACCATACTCAAGGACTCAGAACTGGCCGATGCAGAGAAGCTCATCTGGCAGCTCTATGAGGCCGGAGCCGACGCCCTGCTTGTGCAGGATATGGCGGTTCTCAAGATGAAACTGCCTCCCATTGCACTGCATGCCAGCACACAGTGCGATGTACGTTCGGCCGATAAGGTCCGTTTTCTGGCTGACTGCGGATTTACCCGCGTGGTGCTGGCCCGTGAGCTTTCGCTCGCTGAAATAACTGAAATCCATAAGGCATGCCCCGATGTTGAACTTGAGTGCTTTGTACACGGAGCGCTCTGCGTAAGCTACAGCGGACAGTGCTATGCCTCACAATACTGCTTTGGACGCAGCGCCAACCGCGGCGAGTGCGCCCAGTTCTGCCGTCTCAAGTTTGACCTTGTTGACTCTGATGACAATACCCTGATATCAGGCAAACATCTGCTCTCACTCCGTGACATGAACCGAATGGCCTATCTGGATGAACTTATGGATGCAGGTGTATGCTCATTCAAGATAGAGGGCCGTCTCAAGGAGGTCTCATACGTCAAGAATGTGACCGCCGCATACAGCCAGGCTATAGAGAAGATTCTGAACCGCAGGGACGATTTTGTAAGAGCCTCATCGGGCCGCAGCGTTCCTCACTTCAGCCCCGATGTGAACCGCAGCTTCAACCGCGGTTTCACTGACTATTTCCTGCATGGCCGCACCAATGATATCTGGTCATTCGGCACGCCCAAGTCAATCGGCGAGAAGATGGGTCCTGCCAAGGAGGTGGGCCGCGGCTGGATCAAGGTGTCCGGTTTCAAGGCATTCCATAACGGTGACGGACTCTGTTTCTTTAACCGCAGCGGTGAGCTTGAGGGCTATCGCGTCAACCGCGTTGAAGGCAACCGCGTATTCCTTTTCCTGGAGGGGGCCGATATGCCGTCAATTACTCCCGGAACCGAACTCTACCGTAACTATGACCAGGAGTTTGAGAAGCTGCTCTCAAAGGAATCGGCCACAAGGAAGATAGGGGTTGATATCCTGTTTGAGGAGATTCCTACAGGTTATCAGGTTACTATGACCGATGAAGACGGACTCTCTGCTACAGCATCGGTTGAATGGCAGAAGGAGGATGCCCGCACTCCGCAGCAGGAGAACATACGCACCCAGTTGGGTAAGATGGGCAATACCGGCTTTGAGGTGCAGAATGTGGAGCTCAAACTTGACGGGGAACGTTTCATCCCGTCGTCACTTCTGTCAGATTTGCGCCGTCAGGCCGCCGCTGAACTTGAGAAGGCCCGTCTGGAGGCTTATATCCGTCCGGGCGTGGGGGCATCGGCCAATCCAAAATATCCTGTAGATAAACTGACTTATCTGGGAAATGTCATGAACGCTCAGGCCAGGACCTTTTATCAGGATCACGGAGTGAATATCATCGATGACGCATTTGAAAAAAACACACCGGACAGCGGTGTGATAATGTTCTGCCGTCACTGCATCAAAAACGCTATGGGACTTTGCACTAAGAATCCCAAACGTGATATGAAAGTGCAGGAACCGCTCTGGCTGGTCTCACAGGACGGCCGACGTTTCCGCCTGCGTTTTGACTGCTCAAAATGTCAGATGGAGATATTGTATTGAAAAAAGACTTACCTTTGTTTCAGGTAAACCGATTAACCTTATTATTAAACTGAATATTTATGAAAAGATTTGGAAAGTTTGTGATGATTGCCGCTATGGCAATGGTTTCTTACAGCGCATCAGCCGAGCTGGAGCCTCAGTGGTCCAAGGGTACCGCAATGATCAACGCTGGTATTGGTGTTCAGCCCTTCGGCGGCACAGTTTCTCTCGATTATGTCCTTGTTGACGAGTGGTGGAAAGGTCACTTCACCGTTGGTGGTGAGTTGGATTTCAGTGTGCCTTACAAGCATGAAACAGCTATAGGTATCACTCCCCGTGCAACATACGGTCTGAATATTACTCCCGAGTTTGAAGTTCATGTAACAGCCGAGACCGGTTTCGGTTTCAGAACCTGGCAGTATTGGAATGGCGAGAAAGATGTAAAGACCTCTGACTCTTTCATCCTGTTTGGCGGATTTGCAGGTTGCCGTTACTTCTTTACGGATAATCTGGCTGTATTGGCAGAGATTGGCGGTGAGAACTGGTTCCCCGCTCTTCGTGCCGGCATCACCTATAAGTTCTGATAATAGTTTTTGATCAGATAGGAGGGGCGGTTTTTTCCGCCCCTTTTTTTATCTTCGCACTGTTATGAGAAGAATCGCCTTTGTACTGTTGCTGGCAGCCTCTATGGTATGCCAGGCCGAGACCGTCATCAAAGTGTCAATGGACAACGCCATCCAGACCAACGGGGGCCGATGGGAAGGATGGGGCACCAGTCTTTGCTGGTGGGCCAACCGCATAGGCTATAACGAGACTCTGACTGCTAAGAGTGCAGGCCTGTTCTTTGATGCCGACAAGGGTCTTGGCCTGAACATTATGCGCTACAACGTAGGCGGAGGCGATGACCCCACACACCATCACATAACCCGCACTGACAGTGATGTTCCCGGCTGGATGTACATAGACGACAACGGAGAGCGCAAGTATGACTATACGGCCGATGCCCGCCAGCTGAATGTGGTAAAAGCCGCCATGAAAGCTGCCGGTCAGGATGCCTATCTGGAGATTTTCAGCAACTCACCGCCATACTTCATGACCAACAGTGGCTGCTCCACCGGTAACTTCAAGGCCGAGGAGAACAACATCAAGGATGATGAGTATGATGACTTTGCCGAGTATATGGCGCATGTGGCAAACTATATGACCCGTGAGATGAAACTCAAGGTCCGCAGCGTATCGCCCATGAACGAGCCCAACACCAACTACTGGCCCGCCATGAACTACAAGCAGGAGGGTTGCCATATCGATGCCGGTGAGGCTCAGTCCAAGCTGCTGGTGCTGACCAAGGAGGCACTTGGACGTTACGGTTTGAATGACATCGTTCTGACCACCAGCGATGAGACCAATCCGGGTAAGCAGATTGAGGAGATAAAGACCTTAACCCCCGATGCCCGCGCTGCCATAAACCGCATCAGCGTGCATACCTATGGTATCAACAGCATCCGCGAGATGGGACAGCTGGCCAAGGACGAGAAGATAAACCTCTGGATGAGTGAGGTGGACGGTAACGGAACCGCCGGTCAGAATGCCGGAGAGATGGCTGCCGGACTGTGGCTGGCCGACAAGATCATATCAGACATTGAAGCGTTGGAGCCGTCGGCCTGGGTTCTCTGGCAGGTAATAGACACTCACATCAGTAAGGAGGGTTACAAGGGCCGTCGTGACGGAGGCCCGCTGCGCACCGCCGGAGGCTATTGGGGAACCGCCTGCGCAAACCACGATACCGGCGAGATCCTGCTTACCCAGAAGTACTACGCACTGGGCCAGTTCAGCCGCTACATCCGTCCCGGCTCCACTCTGATCCTCTGTCCCACCGACCGCCGCTCCGGCACCAAAGCCCTTGCCGCCGTCAGCAAAAAGCAGCTCACCATAGTCTGCACCAACACCACCGCTCAGGATAAGCCCATGACCTTTGATTTGAGTGATTTCAAGGTGAAAGGCAAGGTGCGTCAAATAAGAACCGCCGGACAGTTTGCCGACGGTGAACATTGGGCCGAAACCGACCTGGGTAAGATCAAAGAGAAAAAGTTGGAAGCCGTATTAGCTCCCAACTCTGTCACAACTTTCGTTATAAGCCTTTAGCTTTGGCTTCATTCCATAAGGTATCCATCTCCTCAAGGGTCATATCCTTGAGCTGTTTGCCTTGGTTTATTGCTGCTTCCTCTACGTAGTTGAAGCGGCGGATGAACTTCTTGTTGGTGCGCTCCAAAGCGTCATCCGGATGGATCTTGTACAGGCGTGCTACGTTGATGATTGAGAAGAGCAGATCGCCAAGTTCGCTCTCAGCCTTCTCCTTATCTGCGGCGGCAATCTCCTGCTTGAGTTCGGCATACTCCTCTTTTACCTTGTCCAGTGCGCCATCGGGCGTATCCCAGTCAAAACCTACATGAGCGGCCTTCTCCTGGATGCGGAATGCCTTGATGGTTGAGGGCAGGGCATCGGGCACACCAGCAAGTACGCGTTTGTTGCCGCCCTTCTCCTTGAGCTTGAGCTGTTCCCAGTTCTGCAGAACCTGTTCCTCGCCGTTTACGTTGGTGGTGCCGTAAATGTGCGGATGACGGTAGATAAGCTTGTCGCAAAGCTTGTCACAAACGTCCTTGATGTCGTAATCGCCGGTCTCGCTGCCTATCTTTGCGTAGAACACAACATGCAGCAGAACATCACCCAGCTCCTTGCAGATATCGGCCTTATTGTCCTTCATGATGGCATCACAGAGTTCATAAACCTCCTCAATGGTATTCTGGCGGAGTGAGTCATTTGTCTGTACACTGTCCCAAGGGCATTTCTCCCTGAGCTCATCCATTATGTCAAGCAGGCGGCCGAAAGCCTGCATCTGTTCCTCGCGTGTATGCATATTATTATATTTTAGCGCAAAATTACACATTAAATCAGTACCTTTGCAGGCAATTTTAGACACAGGTAATATTTCTTTATGGAATTAGCAAGCAAATACAACCCCGCTGATGTTGAGGGAAAGTGGTACAAGTACTGGGAGGATGGTAAGTTTTTTCACTCAGAGCCCGATGGCCGTGAGCCTTATACAATAGTCATTCCGCCACCAAACGTGACCGGTGTGCTGCATATGGGACATATGCTGAACAACACCATTCAGGATATCCTGGTGCGCCGTGCCCGCATGATGGGCAAGAACGCTCTTTGGGTGCCCGGAACTGACCACGCTTCTATCGCTACCGAGGCCAAGGTTGTTGCCAAGCTTGCAGCCCAAGGAATAAAGAAGACAGACCTTACCCGTGAGGAGTTCCTCAAGCACGCATGGGAGTGGAAAGAGGAGCACGGAGGCATTATCCTCAAGCAGTTGCGCCGTCTGGGTTGCAGCTGTGACTGGGACCGCACCGCATTCACAATGGATGACCTGCGCTCTGAGAGCGTAATCAAGGTGTTCGTTGATCTGTACAACAAGGGCCTGATCTACCGCGGCGTACGTATGGTAAACTGGGATCCCAAGGCTCAGACCGCTCTGAGTGATGAGGAGGTTGTTTACAAGGAGGAGCACAGCAAGCTGTACTATCTAAAGTACTATGTTGCCGATGCAGCCGAGAACCCCGTAAAGACCACCGGTGTTGAGGGTGAGATTGTACACAAGGATGCCAAGGGCTACTACGCAGTGGTTGCCACCACACGTCCCGAGACCATCATGGGTGATACCGCTATGTGCATCAACCCCGCCGATCCCAAGAACGGCTGGCTGAAGGGTCACAAGGTTATCGTTCCCCTGGTGAACCGCGTTATACCTGTAATCGAGGATGATTATGTTGACATTGAGTTCGGTACCGGTTGCTTGAAGGTTACCCCTGCTCATGATGTCAATGACTATATGCTGGGTGAGAAGTACAACCTGGAGACCATCGATATCTTCAATGACAACGGTACACTGAGCGAGAAGGCCGGTCTTTACATCGGCATGGACCGCTTTGCAGTAAAGAAGCAGATTGCCGTTGACCTGGAGGCTGCAGGCCTGCTGGAGAAGATGGAGGACTACACCAACAAGGTTGGCTACAGCGAGCGTAATCCGGACACCGTAATTGAGCCCAAGCTCTCAATGCAGTGGTTCCTCAAGATGCAGCACTTTGCCGATATGGCTCTGCCTCCTGTAATGAATGATGAGCTCAAGTTCTATCCGCCCAAGTACAAGAACACATACCGCAACTGGCTGGAGAACATCAAGGACTGGTGCATCAGCCGTCAGCTCTGGTGGGGTCACAGAATTCCCGCATACTTCATGCCCAAGGGCGGCTTTGTAGTTGCCGAGACAATTGAGAAGGCAGTTGAGCTGGCACGCGCCAAGAGCGGTGACAACTCACTCACAGCTGCTGACCTGCGTCAGGATGAGGATGTGCTGGATACATGGTTCAGCTCATGGCTCTGGCCTATCAGCCTCTTTGACGGCATCAACAATCCCGACAATAAGGAGATTAACTACTACTATCCCACAAACGATCTGGTAACCGGTCCGGATATCATCTTCTTCTGGGTAGCACGTATGATCATGTCAGGTTACGAGTACCGCAAGGATATGCCTTTCAAGAACGTTTACTTTACCGGTATCGTACGTGACAAGCTGGGCCGCAAGATGAGTAAGTCACTCGGCAACTCACCTGATCCCATCGGCCTTATCGAGAAGTACGGCGCCGACGGCGTACGTATGGGTCTTATGCTCTCTGCACCTGCAGGTAACGACATCCCGTTCGATGAGGCTATCTGCGAGCAGGGCCGTAACTTCAACAACAAGATCTGGAATGCGTTCCGTCTGACACAGACCTGGACCGTAGCCGATATAGAGCAGCCCGAGAGCTCAAAGCTTGCAGTTGACTGGTTCCGCAGCAAACTGAACAGCACCGCTGCCGAGATGGATGACCTGATGTCAAAGTACCGTATCAGCGAGGCTCTGATGGCAGTTTACAAACTGTTCTGGGATGAGTTTGCAAGCTGGTACCTGGAGATCATCAAGCCCGTTTACGGACAGCCCATCGACTCCAAGACCTACAACGCAACTCTGCAGTTGTTTGAGGAACTGCTCATGCTTCTGCATCCGTTCATGCCGTTCATTACCGAGGAACTCTGGCAGGCCGTACGCGAGCGTAAGGCAGGCGAGAGCATAATGAACCAGAGCATCGTTGACCTGGTTAAGGGTAAGGCCGATGCCAAGCTCCTGGCCCAGTTTGAGGATGCCAAGCAGATCGTTACCGAGGTCCGCTCGGTACGCAAGGCCAAGAACATCGGCCCCCGTGAGCCGCTAACCGTCGAGGCTGTGGGCTCCAACCCGCTTTCAGCACTTGACAGCGTGGTTCTGAAGATGGCCGGACTTGAGGAGATTGTTGTAGTAGCTGCCAAGAGCGAGGGCACAGCAGCATTCATGGTCGGAACCCAAGAGTACGCTGTACGTCTGGGCGGTCTGATTGATGTTGAGGCCGAGGTTAAGAAGATGGAGGCTGAGCTGGAGCATCTGGAGGGATTCCTGAAGGGTGTCAACGCCAAGCTTTCAAATGAGAACTTTGTGGCGCACGCACCTGCCGCCGTCGTTGAGAACGAGCGCAAGAAGCAGGCCGATGCCACTCAGAAGATTGCAACATTAAAGGAGAGCATTGCAGCTCTTAAGAAGTAATGGAAGAAAACCAGGTAAAGACCAATGGTAGGTCAATATCGACCGGTGGAATTGTCGGTATTGTAATAGCCTTCATAGTAGTGGCAGGTATTGCCGTCTTCTATATGCTGTCATGGCAGAAGAGCCAGCAGAACATTGAGGAGATGACCCAGCTCTTTGAGATTGAGAAGGAGGAGATGGAGAATGAGTACTCCGGATTCGCCGTTCAGTATGATGAGATGAAGGTTCATATCTCAAACGACTCACTGATCCGTCAGCTTGACCGTGAGAAGCAGCGTACACAGCAGCTTCTGGAGGAGCTGCGTCAGACCAAGGCTACCAATGCAGCTGAGATTACACGTCTCAAGAAGGAGCTCACAACCGTTCGTGCCGTGATGCGTACTTACGTGATGCAGATAGACTCTCTGGACCAGATCAACAAGCAGCTGGCCAAGGAGAACACCCGCGTAAAGCAGCAGTATCAGGAGCAGACCAAGGTTGTACAGCAGCTTACCGTTGATAAGGAGAAGGCCGAGGAGAAGGTGGCTCTGGCATCACAGCTTGATGCAGCCGCCATCACCGTCACTCCCCATAACAAGCGCGGCAAGGAGGAGCACAAGGTCAAGAACGTTACCCAGTTCGTGGTCAACTTCACTATCGTAAAGAACATTACCGTTCAGACCGGTGAAAAGACCGTCTATCTCCGTATAACCAAACCCGACGGTGAGCCGTTGGTAAAGGATGCCAGCAACACGTTCAAGTATGAGAACGTGAATCTTGAATACTCAGCAAAGAAGTACATTGAGTACACCGGCGAGCAGCAGGAGGTTACCATGTACTGGGATGTTGAGGAATACCTTAGCGCAGGCACCTATAACGCCTATCTCTTTGTGGACGGCGTGATGATAGGTGAGCAGAGCGTTACACTTAACTGATAAACCCATTTAAATGAGTTCATTCCGCGAGCTTGGCGTATCCGAGAGGATACTCAAGGCAATTGAGGAACTTGGATTTGAGCAGCCCATGCCGGTCCAGGAGGCTGTCATTCCCTATCTTCTGGAGGAGGGCAGCGGTGATGTTGTGGCTTTGGCCCAGACCGGTACCGGCAAGACCGCCGCATACGGTATACCTGTAATCCAGCAGACTGATGTAGACAGCAAGGACGCCCAGTTCCTTATCCTGAGTCCTACACGCGAGCTTTGCGTGCAGATAGCCAGTGACCTGGCCGATTTCTCACATTATATTGAGGGCCTGCACGTAATCCCCATGTACGGCGGTTCATCAATCGAGAACCAGATACGCAATTTCAAGCGCGGAGCACACGTCATTGTAGCAACTCCGGGCCGTCTGATTGACCTTATGGAGCGCGGTGTGGTAAGCCTTGACACCATACGCACCGTCATCCTTGATGAGGCCGATGAGATGCTCAACATGGGATTCAGCGAGGATCTGGAGAAGATCCTGTCATCGGTCCCCGTAGAGCGTAAGATGCTTATGTTCTCGGCTACCATGAGCAAGGAGATCCAGGCTATATCGCAAAAGTATCTGAATCATGCCCGCGAGATTGTCATCGGCACACGAAATGAGGGTGCCGAGAACGTGGAGCATGTATACTATATGGTTCACGCCAAGGACAAGTACCTGGCGCTCAAGCGCATTGTCGACTACTATCCGTCAATATACGCAATCATATTCTGCCGTACCCGTCTGGAGACACAGGAGATTGCCGACAAGTTGATGCAGGACGGCTATAATGCCGATTCACTGCACGGTGACCTGTCACAGGCTCAGCGTGACCTGACCATGAACAAGTTCCGCAAGCACCAGCTGCAGTTGCTGGTTGCAACCGATGTGGCAGCACGCGGACTGGATGTGGACAACCTGACCCACGTAATCAATTTCGGTCTGCCCGATGACATTGAGAACTATACCCACCGCAGCGGCCGTACCGGTCGTGCCGGCAAGAAGGGTATATCGATTTCAATCGTGAACCTGCGTGAGAAGGGTAAGATACGTTTCATCGAGAAGGCCATCGGCAAGACTTTCGTTCAGGGTACAATGCCTACCGGCACCCAGATTTGCGAGAAGCAGCTCTACAAGGTTATTGATGACCTGGAGCGTATCGAGGTCAATGAGGAACAGATCGAGGGCTTCCTTCCCGAGATATTCCGCCGTCTGGACTGGATGGACAAGAACGATATCATCAAGCGCATAGTAACCCGTGAATTCGGCCGTTTTGTACGCTACTATCAGGATGCTCCCGAACTTGAGGAGGTTACCCGCAAGGATGCCGATGATGAAAAGCGTAAGAAGAAGGACCGTCACCGCGCACAGAAGGGTTACACCCGCTTCTTTATCAATATAGGTAAGAAGGATCACGTACAGCCCGTCCATATCATTGAGATGCTCAACCGCAATGTGGCCGGACGCGTGGATGTGGGCCGAATAGACCTGATGCAGAGTTTCTCATTCTTTGAGTGCCCCGAGGAGTATGCCGAGGAGATACTCACCGGAATGGACGGTGTCAACTACAAGGGCCGCCAGGTTCACGTAGAGGTTGCCGAGACCCGCTCTGAGGACGGAGCCCCGCGTGAGAAGAAATCTGAACGCAAACCTGAACGCAAGCAGGAGAGAAAGCCTGAGCGTAAACCGGAACACAAGCCGGAACGTAAGCCCGAAAGAGCACCCGGGAAGAATTCAAAGAAAGTCCAGGATGATGATGACTTCTGGAACAATTTCGAGAACGAGGACTGGCACCAGTTCTTCCGCAACGGTAACGGCAAACCCTCCAAGAAACACAAGGAGAACAAACCCGCAAAAAAGGAGAAGGTGAACGGCCGTAAAGCAGCCCGCACAGCAACCAGACCTAAACGCTCCCGCAGATAAATATCTGCAGTTTTTTCGGTTTCAGACATAAGGTAAGCAGTATTTTATGTATGTTTGCGATACATAATTACTGCTTGCCTTTTATGCTTTTCAACTCATTTGCCTTTGGCTTCTTTCTCTTGTTTTCAGGCTTGCTTTACTGGCTGGTCTTTAATAGGAAAAAACAGTTGAGAAATATCTTTCTGCTGGTTGCCAGTTACTTCTTTTACGGTAGCTGGGACTGGAGGTTCCTGTTTCTGATAATTGCGGTTACAGCCACTGATTTCATATTCGGAAAGCTGATACATGACAATGAATCCGACCGCAAAAGGAAGATGCTTCTGACATGTGCCCTTGTCATCAATCTGGGCCTGTTGTTCTTCTTCAAGTATTTCAACTTCTTCATTACCAGCCTGAACGGTGTCATGGGTCTGGTGGGCGTATCGGACAAGTTCAATACGTTGAACATTATCCTGCCGGTGGGAATCAGTTTCTTTACTTTCCAGGGGTTGAGTTATGTGATAGATATATACCGCCGTCAATCGGAGCCTGTCAATGATATTGTCGCTTTCTCGGCATTCATAGCATTCTTCCCGCAACTTGTTGCCGGACCTATAGAGCGAGCCAGGGATCTGCTTCCTCAGTTTATGGACGAAACCGACCGCAAGCCGTTTGTCTATGACAATGCACGTCATGGGCTGTTCCTGATTGCCGTGGGCCTGTTCAAGAAGATAGTGATTGCTGACCGTCTGGCAGTATTTGTCGACGGTGTCTATGCCAGCCCCGTACGAGGACTGCCTGTACTTGTGGCAGTGATATTCTTCTGTTTCCAGCTCTATCTTGATTTCTCGGCATATTCGCAGATTGCCGTCGGAACGGCCGAGCTGTTCGGCTTCAGGCTGTCAACCAACTTCCGCCGTCCCTATATGGCGGTCACATTCAAGGACTTCTGGTCAAGGTGGCACATTACACTTACCAGTTGGTTCCGTGATTATGTATATATCCCTTTGGGCGGTAACAGATGCAGTGCGTCAAGAGTGGTTCTCAATACCATGATTGTTTTCGTAGTGAGCGGAATCTGGCACGGCGCTTCATGGAACTTTGTCATATGGGGAGCCATTAACGGTCTTTCGCTGATAGTTTTTGACCGATGGCTCAAGATGAATCCCAAGACAGGTCCCGAGAAGGTGAGATGTGCATTGTTCGTAACCTCATACTGGGCACTGTCTCTGATATTCTTCCGTGCACAGACTTTCAGAGATGCCATTACGATGTTCAGTTATCTGGGATTCGGTAATCTGGATTCACTTTATACATTCGGAATGAAAGAAACCGAGTTTCATTTCACCATATGGCTGCTTGTGGGACTGATGATCATCGAACTGATGGAGGAAAGGTGGAAAGAGAAGCTGGAATCATTCTTTTTCAACAGCTACTGGCTCATCAGATGGGTTCCCTATCTGGCTATTGTTCTGGGTACCATCTTTTTCGGTATCTACGGCAACGGCAGTGACAACAACTTCATTTACTTTCAGTTCTAAGCACTATGGGAAATAATACAAACTCCAAGAAAGGGTTACCTGTCAGAAAGTATACAAAAGCCGGTCATTTACTGCTTCGTCTGGCGGCGCTGATGCTGGTCGCAGTTGCAGCTGTCGTATATTGTGACAAAAAGAGATACTTCATTACAGACCAGAAGAACAGGCATCACGAGCAAAGGTGGGAATCATTATATGATCTTACTCCGGAGACCCCCATTGATATTGTGGTTCTGGGAAACTCACATGTCAATACGGGTATCGAGCCTTCCAATCTTTCATGTGCTCTTGGATGCACGGCGTTTGACATGGCTCCGAGCGGAACGGATATTGCGGATTCTTACTATTGCCTCAAGGAACTGCTTACTTTAACTACGCCCAGTCTGGTCATAATTGAAACGTATCTGATGCGCGGCACCGACGGTCCGACAACCGAAGGAAGCGGTCTGGCCGATGAATTCCGCAGTTTCTATCCGCGCCGTAATCTGGGTATAAAACTTCAATCACTGCCCATCCTGTTCGGTGTAGAGTCCTACTTGCCGGCCTGGTCCTTCACATTGCGCAACCACGAACTGTTACTTCGCAACCGCGAGGAGATGGAAAAGAATATCCAACTCTACAAGGATAGGATAGCCCAAAACGATGACCATTTGTATTTGGGCCGATTCGCGCGTTTCAAAACCGGAATCAGCGACACCATAATGTCATATTACGACACTAAAGGTCCGGCCGTTGACGGAAGGAATGAGAGGGTGAGCATGAGGGACTTCAAATACGCCCGCAAGATTGTTGACCTGTGCGACAAAAACGGAATAGAGGTTATGTTCATGACATTACCCATGTATTTCCGTCACATCGAAAACTATGAGGCATGGCGCGACGAGCAATCCAGAGTTATAATACCGACCGGGAAGGCTTGGCTAAATATGCAGATTCCTTATGATACCGTTGCTTTTGATAAGGACTGCTTTGAGTCAACATATGAGAAGAACCAGCATATGACTATGATAGGCTCCCTCGTTGCCACGTACAAACTGGCTCATTTCATAAATGATGTACTCAAGATTGATCTTCCAGACCGGAGGGGAGACAGTGAATGGATTAAAATGTTCTATGGGAAAGACGGTTATTTTGAGAATATGCCGATGAAGGACAATGATCCCAACTTCAATATTGTTGCCAAGGATATAATGCTGGAGGATGAGCATATCATTGAATGCTTCCAGAAGGATAGATACTTTACCCTGAAACTTGACAAAGATACCGAGAAGGGTCAAGACATAGTATTGTTGGTTGAAGCCTCAATTAACGATGAAATAGCTGTGGGTCGTTTGGACATGTCACTGTCACATACTTTTAATCCGATAGGGCATAATTATTACACCGCCCGTTTGACGAGCGGTGTAACAGTAAACCGTATACTCGGATGGATCGACCCTGAACTTATAGAGTCAGAGTAAGACCGGCCATAAATGCGATGCCCGGCATCGGGTATCCGTCATTTATCTGATATTTTGTATTCAGCAGGTTGTCACCGTTAACCCATACGCCGATCATGTCTGAAACCTGATATGATACGCGTGCGTTCCAGAGCAGGAAGTTCTCCTTCTTGTCGGGACCGACTGCGGAGTAGAGACCGTTTATGTACTGCAGGCCTGTGCTGGCGTGCCATCCATCCTTGTTGAATGTACCGCCCAGATATACCTTGTGCTCGGGTGCTCCGATAACAGGCTTTTCCATGTGCAGGAAACTGTAGTTTCCGTTTACGGCAAATGACTTTGAAATAAGGTATGATGCCTCAAGTTCTACGCCCTTGTTCTTGAGCTCGTCGCTGTTCTGGTTGAGCATTGGAGGAGGAGCTGTGGGGTTGGGGGCAGTGATAATGATGTTCTCGGCATCAAGATAGAACAGGTTGACTCCGTAGTAGAGCTTGCCTGACAGAAGTGTCTGTGAGAATGAGAGTTCATAGTTCCAGAGTGACTCTGCCTTGAGGGCTGCGTTAGCCGGTTTATACATGAACATCTCCCTGATGATTGGGTAGCGGAATCCCTTGCCTGCAGAGAGCTTTACCTCGGCGTTTGCCGGCAGATGGAAAGCTGCGCCTGCCTGGGGAACAAGTTCTGTGCCTGCCTTTGAGTGATGGTCAACGCGGAGACCGGCATTGAGTGTGAGCCAGTCACCTATCATCTGACGCATCTCGGCATATCCTGCAATCTCATCCTCACTTGCATCTACCTGAAGTTCATCGGTTCCGGCTTTAGTTCCGTTAACGTAGTGGTTGTTTGCCTTGCCTCCGTAACGGTAATAGTCAAAGCCAAGTGTCAGGCGGTTGCCTTCAAACAGGCTTGCACTCTGCCATGCCGATGCGCCCAGCATCACATCATGAGAGATGAATCGAAAAGCTTTAGGCTTATTTTTAGTTGTGTCAGGATCACTAGGATTATAACCATCATTGATCCAATGGTCGCCCCAACTGTAGAACAGACTTACTGCACCTGATGTTTTTTCGTAGTTATTCTCAATGAATAGTGCTGTGGTTCCACGGGTAATATCCTGGTCTGCATCAGTTAAAGGATAGGTTTCAGTGCCGGGCTGTGATGCCTTGAAACGTGTGACATCGATATTGGCCGATGCGTTCCAATTGTCAGAGATGTCATATCCCAGTTTTGCATAACCTCCGAACTGCTCGAAGTTCATGTTGTCGCGGTGTCCGTCGGTGCGGTTGTATGAACCTGATGCTACGGCACTCATCTTACCCTGACGGGTATTGACCGAAAACTCGCTCTCGGCGGTATTGAATGAACCGTAACCTGCATGAACGTATGCATGGGTGCCGTCCTTGGGCTTCTTGGTGACGATGTTGATTACACCTGCCATGGCATCGGATCCGTAAAGGAGTGATGCGGGACCGCGCAGTACTTCAACCCTCTCGGTCATGAGTGACTGGTAGGAGTCTGCTATGGGGTGTCCGTAGATACCTGCGTAGTTGGGATGTCCGTCAATAAGGATGAGCATACGTGCTGCGCTTCCTGACATACCGCGCATGGTGATGTTACCGGCTGCACCGCCTGATACGCCGTAGCCGGCATATCCGCGCTGGGTGATGAAGAGTCCGGGAACCTGCTCTGTAAGCAGGGGCAGAAGTGATGTGCGGTGGGTCTCCTCGATAGCCGCACGGTCAATGACGTTGACGGTCTGTGACAGATGACGTACATCGGTGGCGCTGCGTGTACCTGTTATCACTACCTCCTGAAGTATTGAATCCGAAGGTTCGGTTGCATGTGCTGTACTGATTGATACTGCTGCCGCAGCAAGTATTAAAGCAATGTGTTTCATAAAAGGGTTGGTTAGTTATGACGGCAAATATAGAAAAGTAACACGAATCCTGAGAATCGTAACACCATGATTTTGGTAGAACTGCATCTTTTTTTTGACTATTTTTGACTTCCGGACCTGGAGTCCGTATAATAAAGTGAGATGCAACAGATAGAAGCCGACATCATAAGAAAGTGCAAGGCGGGCGACAAGACCGCTTTCCGCTACGTGGTGCAGAACTGCCAGGGCATGGTATATTCGCTTTCGCTTAAGATGCTGGCCGATATTGAGGAAGCCAAGGATGTGGTGCAGGACACTTTTATAAAGGTGTGGCAGAACATAGGCAGCTACGATGACCGTTACGGTTTCAACACCTGGGTTTACACGATTGCATCAAGGCTCTGCCTGGACCGAATGCGCAAGGTAAGGCCCATCGGCCCTTCCGGGGAGGATGAAAGGATCTTTGAAACGGTGGCCGATGACAGTGACCCGGAGCGGCAACTTGAAAGCAGCGAGTGGGTATCGGTCGTAAAGGTGATGGCAAATGAATTGAGCGGAAAACAGAAACTGGTGTTTACGCTCAGCCAGCTGGAAGGACTGGAGACAGAGCAGATAATGGAGATTACAGGCCTGGATGCAGACCAGATAAAGAGCAATCTGTATGCGGCCAAGAAGAATATTCGTGAACGATTGATCAAGATGGGTTATGGAAAGGATTGATGACATGCTTGAACGCCTCAAGGGACAGAAGCCCCAGGTTCCCGGTGCCGATGCACTGACCGACAGCATCATGTCGGCCATAGAGGAGACCGAAGAGAGGAAACCGGTTGCGGTTCCGATGTGGCTCTCTGTGCTCAGGACCGTTTCATCGGTGGCTGCAGTGGTGCTTATGTTGCTCTATGTGCAACTTGAAAGCGAGACCACATTCCAGGAAGAGAATACCGAGACAGCCTACCTTGAGATTGTCAGCGAAGAGTGTAAAGATTGTTCTCCGGCCGAGAGATATAATATGAGAATTGAGAAAATGAGATTAATGAACAGACGTAAAGTCCTTAAAGAAAAGTATTATGCGAACTCCGATTTTTAAGATAATATTTGCTCTCACAGCGTTGGCTTTAGCCTCCTGTGACGAATGGGATGTCCAGATGGACACTCAGGTCATGCGCGACGGATCGTGTGTGCGTACGGTCACTACAGATGACGATGGTTGCCTTACTGAGGATGAGGGATGGGATGTGCTGGAAACCAAGGATTCTGTAGATGTACTTAGAAACAAGGTACAGGGTGTAACTGTCAGCAGAAAGTTTGAAAGGGTAGAGGATATGAACGGTTCTCCGGCTCTGCAGATATTTGGAAGACCCCTAAAGTCAGAGGCAACTCTTGACAGGAAATTCAAATGGTTCTATACCGACTATACTTTTACGGAGACATTCCGTGGATGGGAAGACTCATTCAATATTCCAATTACGGATTATCTGAGTCAGGACGAGGCCTCTTTCTGGTTTACCGGTTATCCTGAACTTCCAAAGGGAATTACAGGCAAGGAACTGGACTACCTGTCCGATATCTCATGTAATGCGGAACACTGGGCCTTTGACGTAATGTGGGATATCTACTTCAGGTCAATTGCCGAATATTACGATCAGATTGGGAACCCGCCGGTGGATCGTGAAACATTCCTTTCAATGCGTGATACGGTCATGAAGTCTGCATATGAAAAAGAAATAAATGTCATGGACTTTGTTGGCGATAACGAGGCTCTTGAATACCTGGACAGATTCTTTAATACAAATGTCTTTACTGAAACCGATATTCCGGATGCGGAGACTTATGGTGGAACATTATGGTACCAGAGTGTAGGACTAGGCTGCCTGAAGGTCTCATATACCTTAAAGATGCCCGGTAAGGTCATTGATGCCGGCCGTGGCCAGGTTGAGGATGGCGTGATACAGTATCGTTTTGGTGGAGATTACCTCATAACGGGTGACTATACCTTTACGGCATCATCCAGATGCGCGAACGTGTGGGCGTTCCTGCTCTCAGGTCTGATAGTGATAATTGCTGTAGGAAGTTTCTTTATCAAGCGCTAATCGGCGCGGCTCATAAGCAGTTTGCCGTGACGGATGCCCTTGATGGATGTCATCTCATCGGCCAGGGCGGTAAGCAGGCGGGCCTCACCCATGACGGTGCAAACGTGCAGACAGGTGCCCTCATTGATGTAGTGCTGCTGAGATGAAAGTACAAGATTCTGGTGGCGGATCTGTATATCCGATATGCGTGCGGATATATCGGTCCGCTGCTGGTCATATATAATGAATATGGTGCCGGCAACGATGTGGTTGCACTGCCATTTCTTTTCGGCCACGTTTTTCTCGATCAGAAAACGTATTGCCTGCGAACGGTTGGCGAAACCGTCCTCCTTTACAAGAGAGTCAAGCTGCTCCAGCAACTCGTCCTCAAGTGATACTCCGAACCTCTTCAAAGCCATACCGCAAACTTAAGAAAAAAACTCCAGAAAGTACCCCTGAAATATGTCCTGTTTAGGCTGTTGAAAACTTCTCTTTTAGAAAGCCTCGGAAGTTATTAACAGGCCGTACCAACATATTGTTTTTATAATATCTTTGCCTACGTCATTGGTTTCCGAATGGGAACAACCATAAGGAATAATTTGGAATCCGGTGAAAATCCGGGACAGTACCTGCTGCTGTAAGTTCTTGATAATGTGTCCGATGCACTCTCTGCCACTGGCCGTTGAGGGACCGGGAAGGCGCATCGGAAGGAACGAGTCAGAAGACCTGCCAATGGCAATTGGGGCCCTTGGTTCTTGCAGGACTACAAGGCCGGGGATTTTGAGGGAGTTATCCTGATTATACGGTGCAACTTTGTGGAGGGACTATGTCACTCTGCGATGCTGAATTGATGAATACTTTTAGTTATTTATGGAGACATATATTGTAAAAAGAGATGGCAAACACGAGGTGTTTACCATTGACAAGATTAAGGCCGCTATCTCCAAGTCTTTCCTGGCTTCAGGCGCATTCGCTACTGAAGAGGTTATGACCGGAATCCTGAGCCATCTGAATATCCAAAGCGGTATCAGCGTGGAGGAGATCCAGAACCAGGTCGAGGTTGCTTTGATGGCCGAGGGCTACTATCAGGTTGCCAAAACGTACATGCTGTACCGCAACCGCCACGCTGAGGACCGTGAGACTAAATCAAAACTCGAGTTCCTCATGGGCTATTGTCAAGCTGCGAACGCTGCCGAGGGAAGCAAGTTCGATGCAAACGCCAATGTAGAAAACAAGAACATCGCAACTCTTATCGGTGAGTTGCCTAAAAAGGGCTTTATCCGTCTGAACCGCCGTCTGCTGTGCGACCGTATCCGTACCATGTTCGGTAAGGAGGTGGCCGATAAGTACATCAGCCTGCTGCACCAGCACTTCATCTACAAGAACGATGAGACTAACCTGGCCAACTACTGCGCAAGTATCACCATGTATCCGTGGCTGCTTGGCGGTACCAAGTCAATAGGCGGCAACGCTACACAGCCTACCAACCTCAAGGCTTTCTGCGGCGGTTTCATCAACATGGTATTCATGGTCTCTTCAATGCTTTCAGGTGCATGCGCTACTCCTGAGTTCCTCATGTACATGAACTACTTCATTGAGAAGGAGTACGGTGAGGATTACTACAAGCGTGCCGATGAGATTGTTGACCTGAGCATAAAGAAACGTTCAATCGATAAGGTTATCACTGACTACTTCCAGCAGGTAGTATACAGTATCAACCAGCCTACCGGTGCACGTAACTTCCAGTCAGTGTTCTGGAACATCAGCTACTATGACCGCTACTACTTTGAGTCACTGTTCGGCGAGTTCCGCTTCCCGGACGGCGAGAAGCCCCATTGGGAGTCTCTCTCATGGCTGCAGAAGCGTTTCATGAAGTGGTTCAACGAGGAGCGTCTGCGCTGCGTGCTCACATTCCCGGTTGAGACCATGGCTCTTCTTACCGAGAACGGTGACGTTAAGGATAAGGAGTACGGTGACTTCACAGCCGAGATGTATGCCGAGGGTCACTCATTCTTCACCTACATCAGCGACAACGCTGACTCACTGTCAAGCTGCTGCCGTCTTAGAAACGCCATTACCGATAACGGATTCTCATATACACTTGGTGCCGGCGGCGTAAGTACCGGTTCAAAGAGCGTGCTCACCATCAACCTGAACCGTTGCGTTCAGTATGCACAGCGCATGGGTATTCCTTATCAGAACTATATCGAGGAGGTTGTTGACCTGATGCACAAGGTTCAGCTGGCTTACAACGAGAACCTCAAGGAGCTGCAGAGCAAGGGTATGCTTCCGCTGTTCGATTCAGGTTACATCAACATCGGCCGTCAGTATCTGACCATCGGTGTAAACGGTCTGGTTGAGAGTGCCGAGTTCCTGGGTATCGAGATCAGTGACAACCCGCGTTATACCGAGTATGTTCAGACAGTACTGGGTATCATCGAGAAACTGAACAAGCACTACCACTCAAAGGGTGTTATGTTCAACTGTGAGATGATTCCGGCTGAGAACGTTGGTGTAAAGAACGCCAAGTGGGATAAGGAGGACGGCTACGTTGTACCGCGTGACTGCTACAACAGCTACTTCTACAAGGTTGAGGATAGCACACTGAACGTAATTGACCGTTTCCGTCTGCACGGTGCCAAGTACATCGAGCATCTGACCGGTGGTTCAGCACTGCACTGCAACCTTGAGGAGCACCTGTCAAAGGCTCAGTACCGTCAGCTTCTCAGAGTGGCTGCTCAGGAGGGTTGCAACTACTTCACGTTCAACATTCCGAACACCATCTGCAATGAGTGCGGTAACATTGACAAGCGCTACCTGAAGGAGTGCCCGCACTGCCACTCAACAAATGTTGACTACCTGACACGTATCATCGGATACATGAAGCGTGTAAGCAACTTCTCAGCTGCACGTCAGGTAGAGGCTGCCAAGCGTTATTACGCTACTATGTAATGAAAATTGCGTCATACGACATAGTTTTCCAGGATGTACCGGGAGAGGTTACGCTATCGCTTAACCTCTCCCAGTGTCCTAACCGCTGTCCAGGTTGTCACAGCCCGCTGTTGCAGGATGATATAGGTTTGTTATTGGATGACGACATGCTGGACGGATTGCTGGAACGCTATGGACGCGACGTGACGTGTGTATGTTTCATGGGAGGCGACCGTGAGCCAGGGGAGGTTATGCGGCTTGCCGACCGTGTACATGCCGCGGGTATAAAGACAGCCTGGTATTCAGGCCGTCAGGAACTGCCGGAGTGTTTCAGAAAGGAATCTCTGGATTATGTCAAGGTGGGACCCTACATAGAGAGCAGGGGACCGTTGCCAAACCCCAACACCAATCAGCGAATGTACAGGATTGAGAACGGGGAGATGACAGACATTACGGCAAGTTTCAGAAAAAAAAAGGGGTAGGGTTGACCTACTCCTTTTTTTCGCAATTGATTCGTGATGTCTTAATTGCCGGACCGCTGCATTTGAGGTCTTGGCCTTTGCGGTTGCCCCGGCCTCTGCTGGCCCTGCTGGAACTGGTGTCCTCTGGATTGTTGGATGTCTTTTAATATTTGGCTGTTAAATTGCTCTTCGGCATTCTGTACCTTGAGGATCTTGGAGGCGGGAAGAACCTCTTTGAACTTCTTAAGGTACTCTTTCTCAAGTTCAGCAATGCGGATGTTGGCATCGGCCTTGGCATCCAGGAGCTTGAGGCTCTGCTCATCGGATGTTCCTGATTCACCTGCCTGGCGCATGGCGATCCTTATCTCGCGGTTTATCTCGCGCTTTTTCTGCTGTAACTCGTTATAGATGGGGAAGAATGCATCGGCCTCCTCCTGGGTAAGATCGGCATTCTGGGTGAAGAATTCTCTCTGCTGTTTAGCGTACTCGGCCGGTGAGAACTGACCGCTGGGGTTGGGTCTCCTGTTCTGTGCGGAAACTGACAGTGTCAGCAGGATGCAGACAATTGTAATGAGCTGTTTCATACTGTAATCAGTTTGCGTCAACCAGAGTGTAATAAAGGGTATAGTCATCAATCATTGCTGTTTCCAGGAATGAATCGATGTATTCGTCAGAGTAGATGGTGGTCTCTTCTGTCTGAGCAATCTCAGCGTTATTGCGGGTGCTGATACCTACGGCAGCCTTGATGCAGAAGAATATGCCTGCAAAAGCTGCTGCTGCATACAGGTAAGGCCTGATGCGCATCCAAGGAGTAACGATAATCTTGGTGGAATAAAGTGACTCCTGCTCGGGCAGAGAGGCCATGATGTTCTGCGTCAGGTTATCGAAGTAACCTTCCGGAACAGTGAACGGTCTGCGTGCCTCGCGTTCATCGATCTTGTATAATCTTTCTTTTTCCATCCGTTGTTTTGACTGGTTAACAGATAAATGGTTTAATCTATTTTGTTGAAATACTCTTCGATTTTCTTGACTGCTATATGAAATGAGGCTTTGAGGGCTCCTACGCTGGTTCCCAGCACTTCAGAAATTTCTTCATATTTCATCTCATTGAAATACTTCATGTTAAAGACCATACGCTGTTTCTCGGGCAGGGTGGCGATGGCTTCCTGAAGCTGACGTTCAGTCTGGTCTCCGTCAAAGTAGGGGTCGCTTTCCAGCTGGTCGGCCAGACTCAGCTCTCCTTCGTCATCGGTCTCCAGGGGAAGGTTTGACTTCTGCTTGTTGAGGAAGGTGAGGGTTTCGTTTACCGCTATGCGGTAGAGCCAGGTGGAGATCCTGGAATAACCCATGAATGAATCCAGGTTGGTCCAGGCTTTTATAAAGGTGTTCTGAAGTATGTCATTGGCATCGTCATGGGAGAGGACCATATGACGTATTTGCCAGTAGAGCTGTTCGCTGAAATTGCGTACTATGGCTTCAAAGGCACGACGGCGGGAAAAGTCATCCTCGCGGAGCATTTCCAGTATCCTTTGTTCGTCGTATGCCATCATTGCCATAATCAGATAGAGACAGTGAGGTTCTCCTTAGCCAGGATAGTGTTTTGGAATGTTTTCTGTGCCTCGTCAAGCAGGATGCTCTCATCGGTGTAGCGGGCCGAGAAATGACCCAGCATGAGTTTGCCGGCTCCGGCCTCAACTGCGGTACGGGCGGCGTCGGTAGCCGTGCTGTGGAAGTGCTTCTTGGCACGGTCTGCATCCTCACCCGCATAGGTGCAATCGTGATATATCATTGTTGCGCCCTTGATGACGGGTATCATTGATGGATTGTATGCCGTGTCACAGCAATAGGCGTAACTGCGTCCGGGATCGGCCGGCTTGGTGAGGCGGTCATGCGGGATTACCGTGCCGTCGGCAGTTGTAAAGTCTCCGCCCTCCTTGATGCGGTTGTAGTCCCACTGGGGAACTCCGTAGAAATCGGCAGCAGCACGGTCCAGATGGTCCGATGTGGCTTTCTCCTGGAACAGGAATCCTGCGCAGGGCACGCGGTGCTTGAGCGGGAATGCGGTTACCGTAAGAGAGCGGTCATCATATATGACGGCGGATTCTGAGGGGTCAAAACCTTGGAACTCCACCTGGAACTCCAGGTCACGGCAGTAGAACGCCAGTTCCTGAGTGAGCATGGGCTCGAGTTCCTGAGGAGCATGTACGAACAGGGGTGCCGTGCGGCCCAGCAGTCCGAATGAGGATATCATGCCCAGCAGTCCGAAGCAGTGGTCACCGTGAAGATGGGATATGAAAATATGGTTGATTCTGGCAAACGCCACACGTGAGCGGCGCAACTGAATCTGTGTTCCCTCACCGCAGTCCACCATAAAAAGCTTGCCGCGGATCTCAACAACCTGCGACGAAGTGTAGTGTTTGGGACTGGGTGTGGCGGAGCCGCATCCCAATATGGTGATTTCAAACTTTTCCATAACTGAACGTTGGCAAAAGTACAAAAAAAGGACCGCACGCGCGTGCGGTCCTTCTATTAAATAATGTGATAATCTTTTGATTACTTACCACCCTCGAGCTGCTCCTTGAGAGCTGCAAGAGCATCAATGTCACCGAGAGTTGTTGAAGCAGCCTGGTTCTGAATAACGGGCTCCTCCTTCTCCTTCTTGGCGCTGGTCTTGCGTGCAGCCTTCTTCTCAGCCTTAGCCTCAGCCTTGGCGATATCCTCGAAGATACGGCTGTGTGAGAGGATGATTCTCTTTGAATCCTTGTTGAACTCGATTACCTTGAACTGGAGAGTCTCACCCTGCTGAGCCTGTGAGCCGTCCTCCTTAACAAGATGCTTGGGAGTAGCGAAGCCCTCAACACCCTCTGCGAGTGAGATAACTGCGCCCTTGTCCATCATCTCGGTGATCTTACCCTCGTGGATTGAATCAACTGTGTAGATTGACTCGTATGCATCCCAAGGATTCTCCTCAAGCTGCTTGTGGCCGAGGCTGAGACGACGGTTCTCCTTATCTATTTCGAGAACTACAACATCGATAGGAGCACCGATGGTTGTGAACTCTGACGGATGCTTAACCTTCTTGGTCCAGCTCAGGTCGCTGATGTGGATCAGACCGTCAACACCCTCCTCGATCTCAACGAAGATACCGAAGTTGGTGAAGTTGCGTACGGTAGCGGTGTGCTTTGAACCAACAGGATACTTCTCCTCGATGTTCTCCCACGGATCCTGCTTGAGCTGCTTGATACCCAGAGACATCTTGCGCTCTGCACGGTCAAGTGTCAGGATAACTGCCTCAACCTCGTCACCAACCTTGATGAAGTCCTGAGCTGAACGCAGGTGCTGGCTCCATGACATCTCTGATACGTGGATCAGACCCTCTACGCCCGGAGCAATCTCGATGAATTCTACGCCCGGAGCAATCTCGATGAATGCACCGTAATCGGCCATAACGACAACCTTGCCCTTGACAACGTCGCCAACCTTGAGGTTGGGATCGAGTGAATCCCATGGATGGGGAGTGAGCTGCTTGAGACCAAGAGCGATACGCTTCTTCTCGTCATCGAAGTCGAGAATAACGACGTTGATCTTCTGGTCGAGCTCAACGATCTCCTTAGGATCGCTTACGCGGCCCCAGCTGAGGTCTGTGATATGGATAAGACCGTCAACACCGCCCAGGTCGATGAATACACCGTAAGAGGTGATATTCTTAACGGTACCCTCGAGTACCTGACCCTTCTCGAGCTTGCTGATGATCTCTTTCTTCTGCTGCTCAAGCTCCTCTTCGATAAGAGCCTTGTGTGAAACAACTACGTTGCGGTATTCCTGGTTGATCTTGATAACCTTGAACTCCATGGTCTTGCCAACGAATACATCGTAGTCGCGGATGGGCTTTACATCGATCTGTGAGCCGGGGAGGAAGGCCTCGATGCCGAATACGTCGACAATCATACCACCCTTTGTGCGGCACTTGATGTAACCCTTTACGATCTCCTGTGAATCCAGAGCCTCGTTCACGCGGTCCCATGAGCGTGACTCA
>CADBXO010000018.1 GCA_902798685.1 uncultured Bacteroidales bacterium
ATGACGATGGTCAGGTATTTGCTTGAGTCAAATGATGTAAAGAAGGCCATGGCATACTCGTTATGTGCCAGGTCCATCTCCTCACCGGTGGAACGCAGCAGACTGATGGCAAAAAGCAGGAAGCTGAGTCCGAACAGGAAATCGCCCACATATCTGTGTTTTCCGGTCTGGATGAGTATGATACCCACCAGAAAAGCAGGCCAGACTATATTGGCTATATTAAAAGAAAAACCTGCCGACATTATCCATGCCGACAGGGTAGTACCGATATTAGCGCCCATTATGACCGATATGGCCTGTGCAAGAGTAAGAAGAGCAGCGTTGACAAAAGAGACGGTCATTACCGTGGTTGCTGCCGATGACTGAACGGCTACCGTGACAAGGGCGCCAGTAGCTACGCCTGAGAATCTGTTTGTGGTCATTGATCCCAGTAGATGTCGAAGGCCGGGACCAGCCATTTTCTGAAGGGCTTCGCTCATCACTTTCATGCCATAGATGAGCAGGGCAATTGCGCCCAGAAGTTTCAATGCAATCAACATATTTCAATATTTCAACCACAAAAATAGGCCTTATTCCCAATTACACAAATAAAATGGGAAAAATGTAATGAAATTGTAACAGAGCAGTGTGGCGAATCCGTTTCGTCCCCACCCACCCTCGCCAAGGTGGTTTCAACCCCGTTTCCGGGCATAAAAATAGCCGGAGCGCGTTGTAACGTCACCCCGGCTATCTCTATAATACTCGATTATTTGAAATCGACTTCAGCCCCCGTTTCGCGAAAGCGAAACTAAAATAAGGTCCGGATTACAAGGGATGGAACCGATTATTTAAAATCGGTTTCAGCCCATGGAATCCACTTCTGAACCTCTTTGTCTTTTAATGTTTCATCAACATAAAGGATAGTAGTGTTGGCATCTTCCTTACCCAGGAGGAACTTGTCAATGAATGCCTCTACCTCAGGATACTGGCTCTGGGGGAGCTGGCAATGACCGTGCTTACCCTGGATTGAGAATCCCATACGATCCTCGATTCCGAACTTTTCCCAAACCTCACGGGCAGCTACGCATGATACGTAACCGGCCTCATCGGCCAACCACTCATAGTCGGTGTTACCCAGTACCAGAAGGGCACGCGGGCAAACCAGAGCGCAGGTGGTCATACGGAAGCTTTGTAACGTTATCCTCCTTCCAGTCCCACATGGACTTCATGAACCAGTGGTCATCGGTGTTACCCAGATTCTCTACGTTGCCAAGAGTCTGTGATACACGCCATGCAGCTGCACCACCGCCACCGGGCTCCTGAGCGATTGTCAGAGCGATACGCTCATCCAGTGCGCCTGACCAGAGGGCCATCTTACCTGCATATGAGCAACCGGTAATACCGATGTGCTTCATATCGATCTTGCTGGCAGCGCCTACTATCTCCAGACCGTCAATGAGGCGGCTAACACCCCATGTCCACTCTGAATATGCACCATTGTCAACCAGCTCGGGATAGAGACGGTCAAAGTTGTATGTGCCACGGCCGTCTTTCTTCTCACCGCCGCCGAAGCCGCCCATCTGTGAGTAGCTGTTTACCTGACGCTCGCTGAAGTTCATGGTAGCGATCTTACGCTCGCTGAAGAACTGGCGGGGCAGGCTGTTGTTTGATGCACCGATCATGAGGGGGAACGGGCCGTCACCCTCCGGGTAGTTGATTCTGGCTGAGATCTCAAGAGTCTCGCCGTTGCGGGTAACCTTAACGGTCAGTGTATTGTTCTCAAGGGTTGCCTCGATATTCTCCTTGCCGATCATAGGCTTCTCACCTATCTCGTAGTGCTGGAGTTCGCGTACAATCTCAGCGCGACGCTTCTCCCAATCCTTGAACTTCTTTACCTGCTTCTTGCTGTTTGAGAACTCAAACGGGTTGGGCAGGGTCTCAAGGTTTGTGGCCTCGTCAACTGACGGGAAAGCCGGTGCGGGATACTTGGCTCCTGCAAACTCCTGGTCGTATACCAGAGGTATTGACTTCTGAGCCATTGCGGGAATGACTGCCAGGACTGCGGCGGCCATCACGAATGATCTGATACTCTTCATAATGATTATTGTAAGTTTTTAGGTTTAAGCATTCGGTTCACTAAAAGTCCCCAAATATAGAGTTTATTTCCGATATAAATCAGAATCCTATCCGGATTTTGACGGGAAGATGGTCCGAATATCCTCCCTGGTAGCGACGGCCGTTATAAGTACGGAATGGTTTCTGCCCACCATAGTTGTCATCGTCCGTAAGAAGGAACGGCAGATCCATGATCTCGGCGCCGATAAGTTCCGTACAGCCCAGCCCGTTGACAAAAGAGCCCGATACGATAAACTGGTCATATTTATCCCATTCGCCGTCATACTTGTAACTGCCTTTCTCCAACGCATCCGTCACAGTCACCAGGCATCTGTCATCGGCACTTCTTGTAAAAGGCCTGGCCTTAAGACCGTCACGGACAGCGGGGTCATCGGGGCCCTCGTTCAGGTCACCCATAATAATTATATAAGGTTTACGGCGTACGTTAAAGACGCTGTCGGCCGATGCCCTTAACCTGCGTGCCGTACTCATGCGCAGCGGCTCGCTCTGCTCCACCCCTCCGTAACGGCTGGGCCAGTGGCATATATAGATATCCAATGTATCATAATTCTCCAACACGCCTGTTACATGGAGGATATCGCGTGTGGCACCTCCTCCGTAGGGTTTCAGGTCTACCCGCAGCGACTCCTGTGCTATCAGGCGGAAGAAAGTGCGGCGGTACATGAGCGCCACGTCAATTCCGCGGCGGTCGGGCGAATCGGTCATGACAAAACGGTATCCCGCCTCACGCAGTGCGGAGCGGGCAGTCAGGTCATTAAGCACGGTACTGTTCTCAACCTCGGCAAGGCCCACCAGCGCGGGTGCCTGGTCCTCATCGGCCGCAACTATTACCTTGGAGACTGCATCCAGTTTATCCCAGTAACGGGACTTGGTCCAATGGTAATCACCGTCGGACGTATAGTCGTCATCGTCCTTGAGGGGATCGTCCTCAGGGTCAAACAGGTTCTCGGAGTTCATGAACATGAGAGTCATGCTCTGCTGTGAGCATAACGTCAGGGGAATCAGGTTGCAAACAATCAGGAAAAGGAGAAGTCGTTTCATCATTATGGTTGATATTGGAAGCAGCCCGCATCGGCCCCAAGAGGAGGTCTTGGCACTCCGGCCAGATCTATAGGCCAGACTGCAGAAAGCGTATCTGCTATGCCGCGTGCGCGGGAAAGCGAATCAAGTGTAAATACCGAACGGTAACCCTGATATGAACGGTCCGTGAAGTTGTACGGGCCGAACATATCTGACTCGCGGTCCTCAAAGACCACATCATGGTAGCGGGCATCGGTGGTGTCACGTACCATCAGAAGTGAATTGCTCACGCTGTAGGGAGCGGTTTTCTTTATTGAATCTGCAAACAGCGTTACAAGCTCGGTCTCATGACGGCCGGTTATGATGCAGTTGCGGAACTGTGCACCCAGGAAAGGAACGGCATAACCGTCGCGGCAGTCCGTAAGCAGGACAGCCTGGCTGCCTATGTTCCAGATTGAGAATCCGGCTATGGTGCAGAATGTAAACTCTGACCATCCTCCGGTAATATCCACGCATGTTACGCCGGCATTTGTTATCTGAGAGTTTGCCACCTCGATGCGGCAGCCTGTAGCCTCGATTCCGTTACCATCAACATTATGGATTATGCTTGATACAACGCTCAGTTTCAGCTGATCGGCGTCAGCACTGTCGGCCAGTATGCCCCAGTCACCGCCGTGAATGTCACACCACTCCAGAAGGTTTCCGTAACTCTGGCTGCGCAGTCTTATGCCACCCCACTGTCCGGCCAGCACATCATAGGGAATCTCGGGCAGCATCTCGTCAAGGCGGTCACCGCGCATCAGGATCACGCTGTCACGGCTGCCCTGCGCAATCAGACGGCCCGCCACGTCAAGACGTGCGCCCTTGTGAAAGTAAAGCCTGGTTCCGGGAGAGAGCGTCAGCGTAGCGCCATCGGCCACATACAGACTGTCATAGATGATATACGGCAGGTTTGAGGTGAGAGTCTCATCGGCCTCAATCCTTCTGCCCTTGAGCCGTACGGCATTCTGTCCATGGGCCGACAGGCTGACCCACTGCACCACTCCGCTCTCGAGCACGAACCTTATGGAATCAAACGCATTGAAAACTCCCGTACGGTCATCGGGGGTGATGTTGACCGATACAAAGCAGAACAGGCTGTCACCGGCCGGAATCTCCAGCCCCGTGATGACTGCGCCGCCCTCACCGTCCAGGTTCATGCGGAAAGGACTGGCCGTGCCGCCTCCCATCAGGGCGTCGAACTTGAGACCAACCTCATTCGGGTTGTAGATCCTGAACTCGGCCGATGCCGATACCGCCCCCGTGAACACCGTGTCAAAACGCACTGTATCAGTTGAGAATCCCAGCACATAACTTGAGTCCGTGCTGAAAGTCCAGTCATCCGTGCAAGACCATAAAGTCAGCAGCGGAAGCAGTATATTCAATATCCAAATGCGTTTCATGTTGTTTTGGTGCGCTAAGTTAAAACGTAAATCATAAAATAAAAGTATATTCGCGCCCAAATATGAAAGGCAGGTTTCTCAAATTCCTAAAGGATTGGATGCTGGTGATTGGAATGATCTCCGGCGCAGGGGCATATCTCATCTATTCACAGATACCCTCAATCCATAGTGCAGGCCCTGTTCTGGAGGTAATCTGCCGCCGGACACAGCCCATACTGCTTTTCCTGATGCTGTTTATCAGTTTCTGCCGTATAGAGCCCCGTCAGCTCAAACTCAAACGCTGGCATTTCCGTAACCTGGCATTACAGGTATCCATATTCCTGGTTCTCTGCTTCGCGGTAATCTGGGCCCTTCACAGCGACACGGCCGCTGCCGCATGGATACTGCGTCACCGCGTATTCTTTGAGACCGGCATGCTCTGCATGATCTGCCCCACAGCCACGGCATGCGCAGTAGTGACCGGCAAACTGGGAGGTGATATGGCGCAGGTTGTCATGTACACCATCATCATCAATCTGGCAGTTTCTATTGCCGTACCGCTTACGGTCCCCCTGCTCTACCCGCAGGCCGGAATAACCTTCATAGCCGCATTCAGCCGAATCCTGGCCAAGGTGTTCCCGCTTCTGATACTCCCCTGCCTTACCGCATGGACCGTACGCTGGATAATGCCCAGGTTCCACCATTGGGTTGCCTCCAAGATCAACCTGAGTTTCTACCTGTGGAGCGTAGCACTCACACTGGCCATCCTGATGAGCACCCGTGCCATCATTCACAGCCGCTGCAACATACTCACCCTGATAGGCATAGCGCTTGTCTCACTGCTCTGCTGCATATTCCAGTTCGCAGTAGGACGCCGGACCGGACGCAGGGACGGCAGCCGCATCGAGGCCAGCCAGGCATTCGGACAGAAGAACACCGTATTCGGCATCTGGATGGGCTACACCTTCTGGAACCCTCTGGTATCGGTAGCAGGCGGCTTCTACACCATCTGGCACAACATCCACAACACCCGCCAGCTCTACAAACACGCAAAATGATACAAAAGGGGTCAGGCCCCAATTGTATCATTTTTCCTATCTTTGCGGTGTGGGACAGGTTTTCGTAAACAGAATCAGCGAGTTCATCAGCAGCAACCGTCTGCTTGGTGACGGGGCGCACGTTATTGTGGGCCTTAGCGGAGGTGCCGACAGCACCGCCCTGCTCATGGTATTGCTCCGTCTGGGCTACAAGTGTACAGCCGTCCACTGCAACTTCCACCTGCGCGGCGCCGAGAGTGACCGTGACCAGCAGTTCGTAACCGACCTGTGCCAAAAGCTGGGAGTAGAACTGAAAGTCTGCAGTTACGACACCCAGTCATACGCCAAACAGAAAGGAATCTCAATCGAGATGGCCGCCCGTGAACTGCGTTACACAGATTTCGAGCGAATCATGAATGAGGCCGGGGCCGATGCCATCTGCATAGCCCACCACCGTGACGACTCAGTCGAGACCGTACTGCTCAACCTCATCCGAGGCACCGGAATCAAAGGCCTCACCGGCATCAAGCCCCGCAACGGAAACATCATCCGCCCGCTCCTGTGCGTATCGCGCCAGGATATTGAGGATTGGCTTAAGGAGATCGGCCAGCCCTACATCACTGACAGCACTAACCTGGAGACCGATTACACCCGCAACAAGATCCGTCTGCAGCTCTTGCCCATGATGCGCGCCATCAACCCCGACGCCGACAACGCCATCGCCACGACAGCCGCCCACCTGCAGGAGTCTTACGCCATCTACCGCGACGCCATTGACAAGGCATCCGCCACAATTATAAAAGGGGCCGATGAAGGATTCACAATCAACATCCCCCAGCTTGTCAAGCTGCCGTCAGCCAGCGCTTTCCTGTTTGAGGTACTCTCACCCCTGGGATTCAACAGCGCCCAGATTCAGGACGTGGAGGCATCGGCCCAGGCACAGCCGGGAGTGAAATTCTGCTCAGCCACCCACGAGCTCATAAAAGGGCGTGATGAGTTTTACGTACATGAACTCTCTGCAGACTCATTTGAATCAATTGAAATAAAAATCGAACCCGGAAAGTCAGTCACCCTGCCCGACGGCCGCACGCTCACCATCAGCACCGCTCCGGCAGGAACTCCCATATCCAAAGATTCTGAAGTTGCCACATTTGACATGTCACTGCTCTCAGGAGGTTCCCTTACAATTCGCCCCTGGACAGCCGGCGATTCATTCATCCCGTTCGGCATGAATGGCCGCAAACTGGTAAGTGATTTCCTTACCGACATCAAGATCAGCCCCGCCGAACGCAAACGCCAGCTTGTAGTATCCTTTGACGAGGATATCATCTGGCTGCTCGGCCACCGCGCAAGCAATCTATATCGCGTGACAAAACAGACCGGCAAACAATTAATACTAACTATTTCTGACTAATTTTCGTATCTTTGCCAGCCTATGACAAAGAACAGCGAATATACGGTTCCCAAACAGGTGTTGCAGAGGAAATTCCTTCTGCGTTCAGTTCTGTTTGTATCCCTTTTCTCCATGCTGTTCATGTCTCTCTACCAGCCATCCTTCGGCTTCTCCACCACATGGTTCGGATTCCATTCATGGAAACAGACAGGTGTCACCATGTTCTTCTACGCGGTGGCAATATCCACGCTGATAATAAGCAAGCTGCTGCTGTTCAACTACAGCAGGGGACATAGCGTAACCGGCAGGAGAATGATAGTCTGGCATATCGTTGAATTCCTGGCTATCGCCACCGAGTATTACATCTTCTCCGTTTCATTCAAACTTGGATCGGTTGAGATACCTGAGCTTCTTTTCAGGATACCGCTTTGCGTCGCACTTATCCTGGCAATTCCCTATTCGATCATTTGGTTTTACGCGCAATATAAAGCCAACAAAGAGGAGCTGGAACTTTTCAAGATAACACACAAGCGTGAGATAATCGAGTCCGATCACCGACTCATCCAGTTCCGTGACAGTCAGGGAAAGCACAAGATGTCACTGAGCGAGGACTCCATTTTCTACATAGAGTCACAGGACAACTATGTACAGATCTTTTACGATCTGGAAGGCAAGCTTTCTAGCTATCTGCTCAGATGCAGCACCCAGAAAATCGAGGAGGATCTGGCTGGCACTTCAATAGTACGCTGCCGCCGCTCTTTCCTGGTGAATACGGAAAAAATTGTACGTTGGGGAAAAGAAAGAGGCCATTTCACCGTAACTTTGGATCATCCGTCGGGAAAAACCATCACAGTAACCCCGGCGTATTACCGCACAATCCTGACTCAGCTGGACAGACGCTCGCTCTGATTAAAGGGGGGCTTATTTCCCTGAATTATCCGATGAATCCTTGAAAAATGCTGCAAAAAGCAGCGCAACCACCGCCATATAACCGGCAAATACGAGCCATGCGGAGCTCCAGTCCGCTGAAGCGGCCTTGAACACGAACCTGTCCATTACAGCACCCGCTCCAATCATTCCTACGGTAGCACCCACTCCGTTAGACATCATCATAAAGAGTCCCTGTGCGCTGGCGCGGATACCCGCCTCCACATTCTTTTCTACATAAAGGGATCCGGCAATATTGAAGAAATCAAAAGCTATTCCGTAGAGTATGCAGCTCAGTATGAGCAACAGAACGCCCGGCATATCGGGAGTACCTATTCCAAAAAGTCCGAACCTGAGAACCCACGCGGTCATGGACATAAGCATCACCTTTTTAATACCGAACCTTCTCATGCAGAACGGAACGAGCAGGAAACAGAGAGTCTCCGATATCTGCGAAAGTGAAAGAAGTGCGTTGGAATTCTTTACCGCGAAAGTATCGGCCAGCGCCGGATTTGCCGAGAATGAATTAAGGAATGTGTTGGCATAACCGTTCGTTATCTGAAGGGCCGATCCCATCAGTATGCAGAAGATAAAGAAAACTGCCATGTGACGCAGGCGGAACAGGCTGAAGGCACGGATTCCGAATGCATCGGCCACACTTCTCTGTGCCCTCTGTCCACCGGTGGGACACTCCGGTAATGTAAGAGAATATCCGCACAGGATAAACGAGAGAACTCCCGAAAGGATGAGCTGGGTATATGAATCCTGCATGTGCACACCTCCTACGGATATGAAGTTGACGGCAAGCATGCTGCAGATAAAGCCCACTGTTCCGAACAGTCGTATAGGAGGATAATCCTTGACGGGATCCCCACCCGCCCTGGTTATTATGCTGTATGACACCGAGTTAGTCAGTGCCACGGTTGGCATAAAGAATACAATGCTCAGGGCGTACAGTGAATACAGAGGACCGAATGAAATATTATCGGCGCCCATGCAGTAAAGTCCGGCGGAAAGCATGAACGCGCCGGCCAGAAAATGACAGACGGAGAGCAGACGCTGACCCTGAATGAAACGGTCGGCCACGATTCCCACAAGCGCCGGCATGAACAGTGACACCACTCCGTTTGCAGCAAAAAACCACTTGATCTGACTGCCAAGACCCGCCTGGGCAAGGTAGCGGCCTATTGATATAAGGTAAGCGCCCCAAACGGCATATTCAAGAAACACCAAAATGACAAGTCGGAGCCTGAGTTTTCCACCGATAACAACTGATAACCTGTTCATAACTTTTTCCCTAATCGGCCGCTAAGGTAGCACTTAATCGTGAAACATGTGGTATCTTTGTAAAAAGAGTGCAATGAGGACTATGTTTAGAAAAAAACGGAAATATCTCTATGTATTCGTGGCAGTTATGGCGCTATTAAACACCATAACTGTCCCTGTATATTCACAGGTGAGATACATATCAGAGAACCTTCTGAAGGTAAAAGATACTTATGTAAAGCGCATTCTTCCCATCATCGAATCTGACAGTACTTTCGCTGATGCCGACTACACAGAGGTTCACTTCAAACAGAATGATGCCAACCTTGACATCTTCCACATGAACAACCGTATGGCACTGCGTCATCTGGACAAGATGATCGACTCTCTGGGAATAGACAACATAACCGCCATCGAGATTGTATCGCAGGCTTCACCTGACGGTATCCTTTCACGTAACATCTGGCTGTCCGAGCACCGTTCCGATGTTATGGTAAGATACATACTCAGCGCCTTCCCCGAACTCAAGAGCAAGATCTCAATAAACACTGTCACAGAGTCATGGGAAAACCTGGCAAGATACGTTGATCAGGATCCCTATTTGTCCGATGGAATCAAGAAAAAAATCATAAATATCATCGATTCCGAGACTCTCTCAGTCTATGACAAGAAGGCAAGACTCAAGCACAATTTAGGAAGGGAAGCAAAGGTGGGTGATGTGTATGACTACCTGCTCACAACCTACTATGCGGTAATCAGAAATTCAGGTGTGTACATCCTCCACAACATCGAGCCCGTGACCGTGGTTGACATAGAGCCTCTCAAGCCTGAAGTTGAGGAGGCAGAGACCGTTCTCAAGGATACGGTCGTACCTCTGCCCGATCAGCCCGAACCTGTTGCTCCGGCGGAGCCCGTACGCAAGCGTCCGGTTGTCGCTGTAAAGACCAATCTGCCGTACTACGGATTCTACCGTAAAGACCTTGGTTGGGGTCCGATATATAACGTTGAAATGGAGGTTTATCCCACAGAAGAGGGTCGCTGGACATTCCTCGGAGAATACGATTTCCCGTGGCATGTATCCAAAACCTCTCACGAGTGTTTCCAGATTCTCAACCTCCAGCTCGAGGCTCGCAGATACTTCAAGAAAGCCTCCAACCACTCCGGTCATTATCTCTCAGCTTACCTGGGAGCAAACCTTTATGACATCAACTTTGACGGTCAGTACGGAAACGGATATCAGGGTGAAGGACTGGGCGGCGGTCTTGGTTACGGTTATGTACTCCCCCTGGGAAAGAAACCGGATACCCGATGGAAACTTGAATTCTTCGTCAAAGGAGGTGTTTACGTAACTCTTTACGACCCCTATAGTGCCGGTACCACCCTTCCCACCAAATACTACTATGACTGGTGGGATGATCCCAAACTGTTCATGCGCCGAAACATGATATTCCGTTGGTTCGGTCCCACGGGAGTCGGCATCGATCTGAGCTACGACCTTATACGTAAAAAGGTCAAGAATAAACCCAAGAACTTATGAAAAAGCTTTGCCTTCTTTTAACCGCAGTTTCACTGTCACTGCCTATCCTGGCACAAAAGAATGAGATAATCAAAACCGGTTGGAACTTCGGACCGCTTCCCGTTGTGGGATTCGATTCCGATCTTGGTTTCCAGTACGGAGTTTGCTGCGACATATTCAACTATGGTGACGGCACCAACTATCCGCAGTACAATTACAAGATCAACGTAGAGGCATCAACCTACACCAAGGGTTCAAGCGTACTTCGTACATACGGTGACTTCAAGACCCTCATCCCCGACGGCAAGCTTTTCTTTGACGTTACCTACTTCAACGCCCCCAAGTTCGGTTTCTACGGATTCAACGGATTTGCATCACAGTATGACCCCAACACCATCTTCCCAGTCGGACTTCCCGCAGACACCAAATCAGGTTACTATTTGATGTCACGTAACCAGTTCCGTGCAGTGGTAAGCGCTCGCAAGACTATAACAGGAAATCTGAGTTGGGCTGCAGGTCTGGCCTTCTATCACATCAAGACAGCTCCTCTGGGACTCAAGGATTATGAGGGTCAGTCAACACTATTTGACGCATATAAGATATATGACCTGATCCGTCCGAATGAGGAGAACGGAGGTAATGTAACACAGCTGCGTGCCGGTCTGGTTTATGACTCACGCGACCATGACAGCGACCCCACAAGAGGTCAAAATATTGAGCTTTCACTTGTATACAGTCCCGATTTTATCGATGGAAACGGATACAGCAATCTGGGAATGCATCTTAGCTATTCTCACTTTTTGCCCGTTTTCACCGACAGATTAACATTCGCATACCGTGCTCTGGTGCAGACCAAGCTCTGGGGTGAGATACCTTATTACTTCACGAACAACATCAACAGCATGTTCTTCCGCAAGATGTACACCGAGGGTTTGGGCGGCAACGCATCAGTCAGAGGACTTAACCGTAACGGCGTTTTAGCAGACGGATTCCTGATGCTGAATGCCGAACTCCGTTGGCGTATTTATGACTTCAAGTTCATAAACCAGAACTGGCAGATTGCAACCAATCCGTTCTTCGATATGGGCGAGATCCTGCAGCCCTATCGTCTGGAGGAACAGAAGAATCATCCTGACTATTATAATGGTGGAGAGAAAAAACCGCATTTCACCGCGGGTTTAGGTATCAAGCTCATTATGAACCATAATATGGTAGTATCATTTGAGGGTGGCAAACCGTTTGACAAGAATGACGGAACCGGACTTTGGACAAATATAGGCTTTAACTACCTGTTCTGATTCCAATGTCCCTAAGCCGCCTCCCCGCCCTTATTCTGGCAACAGCGCTCATCCCCTTGAGCGTAAAAGGCGCTGACGGCGACAACTCAACAGTAAAGCAGGGCTGGTCTGTAAATCCTGTTCCCGCCATGGCATATGACTCGGATTTCGGTCTTATGGTAGGCGGTTTCCTGGACATCAATTATTACGGTGGTCTCTACCCCAACTACAAACACCGTATCTGTCTGGAGGCACTCACATACTCCAAGCATGCCAGTTTCTTTATGTTCCAGTATGACTCCAAGTATCTGATACCGGGGTTGAGGACATCGGCCAAGCTTTATTATGATGACAATCCTCTTTACTGGTTCTACGGATACAACGGAGCCGTTCATGACTATGACCCCAAACTCAACACCAACCGTGACGCCGGAATAGCCTATTACAGTTATAACCGCCGTTACCTCAATGCCCGGTTTGAACTGGGAGGTCCCGTCCTGCCCTTCCTGGACTGGACCGCAAAATTCTCATATTGGCATTACTGGATATCTGAACTCAACTGGCCGGGATACGATCAGAGTAACACCCTGTTCCGCTGGTACAAGGAGAACGGACTGATTGAAGAAGCCGAATCACACGGCGGCGACATACTGGAGTATCAGTTCGGACTTAAGGTCGATACCCGCGACATTGAGGCTACCCCAACCCGCGGAGTCTTTGCCGATGTCAATATGGCATGGGCGCCCGACATCTTCAAGACCGGATATGACTATCTCAAACTGGCCGCCAGGTTCCGTCATTATGTAAGTCTGATTTCTGACCGTCTGGTGTTTGCCTACAGTCTGGCCTATCAGGGTGTATTTGCAGGCTACCAGCCGTTCTACACCCAGTCATACATTATGCATTTCAAACCGTCAGACGGACTTGGAGGTGCCACCACACTTCGCGGAGTTCTGTACAACAGGGTTATGGGTAATGATTATCTGTGGGGTAATTTTGAACTTAGGACCCGCGTAATTGACGCCAACATATTCAAGCGCAGGTTCTTTGGAGTCATTACTCCGTTCTTTGATGCCGGAGCCATACTTGAGCCTTTCCGTTTTGACCATCAGGCACAAGCCCTGGCCGCCCGTGACAATGTGTCAGCACAGTCCTTCGGCCAGTACCGTTCATCACTTATGAACAAAGTCCGTGAGCTCCACATGAGCGCCGGCTTAAGCATGCAGGCTGTCATAGATTACAATTTCATCCCTTCAGTAACCTTTGGCATACCTTTTGATGAAAGAGACGGTAAATACGGTCTTTATATGACCCTTGATTATATCTTTTGACGCAATATGACTGAAAAAACACCGGTCCTGCTGCTCACCGGTTATCTGGGCAGCGGTAAGACAACCCTTCTGAACCGAATCCTCAGCAACAGCAAGGGTATCAAGTTTGCTGTAATAGTAAATGACATAGGCGAGGTTAACATCGATGCAAGCCTTATACAACAAGGTGGCGTGGTCGGTATGAATGATGACAGCCTGGTTGCACTACAGAACGGCTGCATATGCTGCACCCTCAAGATGGATCTTGTTGAGCAACTGCATGACATTATTGCCACTCACCGTTTTGACTATATTGTCATTGAAGCCAGCGGTATCTGCGAGCCCGGCCCCATTGCTCAGACCATAGACTCCATCCCCCGTATGGAAGCCAAATACAACAAGGAGGGCATTCCTCAGCTGGACTGCATAGTTACAGTTGTCGATGCTCTGCGCATCCGTGACGAGTTCGGCTGCGGTGATGACCTTGTAAAGAAAAATATAGGTGAAGAGGATCTTGAGAATCTGGTTATCCAGCAGATCGAGTTCTGCAACATAGTTCTGTTGAACAAGGCATCCGAGGTAAGCGCCGAGGAGTTGCTGCGCATCCGCAAGGTGGTTCGCGCCCTGCAGCCCCGCGCCCGCATACTCGAGTGCGACTACGGTGATATTGAACTTGAGAACATTCTCAATACCGGCATGTTTGACTTTGAGCGCGTCGCCACAAGTGCTACCTGGATCCAGGAGATTGAGAAGCGCGGCGACGAACTTGAAGATGAGCATGAGCATCATCACCACCACGATGACGATGATGACGACGATGATGATGACGAGCATGAGCATCATCACCATGACCACGAGCACCACCATCACCACCACGATCATGAGGGCGGTGAGGTCGAGGAGTATGGCATCGGCACCTATGTATATTACGCGCGTAAGCCCATGGACCTGAACCGTTTTGACTGGTTCGTATCAAAGAAGTGGCCCAAGGGCGTTATCCGCACCAAGGGTATGTGCTACTTCACCGATGAGTTTGACATATGCTACCTCTTTGAGCAGGCCGGCAAACAGATGTCACTCAAGAACGCCGGTCAGTGGTACGCTACCATGCCCGAGAACCAGCTGGCCAACATGCTTCGCTCCGACCCCACCCTGGCAGCCGACTGGGACGAGACCTACGGAGACCGAATGCAGAAGCTTGTCTTCATCGGCCAAAACCTGGACAAGGCCTACATCAAAAAAGAACTGGACGCCTGTCTGGTTGACTAAAACAAAAAAGACCGACTCAATCGAGCCGGTCTTTTTTTATCTAATCAGTATTGATTACTTCTTAGCTGCGAGGGCCTGAGCTACGTCAACGGCGCAAGCTACTGAGCAACCTACCATCGGGTTGTTACCGATACCCAGGAAGCCCATCATCTCAACGTGTGCGGGAACTGAAGAAGAACCTGCAAACTGAGCGTCTGAGTGCATACGACCCATGGTGTCGGTCATACCGTATGAAGCGGGACCAGCGGCCATGTTATCGGGATGCAGGGTACGGCCTGTACCACCACCTGATGCTACTGAGAAGTAAGGCTTGCCAGCCAGAACACGCTCCTTCTTGTAAGTACCTGCTACGGGGTGCTGGAAACGTGTGGGGTTGGTTGAGTTACCTGTGATAGATACGTCAACACCCTCCTTCCACATGATAGCTACGCCCTCACGAACGTCATCGGCGCCATAGCACTTAACCTTGGCACGGGGACCGTCGCTGTAAGGAATGGTCTTAACGACCTTGAGCTTACCGGTGTAGTAGTCAAACTTGGTCTGAACGTATGTGAAACCGTTGATACGGCTGATGATCTGTGCGGCGTCCTTGCCCAGACCGTTCAGGATAACGCGCAGGGGCTGCTTGCGAACCTTATCGGCCTTAGCGGCAATCTTGATAGCACCCTCGGCGGCAGCGAATGACTCGTGACCGGCCAGGAATGCGAAGCACTGTGTCTTCTCTGAAAGCAGACGGGCAGCAAGGTTACCGTGGCCGAGACCTACCTTACGGTCATCAGCAACTGAACCGGGGATGCAGAAGCTCTGCAGACCGATACCGATGTTCTCGGCAGCCTTAACAGCGCTCTTGTCACCGGTCTTCTCACCCTCCTTGAGAGCGATGGCGCAACCTACAACGTAAGCCCACTTGGCGTTCTCAAAGCAGATAGGCTGAGTCTCCGCTGTCACAAATCTTGTTAGCCTCTTCAATTGAGGAGATTCCATGCTCCTTGAGAGCAGCGAGGATCTGCTTGATGCGACGATCCTGTGATTCGAATTTCACTTCTCTAATCATAGTAGTATCTCCTTATTCTTTACGGGGGTCAATAAACTTAACTGCACCGGCCTCCTTGCTGAAGCGTCCGTAGGTTGAAGTAACCTTCTTCAGAGCCTCGTTGGCATCGGTACCCTTCTTGATCTCATCCATGAGCTTACCAAAGTTGATGAACTCATAACCGCAAACCTGATCGTCCTTGTCAAGAGCGATGCGGTTTACATAACCCTCAGCCATCTCAAGGTAGCGAACGCCCTTGGCCTTGGTGCCGTACATGGTACCAACCTGGCTGCGCAGACCCTTACCGAGGTCCTCCAGACCGGCGCCTACGATCAGACCACCCTCTGAGAAGGCGCTCTGTGAACGGCCGTATACAATCTGCAGGAACAGCTCACGCATAGCAGTGTTGATAGCATCGCAAACCAGGTCTGTGTTCAGAGCCTCCAGAAGAGTCTTGCCCTGAAGGATCTCAGCAGCCATAGCAGCTGAGTGAGTCATACCTGAGCAACCGATAGTCTCAACAAGAGCCTCCTCGATGATACCGTTCTTGATGTTCAGAGACAGTTTGCATGCACCCTGCTGAGGAGCGCACCAACCAATACCGTGGGTGTAGCCAGAGATATCCTTGATCTCCTTGGCCTTGATCCACTTACCCTCTTCCGGAATGGGAGCGGGACCGTGCTTGGGACCTTTCTGGACCACGCACATGTTTTCAACTTCTTTTGAGTAAATCATAAATGGAATATGGTTATTTATGTTGATTTCTTAACAGGATGCAAAAATACTCTTTTTTCGTTTTTCTTGAGCAGAACTTATGTTATCTTTAATAAATTTGCAACTGAATATTTGAAATCAGAAACAGCTATGAAAAGAAATATCGTTCGCTCTATACTGGCCGTATGCATTGCATCGGCTTTCATTATCTCTTGTGAGCCGATGGAACCGGCCACATATACTGAGAACTTCTACCGCATCGCATCCGTGAACTACGCTAACGGCCAGGCTTCACTCAAATTTGACTATACCGGCGAGAAGTATGCCATTGACAACTTCAAGACAAAGGCCGATATGGACCATTTCGGCCTCAAGCACGGTGACCGCATCATTGCAGGACTTCAGTATTACACAGTAAGTTCAATCGGCAAGATATCACTTCTTAATTACGCCCAGTATCCTATTCTCAAGCTGGAGGAGTCACGTCCGGCCGACAGCCTCAACCATGACTGCCGTTTCAACGTACTGAACTTCAACAGCGTTGAGTATCCCGCAATCTGGGCACAGGGACATCTGGTCAATCTGGCACCTATCTACTTTGTTCCCAACTCCAACTGCGAGAGCAAGTTCTATCTCTACCCCCTGCAGATGAAGGAGGATACCCTCGAGATGCGCATGTACTCATACATCCCCGATAACGACCTCGCAATCCACGGATACGCCAGCGCTTCACAGACATGGCTCTGCTATGACATTGCCTCAATCAGGGATTCTGTGGCCGATGCAGACGAGTTCAACCACCGCAAGCAGATTCTCTCAGCCATTGACAAGCTCAGGGGTGACTCAATGATGGTTCACATCTTCCAGCCCGATACCCTTTGCGGCATGCTGGACACCATCTACTACGAGCGTTATCCCAGAGTATCAGTATCAATCAAGATCCCCAGAGATTTCTGATCCCAAGAGATGGCCAAGCGAACAGCTTCCAAAAGCGTAAACATAAAGAACAAGAGGGCTACGTTTGACTACGAGCTCCTTGACACCTGGACAGCCGGCATTGTGCTCACCGGAACCGAGATAAAATCCATCCGTGACTCAAAAGCCAGCCTGGCCGACAGTTACTGCACGTTCATAAACGGAGAACTCTGGGTAAAGGGCATGCATATAGCCCAGTACGCATTCGGATCCTACAACAACCACGAAGCCAAGCGCGACCGCAAACTCCTGCTCACCAAAAAGGAGCTCCTCAAACTGGCCGCCGACAGCAAGAATCCCGGATTCACCATCGTCCCCACCCGCCTTTTCATAGGCGACAAAGGTCTGGCCAAACTCGTCATCGCGCTCGCCAAAGGTAAGCACGAGTACGACAAACGCCAGTCTATAAAGGATAATGAGGATAAGCGGGAGATGGCCCGCGCCTTCATGAAGTAATCACTTCTTTGCAGTGAGCATCACAGCGTGAACGCTCTGCAGCCAGCCCTGCAGGTTCTTAATACGCTCCTCAGGCTTCATCTCAGGCAGACAGATCTCACTGATCTTACGAACTTCCTTAATCTGATCCACAGAGGTAAAGATTCCGCAGGCGCAGCAGTTCAGTATTGCTGAGCCCAGGCCCGATGCCTCCTCAAGCCCCAGACGCTTTACCGGGAAGCCCAGGATATCGGCCTGGAACTGCATCAGGAAGTCGTTCTTGGCCGATTCGCCATCAATTGAGAGCTCGCGCAGCGGAGTGGTCAGACCGCGCATGGCCAGTTCTACGACATCGGCCACCTGATAAGCGATTGACTCGAGTGCGGCACGTACCACATGAGCCTTGGTGGTCTGCATGGTAAGTCCGGTGATCATGGCCTTTGCATCGGGCACCCACCAGGGAGAACCCAGACCGTTGAATGCCGGCACAAAGTATACGCCGCCGTTGCCGGTAACGCTCTGAGCCAGAGTCTGTGTATCCTCGGTTGAATCCACCAAACGCAGGTTATTGGTAATCCAGTCCAGCACGGCACCCGATGAATGTACGTGACCCTCTACAACGTAGTAGTTGTGGTCAAACATTGAGTAGCCCACTGAGCAGACCATGCCGTTGGGAGCCGGAACCGGCTTCTCGCCCACGTTGAACATGACTGATGAGCCTGTACCGTAAGTGGTCTTGCCCTCACCCGGCTCAAAGCAGAGCTGTCCTACCAGAGCACCGTGTGAATTACCCAGAACGCCGGCAATCTGCACGGGTTTGGGAAGCAGGCCTTCTATATCGGTCTCACCGAATACACTGTCAGAGGGCTTTGTCTCGGGCAGGATGCATGCGGGGATGGTGAATACTCTAAGGATATCGGGATCCCACTCCATCGAATTGATATTGAAGAGCAGGGTACGTGATGCGTTTGAATAGTCGGTAACGTGTGACTTGCCGCCGGTAAGCTTCCAGATGAGCCATGTATCGATGGTACCCATCAGGATATCACCCTTCTCGGCACGCTCTCTAACGCTCTGGATATTGTCCAGGATCCATTTTACGCCACTGCCTGAGAAGTATGTATCGGGAATAAGACCGGTACGCTCCTTGATGGTAGCCTCATAACCCTTGTCAATGAGTTCCTGACAGAAGGCGGCACCGCGACGGCACTGCCACATGACTGCGGGATAGACAGGCTTGCCGGTCTTCTTGTCCCACAGCACCACTGTCTCGCGCTGGTTAACCATTGAAATCGAGAACTCATTGCCCTCAAAAGAAGGCAGGGAGAGCTGCTTGATGGCAGCTACGGTATTGGTGTAAATCTCCTCTGCATCGGCCTCAACCCAATCCTCGCGGGGATGACTGATCTTGTGAGGGATTATCTTATGGTCTATAAGATTGAGTTTCTCATCGAATAGAAGCGCCTTTGATGATGAAGTGCGCTGGTCAATTGTGATTATGTATCTCATTACTTGTTGTTGTCAGCTAATTTTTCAATGGCCCGGAACAACTGTTCCTGGTCCTTGTACTCATTATATTTGCGGTTTACGCGCTTTACGTAGTTAAGTGTCTCAGTTGCGTCGAATGAACCGTACTGGCATACGCTGTCGTTATAGACCTCGGGGTCCGATAAGGACGCCAGCACCGGTGAAAGGCTGTTCCAGTTATAGCGGTTGATGCCCTTCTTGCGTGCTATGCGCATAGCATCAAAGATGTGGTTTGAACCGCCGTTGTAACTTCCCAGTATATAGTTCATTCTCTCTCTTTCGTTGATGAAGCTGAACAGATTGCCCAGATCATCGATATACTTTACAGCCACCCTGATATCCAGCTCCACGCTCTGCGCCATCGTATCGGCCACACCCATCTTGGCAAGCAGATGATGATATGTCGAGGGCATGATCTGCATCAGGCCCTGAGCACCGCGGTGTGAGCGTGCGGCGGTATCGAACTTGGACTCGACGTATGCTATGGCAGCAAGCATCTTCCAGTCACATACGCTGTCGGCGTAGAGACGGAACAGAGAATCAAAGGGGGAAATGTAGATATAATCCTGAGGCTTGGGCTGTACCTCTTCCTCTGCAGGGTTATCTACCACCGGATCCTGTTTACAGGTTCTGGTGAGGAAAAGGATAAGTATCAGGGCAGCTGTCACAAGAAGTACTATAACCTTCTTGGCATTCATCTCGGGCCCGTTGTATTTAGTCTCCTGCATTGCAAACGCCGCGTCTTAAAAGGGCGACTCAATTTTAAATATCGGCACAAAGGTACACCTTTTTTATAAGCCGGCCAAATCAGCAATCCTATAGACATACGTTCTGGAATGCATAAAAATCACCATTTGGCTTGCACAATACAAAAAAGGAGCGTACCTTTGCCGCTGAAATGAAACGTTATACAGTATCATATCACCACCATCATACCTGCAGATCCTGATCGGTAGGCTATAATTGGTGTATAAATATACAAGAGGCTTGCCGGTTAACGGTGAGCCTCTTTTTAATTACAAGATTTAAAACAATTTACGATATGTTGAGAATAGCTGTACAGTCAAAAGGTCGTTTATACGACGAGACAATGGAGTTGCTTCAGGAGTCAGGCATCAGCCTGGGAGTATCCAAGCGTACCCTTCTGGTTCAGGCCGGTAATTTCCCGGTCGAGGTTCTGTTCCTGCGTGATGATGACATACCGCAGTCAGTTGCCGGTGGTGTGGCCGATGTAGGTATCGTGGGTGAAAACGAGTTTGTTGAGCGTGCCGAGAAGGCCGATGTCATCAAGCGTCTGGGTTTCAGCCGCTGCCGCCTTTCACTTGCCATCCCCAAGGCAATTGATTACAAGGGCCTTGAGTGGTTCAACGGCAAGAAGATTGCCACCTCCTACCCCGGAATCCTCAAGACATTCCTCAAGGAGAAGGGAATCAAGGCCGAGACACATGTTATCACAGGCTCAGTTGAGATCGCTCCCGGTATAGGTCTAGCCGATGCCATATTCGACATTGTAAGTTCAGGCTCGACACTGGTAAGCAACAACCTTCGTGAGGTTGAGGTTGTAATGCAGTCCGAGGCCCTCCTGATAGGTAATCCCAAGATGAGTGCCGAGAAGAAGGCCATCCTTGAGGAACTCCTGTTCCGCTTTGATGCAGTAAAGGCTGCCCAGGGCAAGAAATACATCATGATGAACGTGCCCGATGACCGCATGAGCGAGGTTCTGGCTGAGCTCCCCGGCATCAAGAGCCCCACAGTAATGCCTCTTGCAACCAAGGGCTGGAGCTCAGTACACACTGTTCTTGATGAGAAGCGTTTCTGGGAAATCATCGGCAAGCTCAAGAACGCCGGCGCCGAGGGTATCCTGGTTCTCCCCATTGAGAAGATGATTCTCTAATTGAGAATTGAAAATTGAAAATTGAAAATTGAAATGAACGTAGTAAAATATCCGTCCAAGTCTGACTGGAAGCAGTTGCTGAGCCGTCCCGCACTGAGCGTGGAGGGTCTCTACGAGCGTGTCCAGGCTGTACTTGACACCGTACGCAAAGGTGGTGACAAAGCCCTGAAGGAGTACGAGCTCCAGTTTGACAAGGTTGAGCTTGACTCACTGGCCGTAAGCCAGGCCGAGCTTGACGAGGCTGCCGCTCTGGTACCTGCAGAACTCCGCAGCGCAATTGACCGAGCAGCTGATAACATCCGCAAGTTCCACGCCTCACAGCTGCCCTCACTGAGCAAGGTTGAGACCACTCCGGGCGTAACCTGCTGGCAGAAAGCAGTGCCCATCACAAAGGTAGGTCTCTACATCCCCGGCGGCACAGCACCCCTCTTCTCCACAGTACTGATGCTGGCTATCCCCGCCCGCACCGCAGGCTGCTCAGAGATTGTGCTCTGCACCCCTCCGGGACGTGACGGCAAGGTCAATCCCGCCATACTTTACGCCGCACAGGTGGCAGGCGTAAACCGCTTCTTCAAACTGGGCGGTTCACAGGCCATCGCCGCAATGGCATACGGCACCGAGAGCGTACCCAAGGTATCCAAGATATTCGGCCCCGGCAACCCCTACGTTACCGCCGCCAAGCAGATAGTATCACTCAAGGATGTGGCCATCGACATGCCCGCAGGCCCCTCTGAGGTTGAGGTTATAGCCGATGCCCAGGCCAACCCCGCATTCGTAGCCGCTGACCTGCTCTCACAGGCCGAGCACGGACGCGACAGCCAGGTAATCCTGCTCACCACATCTGCACAATTTATCGATAAGGTACAGGCCGAGGTTGACCGTCAGGTTGCCCTGCTGCCCCGCAACGAGATTGCCGAGGCATCACTGCAGAACAGCCGCATGATACTGCTCAGCAACGATGATGAGATTATAGAGATGACCAACGAGTATGCTCCCGAGCACCTGATCATTCAGACTAAGAATGCATCAGAGCTTGCAGAGCGCGTAGTCAACGCAGGTTCAGTGTTCATCGGCCCATGGTCACCCGAGAGTGCGGGCGATTATGCATCGGGCACCAACCACACCCTGCCCACCAGCGGCTATGCAAAGGCATACTCAGGTGTCAACATTGACAGCTTTATGCGCAAGATAACCTTCCAGGAGCTGACCCGTGAAGGTCTGGCCTCACTTGGCCCCGTGATTGAGACAATGGCAGCCGGCGAAAGCCTGGACGCCCACAAAAATGCAGTAACCCTGCGACTGAAAGAACTATGAAACCGTTACAAGAACTTGTAAGACCCAATATCTGGAGCCTGAGCCCGTACACATCGGCCCGTGACGAGTATCAGGGCAAGGACGCAAAGGTGTTCCTGGACGCAAACGAGAACCCCTACAACGCCCCCTTCAACCGTTATCCCGACCCGCTTCAGCGCGATCTCAAGAAAAAAATCGCTGTAATCAAGGGCGTTAACGAGCAGTCCATTTTCTTTGGCAACGGCAGCGACGAGGCCATCGACCTGATGTTCCGCATTTTCTGCCGTCCCGGTGTTGACAACGCCGTAGCCATCGAGCCCACCTACGGAATGTACGGAGTGTGTGCCGATATCAACGACGTTGAGTACCGCCGCGTGCTGCTGGATGAGAACTTCCAGCCTGATGCCGACAAGATCATGGCCGCAACCGATGCCAATACCAAGCTGATTTTCTTCTGCTCACCCAACAACCCCAGCGGCAACAACATCGACCGCAAGGTTATTGACAGCGTGCTGGACCGTTTTGACGGCATCGTGATCGTGGATGAGGCCTACATTGACTTTGCAGGCGTACCCTCATACCTTGAGCAGTTGGAGTCACGCCCCAACCTGATTGTGCTGCAGACCTTCTCCAAGGCATGGGGAATGGCCGGAATCCGTCTGGGAATGGCTTTCGCACAGCCCGAGATCATCGGCATAATGAACAAGGTCAAATACCCGTACAACATCAACCAGCTCACACAGAAGCGCGCCATGGATGAGGTTATGCAGCACGACCGTGTCCAGGAATGGGTCAAGTCAATACTCAGGGAGCGTGCCCGCCTGATGAAGGAGTTCGCAAAACTGGATTGCACCCTGCAGGTCTATCCCTCTGATGCCAACTTCTTCCTGGCTCGCGTAAAGGACGCCAAGGCAACCTACGACTATCTGGTTGACCGCGGCATCATTGTCCGCAACCGCAGCAAGATAGCTCTGTGCGGCAACTCCCTGCGCGTAACCGTAGGCACTGCTCCTGAAAACAACGCGTTGATTGACGCTCTCAAGAAATTTAAATAACTTTGGCAGATATGAGCAAGAGAGTCCTATTCATAGACCGCGACGGAACAATAGTAGTTGAGCCGTCCGACGAGCAGCTTGACAGCTTTGACAAGCTGGAGTTCGTGCCCGGAGTATTCAAAAGCCTGTCATTCCTAAGGGAGCACACAGACTTTGAGTTCGTAATGGCCAGCAACCAGGACGGACTGGGTACCCCGTCATATCCTGAAAAGGACTTCTACCCCACCCAGAACTTCATCCTGAACACTCTCAAGGGTGAGGGCGTCTCATTTGACGATATTCTGATTGATCCCCACTTCCCCGAGGACAACGCGCCCACCCGCAAGCCCGGCACCGGAATGTTCGGTAAATATATGACTGGTGAGTACGACCTCAGTGCCAGCTACGTAATCGGAGACCGCGCCACAGACGTGGAGCTGGCCCGCAACCTGGGCTGCCGCGCCGTCCTGCTGCAGGACAGTGCCGATTCCCTGCCCGCTGACTTACAGGCAGTCTGCGCATTTGCAAGCCGCGACTGGTGGAAGATAGCCGAGTTCATATTCGCAGGCGAGCGCCGTGCATCGGCCCACCGCGCAACAAAAGAGACTGACATTCTGGTTGAGCTCAACATAGACGGCTCAGGCAAGTGCGACATCAGCACCGGTCTTGGCTTCTTTGACCACATGCTCGAGCAGATTGGCCGTCACGGCGGCATGGACCTGACCATCAAGGTCAAGGGAGATCTGAATGTTGACGAGCACCACACAATCGAGGATACCGGAATCGTGCTCGGCGAGTGCATCCGCAAAGCCCTGGGTGATAAACGTGGCATAGAGCGCTACGGTTACGCCCTCCCCATGGACGACTGCATGGCTCAAGTAGTTCTGGACTTCGGAGGCCGCAGCTGGCTTGTCTGGAACGCAGAATTCAAACGCGAAAAGGTTGGTGATATGCCCACCGAGATGTTCCTGCACTTCTTCAAGTCCCTCAGCGACGCCGCCGCCATGAACCTCAACGTTCAGGCCCAGGGCGACAACGAGCACCACAAGATCGAAGCCATCTTCAAGGCCTTTGCCCGCGCCCTGAAATCCGCAGTCCGCCGCGACATTTGGAACTACACGCTCCCCTCCTCCAAGGGCGTACTTTAATTGCGGATCAGACCGGTCCGATAAGCTTGGAGCAGCGCCTTGAGGTCCTCTACGCGGGCCATGAGGCGCTTTCCTTTGTCGGTGTCGCGGACCAGGATCTGCTTATCGGAAAATTCCACTATCTGGGTGGAGGCGATTACGTCCATGCCCTCGGCTACTGACTTCTGGATTGACTCGAACGGGTGATGACGTACCAGGCGCATTCCGTGGGAGTTGTAGATGAGGGTGTAGCCTGCTATTCCGGTCTCCTGATGATAGACTTTTGAGAATCCGCCGTCGATAACCAGCAGGCGTCCGTCGGCCTTGATGGGACTCTCGCCCTTGGCGGCCTTGACGGGAATGTGGCCGTTGATGATGTGGGCGTGCTCCATCTCGGTTATGCCGAACTCCTGCAGAATCATCTCGCAGATTTCACGGCGGTTCTTGAGGCGGTAGTAGTTGCCCTTTTCCTCATTGTGCGTGGTTTTATCGGCTATGAAATAACGCTCGAACGTGGCCATGCTCTTCTTGTCGAAGGGAGGCGAAACGGGACCGCACCAGAGGTACCAAAACAGGTCTTTGCCGTACTCCTTTAGGGCGTCATCGGTGGTTGAGAAGTATGCCGTGCGCACCAGTTTCTCAATAGTGTCAAAGAGCTCACGGCCCTTGTATTCAACGCCTTGTATTTCCATCGACGCAAACGTGCCGTCCTCATTCAGAGGTACGCTGCCGTGGTATAGCAGGTTGTTATTGTGAACCAGGTAAAGTGAGCCGTGAGCGAACAGACACTCCATATGGCGTGACAGTGCCTTGCTGTTGGTAAAGCTGTGTACCAGACGGTCTATGACATTCTTTTCGGCCGATGTCAACTTGAACGGATCGGCAGGATCTACCGTTGGGAAGTTGGTGTCCAGCAACTGGTATTCCTTGCCGTTGCAGATGACCGTTCCCTTCTTTAAATCCATCTTATCCAGCAGGTTACGATGCTCCATATGGAACTCCGGATGGCGCGCGATGACTGCCGCCTCGATCTTGAACTGGATGATGGCGATGGCCTTGTGCATCTGTGACAGGAGACGTATCTGCGGGACGTCATCAACCGGAGTTTCATCGGTCTTGACGGGTGTGAACAGCGTGCAGGGATCATCGGCATAAGTCTCCATCGCGAAGGTTGCAAGCGGAAGCAGGTTGATGCCGTAACCGTCCTCGAGAGTAGCCATATCGGCATATTTGAGGCTGTTGCGGATTACGTTCGCAACGCATGCGGCACTACCCGATGCAGCGCCCATCCAGACTACATCGTGGTTGCCCCACTGGATGTCAAAGTCACGGTAGGTGCAGAGCATATCCATTATGCGGTGCGCACCGGGGCCGCGGTCGTAGATATCACCTATTATATGCAGCTGGTCGATGACCAGGTCGCGGGTGACATCGGCTATGGCTATTATGAAATGGCTGGCGCGGCCGGTGGAGACGATGGTGTCGATAATGGCCTGGAGGTAGTTGTGCTTGGACAGGAACGTGCCGCGGGTCTCATGCATGAGTTCCTCAATTATGTAGGCGTAGTCCTTGGGCAGGGCCTTACGCACCTTGGAGCGGGTGTATCGGGACGATACTCGCGTGAGCACCGCGATCATCTGCATCAGAGTGACTTTGTACCACTCGTCAAGGTCGTCGTTATCGGCCTTGATGGCGCGAAGCTTGGCCTCCGGGTAACTGATCAGAGCGCTCAGGCTGCGCTTGTCCTCCAGGCTCAGCTCATCGCCGAAAACAGCGTCAATCTTCTGCTGGATTACGCCCGATGCCGAGCGCAGCACGTAGTCAAACGCATCGTACTCGCCGTGGATATCGGTCACAAAATGCTCGGTACCCTTGGGCAGGTTCAGGATAGCCTCCAGGTTGATGATTTCAGTCGATGCAGCCGCGATTGAGGGGAAACTCTTGGCCAGCAACTGCAGATATTCTATGCTACGCTCCATACTTCTGTAAGTTTAGCACAAAAATAGTGTTTTTTCAGAGAAGTATGGAGGTGACAATGGGGACGGTTAGTACCAACCTAGCGTAACGTGGTCATAATTGTTGCTGTCATAGAGACTGTACAGATTATCTTCTGTTATTGTTACTTCGGTCCAGGCCCAGGGAATCATACCGTCTGTCAGATAGAAGTCTATGTGTACTTTACCGTTATAGTTGATTATTCCCGGATCGACGGTGAAGATATGGGCTGTCAGGTTGTCCGCGATACGGTATCCGTCAGTCGTGACGGTCAAAACGCTGTCAGTCATGACAATCGTAGACTTTATATTGAGCGAATCTCCACAGGAAACGCCGGTCTCGAATTCTTCAATCGCAATTGTATCATTGATGGTTGTTACACCTTCTCTATACGTTGGTGAACTGTATTTGTCCTCGTAATATGAGAATAAAGAACCGACATATCTGTATGCCCAAAGACTTGACATTCCTTTCAATGACTCATCACGATCCCAATCAATACCCTTGCATGATATGAATACAAAGGATATTGTAGCTATAAAGCCTATTAAAGCAAATATTTTCTTTTTCATACCAATTATCAGAATGTATATCCCAAACCTAACCTCACACCCGGAATCAGAACCAATCCGCACAGAGAGTATTCGGATCCTTCTCCCAACTCTGCCATGTAACAGAACCCGTTAGGAGATTGGAATCTCAAACCAAGGAACGTAACAGTGGCAGTAAGTACTTTTCTAGAATTAAAGTATTCGTTGTACTTCCAATAAAGTGAATTGTCGTCAATATGCCCTCCAACCAAAAACTGTGCATACATCATAAAGCGTTCTTTTGTCACTAAATGATATCGGGCGCCAACCAGAATATCCAGTTTGTGGGCATTTTCATTACACAGGCTTTTGTTTGTCAGATAGTCAATTCTTTCAAAACCGACGGTATGGAGTCCGAAATATGCCACAGCCGAGAGCCTTTTTGTAAAACCGTGATCAGGCAACTTATATGCGGCCTGAATAGAAAGACCGGGATAATAGTTGGACTTGTAGGCATGACTTTCCATGTTAGACAATGAGTGATATTCATACTCATGGGGATAATAGAATACCTCGCCAAATTCGGGCTCTCCATACTTCTCCCACGTATGAAAACCGGGAGTGGAGATTCCTGCGCTTATCTCAAACCTTTGCTGCGCGTTGATCAATGAAGGAATTGACGCAACAAACAAAAATGCTATTATTGTTCTGTGTAGTTTATTCATATCAATACCAGCCTGTTTCAGTTTCATCTTTCTTAAAAGAATCATCATAATAGTAGGAGATAGCGGCATGGTGGTATCTTATTTCGGACCATGCCCAAGGAGTAGTCTTGCCGGTTTCGTAGAAATCCACATGGAATACGCCCTCACCGTTGACTATTCCCGAATCTTTGGTAAACAGGTGCGCCCAGAACTTGTCGGCGTAAATGTAACCATCGGTGGTAACAACTATAGAGTCTTTTATCTGACGTAATGAGGATGTTACATTTACCGAATCGCCGCTTTGGCTGTAACGGTAAACAATGTCCATGGATAATGTATCCTTGAGGACCGATGTGATAACACGCTCATTGTAAACGTACTTCACTGTATAAGAGCTGTCAATTGCAAGGTTTAAGGCCTCGCCAACATATTTGTCTGACCATTTCTCTGACAGGCCCTTGATATCCTCGGCCGGTTCAAAAGTCCGGGTAATGCAACTTGTCATAAGGACTGTTGCAAGTAGTGCAAACTGTATGTATGATCTAACCTTTTTCATAATCAGAACCTGTAACTAATGCCGGCCCGTATTCCCGGGACAATAAACACTTCACTCAGAACATACTCCGAGCCGAAACCCAACTCTGTCATAACACCTAAATGGCTGCTCCCATGACCCAGTTTGACCCTGAATCCCAAAAACGTGAGCTGATACACGAACTCATTGCTGCTTGGGCTATGAGAATTGCCGGTGACGGTCCAGTAATCACTGCCGTTCCTGAAATCGATACCCGCCATGGCCTGAGAGTACATGGTCAGATGCGATTTCTCCAATATCCGGAACCTTAAGCCCAACAGGACATCGGCCTTAAAGGCTGTCTGCTTGCCGTAACTGCCGCTAATCATGCTTTTGCGTTCATAATCAGCAACATGAACACCTGCCATGCCGACCGCTGACAGACGGCTCAGTTTGCCGTCGTCTGAAAGCCTGTATGCCATCTCGACCGATACGCTGGGGTATACCTTTGAATAATACGATTCTTCCTTAAGATGATTGAGTACACCGTCGCTGAATTTTGAATCGTATTCGTCTAAAGTGAAATCATAATCCGTCAGCATGTAGTTTCCTGCAGTGGATATGCCGGCGTTGATCTCAAATCTGCCATCCTGTGCTTGCGCTACAAATGGAATGAAGAATGCAAACACGGAAAACGCTAATAGTTTTCTAACAAAGGACATATAAATCTCATTTTTGACAAATGTATGCAAATTAAGCACAAAAAGGTCGGCTCTTTCTGTGCTTTTTTGTGCTTTTTTCCCAAAAACAGTCCTATTTTGCCAAAGTGTCCCACACTCACCCTAACGAGAATACGTTCTCTCGCGGGTTGGCGTGGGACACAGGCTCTAGATGAGGGGGTGTAACACAACGAACCCCGCTACGAGTGTTGTGAGCGGGGTTGTTGTGGGACACTTTGGCAAGAAAGCTCAATGAGCCGCGCAATCAGGGAATGTTGCGCAGTATAGCCAGCAGATGGTCAAACACCATAGGAACGGTGGCAAGTTCCAGACGCTCGGATGGTGAGTGTACACCACGCAGGGTCGGGCCGATGGAGATCATATCCAGGTCGGGATATGAGGTCAGGAAGAGGCCGCACTCCAGGCCGGCGTGGATAGCCTTGACCTTGGGATCGCGTCCGAACAGCTCCTTATAGGTGCGGACCGATATATCCAGCAGTTCAGATTTGGGATTGGGAGCCCAGCCGGGATAGCCGTCGTTACGCTCCACCTTGGCACCGGCCAGACGGAAGCAGGCAGCAAGAGTCTCCTGCACGGCGTACTTGCCTGATTCAACTGAACTGCGCTGGCTTGCCAGCATGGTAACCTTACCCTCCTCGGTGCGGATGCGTGCCAGATTTGAAGATGTCTCTACCAGTCCCGGAACATCCATGCTCATAGCGTAAACGCCATTGAATACGGCAAATACGGAACGTATGATATTACGTGCCACAGCAGTCTCAATGCAGGTTTGGGCAGGGTCGGTACTCTCCATGAAGAACTTGGCCTCGGTCTCGGTAACATGATATTCATCCTGTATTTCCGATGCAAACACGTTGAAATCAACGCGTATCTTCTCGCGGTCAGCAAACGGAACTGCAATCACAGCCTGGGCATCACGCGGAATGGCATTGTGAAGATTACCTCCGCTCAAAGAAACCAAACGAAGGTCATACTTCTCAAGAGCGGTATTGAGGAAACGCGCCAGTATCTTGTTGGCATTGGCAAAGCCCTTCTGAATGTCATCGCCGGAGTGACCGCCGTGGAACTTGTCCACGCCCACACGCAGGAAGAAATAGCCTGCAGGAACAGCCTCAGGCTTGAAATCGAACTCGACGCTGGTGTTGATTCCGCCGGCACAGCCTATGAATATCTCGCCCTCATCCTCCGAGTCAAGGTTGATGAGCATCTTGCCGTTCATCATGCCGGCCTTGAGGTTCTCGGCACCGGTCAGACCGGTCTCCTCAGATACTGTAAAGAGGCACTCCACGGGTCCGTGCTCAATCTCCTTGCTGTCCAGAACAGCCAGGGCCATGGCAATGCCCATGCCGTCATCGGCCCCCAAAGTGGTGCCGCGTGCCTTGAGCCATCCGTCTTCGACGTATGTCTCGATGGGCTGGGTCATGAAATCGTGGTCCAGGGTGGCATCCTTCTCGCATACCATGTCCTGATGAGCCTGCAGAATCACTGTCTGGTGGCCCTCAAATCCGGGGCTGGCGGGTTTGGAAATCAGCACGTTACCAACCTCATCCTTCTTGGCGGCAAGCCCGCGTGCTGCGGCAAAATTCATCAGGTACTCTCCCATCTTCTCCTCTCTGCCTGACGGACGCGGAATCCTGCAGATCTCCAGGAATATGTCCATCACTCTCTTGGACCAGTCTATCTTTTCCATATATTTTAATAAATTATAATAATACCTTAACAACTTGAAAATGCAATCCAAAAATACACTATTCTTGGCATTAATTCAACTAAAAAACATAACTTCGCGCCGCATATGTGGAAAACGTTTCTTACAGTTGTTCTTTTCCTTCTTGCCGCAGTTGCTTTACTGTCAGTAAGCATTCTGATCAAGAAGAACGGCAAATTCCCCAACATCCACGTTGGAAAGAATCCTGCAATGAGAAAGAGGCACATAGGATGCGTTGAATCACAGGACAAAGAGGCTCAGAAGGACAATCCCATGGCCGTAAGTGAAAAAAGTAAATAATTGAATTTAGCTATATGAACTTCAAATCAGTTTCATCATTCGTACTGTCATCAGTATTGGTTCTCGGTTTCACCCAGTGCTCACAGCAGGCAGCCGCTCCCCAGCAGCAGGCTCCCATCGCCGTTTCAGGCCTTAAGATTGCCTACATTGACGTAGACTCACTCCTGGCCAACTACACTTTCTATCAGGATCTCGCAGAGGAGATGACCCGCAAGGAAGAGAACTACCGCCTGGCTCTGACCGAGGAGGCAAACAAGTGGCAGAAGGACGTTGAGGATCATCAGAAGAAGATTGTCAACGGCGTTTACTCATCAAACGAGCGCGCTCAGTCTGAGGAGAACAGACTCGCCAAGAGACAGCAGGCTCTCCAGGAGAAGAGTGACAAGTACACTCAGGAGCTCCTTGCCGAGAGAGACGCCAACTCACAGAAGATCAGCGAGACCGTTGACAACTTTGTAAGGGAATACAACAAGACTCACGGCTACAACATGATCATCAGCAAGGCCAGTCTGCTTTATGCCGATGAGGGCCTGAACATCACCGCTGAGATTCTGGACGGTCTGAACGCCGCTTACAACCAACCCAACAAGTAATTATTTACTTAACCGATATAAAAGGTCATTCTCAATGAGGATGACCTTTTTTGTTGCAAAATTTCATACCTTTGACATAACGTAAAACTTATAACTTATGAGAACCCTGAAGTATATCATCGGCACTGCCGTACTGGCATGCATTCCTTTTTCAGTTAGTGCACAATTCATGTTCGGAGGCGGCGGGAACCGCGCAGCCCAGGACAGTCTAAGAAAGATAGCGGCAGCCGATTATGCCGATATGCTGGCCAAGGTTGGCGTAGGCCAGCCCCGTGAAGGCCGTCAGCCCAACAGCCAGGATGAGAGCAAGCATCCCAACTATGACGAGCTCATAGCCAACCCCTACCCCTTCTATCCCGATCCTCTGGTGACAGAGAGCGGCAAGAAGGTCAAGAACGCCAAGATGTGGAACAAGGTTCGCCGTCCCGAGATAGTTAAGCTTTTTGAGGACAATGTTTACGGCCGAATCCCGGAGAATGTACCCGGCGTAAAATGGGAGGTTACCAGCGAGGAGAAGAAGGAATTCGCCGGCAAACCCGTAGTGGTACGCATGCTCAAAGGTGTAGTCGACAACTCCAGCTACCCCGCAATAACCGTCGAGATCCAGGCCAACGTAGTCTATCCCGAAGGTAAGGAGAACCTGCCCGTAATCATAGAGTTCGGATTCGGAGGCGGTGATCCCACACGCGTACGCGCCGGCAGCACCTCATGGCAGCAGATGGTCATTGAGCGCGGTTGGGCCGCAGCCACCATCAACCCCTCTTCAATCCAAGCCGATGCAGGCTCAGGCCTTACCAACGGCATTATAGGACTCTGCAACAAGGGTGAGTTCCGCCAGCCCACAGACTGGGGTTCACTCCGTGCATGGGGCTGGGGCCTTTCACGTCTGATTGACTACTTTGAGACCGATAAGACATTCGATGCCACCAAGTGCGCCATCGAGGGCGTATCACGCTACGGCAAGGCATCACTCGTAGCCATGGCTTTTGAGGAGCGCATTGCAGCCGGATTCATCGCCTCATCAGGCAAGGCCGGCGCAGCAGGATGGCGCCGTGACTGCGGTGAGAGCATCGGCAACATAGTATCAAACGAGGAGTACCACTGGGTATGCGGAAACCTGATCAAATACGGCACAGACCCCTACACCGAGAATGACCTGCCCGTTGACCAGCACGAGCTCATCGCCCTGTGCGCCCCGCGCGCATGCTTCATCTCCACCGGCAGCTGGAACGGTGACAAGTGGCAGGATGTTGTAGGTTCGTTCATATCGGCCTCAAAGGCATCACCCGTATATGAGCTGTTCGGTTACAAGGGCGTGGGCACAGACCTCTTCCCCGGCATGGATAACGGTCTTATGGAGGGCCGATTAACATACCGTCAGCACCACGGAGGCCACGAAGCCGGACCCAACTGGCCCTACTTCCTTGACTTCTTTGACCGCGAAGTTGTTTCAAAATGATACAAAAGGGGACAGGCCCCTTTTGTACTATTTTTCAATTTTGATTTAACAATTGGAAGATTCCTGCGTCTTATTGATAGAAACACTTAAAGAACGGAACGATGAAAACTAGAATGATGATGATTGGCATTGCAGTTGCAGCGCTTCTGCTTTGCACCGAGAGTGTTCAGGCACAGTCCAGAGTAGTCCGCAGGGAACGCAACCCGCAGCGCGTAGACGACCGTCGCATTGACCGTCCCGATCCACGCCGCACACGCGACGTAGTTGTCCCCGTCCCCGAGCGTCCACGTATAAAAGTCGTTGACAATGAGGTGATACGTTCATTCGACCGCGAGAGATTTGATTCAAACCGTCTCAAGATGGCCGATATGATATTCAGCACCGACGGTTACATGACCACAGCACAGATTACACGCGTAGCCGAGACATTCGACTATGACAGCAACCGCATAAAGTTCCTCAAGAACGCATATCGCAACTGTGTTGATCCGTACAACTACTACATGGTTCTGGGTACGCTTGACTACAGCAGCAGCCGTGAGAAGATCATAAACTACGTACTTGAGGACAAGGAGAACAGACTCCTCCGCACCGATCTGGTACGCAAGGTCAGCTCATCGGACATGACAGCCATTGTCAAGGCACTCAAGAACGAGAGTTTTGATTCAACACGCGCAAAACTTGCCAGAATGATTGTATGCGGCAGCCTGCTCACCTCACGCCAGATAGCAGACATGGCCAAGACATTCACCTATGACAGCAAGCGCTTTGATTTCCTGAATTACGCATATGACTTCTGCGCCGATCCTCAGAACTACGTAGTTGCAGCCAATACACTCGAGTTCAGCACCAACCGCAACGATCTGATGCGTAACATCACTCGCAGGTGACAATGGGGACGGTTCTCTTTGGCGTAAAGCCTAGATAACAAGAAACCCTCTAACACGGAAATGTGCTAGAGGGTTTCTTATTGTAGGGCCAAAGAGAACCGTCCCCAATGTCACTTGAAGTAATCCTCAAGAGCCTCCTCAAGCTCATGGTCGCGAAGATCACGGCCGATGATAGTGCCGTCAGCGTCAATCAGGAAAGTGCAGGGAATTGCAGAAACAGTGTACTTGACAGCTGCAGTGTTTCTGGCATCCTCAATACCGTTCCAAAGCTGAACCCAGTTCATACCGTTGTCCTTGACAGCCTTGATCCACTCATCAGTCTCATCATCAACTGATACGCTTACAATCTCAAATCCTTTTGACTTGTACTTCTTGTAAGCAGCCTTGAGATTGGGAATCTCATTGAGGCAGGGAGTGCACCAACTTGCCCAGAAATCCAGCAGAACCACCTTGTTCTTGCCAACGTAGTCAGAGAATTTTGCCTTATTCTCAAAACCACCCTTCTTGTCCAGGATGGCAGCCTCAAAATCCAGATAAGGCTTACCAAGGCTGGTAGCCAGCTGAGCCTGTGTCATGGCGGTAAGCTGCATCATCATAATATCCTGACCGAATTTAGGAGCAAGCTTCTCAAGAAGTCTCATGGTCTCCTCTAGATCAAGCAGGCTGTAGTTGTCCATGAGCTGCTGATAACCGTAGAACTTGTCGGCATTCTCCTCAATGCTCTGGGCCAGAAGAGCGGCGAAACGCTCCTGAAGGTCACCCATCTGCTTGTAGAAAATACTTGCATCACCACCTGAAGCAAGAGTCACACGGATTCTGTCCTCTATCTCATCGGCCTCATCATTGAAGACCTCAGTGTCATCATAGAACTTCTGGAAGGCATCGTTGTTGGGGGTACCGGCCAGAAACTGATTTCCGCTCTCAACGTCAATCAGAACAGTGATGTTTCCTCTCTCAAGGAACAACTGGCAACCTCTCATCATGTCTTCAACCTCAAATGTGATGACAGCAATCTGAGCGGTATCGATTTCACCCTTGAAGGTAAACTTGCCGTCCTTGACTACTGTTGAATCCAGATTGTTCAGGCCGTCGTACTCAAGGGTGCTGAGTGTCAGGACGCTACCATCCTCCAAACCCTCAATTTCTCCCTTTATCTTGTATGAATCCTTACCGCCGCATGAAGCCAGCAGTACGGCTGCCAATAAGGCTGTCAGTATCCTTTTCATATGTTACTTGATTAAATATTGTGAGCTGATTGACTCGTTACTGATGACCCTGCGGATAGTCTCGGCGAACATCTGTGCTACAGAGAGCTGCTTGAGTTTCTTGCAGGGGATCGAGTTACGGTAAGGTATGCTATTGGTGAATATGATCTCCTCAAGCTGTGAGTTGTCAACGCGTACGGGAGCATCACCTGACATAACGCAGTGTGAAGCCAGGGCGCGTACAGACTTGGCACCGGCCTCCATCATGACATCACCGGCCTTGCAGATTGTACCTGCAGTGTCAACGATATCGTCAACAATAACCACGTTCTTGCCCTGTACATCACCGATAATGCGGATATCATCCACAACATTGGCGCGGGTACGTGTCTTCTGGCAGAGAACCAAAGGTACATCCAGGAACTTGGCGTATGCGCTGGCACGCTTACTGCCGCCTACATCAGGAGCAGCCATTACCAGCTCATCGAGCTTAAGGCTCTGGATGTAAGGCAGGAACACCATTGATGCATACAGATGGTCAACGGGAACGTCAAAGAATCCCTGAATCTGGTCTGCATGGAGGTCCATTGTGATCAGACGGTCAATACCGGCGGTGCTGAGCATATCGGCCACCAGCTTGGCGCCTATTGATACACGCGGCTTGTCCTTGCGGTCCTGACGTGCCCAACCGAAGTAAGGAACGACAGCGTTTACAGACTTGGCCGATGCACGCTTGGCTGCGTCAACCATGAGCAGGAGCTCCATAAGATTGTCCGATGACGGGAATGTGGACTGAACCAGGAATACATCCCTACCGCGGATGGATTCCTCATAAGACACTGCAAACTCGCCGTCTGCAAAATGAGCCACATTCATGTTGCCCAGAGGGCAGTTAAGGTAATCGCATATCTCTTTGGCCAGGTACATGGTGTTTGTACCGCAGAAGACCAGAAAGGAATTGCTTGAATCCATTAAGATCAGTTGTTTAGTAAAATTTTACTCTGCAAAGTTACAAATAAATAGGACTTGCAGCCGGCCCTTTTCTCCATTTTTTAGATTATTTATCAACAGGACAAAACGTGAAAAATGTAAAACTGAGGACAGTACCCAATTGTATTACAACAAAAAAAGGTCGCCCCATTTGAGCGACCTTTTTTATTACCACTAATATAGATTAGAAGTAGAAGTTCAGTGTAACGTTTCCACCTATATTACCAGTACCAACGGTAATCTGGTTGCTTGAAGGTGATACCAGCTCTGTCCACTCTCTCTTGGCTATATCAACAGTTGAGAAACCCTCAAGATCCTGATATTGAGCCTGGTCAAATGAAGCAAGTGCTGTAAAGTTCACCTCACCGCCAATAGACATCTTGGGGATGATGAAATATTCAACACCTACAAATGTTACGATACCGGCATGCATTGAAGCGCCCAGGTTGTAATCCTTGACAAGACGGTTATAAGAGAAACCGTTCATGGCAGGAACAGTACCACCGTTTGACTCAGAAGGAGCCTGGTTGATATCTGTAATTGCATTACCATAGGTATATTTGTCATACACATTGTTCATGGCAAACAAAAGACCTGCGCCATAAACGCCCTGCAGTCTCTCCTTGCCTGCTCTCTTCTCCAGACCAACCATCAGGCTCAAACCTGTATTACTATTCAGGTGTGTGTCAATAACCTTCTTCTGTGAGAACGGATTCACTGCGAACTCAGCATCATCACGAGCATAGGTTTTTGTGTTGGTACGCTGATAAATAAGACCCAGGTTAACTCTAAGTGCTGTCTCCTTGTCAAGAAAATACTTGCCGGAAATAGACATCAGCGGAGCAATCTTACGGAACGGTGCGGTTTTGATATCACCACCCATATATGCCTGACCGGCAAACTCATCAAGAGTGTTGGCACCAGAGCCGTTAAAGAACTGGCCAATGTACTGTGTCATAGGTAAGCCGCTGACAGATATTGCATAGTCACCTGTCTTAGGGGTATATTGAACCTCAGTCTCCTGAGATCTGGCGGTAGCAGTGACAAGGGTCAGAGCCGCCAAAACCATTAACTTAAACTGTTTCATAATCAAATCCTTTCAGATAATAAAACAATTATTGTCATTACCAATTCCATTTGTAATTCAGTGCACCCTGTGAATAAAGTACCGGACCTTCCGGAGCATCAATATTATTATTGCCGATACCCTTGATTCCAGCCTTATCCTGCAGTTCGGGGAAAACAGTCAGATCATTAAACTTAAGAGGTACAAGCTCATTGTCTTCTGAAACGAACTTGCTGGTGCTTACTGACGGATAAAGAACTGTGCAGGTCTGGCTCTTCCATTGTGCCTTGTCATTATCATAGTACCTACCTGTAAAGTCTGTGTCAAGCTCGGCCTGAAGTGTAACCTTGAGCTGAGGCTTATTGGTCATACTCTTCCAGTTATCGGGCAGATTAATAGTGAATGAATAAATACCTTCATTATTAGTCTGGATTCCGGTCTTGGTATAATTCATATAAGTATTACCTGAGTCATCCCAAGTCTTGATCTCACAAACCAGCTTCCATTTCTTTTCATCAACCTGAGTCTTGATATCATACTTTGAAGCATCCTTATTCCAAACCCACTGCTGAAGCAGAACCTTACCGCTAACTGAAACTGTCTTTGACATTCTCTCGGCTACGGTAGCATCGGATGTAACATTGAAATCATAAGTCTTGATATCTTTGTTGGTCATTGACTGTGTAGTAGGACCAACGCCTGTGTTATACAGGGCATTGGGTATTGAAACGATCTCACCGGCTGAAACGACCTTCTTTTCTGCATAGAAAGGAACAACTGATACCTTTACGTTAGTAGCGTTAATACCAAGGGGAAGAGTAAAAGAGAACTTACCTTCCTCATCAATATCAGCAAGGAAAGTCTGATTACCGGTTGAACCGCTTACATATGAACTGTTGCCGACTTCAATCTTAACCTGCTTTCCGGCTGCCGGAACAAAGTGTTCCTCGAAGATTACTCCGTTAGCATCCTTGTAAGCACCTGCATCATACTTTACAGTACCAACAACAGCACCATGAGGAAGAGCCTCATTATTGAGGTCGTTGGAATTGAACTCTGATTGCTCTTTTGTGCAGCCTACTATCATAAGAGCAGCCGCAGCAACTAAAAAATACTTTCTCATTTTTAAAAAATTAAAATGTTTGGTAAATCCTTTTTTATAATGTTGCCGCGAATTTAGGATATTAACAATAAAAAACCAAAATTTAATTAAAAAAAATAATCAATAGAACCACTTTACGTAGCAGAAGTCCTGACGGTGAGGCAGGTCGGCGTTCTTGGGATACATGCGGTATGCAACCTTGAACGATCCTGCAAAGTCATTCTTGACGCTGCCGCGGAACGTATAAAGGTTACCGTCACGCTTAACCAGTTCAAGCGGAATAACCTTCATCAGCTTGTCATTGCCGTCGGCATCGGCCCCTACAACTACCATCTCAACGCCAATTGCATCGTCCAGGCCCTTCTCGTCTATGACATACTCCACGTCATAGCTCTTACCGGTCTCGAACTGGCCCTGATTGACAGTCTCGGTCTTGTTGGCGCTTACCACGCTGATGGTATCCCAACGCTGTGCCACAGTCTCCTTCCAGGCTGCAATCTCCTTGGCCTTGGCAAAGTCATCGGCCTGCAGCACATGTGAGCGCTCGGCCATCTTGCAGTAGAACTTGCTGAAATAATCGTCCAACTGACGCTTCATAGTATAGTGCGGAGCTATCTGGGCAATTGAGTTCTTCATTGTCGATACCCAACCCTCGGATATGCCCTCGGCGTTCTTGTTGTAGTAGAGCGGAACAATCTCGTTCTCAAGCAGGCTGTAGATGGTAGCTGCATCGAGCTGGTCCTGATAGCCCTGGTTCTGGTAGGTACGCTTGTCGGTAAGAGCCCAACCGGCACCCTCACGGTAACCCTCGTACCACCATCCGTCAAGCACGGAGAGGTTCACTACACCGTTCATAAGAGCCTTCTCGCCCGATGTGCCCGATGCCTCCAGAGGACGTGTCGGTGTATTGAGCCAGATATCTACGCCCGATACCAGTCGACGTGCCACGTGCATATCGTAGTTCTCAAGGAATATGATCTTGCCTATGAACTCCGGACGGCGGCTTATGTCGATGATCTTCTTAATAAGACCCTGACCGGCACCGTCATGCGGGTGTGCCTTACCTGTGAACAGGAACTGTACAGGATACTTGGGGTTGTTCACGATCTTGGCCAGACGGTCCAGGTCAGTGAACAGCAGGTGGGCACGCTTGTATGTGGCAAAGCGGCGTCCGAATCCGATGGTCAGTGCGTTGGGGTTGATCTTCTCCAGCAGTGAGACTATGAGTGAGGGGTCACCCTGGTTCTTGAGCCAAGTCTCACGGAAGGTCTTGCGGATGAACTCTATGAGCTGTTTCTTGAGGTCATAGTGCAGATCCCAGACAACCTTGTCAGGCACCTTGTATATCTCTTCCCAGATGGCGGCGTTGGACTGGTCTGAGAGGAACTTCTTGTCAAAATACTTGGCATAGAGGTCCTGCCACTCCTTGGCTGCCCATGTGGGCATATGTACGCCGTTGGTCACATATCCTACGTGACTCTCCTCGGGGTAGTAACCCTTCCATATTCCTGCGAACATCTTCTTGGACACCTCACCGTGGAGCCAGCTTACGCCGTTGACCTCCTGGCAGGTGTTGCATGCGAATGTAGACATGCAGAACCTCTCACCGGGATCGCCGGGGTTGGTACGGCCCATATCCATGAGTTCACCCCATGAGATTCCGAGCTGCTGTGCGTAACCGCTCATGTACTTGCCGAACAGACCCTCGTCAAAGTAGTCGTGACCGGCAGGAACGGGAGTGTGTACGGTGTAGAGGGATGATGCACGAACCACCTCCATGGCCTGGTTGAATGTAAGACCCTGCTTTACGTACTGTGTAAGACGGTACAGGTTGCAAAGTGCAGCATGTCCCTCGTTGCAGTGGTAGAGATCCTTCTTGATACCCAGAGCCTCAAGGGTGAGCATACCGCCTATACCCAGCAGGATCTCCTGCTTGAGTCGGTTCTCCCAGTCACCGCCGTAGAGCTGTGATGTGATGGGACGGTCGTACTCGCTGTTCATGTCTATGTCGGTATCCATAAGGTACAGGGACACACGTCCTACGTTAACCTTCCAGATGGCAGCATAAACGGTATAGTTGATATAGGGAACAGCTACTGTCATAGGCTGGCCGTTGCTGTCATATACTCTCTCGATAGGCAGGGTGTTGAAATCCGGCGGCTCGTAGTTTGCAATCTGCTGACCGTCCATGGAGAGGGTCTGAGTAAAGTAACCGTGGCGGTAGAGGAATCCTACACCAACCATATCGACATTACTGTCACTGGCCTCCTTCATGTAGTCGCCGGCCAGGACGCCAAGACCACCTGAGTAGATCTTGAGCACGTGAGTCAGACCGTACTCCATGCAGAAGTAGGCCACTGACGGACGCTTGCTGTCGGGCTTTACATCTATATATTTGCGGAATTTGTCATAAATGGCATTCATCTTGCCCAGGAATGCGGCATCCTTGGACAGCTCCTCCAGCTTGTCGTAACCGAGACGCTGGAGCATGATGATGGGGTTATGACGAACCTCTGTCCACATATCGGGATTGATATCCTTGAACAGAGCCTTGCCATCCTCGTTCCAGACCCACCAGATATTGTGAGCCAACTCGTCAAGTTTCTGCAGAGCCTCAGGCATGCTTGATTTTACATAGAAATCATGCCAGGAGGGCAGATTTGAATTACTTGCTTTTATTTTCATATCGTCTCTAAAATAATTTCTTAACTGTTTTGGTACATTTTGCGCCAAGTCTTGTTGACTGCAAATTGGTATGCTTCAAGGTAATACTTAATAAAGTGTTTCCATAGTGCTTTCTGTGCTATTTTGCCGGCCTTCTGCCTTATCTCTTCACGCTGAGCCAGGCTCAGCTGTACCCACTTCTCGATCTGGGCGCTTATATCGGTGGCGGCATCGTGCCAGTTGCCGTCAGTGCGGTGAACCACCTTGACACCATCCTCAATCTCGGCCTTACGGCCCAGTACCGAGTTGACCCAGAGACCGAAACCGGCCAGGTCCGATGTCACCGTGGGCACCTTGAATGCAGCGCTCTCGAGCGGGGTGTAACCCCAAGGCTCGTAATATGAAGGATAGACCGCCAGATCCTGACCTATAAGCAGGTCATAATATGAACGGCCGAATATGCCGTCATTTCCGTCAAGATAACAGGGAACGAACAGAACCTTGATATTGTCATCGGGCCTGTTTTCGAATCCCATGGACCTGAGGGTGCAGAGCACACGGTCCTCATCCATGTTGTGCAGCCAGTGTGTGGTGAGCGGCATGGGTAGGGGAGTGGTGCCGGAGTCCTTGAGTGACAGGCGGTCCTGCAGGTCTGCTCTGGGCTCCTTGACCCAGGCGGGGACGTTGATCAGTGCCAGGATGTGGGCTCCATCGGTCCTGTTGTTGTCACGCAGCTTGCGCAGCGACTCCAGGAACAGGTCGATTCCCTTGTTGCGGAACTCGTATCGTCCACCGGTAGCCACGATGACTGTCTCGCTGCCCCAGAATGTTCCGAACAGCTTGTTGGCCACGTTGAGTATGCACTGACGTGCGTCGCGGCGGGTAGCGTCGAACTTGCTTGCCGGAGGCAGGAATCCGTCCTCAAAGCCGTTCACGGTGATGACATCGGGAGTACGCTCCAGCAGCTGTGTGCATTCCAGAGCCGTGATGTCGCTGACAGTGGTGAAGCAGTCAACCCTCTGTGCGGTCTGTTTCTCTACGGAGTGCTTGGACTCCATATTGAGCTCCTGAGCCATCTGGTCACCGTTATAGCCCTTGAAGAACTCGTACAGTGCCTTGCCGTTACCGCAGATGGAACGTCCTATCGAGGTGGCGTGAGTGGTAAACACTGTCGCTACCTGCGGTATGAAATGCTTGAGGAATAGTGCTCCCAGACCGGTCATCCACTCATGTGCATGATAGACTACCGTGTCATTTGGGCTTATGTTGAAGTTGTAGAAACTTTTTACTGCCATTGCAGCGGTGTACGAGAACATTGAAGCTTCGTCATAATCACCGTATGCATGCATGGAATCCACCTTGAACAGCTCCCAGGCGCGGCCGTAGATGGAGTTCTTGAGCGGATAGCTCGCCATGAAGTTCACCAGGAATACGATGGGTCGGCCGGGTATGTTCCAATAACCGGTACGGACCAGGATGCCGTCGTTTTCACGGGCTACATCCTTCCAGATGGCGTAAAGTGATTTGTCCTCAACAAACAAGGGGTTGTTCTTGCCTTCCCAGAGATCGGGACCGACATAGATGAGCGTGGCGCCACTCTCCTCCTTAAGCGTCTTGGCCTGAGTGGAGAGCACAGTGTATATGCCTCCAATTTTATTGCAGACCTCCCAGCTTACGGAAAATATGAAGTTTGGCTTCCTGTTGGTATCCATAATGATAATCCTTTTTATCAGATTTTATTCTAGGCCGCAAAGTTAGCAATAATCGCAGCTACATTGTTTAATATTTAACACTCTTTTTTATGAGTGCGTGTGCGTATGTACGTGCGTGTAGGGGTGTCAGCGTATGACACCTGAGAGAATCATCTCGTCGTCGGGTGCGTAGCAGACGGCGAACTGGCCGGGCGTGATGCCGCGCTGGGGCTCGTCAAACAGTATGAACAGCCCGCCAGGGCGCTGAATGAGCCATCCGTCCTGGAGCGGCTGACGGTAGCGTATGCGTATGCGGTAACGGCGGATCTCGCCCATGGTCATCTTAAGGTCCTCACGTATCCAGTGCTCCTGTCCGGCTGCGATCATAAGGCAGCTGCCGGAGAGTCCGGGGTGGGTGTGACCCTCACCTGCATATACGGTGTTTGACTCTATATCGGTACCTATTACGAACAGCGAATTGTCATGTCCGCCCACGTTAAGGCCGTGACGCTGGCCGATGGTGAAGAACTGCGCTCCGTCATGCTCACCGATGATCTTACCCCAGGGATTGGCTTTCCATCGGGTCTTCTTGACATGTTTGCGTCCGGAGCGGTAGGTCTCGGTCACGAACCGTATGGAGTCATAACGGTAGGGGGTGGCGAGACGCTCCAGGGTCTCATCGGTCAGGAGTGCTATCCTGGCGGGGTCATAGCAGTTGGAACTGAGTGTTCCCGTGCACTTGTCCTCGCTTATGTATCCTGTCACCAGATTGGCCTCAGCTCCGTTCGCGGTCAGGCCGGAGAGAGTCTCTTTCTGGAATCTGTAGTGCGGATTCCCCTCATAGAAGGCGGGATAGACCTCTACTATGTTGCCCTTGCTGCTCTTGAGTTTCTGTTTGAGGAACTCCGGCAGGTCCACCTTGCCCACAAAACAGATACCCTGTGAGTCTTTCTTGGTGGCCGATGGCAGGGCGGCCTCGGCTGCTATCCGGCGAACCTCCTTCTTGAGCAGATGACCGATGGGGAACATGGCCCTGGAGAGCTGCTCCTGGCTGAGCTGGCACAGGAAATAGCTCTGGTCCTTGCCCGGGTCTGTACCCTCCAGTATGCGGTAGACGGTGCTGCCGTCATCGGCCTTGAACTCCTCCTTGCGGCAGTAGTGGCCTGTAGCGACCATGTCGGCACCCAGCTTGAGGGCGGCGTCCAGGAACGCATCGAACTTGATCTCGCGGTTGCAAAGGACGTCGGGGTTGGGGGTGCGGCCCTGCTCATATTCACTGAACATGTAGTCCACCACGCGGCGGCGGTACTCGTCACTCAGGTCCACAAAATGGAACGGGATGCCAATCTTCTTGGCCACCATCTCCGCTACGAGCCGGTCCTCCTCCCATTCGCAGTCTCCGTGCAGGGTGCCCTCGGTGTCATGCCAGTTCTGCATGAACATGGCGAACACGTCATACCCCTGCTGCTTGAGCAACAGGGCCGCTACGCTGGAATCAACGCCTCCCGAAAGACCTACGCATATTTTCATGCTGCAAAGTTATAAAAAAAGCAGTCTTTGTCCTGTGAACTGTCAATGCAATACTTACGGGCATCGGACTCTTCTTATTTGTAACGTTACAGTAACGCCTTTTTCTTGTGTAACAGGGGGGTATGAATTACCTTTGCCCTATATCAAAAACAGTCCTGATGGAAGATCTGATTAAACTTTTGGAAGAGTGTTCGGCTGCGTTCAGGCAGACCGGTGAGTATCGTATGCTCCAAACCTACAGTGCACGTGAGACCCGTTTTACTTTCGATGAGCGTCTTGCCATCTCCAAGAGCGTGGAGCAGGCATTCACACCTCTTTTTGACAGGATGAAAGCCGATATCCCCACACTCTCCGATACAGACCTGCTGTTCTGTGCCCTGAGTACCCAGGGATTTGAGACGGTAGCCATAGCCGAGTGTTTCTCGGTAACCAAGGAGGCAGTCAGGGTAAGGAAATACCGTCTCCGCGAGAAACTCGATGACAAGTGGTTCACGCTTTTGTTCGGTGAACAGAAACGTTACAGTTCCGAAAGTGTAACGTTACATGCTTCCAAGGCCGATACAGCCCCGATACCTTTGCCCTCAGAACCAATCAAAAATGCAAAGGTTATGAAAGAAAAAATGTCATTCGGTAAGGCTATAGCCACATGCTTTAGCAAGTTATTGATCTTAAAGGGACGCGCACGCCGTTCCGAGTTCTGGTATTTTACGCTGTTTGTCAGTCTCCTGCAATTGTGTGTAATGTTGTTGGGAACAATTATTGACGGGGCCGCCCAGATGGCTGATATTGAAGCCGATACATTCAGGTACGGAGGCTCCATTGTCGAGCAGTTGATGAACTGGGTGTTCTTCTTCCTTACTTTCTCCGTGACGGTACGCAGGCTTCATGATATCGATACCAGCGGATGGCTCGTGCTGCTTCTGGGTGTATTCCCGATGGTAACCATGTCATTCTTCTCATCGTATATCATAATCGATCCGTCTCAGCTTGCCGCCGCGATGGCTACAATCACTCCGAGTGGAATGTTCGCATACTTGCAGCCACGCATTATGATTCTCTTCATCATTCTGGTCATCCTGATAGTAGGCGTAATCCTCTTATGCCGTCCCGGAACCGAAGGCCCCAACACCTACGGCCCCGATCCCATCCGCTCCATCCCCAAAGAGTAATCACACCGGTTTGAAGCATGAAAAAAAAGAAGACCGCCGTTTTGGGGTCTTCTTTTTTCATCCTATCCGCGAATGTGTATTCTTGGCGCTATATTAATCCTGTATCTGTTTCCTGTTATTGTTATGAGAGGAACATCGTGACTGGCATTGTTATATCCGATAAACAGAAAATCATCAGGATTTTTTATGGCGATTGCAAATTTGCCATCCTTATCGGTCTGTGTCTTTGAAACTACCATACCGTTAGAATCAATTTCCGCTATCATACAATTGCTTACAGCGGTGCCTTCAACCAAAAGCACTCCCGATATCGTATCATCGGCCTTTGTCATGTCTCCGGTTACCGTGATTTCAGTCTTTCTGTAACCGTAATTGTTCTGAGCCCTTTCCGCATTCTGTCTGCCAAGGTCAACATCGGATTCGTTCAAATAAGGATTCTTTTTCATCGTTATTTCAATCCTGGTACCTTTGATTGACTGGTAAACGCCATGGTATCCGGGGCTTTGGACCTTGATATGGTCGCCCGTATAATCAAGGCGGAAAGCCAGACGACCGTCCTTATCGGTACTGCCCAGACTGCGCATCATCTGCTTTTCATTCCCAGGAAGCTCAACCGTTGCCGTCAACGGACCGTTTTCATCCTTCACTTCAACAAGAATGACATCACCTTCCTTAGGCCTTTCCCCGGAAACTTTCATTTGGGAAACAAAGTTGTTTTGATTTGTGCCCACCTCAAGGACTCCATACTTACCACGGCTCCCCCATGCCTCGATTGCATCGTCATCTTTAAGATACCTGACAGAAACAATATCTTCAGGATTCAGATTCAGGAAATCAGAGGCCTTTTTCCTGAGTTCCGATATGTTTTCACAATCAAAAAAATCACTGTCATAAAAATCAATGTCCCAGGAGATACCATCCATGAATATCAGGACTTTCTCTTTTGACTTGTTGTTCTCTGACATACTCGGCAAACCCTGCCCGGCAGAATATTCGGTGTCGGCGCGATTCGCAATGGGTATAAGTACGGGGTCAGCTATTTGAACAGACAGGAATAACGTGAGGGATATGAGTTTCGGCGCTTTCATATACTTTTGTTTTCGTGACAAATGTAAGTATAGATAGATTGTCAAAACAACAATTAGGCGTTGCAATATCGTTGCTTTCATATACACATGTATTATTCAGTATCGATTCTGTACAATATCGTATTGGTTAGTGTGCTATTTCTGTAAAATATCGCATTCCTATAGAAATGTTTTCTGTAAAATATCGCATTTTACTGCATACTTTTCGTATCTTTGCAAGAGTAAAATGCAGTGACTATGATAGACAAAAGGGTACTGGAATTAATCCTCACAGACCAGCAGGAGGAGCTTGAAGAGAGGGCTGACGAGGCATTATGCCCCAGACGTGAAGAGGTTTTGGTTGACACAAAGAGTTCACAAGCACAAGTTATTATAGGCGTAAGGCGTAGTGGAAAGTCCACGCTCTGCTATCAGGCACTACATGGCAAGGGGTTGAAGTTCGCGTACGTTGACTTTGACGATGAGCGTCTAGTGAAGCTTGAATCGGACCAATTGAACGATGTACTGGAGATACTGTATAAGATATACGGTGATTTTGATTATCTGTTCCTGGATGAGATACAGAATGTGGAGGGTTGGCATCTGTTTGTAAACAGGATACTCCGCAAGAAGATGCACGTAATAATAACCGGATCAAATGCCAAGCTGTTAAGCAGTGATCTGGCAACACATCTAACGGGGCGTAGCAAGGAGATTGCGCTCTTTCCTTTCTCTTTTAAGGAGTTCTGCATAATGAAGAGTGTTGACACCCAGAGACGTACTACTAAGGCTGAAGGATTTCGCCGTGCCGCATTTGACGAGTACCTGAAACAGGGCGCGTTCCCTGAGTTACTGAGTATAGAGGACAAAAAGAGTTACGTGAGCAGTCTGGTAGAGAACATACTGAAGCGTGATATTGAGCAGCGCTACAAGATAACATACAAGGCTGCCTTTGAAAATATGGCCCACCATCTGCTAAACGTTTCGCCCACAATAGTTGTTACCACAGATCTGGCTGGGCAGTTCCACTTCAGGTCTGAGCATACTGCCAAGAACTATGTGAAATATCTTAAGGAGGCTTACATGCTTATAGGCATACAGAAATACTCACAGAAGAGCAAGGTTCGTTCAGTTCAGGAGAAGGTGTATGCAGTTGATGTGGCTATGATGGACCAGAGAGAGAACGCGTTTGCAGGAGATAATCTTGGTTACCGCCTTGAGACCATAGTCGCCATACATCTGATAAGAAAGTGCAAGATAGAAGGACTGGATGTATATTACTTAAATGACAGATCTGGCGAGTGCGATTTTTTGGTTTGTAAGGGCAATAAGGTAGTACAGGCTATACAGGTGTCATACGATATATCGGCCGATAAAACCCGCAAACGTGAGATAAACGGCCTGCTACT
>CADBXO010000019.1 GCA_902798685.1 uncultured Bacteroidales bacterium
GCTTTATCGAAATAAAGTCAAAGTTATGTTAGATGTAAATATTTGTCTCAGCGAGGCTGAGGAGCAGATGGAAATGGCCATCATGCATCTTGAGGATGAGTTCGCACATATCCGTGCCGGTAAGGCCAATATCCGCATCCTTGATGATATCCGTGTTGACTCTTACGGTTCAATGGTTGCGCTCAACAATGTTGCAGCACTTTCAACCCCTGACCCCCGTACCATCGCAATCCGTCCCTGGGACAAGAACATGATCAAGGTAATAGAGAAGGCTATCATCGACTCTGCAGTAGGAATCATGCCCACCAACAACGGTGAGGTTATCCGTCTGGCCATTCCCCCTCTCACTGAGGAACGCCGTCGTGACCTGGTAAAGCAGAGCGGTAAGGTGAATGAGGAGTCCAAGATCTCCATCCGCAACAGCCGTCGTAACACTCTTGATGTCCTCAAGAAGGCTCAGAAGGACGGACTTCCCGAGGATGCCGAGAAGGACGCTGAGGAGAAACTCCAGAAACTTCACGACAAGTATATCAAAAAGGCCGATGAGCTCTTTGCCGAGAAGGAGAAGGAGATCATGACCGTCTAAGCTGCCCATGCGCGGATTAGTTATTCGTAATACAGGCAGCAGTTATCTGGTACGTTCAGATGACGGACGCGATCAGGAGTGCCGTATCAAGGGTACATTCCGCATAAAAGGCATAAAAAGTACAAATCCCGTAGCCGTAGGTGACTACGTCGAGTATGCTCCGGCACGTGAAGGCGAGCCGGCATACATAACAAACATAGAGGAGCGCAGGAACTATATCATCCGGCGTTCCTCTAATCTTTCCAAGCAGTCACACATTCTGGCCTGCAATCTGGACCAGTGCATGCTGGTTGTTACCGTCAACCATCCTGTAACTTCTACCGTTTTCATCGACCGATTCCTTGCATCGGCGTGGGCTTACAGAGTCCCCGTGATTCTGGTGTTCAACAAGTCGGACCTGCTCAATGAAGAAGACAAGGCTACACTCCAGGAACTGTTCTCCCTTTATCAGGAGATAGGTTACGAATGCATCCAGTGTGACGCCCTGCACGGTGACGGAACAGATAATGTCCGTGCCGCGCTCAAGGATAAGGTTACTCTTATAGCCGGCAACTCCGGAGTAGGCAAGAGCACTCTTGTAAACCGCATCCTTCCTGAACTCAACCAGCGTACCGGTGAGATTTCCGAGAAGCATGACACCGGCATGCACACAACCACATTCTCCGAGATGTTCCCGCTGCCTGAGGGCGGTTGGATAATTGACACTCCTGGTATCAAGGGATTCGGAACCTTTGATATGGAGCATGAGGAGATAAGCCACTATTTCCCCGAGATATTCAAGTACTCAGCTGATTGCCGATACGGTAACTGCATGCACACCAATGAGCCCGACTGCGCCGTGAAACATGCGGTGGAAACGGGAAAAATTCACATTTCCCGCTATACGAGTTACCTGAGTATGCTTGAGGATGAAGAGGAGGGAAAGTACCGCAAGGACCTCTGATTCTTACCTCTTCTTACGGAAGAATTCCTGCACAATTTCTGCGCATTCATCGGCCATTATGCCGCTTGTGACTTCTGTCTTTGGATGGAGGGCTTTGGGGGCGTAAAGGGTATAGCCGCGTTTTTCATCGCTGGCTCCGTAGACCAGACGCTGCAGTTGTGACCAGCCAATGGCTCCGGCACACATGGTGCAGGGCTCAAGGGTCACGTAAAGGGTGCATTGGTCCAGATATTTGCCTCCAAGATAAGAGGCGGCGGCTGTGATGGCCTGCATCTCTGCGTGGGCAGTGACATCAGTCAGGGTCTCAGTAAGATTATGCGCACGGGCTATGACCATACCCTTGCATACTACCACCGCACCTACGGGAATCTCACCCTCTGACGCAGCGGCCCTGGCCTCATCAAAGGCCATTTTCATGAACCTGATATCCTGCTCCTGTTGTGTCATCGGCGCATCTCCTGTTCGTTGAACAGAGTAGGATAATCCTGATCCAGATTCTTGATGATGAACGTGATGAGAGTCTCTCTCATCCAGCGGCTACGGTTGCTGATCCTGTACTTGCGCAGATAATTCTCAATTGTCTGCTTCTCGCTTTCGTTGACCAGGAAGCTGTAACGCTCGTTTCTTACAGAATGTTCCTTCTTATCCATAATTACCTACGAAGATATTGATTTTAAGCCACAATGCCACAGATTATCGCTAAATTTGCGTTACAAAACCTGACGACTATGGCAAAACACAACGAATTAGGCAAGCAGGGCGAGGAGTATGCTGCCGATTACCTTGATGAACAGGGTTATAAGATCCTGGACCGTAACTGGATGTGCGGACACAAGGACCTGGATATAGTGGCCACCAAGGACGGAACACTGGTATTCGTTGAGGTCAAGACCAGGAGCAGCATGGATTGGGGAGACCCTGAGGAGGCGGTAAATGAAAAGAAGATAAGGAATCTGGTTCATGCGGCCGATGCCTATATACGTTACAACCGTCTTGACATGGATGTGAGGTTTGACATTATATCCATAATAATGGATGATACAGGTTTTTACAGAGTTGAACATATAGAAGAGGCGTTTTTTCCGCCGATGGAATGATGAAAAATATAAAATGGCACAGGAGTGACAGTATAGGTTCTACCAACACCTATCTGCGTGAGTTGAAAGGAGGAGATCCCTCATATCAGTATGAGGTGGCGGTTGCAACATTCCAGACGGCAGGCCGCGGCCAGAAAGGAAACTCTTGGGAGTCAGAGTCCGGCAAGAACCTTCTGTTCAGCATACTTGCCCATCCCGGAAATATTAAGGTACAGGAACAGTTCTATATATCTGAGGCCATAGCGCTTGCCGTGTCGGATAGCGTTATGGATGCCGTAGGTCCCGAATATGCCGCCGATGTATCGGTGAAATGGTCAAATGATGTCTATTGGAAAGATTTCAAGATGGCCGGAATACTGATTGAGAACACGATTCAGGGAAGCTCGATACTTGACACTGTAGTGGGCGTAGGACTTGACGTCAACCAGGAGGTTTTTGTAAGCGATGCACCCAACCCCATTTCTCTTAAGAATATAACCGGAAGGGAGTTTGATCTGGAGGCTCTCCTCAGTGACATAATTGCCCGTTTCATCGGCTATATGGAGAAGAAACCCGATGACCGTACCATGGTTGATGCGCTCTATCACAGCCGTCTCTACCGGCGGGAGGGATTGCATCGATTCCGCGATGAAAAGGGAGAATTCCGTGCAAGTATTGAAGGCGTTTGCCCCGACGGATGTCTTATGCTCAAGACCGATAACGGAGAGCACAGGGTATATGAATTCAAGCAGGTCCAGTTCATATTGGGGTCAGACCCCTTTTGCACGTGTAAAGGTTAGCTGTTGTAGGAAATTTAGTATGCGCAAAAAGGGTCAGACCCCTAATGAAAAATTGATTATTTTTGCAAAAAAAAGAGATATGGCAAGATTTAAAAGGATATTGCTCAAGCTCAGCGGCGAGAGCCTGATGGGTGAGCAGAAATACGGAATAGACGAGAAGCGTCTTGGTGAGTATGCACAGCAGATCAAGGAGATCCATGACATGGGCGTGCAGATAGGCATCGTGATAGGCGGTGGTAACATATTCCGCGGTCTTAAGGGAGCCGGTAAGGGCTTTGACCGTGTAAAGGGTGACCAGATGGGTATGCTGGCAACCGTAATCAACGGTCTGGGACTGAGCTCTGCACTCACATCGATAGACTGCCCCAACAAGGTGCTCACCGCCATCCGCATGGAGCCCATCGGTGAACTCTATTCAAAATGGAAAGCCATTGACGCCATGGAGCAGGGTCAGGTAGCCATCCTGGTAGGAGGCACCGGCAATCCTTACTTCACCACCGATACCGGTTCATCACTGCGCGGTATCGAGATTGAGGCCGATGTAATGCTCAAGGGTACACGCGTGGACGGTGTCTACACCGCAGATCCCGAGAAGGATCCTACTGCCACCAAGTTCGATGAAATCACATTCGATGAGATTTACAACCGTAACCTCAAGGTGATGGACCTTACCGCCACCACAATGTGTAAGGAGAACGGCCTGTCAATCTACGTCTTCAACATGGATATACCCGGCAACCTCAAGAAGGTGATAGCGGGCGAGCCCATCGGCACTCTGGTGCACAAGTAAAAAATGAAGGGGAGTCTGAACGGCTCCCCTTTCCTTTATTTCTTTTTTACCTCTTCAAAATCCACATACTCTCCGTCGGAGTCTGAGTAGACTTTCTTTTTGTTGCGGTCCCGACGGCGGATGGTCTGCTCTCCCTGGGAACGGTCTCCCTTGCGGAATAATCCTACTACTGCGTTAAGGAATGATGCCAACAGGTCGCGCGCAAACGTGAGTACTGCAAGCAGCACAAACATCAGGACGAAAAGTATTATGAGAGCTAATGTAACCATCTGTATTCTTTTTCAACTATGACGGCAAAAAGTTTGCCTTGTTAATCAATGCTGACCTTTTGTCAGAATTGACAGTATGATATACCAGCCTATGACTGCCGCAAGACCTCTTTCCTGAAGGAGGATAATGATTACGACAGACACAATCAGGAATATGAAGCGGATCTTGTTATCGGCCCATTTGAGACTCTTGAACTTGAGTGAGAACATGGGGATCTCGCTGACCATAAGTCCTGCAAACACTATTACGAGAATGCCTACAATCCAAGGCGCGGCGGGTACTGAACTCAGGTCCATCTGGAACAGACCGCACCAGAAAAGGGCGTTGGCGGGAACAGCCAGACCCAGGAACGATGATGTCTGGCGTTCATCAATATTGAACTTGGCAAGGCGGAGTGCTGCGAACACTACCAGTGCCAATCCTATGTACGGATAAACGGTTTCAAGAGCCTGACAGCCATAATCGAACTGGCGCAGGGTCATAAGACACAGCATTGCGGGAGCCAGACCGAATGTGACAAGGTCTGCCAGTGAATCCAGCTCTTTGCCAAGGGGTGAATATGCCTTGATGAGTCTGGCGGACAGGCCGTCGCAGAAATCAAAAAGTGCACCTGCAACAACCCAGATAAGGGTGTGCCATGCGTCGGCATGGAATGCTGCCATAACAGCCATGCAGCCTGACAGGAGGTTGCAGCATGTAATGGTATTGGGAATATGTCTTGTTATGCGGTTTGCCATTTTTTACGAAAGTTTTGCCAGGATGGTGATATCGGCCGTAACCTTCTGGTTCATCTTGACGCAGATGAGAGAATCAACGGGCAGATATACGTCAACCCTGGAGCCGAATTTTATGAATCCCATATGACGGTCAATCTTGGCTTCGTCACCGGGCTTGCAGTATGTTACCACTCTGCGTGCAAGGGCGCCTGCTATCTGGCGGAGCATGATCTCCTTGCCGTCGGGAGTCTTGATGACTACCAATGAACGCTCGTTCTCAGTGCTTGCCTTGGGCTTGAAGGCTGCATGGAAGTTTCCGTCCTGATGCTCGGCCTTGATGACTGTTCCGTTTACGGGGAACCAGTTGGCATGCACGCTGTAGATGCTCATGAATATGGATACTACTATGCGGCGGTCATTGAAATAATCAGTCTCGTCAACCTCTTCAATAGCCACGATGGTACCGTCGGCGGGTACAACTACGACCTTCTCCTGGTCATCGCTGGGGAAGCGTCTTACAGGGTTCCTGAAGAAATTCAGAAAAAACCAGACAAACAGAAGTGTTATGCCTAATGCCACGTATGACCACCAACCTACAATAGGCGGAATCAGAAACAGCGGCAGGTTTATTACGAAGAAAAGGATTGCCACTATAGTGAGAGTGGTCTTTCCTTCGGGGTTTATTGTGGTATGTTTTCCGTTGTTTTCGGCCATGTCATATAACTGTGCTGACTGACAAAGATAGGACATTTCAATCAATAATGGCATACTTATTGTATTGTATTTTGTGTTCCCGGTGAATGTTGAAAACTTTTATGGGGAGTTCCTATTGCGCAAAACGATAAACGGAAGTAACTTTAAAAACTTTTCAAGCTCTTATTGACTATGCAGGAATTCGTTCATCTTCATGTCCATACGCAGTACTCTCTGCTTGACGGCCAGACCAACATCAAGAAGTTGGTAGACAAGGCTATAGCTGATGGTATGCGCGGCGTTGCAGTGACTGATCACGGCAACATGATGGGCATTAAGGAGTTCAAGAACTACTGCGATAAAGTCAATGACAAGCTCAAGGAGGAGGGCAAGCATTTCAAGCCTATCATAGGTTGTGAGGTCTATGTGGCTCCCCGCCGCAAGGAGCAGCGTGACAGCAAGGAACTGGACGGCGCCAACTATCACCTTATTCTTCTTGCCAAGAATGAGAAGGGTTACCATAACCTTATCAAGATAGTGTCAAGGGCCTGGATGGACGGATTCTACTCGCATCCCCGTACTGACAAATATGATCTGGAGAAGTATCATGAGGGTATAATATGCTGCTCTGCATGTCTGGGCGGCGAGGTTCCCAAACTTATCACAGCCGGTAAGATTGATGAGGCCGAGAAGGTGGTGCAGTGGTTCCATAACCTCTTTGGTGAAGACTATTACCTGGAGCTCCAGCGTCACAAAGCCACCGTACCCAATGCCAACCATGAGGCTTTCCCGCTGCAGCAGAACGTTAACAGGCATCTCATTGAGATGTCACAGAAGTTCGGCATCAAGATGGTCTGCACCAATGACGTCCACTTCCTTGATGAGGAGAATGCCGATGCCCACGAACTGCTGATATGCCTCTCTACCGGACGTACGCCCGATGATCCCAACCTGATGCGTTACTCCAAGCAGGAGTGGTTCAAGACCACCCAGGAGATGAACGCCCTGTTCGAGGATGTTCCCGAGGCGCTCCAAGGCACGGTTGAGATCCTGGACAAGGTTGAGGAGTACTCCATCAACCATCCGCCTATCATGCCGAACTTTGCCATTCCCGTGGAGTTCGGAACTGAGGAGGAGTACCGTCAGCGTCTCACAGAGGAGGACCTGTTCAAGGAGTTCACCTGCAACGAGCACGGTGAGACCGTCATGTCCAAGGAGGATGCCGACAAGAAGATCAAGAAACTGGGCGGTTATGACAAGCTCTACCGTATCAAACTGGAGGCCGATTATCTGGCCGAACTCACCTTCAAGGGAGCCAAGGTCCGTTACGGAGATCCCATTCCTGAGAGTGTGATGGAACAGCTCAAGTTCGAGCTCCACATCATGAAGACCATGGGTTTCCCGGGATACTTCCTCATTGTGCAGGACTTTATCAATGCGGCCCGTACGTGCATACTGCCTGGGTATCACTCAGATTGACCCCATCAAGTATGACCTGCTGTTTGAGCGTTTCCTCAACCCTGACCGTATATCACTCCCTGATATCGATGTGGACTTTGATGATGACGGCCGCGGCCGCGTGCTTCAGTGGGTGACCGAGAAGTACGGCAAGGAGAAAGTGGCCCATATCATCACCTACGGCACAATGGCTACCAAGATGGCCATCAAGGATGTGGCCCGTGTGCTTGAGGTGCCGCTGGATATATCCAACAACCTCTGCAAGGCTATCCCTGACCGTCTGCCCGATGATCCCAGCGGAAAGCCCCGCAAGATGAACCTGAGCAACGTGCTGGAGTGCGTGCCGGAACTGCAGCAGGCTGCGGTATCTGAGGATGAGCGTCTGCGCAACACCATCAAGTTCGCCAAGATGCTTGAGGGTAACGTACGCGGCACCGGCGTCCATGCCTGCGGTACCATCATCTGCCGTGATGACGTGACTGACTGGGTGCCTGTATCATGGGCTACCGATAAGGATACCGGTGACCGTCTGCTGGTAACACAGTATGAGGGCAGTGTGATTGAGGATACCGGCCTTATCAAGATGGACTTCCTGGGACTTAAGACACTGTCCATCATCAAGGAGGCCGTTGAGAACATAAAGACAAGCCTTGGTATTGACCTCAACATCGATACCATACCCATAGATGACCCCAAGACCTTCCAACTCTACTGCGAGGGCCGTACCATAGGAACGTTCCAGTTTGAATCGCCCGGTATGCAGAAATACCTGCGTGAACTGCAGCCCGGTGTGTTTGAGGACCTCATAGCCATGAACGCCCTCTACCGTCCGGGACCTATGGATTACATTCCTGACTTCATAGACCGTAAGCTGGGCCGAAAGCCAATTGAGTATGATATTCCGGTCATGGAGAAGTATCTTAAGGATACATACGGAATTACCGTATACCAGGAGCAGGTCATGCTGCTGTCACGTCTGCTGGCCAACTTCACCCGCGGTGAGAGTGATACCCTGCGTAAGGCCATGGGTAAGAAGCTCAAGGACAAGCTGGATCACCTCAAACCCAAGTTCATTGAGGGCGGTAAGGCCAACGGCCATGATCCTCAGGTACTTGAGAAGATATGGGCCGACTGGGAGAAGTTCGCATCATACGCCTTCAACAAGTCACACGCCACATGCTACTCATGGGTGGCTTACCAGACCGCATACCTCAAGGCCAACTATCCGTCACAGTATATGGCTGCGGTGCTCAGCCGTGCCGGTGATATCACTGAGGTTACCAAACTCATGGACGAGTGCAAGGCCATGGGCATAAACGTACTCGGGCCCGATGTAAACGAAAGTGTGCCCCGATTCGGTGTCAACGCCAAGGGCGATATCCGATTCGGTATGGCATCGGTCAAGGGAGTGGGCGAGAATGCGGTATCGGCCATAGTAAGTGAGCGTAAGGCAAACGGACCGTACAAGAGCATATTCGACTTTGTACAGCGCGTGAACTTGAGTGCCTGCAACCGTAAGAACATAGAGAACCTGGCCATGGCCGGAGCGTTTGACTGCTTCCCCGAGATAAAGCGCGAACAGTTCGTTCAGCCCTGCGGCAAGAATGAGGTGTTTAGTGATGTGCTGGTGCGTTACGGTACCAAGTATCAGACAGACCGTATGGAGTCACAGTTCTCGCTGTTCGGCGATATGGGTCACACAGACCTTATAGCCACGCCGGTCATCCCTGAGGCTGCTGAGTGGCCCCTGCTGGAACGCCTGAACAAGGAGAAGGAACTGGTGGGCATCTATCTGTCGGCACATCCCCTTGATGAGTACAGGGTAATCCTGGAGAATGTGTGCAACATAAGCGTCACACAGCTTGAGGACCGCCAGGCGCTGGTAAACAAGGACCTTATAATGGGAGGTGTGGTTACTGGCGTACGTGAGAGCCGGACCAAGAACGGCAAGCCCTGCGGATTTACCCGTATTGAGGACTTTACCGGATCATCTGAGATAGCCCTGTTCGGTGAGCCGTGGCTCAAGTGGGCCAATATGATGAAGGAGGGCAATTACCTCTTCATCAAAGCCAAGTGCCAGCCTTACAAGTTCAATCCGGAGAGGGTGGACTTTGTAATCAACTCCATAGAACTTCTGCAGGATGTCAGAGATGACGCGATAAGTTCGTTGACTCTTACCATGCCGGTATCGGAGCTTGACAAGGAGTTTGTAAGTGATCTGGATACACTTACCGGAACAGAAGGCAAGACCACGCTCAAGTTTATCCTTACTGACCTGACATCACCTGACAACAAGGTGTCATTGACATCGGCCACCAGAAGGATAACCGTGACGCAGGAACTAATGGATTACTTAAAGAAGAGAGAGACAATAAATTATTCATTCAATCAATAAACATCAGTTATGGAATTGGAAATTACCAGTCAGAATTTTGATGAGATCAAGCAGCAGGGCAAACCCGTGCTGGTTGATTTCTGGGCAACATGGTGCGGACCCTGCAAGCGTCTGGGACCCATCATCGAGGAATTGGCTGCCGAGTATGACGGCAAGGCTATCATAGGCAAATGCGATATAGAGGAGAACGATGAGCTTACCGAGCAGTTCGGAATCATGAACGTTCCTACCGTTGTGTTCCTTAAGGATGGCAAGGAAGTTGACCGCGTTGTCGGCCTGGCCATGAAGAACGTTTATCAGGATAAACTTAACGCTCTGCTCTGATTATGGCACAGGATGAGTTCCTTGAGGATGACATCGACGATCAGAAGACTGTCGAATACATCAAGAATACGCTGCCGCAGGACCTGAAGGAGAAGTATACTGACGATATCCTCTATTACATGCTGGATGTCATCAATGACTACTTCACCACCAGCGGCGTGCTGGACCAGGAACCCGATGCAGACGGCTGCATTGACATTGACAATGATGCGCTTGTTGCATACATCATCAAAGAGGCCAAGAAGGACAAGATAGGTACCTTCCCTGCCGATGAGATCATTCTCATTGTCGAGGCAGAGGCCGATTACGTTGACTCCCTGGGGGAATAATCTGTCTTACAGAGTAATTGTTCTGGAACCATCACTGTTCTCGGTGATGGTTACTTTTTTTGCGTCAAGGGGGAGCAGTTCCTCAACCAGTTCGGGCCACTCGATGAAACAGAGTGCTCCGCTGTAGAAATAGTCCTCATAACCCAGGTCATAGACCTCCTCAAGTTTCTTGATGCGGTAGAAGTCAAAGTGGTAGATAAGCTCGGCAGTGGTCTCTGAACGGTACTCGTTGATGATGGCAAATGTGGGGGAGTTTACCTCATCCTCTACGCCCAGCAGTTTGCACAGGGCCTTGATGAATGTGGTCTTTCCGGCACCCATCTTGCCGTAGAAAGCGAATACGGTATCATCACCCATGTTCTTTATGAACTCACGGGCTGCCTCTTCAATATGGTCAAGATCCTTTATGGTAATGGTTGTCATTTCTTTTTGGGGTTAAGGGTTATGAATGGTATTATCATCTCCTCAAGTGACACGCCTCCGTGCTGGAAGGTCTCCTTGTAGAATGATGCGTAGTTATTGAAATTGTTCTGATATACAAAGTAGTCATCCTCGGTGCAGAAGATGTATGACGTGCTTACGTTGGGAGATGGCAGATGTGCCTTGAGAGGCTCGCTTATCTCATACACCTCCTTGGGATTGAATCCAAGGTTCTTGCCCAGTTTGTAGCGAAGGTTGGTGTTGGTGGTGCGGTCACCTGCAATCTTAACCGCGTGGCCCACCATGATACTGCCGTGGTCAGTGGTAATCATAACCTTATGGCCGGTGGCAGCCATTGAGCGGAACAGCTCACGGACCGATGAGTGACGGAACCATGAGAGAATCAGGCTGCGGTATGCCGCCTCGTCATTGGCCAACTCACGCATCATACGTGAATCAGTCTTGGAGTGTGACAGTATGTCGATAAAGTTGACAACCACCACGTTCAGGTCATTCTGCAGCAGATTGTTCCACTGGCTCATAAGTTTATCGGCCGATGCAGAATCGTTCACCTTGTTGTATGAGAATGTGTCCTTGCGGCGGTAACGGTCAATCTGTGTCTGTATAAGCGGCGACTCGTTTATGTTCTTGCCCTCCTCGGAGTCCTCATCGACCCACAGTTCAGGAAACATACGGCTTATCTGCTCGGGCATGAGGCCTGAGAAAATTGCGTTGCGTGAGTACTGTGTGGCGGTGGGCAGTATGCTGTAGTAAAGCTGTTCGTCGATTGTAAAGAGCTCGGCAAGTTCCTGGCTCAGAGTGCGCCACTGGTCATAACGGAAGTTGTCCATTACAATCAGGAACAGTTTTTCACCCTTGTCAAGTGCCGGGAATACGAACTTCTTGAAAAGGTCGGGACTCATTACGGGACTCTTCTCGCGGTCTTTCATCCAGTCCATGTAGTTGCGCTTTATGAACTTGGCAAAGGCTGCGTTGGCCTCGGTCTTCTGCATCTTGAGCATATCGTGCATGGAGCTGTCAGCCTCCTTGAGTTCAAGCTCCCAGTAAACCAGCTGGCGATAGACCTCTATCCAGTCATCGGCCGTAAGGGAGTCGTTGATCTGCATGCTCAGCTTGCCGAAGTTCTGCTGGTAGTTACGGTCAGTCTCGGCGGTTACGATATCGCGTTTGTGGATGTTCTTTTTAAGTGACAGCAGTATCTGGTTGGGATGGACGGGCTTGATCAGGTAGTCGGCAATTTTTGAGCCGATGGCCTGGTCCATGATATTCTCCTCCTCACTCTTGGTCACCATCACGACGGGGATGTTGGGATCTATCTCCTTGATGTGGGACAGTGTCTCAAGACCGCTCATTCCCACCATATGCTCATCAAGCAGCACCAGGTCATACTGACGCTGACGGCACATGTCCAGTGCGTCGTGTCCGTTGGTTACGGTATCCACCTCATATCCCTTGTTCTCAAGAAACATGATATGGGCTCTTAGCAGGTCAATCTCATCATCGACCCAGAGCAGTGTGCCGTTTTTGCTGTCAGTCTTCTCCATCGTCCGAATATTCTTCAAAGAGTGTGGCTCCGTCTATGTCGAACTCCGGTATGTTCAGGAAATGCTCCTCATAGAACTCCTGATAGTCATTGAAGCTGAAGTGCTTGAACAGTATCTCCAGGTTGCCGGGAGTTATGACTACCGCCTTGATTCCGCTCAGCTTGCTTGCCATATCGGGATCGTCATACAGGTTGCGCTGATAAACGTAAGCCTCGTCAAAGTTAAGAAATTCTCCGACTATCATCATGCCTATTCCCTGTTCAGTTATAAAACCGATGTCAAAGTTGCGCATCATGTAGTTGGTGAAGTTGAATCGGGCCACCTCAAACAGCAGCTGGTTCTGGTCAAGTTCACCCTCCGGATAGGCCAGCAGGAATATGAACGGCTCGTAGCGTTCCGGACTGAATTGAGGTGCTACGCTGTCAGACTCACTCTCTTGGGCAGTACCGTTGCGACGGTCCCAGATGGAACTGAATGATGTGGACTGCAGAATCCTTCCGTTCTGGATTCCCTGTGCAATCAGTCCGGCCAGTTCACTGATCTCATTCTGGGGATACTTGGTCACAATCTCCTTGAGTTTCTCCAGGAAGGTGTCAGTGTCACCGTTCTGAAGGTCAAGGGCTGCATCCAGGAACATGAACTTGGCGCGGTGCTGTCCCTTGGGGTATTTCGTGGCCGATATCTCACAGTTGTTTTTTACGGTCCGTAAGTCACCGTCACGGAATGCGGCATAGGTGACCACATAGATGGAGTCCTCACGGTGCTTGCCATATCGGGCGTTGTCTATGTAGTCGGGGTCACAGACCATGATTGTGTAATCACTCTCGGGATAGAGCCTCTGCATGCGGCTGCGGCAACTGTCTGCCTGGTCGTTCCTACCCCACAGCGAGTACATGAGATAGAGGTTGTACATGGCCTCATCGGCCTGGTCTGACTCGGGATAATCGGCCACGATACGGGTGAGTGCAGCCTCGGCATCGGGGAATTCTGACAGACGGTCCTTGTATATAATACCCAGTTCCAGAAGGGACTCTGATATGAGCTTGTCTGACTTCTGCTTGTCCTCATCAGAGTAGGGGATCTGCTGGATATAATACTCGCGTTTATACGGATCAGTCTCTTGAGTTACGGCATTGAGGGTATCCACGATAATGTCCGAGAGAGTGTCCTGTTCCGATCTCAGTTGAGCATCGGTGCCGGTCATTGCGTCGTTCATCGGCGCCAGAGTGGTCTTGTTGGACCTGCGCCAGTTATCCTCAAGCTTACGGTCACCCCACTGCTTACTGAATTCCTTCTTTCCGTGGGTCACTACCTTTGGATTGTAGAAATACCATTGTCCTTCAGAGCCTTCATCAGTATCGATAGACATGGCCGATGCCGCTCCCTGGCGTGCAGCCTCCTTGGCCTCCTTTTTGCGGCGTTCCTCCTCCAGGCGCTCCTGCTCCTTAAGATCCTCTATGACCTTGTCAATTATGACATAGAGCCTCTCCTCGGGCAGGGTGGAGAGCCATTGCAGACTATCCTGCAGTTTGACCGTACCGTCGCTTTTTACCAGATCCTCCAGTACCTCGGAGCGCAGTTTCACGGTGGCGTACTCCTTATGGGAGGTTCCTATCATACCGACTGCCTGCGAGTAGCAGCGGGATGCATTCGGGTAGTCCTTCATGTTCCAGTAGAGGTCAGCCATGGTAAGCAGCAGTATGCCCTTTTCGTCCGATGCCTTCTGACCCTTGTCCACTCCCTGGTTGTAGTAGCTCAGGGCAGTTGCGGTATCTCCGCGCATGAGATGGATGTTACCCATCGCATAGTATACCTGATCCAGGTTGTCCTTGTTGACCGGGTCACGTTCCATGCGCTTGAGTTTCTTCATTATCTTGCGCATATTTCCGTTGCGGGCCATTGTCTCGGTCTGCTGTATGCGGGCATGGAACTCAATCTCATGGGGAGGACTCATACGGATCACCTTGCCGAACGTGCGGTAGGCCTCGTCATTGCGGTCTGTCGTCTTGTAGAGCTGTGCAAGCAGATAGCGCTCACGAATGCGCTGAAGCTTGCTTACTCCCTTTCGGTTTATTGCCTCCTCCAGCAGCGGGATACTCTCCTCATAACGCTCCTGATTGAGCAGGTGTGACGCAAACCGGGCCTGATAATCCAGGTGACGGGACATGTTGGTCTTGGTCTCGCCTGAACGCTGGAACAGCTCTTCGGCTTCATAGTTCCAACCCAGTTCAGAGTAGCACTGGGCCATCTTGTATTGTGCCTCGGCCACTATCTCAGGCTCGTCATAATAGAGCTTGGTTATGTATGAGTAGGTGCTGGCCGCCTCTATGAAATCTCCTTTCTGTCTTTGGGCATCGGCCATGAGGAACCATGCGTGCCAAAGGAAGGGGTTGTATTCGTTCTTGTTCTGAAAAGCCTTGTCGGCCTGAGTAGGAGTACCCTTCTTTTTCTTGGGCTTTTCCGAGATGGAATGGAGCTTGATACCCTTTTGCGCCTTCTCAATGGCAAGGTCAAAACTGGACGTACCGGTAGAGCGGACCTTCTCGTCACTTACGGGGTAGAGATCCAGTATCTCAAGCAGGTTGTCCTTCTTGGCTTTCTCCTGTGCCTCATATCCTTTGCGGTAGGCTTCGCTTCCGTTAAAGTAGACGTTGTATTTGGTTACCAGCGCCTGGTATTGACGAGAGGCGGCGGTGTTGCGGGATGTGGAACAGCCGGTCACCACTGCAAGCAGCGGTAACATCAATGCGTAAATGGCTGTCCGGGTCCTTCTCATCAGGTTATATCTCGTTCATCATGGAGTAACACTCCTCCTTAAGCTCATCGGGCAGTTCTATCTCCCTTGCCTGGAGGCACTCCATCCATTCCCTGACCTCATCCTGACGCATGGTATACATGACGTAGCGGAACTCCTCGACTTCCTGGTCAGTATAATCGTCTGAACTGCGTCCCTTGAATCGGTCCAGGTCTTCATCATCAAAATACTGTGCACTGCGCAGACGGGCCTCGGCCAGCTTCTGCTTCTCACATACCGCATGCTTGCCGCAGCACTCACCTGCAGGAACTTCCGGTTCAGGCTGCTCTTCTTCACGCAAACCACGTGTCTTATTCCACCTGTCAAGATAGAACAAAACAAACATCAGCAGCAGAACGGCTGCGCATATATAATAAATCATATGATTATAACGTATAAAACCCTCTAATAGTACGAAGATACAAAAATCAAATTGAGAATTAACGCAGGTGCGTTGGACAAAAGATGACAATGGGGACGGTTCTCTTTGTCAACTTATGAGAATTAGTCCTCGTGTAATAAAAAACAAAAGATGACAAAGAGAACCGTCCCCATTGTCATCTTTTGTCTCAGTCGGGGTGACTGGATTCGAACCAGCGACCACACGCCCCCCAGACGCGTACTCTAAACCGGGCTGAGCTACACCCCGCTGATGTTTTTTGGCCTTGCGGCTTTCAAAACCGGCGCAAAGGTATCTCTTTTTATGATATTATCCAATAATTCCCCGATTTTTATTTTGAAGATTTCTTAATCTCCTTAATCTTTGCTTTTACGGGAGCCTTTTTACCGGGGTCGTTTATGATTGTAGGCAGCAGCATGAAGCTCTCCAGAGGCTTTGCCTCGGTAAATCCCATGGGTACGGTATGGCCGTTCTCATTGTACTCAAAGCCAACAAAATACCTTGCATATGGATGCAGTCTCTCGGTTGAGAACACGGTTGTTATGGAGTAGGTCTGACCGGGTTTGATCTTGATCTTCTTGGCGGCCAGCACCTGTGCGCTTGACTCGCGCTCTACGATTCTCAGGAATATGGGACCTACATATGTGCTGTCTCCCTCATTGGTAACCTCAAAGGTTACATAACCCTCATCACCTACATGGAGTCCTTCCAGGCCCAGGACAGGGTCGCTGCACATCTTAATGTTTTTGCCGAAACTTGGGAAACTGATAAACTGGGCATTGGCTGAGACCGCAATCATAGCGGTCAGCAGAAGTGAAAACAACTTCTTCATAAGCATTATGGATAGATAGTTCTTACCCAAAGATATTGCAAAGAATTGCAATTGTCAAGAATTCGGATGATTTTAACCTTCGCGGCAGAAATCAAGCATTTCCAGAAAGAGATCTGAGCTGACGCGGCATTCACAAAGTGTGCCGTCCGGGCCGGGTAGCAGGGCATCGGCCTCATCCTTTCCGTTCAGGCACTCGGCCTTGAGAGCATCATACCACTTGCAGTTCAGGATGACGGGCCCGAACTGATCGCGTGCGGAATACTGGACCTTGCGCAGCTCTGCCGGGCTCAATCCGCAAAGGGCAAAGCCAAGGTAAGAGGCACCTGTAAGGCCCCATGCTGCTGCGGCACCGTCAAGATACTGCTGACCGTGGGCCGATGCCTGCGTGCTGAAAGCCTGCTCGAGTATTGATGAAAACTGAGTCCTGTCCATTGACTGCAAAAATAATATAAATGGCGTGAGTATGTGCAACTTCCGATTAAACCATTTGATAACTGCTGTGTCAAAAAAACAGACTTCGCGCTTATGAGGAAAGCATTTCTGTTACTGACCGTTTTCTCACTGCTCATACCTTCGGTGTGTGCCGCTCAAAAGGATTCCAAGGAGAAATCCAAGCTGGACGGCAAGGTGTCAGTCAATGCCCATATCATTGACGGCTCCACCACAGAGAATATGCCTCAGGTAACAGTCCAGCTGTTCGAATTACCCGATACCACTTTCATTTACGGAACCGTGACCGACAACGAGGGCTGGTTCAATATAAAGAAGGTGCCGGTAGGAGAGTTCCTGCTGCGCTATTCATTCATGGGCTATTCCACCCAGGAGTTCAGTTTCAAGACCGTCAAGGAGGACCGCGAGCGTGCCCTGGGCGTATTCAGGATGTATGAAAAGAGCATCATGCTCACCGAGGCCGTGATTGAGGATGCGCTTCCGCCCACCCAGGTAGTGGATGACACCCTGATGTTCAACGTCAGCGCATTCCGTGTGCCGGAGGGATCGGTCCTGGAGGAACTTATCAAGCGTCTTCCCGGTGTCGAGGTTGATGAGAACGGAGGCATTACCGTGAACGGCCGCCGCGTTTCAAGAATCCTGGTTGACGGACAGGAGTATTTTGGCAATGACCAGCAGATGGCCACCAAGAACCTGCCCGTAAATATCATACGCCGAATCAAAACATACCAGCGTCAGAGTGACCTGTCGCGTATAACCGGAATCGATGACGGTGAGGATGAGACGGTCATGGATCTGGAGATAAAGCCCAACATGCGAAACGGCTGGCTGCACAATATTGACGGCGGCATAGGAAAGCCCGTGGGCAAGAATGACTACGGCGAGTGGGTCAAATATCTCTATTCGGGCCGATACACGCTCAACCGTTTCCAGGCCAACACCCAGTTCTCGGTCAATGCCAACACCCAGAACTCGGGACGCGGTAACGGCGTGGGCTATAACCACCAGGTTGGTGTGAACTTCTCAAAGAACATAGGTGAGCCCTATCCGCGCCGCCGTAATGAGTTCCCGCTGGTAATAGGCGGTAATATAAGGTATAATGGTTCCACCTCACGTTCGCTCAGCGAGTCGGAGTCAGAGACCTTTACCACCCAGTATCAGTCAGCATCGTTCCGCAATAACCGCTCCAACAGCAGCAGCGGCAACGGCAGCGTAAACGGCGAGTTTAGAATGGAGTGGATGCCCGATTCATCACTCAACATCATATTCCGCCCCAGCTTCCAGATAAGCCGTAACCACAGCGACTCCAACAGCGACCAGGTTACGTTCAACGAGGATCCCTATCTGGCAACCGATATGACCGATATCCTTGAGCAGTACGGCTTCCTGCCCGACACCCTGATGGAAAGGATAGGCGTCAACTCGCAGAGAAGCTACAACCACAGCAAGACCGGAAACAACCAGATAAACGGAGAGTTCCAGTTCAACAAGCGTTTCAATGACCTGGGCCGAAACTTCACCGTCCGTTTCACGTTCGGCGCCACAAAGGGTACCAATGACAGCTACTCCTATTCGGACCAGAAGTATTATCAGCCCGAGACCAAGTCACGCAGCCGAGTCCAGAAACGTTATAATGCCAGTCCTACCGACAACAGCAACTGGTCGGGCCGTGTAATGTGGAGCGAGCCTATCGACTCCGGACGCGGTAACCTGCAGTTCAGTTACCAGATACAGGTCAACAACCGTAACCAGAACAGGGAGACCTATGATTTCACCAAGATGGACAATGACTACTGGTACAGGGACTGGGCACTGCCTGACAACTGGCTTGATTACAGGAGTGACAGTCTGAGCCGCAAGGCAACCAACGTCTCCCGCAACCACACCTTTACGCTGCAGTTCCGCTACAACTTTGTAAACTCAAATATCAATATAGGCATCAACTTCATGCCGCAGTATACCGGAATGGACAACTTCCAGTATATGGGTAAGGTAATAGGCGATACGTCACGAGTAGTCTACAACTGGAGCCCTTCAATCAACTACCGTTACAGGTTTGACCGTCAGAAGAGCCTGCAGTTCACCCTTCGTACCAACACCAGCCAGCCCAGCATGGAGGATATGATGGATATTACCGATGACAGCAACCCGCTGAATGTACGCAAGGGTAATCCCGGACTGCTGCCCACACTGCGCAATACGGCCGAGGTCAACTACCAGAACTACATAACAGAGACTCAGAAGACCATCAACATACGTCTTTCACTTGAGAACTCACTCCGTAACGTAACCCAGAAAACCGATTATGATCCTTCCACAGGCGTATCGGTTACTCAGCCGATCAATATGGACGGCTTCTGGACCAACTGGAGCGCATCAGGTAACCTGACATATAACCAGACCATACCCAATACCAAATGGCGCTACAACGCCAGCGCCAACGGTTCATACCGTCATCAGGAGAGTTATATGAGTACGGGTAGGATAGGTCAGTACAATCCCGGCGCAGGTACCGGAGGCGCAGCCGTACTGAGTGCTACCAACACCATATCTGCCGGTGAGAACGCATCGGTCACCTACCGAAACCAGTGGCTTGAGGTAACGGCAAACGGCCGATTCACCTACAACCACTCTGAGAACAACCAGCGTCAGAACCAGAACATGGATACCTATACATTCAGTTACGGAGGCCGTGCCAATGCACGTCTGCCATGGCGTAACCTGAATCTGGGCACTGACCTTACCATGCAGAGCCGTCGCGGTTACAGCGGCTCCTACAACCGCAATGACCTTATCTGGAACGCCAATGCATCATTCAGTTTCCTCAAGGGTAACGCCGGAACGCTCCAGATACAGTATTATGATATTCTGAATGATGAATCAAACGTAACCCGTTCAGTCTCTACGACGGGCCGAACAGATACCAAGAACAACAGCATACACAGTTACATCATGGTACACTTCATACTGCGTGCCAATGTATTCGGAACACGTGCCGCCCGCCAGCAGATGCGTCAGGAAAACCGCGCCATGATGGGTGGCGGCGGAATGGGCGCAGGAATGCGCGGCCCTGGCGGCGGAATGCGCGGCGGTAGGCCTTGATTATTTGAAGAAAGAGAAGTGTACTGAACCGTACACTTTCATATCGGTGAAGCGAGGATGATCCTTAAAGTCGTTCTTGCTTCCGTGTTCTAATACGAATATGCCGTCGGGAGCAAGTATGTTTGCTTCAAAAACCAGATCGGGGATATCGGCCAGATTCTCCAACTGATAGGGAGGATCGGCAAAGATGAAATCGAATTGTGTGCTGCAGCCGGCTATGTATTTGAACACGTCACCTTTTACGGGAAGACATTTGTCTGTCTTGACGGTATCCATAACCTTGCAAATGAATGCGTGGTGGGCGGGATCCTTCTCAACGCTTACCACGTGGGCGCATCCTCTTGATACGAGTTCGATGCTGATGCTGCCCGTGCCGGAAAAGAGGTCGAGTGCCGTAGCGTCCTCAAGGTCTATCCGGTTTGCCAGGATGTTGAAGAGACTCTCCTTGGCAAAATCAGTGGTGGGACGTGCACTGAATGTTCTAGGCACGTCCCACCTCCTGTGTTTGTATATACCGCTTATTACTCGCAAAGTATTACTCCCAGTTACCTGAGTTGTTATCAACCTTCATGCCACGATAGCGGCCGCGGTCGTCACAGTCCTCCAGGAGGTTGATGATCTCCTGCTTGTCAAGACCACCGTCCTCGCTCTCAGGACCAAGATAGGTTACGAACAATGTCTTAGCCTCAAATGAGTGGTTAACGACACCGGTCTTTGCAGTATCGGTAGCAACTGTCAACTCAAACTCCTTACCGTTGCTGAAGGGTACATAACGGAGTGAATCCGGATTGATGCGGCCCTTGTAGAGAGAATCGTAAAGGCTTACGAACTCAGTCTCACGGCTGAAGAGGAAATTCTTTGTTCCGTCCTCGAGGATCTCGATGAAGCCCTCGGTAGCAGCTCTCTGCCAGAGAGTGTCAGCCTCATACTGCTTCTGGGCAGCGCGGCGGCCTGTCAGTTTTGCAGCCTCCTGCTCAGCGCTTCTGGCCTTTGCATAGAGAGTCAGAACCTTGGTCTCGGTCCAGTTGTTCTCCAGCTGGTCATCTGTGAGCTCACCGATCTTCTTGGTGATGGGCAGCTGACCTGTTCTGATGAACTCTGCCAGTGAATCAAAGTTGTCGCAGTAACTGTCATGCTGATACTTGTATTCAGTCTGCGCAGCCTTGATATCCATAAGTGTCTGTATCACAGCCTTGTCACGGAACTTCTTCTCATTCTCAAATCTGATAGGATTCATGATACTACCATAAACAATGTAGATGAGTGCTACAATGCAGATTGCAAGAAGAATGTTGACGAATTTTTTCATATTGGGATGTTTTTTTATTTTCGCATCGCAAAAATAGAACATTTATCCGTATTAAATAATAAAACAACATTTTTTTGCTTTTCGGAGCAATGATTGACCCTCTATTTCAGGATATTGCCGCCCATTTCCCCTTTGAACCCACATCTGAGCAGACTGTGGCCATGAATCATTTGGCAATATTCGTTAATAATCCGGCTCCCCGCCAGCTCTTTCTGCTCAAGGGTTACGCCGGTACCGGAAAGACGGTCATAATAAGTTCATTGGTACGGACACTTGTAAGCCATCATCGCAGAGTGGTGCTTATGGCTCCCACCGGAAGGGCCGCCAAGGTCTTCTCCAACACATCGGGTTTCCCGGCCTGCACCATACATAAAAAGATATACCGCCAGAAGTCCATACTGGATGCGGGCAGTTTCCAGCTGGACCGCAACCTGCACGAGCACACCCTTTTCCTGGTCGATGAGGCCTCCATGATATCAAATGAGGGACTTTCCGGTTCCATGTTCGGCACCGGACGTCTGCTGGATGACCTTGTCAGCTACGTCTACTCGGGTGTTGACTGCCGCCTGCTCATGATGGGTGACCAGGCTCAGCTGCCGCCGGTAGGTGAGCACGAGAGTCCGGGCTTATCGGCCCAGGTCATGTCAACTTACGGGCTCAACGTGTCGGAGTTCTGCCTGGCGAACGTAATGCGCCAGGAGCAGGAGTCGGGCATACTCTACAACGCAACGCTGCTGCGAGATTTCACGATGGATTCGGTCAATATGGGCGGCTTCCGATTCAAACTGGACGGCTTCAGGGATGTGGTCAAGATATCGGGCAGCGAGCTGATTGAGACGCTGAGCGGATGCTACAGTCGTGACGGCATCGATGAGACCATGGTGCTGTGCCGCTCCAACAAACGCGCTATTATCTACAACAACGGTATCCGCAGCCAGATACTGGACCGCGAGGATGAACTCAACCGCGGTGACAGCATCATGATTGTAAAGAACAATTACTATTGGACTGAGAAACTCCTGGCCGATGAGGGGGCCGATTCGTACGCCAACCTTCCTTCATTCATCGCCAACGGTGACATTGCCGTGATACGCCGCGTGCGCCGCATGCGTGAGCTTTACGGGTTCCGCTTTGAGGATGCCGTGCTCTCATTCCCTGACTATGATGACCTGGAGATGGATGTCACGCTGCTGATGGATACTCTGCACAGCGAATCTCCGTCGCTTACCCGTGAGGAGAGTGACAAGCTCTTTGCCGCCGTAATGGAGGATTATGCCGATATTCCCGATAAAAAGGAGAAAATGAAGAAGCTTCGTGAGAATCCTCACTTCAACGCTCTCCAGATCAAATACGCCTACGCCGTTACCTGTCACAAGGCTCAGGGAGGTCAGTGGAAGAACATCTTTATAGATCAGGGCTACATCCCTGAGGACGGCCGCGACGAGGACTATTACCGCTGGCTTTACACCGCTCTCACCCGCGCCACCCAGACCGTCTATCTGGTCAACTGGCCCGAATAAAAAAGCCCCGCTGTCAGCGAGGCTTTGTTATTACTTGATAGTGCTCAAAATTGCGTCAACTGCCTGATGCAGACCGTCGGGGTTCTTACCGCCGGCGGTTGCGAAGTGGGGCTGACCGCCGCCACCGCCCTGGATGAGCTTGGCAGCCTCACGAACCATCTGGCCGGCGTTGAAGCGTGAGGTCAGATCCTCGCTGACACTTACGGTGAGCATGGGCTTGCCGGCTTCTTCACTGCCTATTACAACTATGGTTGAGGTGGGCAGTTCAGCGCGGATGCCGAATACCAGATCCTTGACCATTGCGGCCGATGCTGAGATTACAGCGCTGATTACCTTGATGCCGTTAATGTCCTTGGCCTGAGCAATCAGATTACCCTTGAGCTGGCCGGCTTTCTCCTTCTGGAACTCCTCGAGCTGCTTTTTGAGCTGTGCGTTCTCGTCGAGTGCCTTCTTGACCGATGCCTCCAGTGATGCGCCGGGCAGCAGAGCCTTGAGGGAACCGATGGTATCCTGAAGTGATGCTACCATATTCTCTACAGCCTCACCGGTGATAGCCTCGATACGGCGTACGCCGGCTGCGATTGAACTTTCTGACAGAATCTTGAACATACCGATGCGGCCGGTTGAAGAAGCGTGTACACCGCCGCAGAACTCAATTGAGTTACCGAACTGTACTACACGTACCTTATCACCGTACTTCTCGCCGAACAGGGCGATTGCACCCAGCTTCTTGGCCTCCTCGATGGGAAGGTCGCGATGCTCCTGCAGGGGCAGGTCCATGCGTATCTTCTCGTTGACCAGACGCTCAACCTGACGCAGCTCCTCATCAGTTACCTTCTGGAAGTGTGAGAAGTCAAAGCGCAGGCCGTCGGGGCTTACGAGTGAACCCTTCTGCTCAACATGTGTACCCAGAACCTCACGCAGAGCCTCGTCAACCAGGTGGGTTGCGGTGTGGTTGGCCTCGCAGGCACGACGCTTGTCAGTATCAACGCAAGCCATCATGGGAGCTTCGGGATGCTCGGGCAGTTTCTTGCAGATATGCACGGGCAGACCGTTCTCCTTCTTGGTGTCAATTATCTCGATTGTCTCGAATTCGCTTACAATAACGCCGGTGTCACCTACCTGACCACCCATCTCGGCATAGAACGGAGTCTTGTCAAGCACAATCTGGTAGATAACGCCGCTCTTCTGCTTAACCTCGCGGTAGCGCAGGATAGAGGTCTCATACTCGGTGAAGTCATAACCTACGAACTCAGTCTCGCCCTCACGGAGTACAACCCAGTCACCGTTCTCAACGGCGGCGGCGTTGCGGGCGCGTGCCTTCTGCTTGCCCATCTCCTCATTGAACTCCTCAATGTTCACGGTCATGCCGTTCTCACGAAGGATAAGTTCGGTAAGGTCAAGCGGGAATCCGTAAGTATCGTAGAGTGTGAATGCGTTCACACCGCTTATCTCTGTGCTGCCGGCTGCCTTGGTATCGGCCATAACCTTGTCAAGCAGTTTGATACCGGTCTCAAGGGTACGCAGGAATGATTCCTCCTCCTCGATGATAACCTTCTCGATGAGTGTCTTCTGCTGGCCAAGCTCGGGATATGCGTCACCCATGTTGTCGATGAGTACGGGCAGAAGCTTGTAGAGGAATGCCTCCTTCTGGCCCAGGAATGTGTATGCGTAACGTACTGCGCGGCGCAGGATACGACGGATAACATAACCGGCCTTGGCGTTAGAGGGCAGCTGGCCATCGGTGATTGAGAAGGCGATGGTGCGGATGTGGTCAGCCACAACGCGCATTGCAATGTCAACCTTCTCATCCTTGCCGTACTGCTTGCCTGTCAGTGCGCCAATCTCCTTGATGATGGGCTGGAATACGTCGGTGTCATAGTTTGACTGCTTGCCCTGCAGGGTGCGTACCAGACGCTCAAAACCCATACCGGTGTCGATAACCTTGGCGGGCAGGGGCTCCAGTGAGTGGTCAGCCTTGCGGTTGAACTGCATGAACACCAGGTTCCATATCTCGATTACCTGGGGATGATCCTTGTTTACCAGGTCGCGGCCGGGTACCTTGGCCTTCTCCTCATCGGAGCGTGAATCCATATGGATCTCACTGCAGGGGCCGCAGGGACCGGTGTCACCCATCTCCCAGAAGTTGTCGTGCTTGTTACCGTTCAGGATATGATCCTTGGGGAGGAACTGCTCCCAGATGGCAGCGGCCTCATTGTCGCGCTCCAGACCCTCCTCCTTGCTACCCTCGAATACGGTGGCGTAGAGGTTCTTGGGATCCAGTTTGAGAACATCGACCAGATACTCCCATGCCCAGCTGATGGCCTCCTTCTTGAAGTAGTCACCGAATGACCAGTTGCCCAGCATCTCGAACATGGTGTGGTGGTAGGTATCGTGTCCTACCTCCTCCAGGTCATTGTGCTTACCGCTTACGCGAAGGCACTTCTGTGAGTCGGCCACGCGGCGGCTCTTGGGGGCGCGGTTACCCAGAATGATATCCTTGAACTGGTTCATTCCGGCATTGGTGAACATAAGGGTGGGGTCATCCTTAACGACCATGGGTGCAGAGGGAACTATCAGGTGCCCTTTGCTTTCAAAGAAACGCTTGTATGATTCGCGTATTTCCTTTGCTGTCATCATATCTTATAGTGTGTTATATTTCTTTTTGAGTTTGCAAATATTGAGCAAGCGAGAGTAGAAACAAATTTATTTGTTTTTACCGAGAGCAGCCAATATTCGCGCCGAAGGCGCAAAGGTACAACAAATTTTACTACTTTTGCGTGTTGTAATAAGATTATGAGGAAGATTTACTATCAGTACGATCCCAACCGCAGGGTTTACCGCAGGGTGTTCCCCACCTTGGGCCAGAGACTTTTCTCCTGGCTGTGGCGTTTCCTGCTCTCCGTGCTGCTGGGTGGAGTCTTCTTTATCATCTACTGGTTCGTTATCAGCACTCCTCAGGTAGAGGACCTTCTGGTTGAGAACAGCCGCCTTCAGTCACAGTACCGCGTGCTCTCCCGTAAGGTCGATGACGCCCTGCTGGTGCTCCATGACATTGAGGAGCGTGACGACAACCTGTACCGTGTCCTTCTGGAGGCCGATCCGGTTCCGGAGGTGGCACGCCAGTCAGGCTTCAACGGCACCAACCGTTATGCCGAGCTCAACGATATGTCCAACGCTGACCTGGTGGTGAACACATCACAGAAGGTGGACATGCTCAGCCGCAAGCTTTACATGCAGACCCGCTCCTTCAATGAGGTGGTGGAACTGTCACGTGAGCAGGAGAACCGTCTGGCCTGCCTGCCCGCCATCCAGCCTGTGTCAAACAAGGACCTCAAACGTACTGCATCCGGTTACGGATACCGTAATGACCCCATATATCATGTGCGCCGATTCCACCACGGAATGGACTTTGCGTGTGATACCGGCACTCCGGTTTACGCAACTGCAAACGGCAAGGTGGTATATGCCAAGTGGAAATCAGGTTACGGAAACCTGATTGAGATAGATCACGGTTACGGTTACAAGACCCGTTACGCCCACCTGAGCAAGATCCTGGTAAAGGAGGGACAGAAGGTGGTACGCAGTGAGGAGATTGCAAAGGCCGGTTCAACAGGTAAGAGTACCGGACCTCATGTCCATTATGAGGTTTGGGTGGGCAACAAGGATGTGAACCCCATCAACTACTACTTCATGGACCTGGATGCCGATCAGTATGAGGAGATGGTAAATCTGGCTGAGAACCACGGTAAGGTATTTGACTAAACAATACGGACTATGGCACTGAACACCAACAAGGTCTTAAAGAAATATTACTCCATAAAGGAGGTGTCCGATATGCTCGAGATTCCCGAGAGCACACTGCGCTACTGGGAGAAGGAGTTCAAGGAGATTGCTCCCAAGAAGAACGCCAAAGGTATAAGACATTATACCACGGCCGATATCGAACAGATAAAGAAGGTGAATTTCCTGGTCAAGGAGAAGTCACTGACCATCAAGGGTGCCAAGACCCGTATGAAAGAGAATCCGCAGAAGACCACCGATACACACGATGTCGTACAGCGTCTTAAGAATATCCGCGACGAGCTCAAAGCTATACTGAGCGAGCTTGACGCTACTCCTCCTTGCGGACAACCGTTGTAATATTCTTGATTTTCTTAAGTTCCTTCTGAATCTTATCCACGTCCTTCAGACTGTGGACCTCTACGCTTATGGTGCCTTCAAACAGGCCCTCCTTGGATTCGATAACCAGCTTGTTCATGTTCACGTTCATCTTCTTTGAGATGATCTCGGTTATCTTGGCCATTGTGCCGATGCTGTCCAGACCCTTCATGTAGATGGTAACGGGGAACAGGCTGTTCTCAATCTGCCACTCTACGGTTAGGATGCGGTTACCCTTGGCTGCCTTGAGTTTGTTGGCCACCTCACACTTGCGCTTGTGGATGGTTATGTGGCCCTTCTCATCGACAAATCCCAGAACGGCATCACCCGGAACGGGATTGCAACAGTCAGCAAAGGTGTACTTGTGCATATCCATGTCGTTGATAATCAGCGTACGCTTTACATCGACTCCGTCTTGTGTCTGCTCATCGGCCTGTTTCTTGTCCTTGTCCTTTGATGAGGATGATGATGAGAATGTTGACCAGAATCTCTTGTACCAGCTGTCACTCTCACCTTTTATGATATTGCGTTCGGCATCACCCAGAATGATCTTCTTCTGACCCAGGGCAATCATCAGCTCGTCGCGGCTGCTCATACCGTGCAGACGGCATATGCGCTCCATCTTTGCGGAATCAACCTCCATATCCTCTTTTTCAAGGAACTCATGGAAGATGGCCTCACCGAACTTCTGGTTGGCGCGCTCCTCCTTGCGAAGCACCTGTTTGATCTTACCGCGGGCCTTGGCTGTGGTGGCAAAGTCCAGCCACTCGGGACTTACTTTCTGGCTCTTTGAGGTAAGAATCTCCACCTGGTCACCGCTCTTGAGCTCATAGTTGATGGCCTCAAGCTTATGGTTGACCTTGGCGCCTATGCAGTTGGTACCCATGTAGGTGTGGATGGTGAACGCAAAGTCCAGCACCGTACTTCCCTGCGGCATGGTACGCAGCTCGCCCTTGGGGGTGAATATGAATATCTCTGATGAATAGAGGTTCAGCTTGATGGTATCCAGGAAGTCCATCGAATCCGGCTGCGGATCCTCCAGGATCTCCTTGATGGTCTCCAGCCAGTGGGTGAGTTCGGTCTCATCCTCCTCATAGGTGGAGCCGTCCTTGTATTTCCAGTGAGCGGCGATACCCTGCTCTGCAATATCATTCATACGGCGGCTGCGTATCTGTACCTCGACCCATTGGCCCGAGTTACTCATCAGGGTCACATGAAGTGCCTGATATCCGTTGGCCTTGGGGTTGGTGATCCAGTCACGCAGACGGTCGGGGTGTGACTTGTAGATCTTGGTGAGGGCCAGATAGATGTCAAAGCACTCACTCTTCTCCTTCTCGGGTGACGTGGGGTCAAAAACAATTCTTACGGCAAGGATGTCATAAACCTCGTCAAAGGTAAGATTGTTCTTGTTCATCTTCTTCCAGATGGAGTAGGGTGACTTGATACGGCCGAACATGTTGTATTTCACGCCCAACTGGTCAAGCTTCTCTTCAATGGGAGATGTGAAATCGTTGTATATGTTGTTGAGTTCCTCACGTGAGAAATTCAGTTTCTCCTGGATGTCCTTGTACTCTGCCGGGTGCTCGTACTTGAAACTCAGGTCCTCAAGTTCAGACTTGATCTTGTTGAGTCCCAGACGGTAGGCCAGGGGAGCGTAGATGTAAAGGGTTTCACCGGCAATCTTGTACTGCTTGCGCGGCTGCATGCTGTCCAGGGTGCGCATGTTGTGCAGACGGTCGGCAATCTTGATCAGGATGACGCGGATATCGTCATTCATGGTCAGCAGCAGCTTCTTGAAGTTCTCTGCCTGGGCCGATGCCTTATCACCGAAAATACCGCCGGCAATCTTGGTCAGACCGTCAACGATCTGTGCAATCTTGGGACCGAAAACGTTCTTGATGTCATCGGTCGTATAGTCAGTATCCTCAACTACGTCATGAAGCAGTGCGGAGCAGATTGATGTTGAGCCCAGCCCGATTTCTGAGCAAACGATCTGTGCCACGGCAAGAGGGTGCATTATGTACGGCTCACCTGAATGACGGCGCACACCCTTATGGGCCTGGCGCGCAAACTGGAACGCCTTGGTAATTATCTCCACCTTCTTGCGGTGCTTGGTCTGGAGATATGAGTCAATAAGATGCTGGAAGGCCTCGTCTATGAGTCTCTCTTCATCGGGCGAAAAAAGATTATCTTCACTCATCTTGCTGTCCTTTTAACGGTTATATATTCTCAGAGTCTTGCCGGCCCTGATGTTGTCACTCTTAAGGTTGTTCCAATTCTTGATGTTCTTGACCGATGTGTGGTACTTCATGGCAATGTGTCCAAGAGTCTCACCCTCCTTGATTTTGTGGGTGACGTAGGTGACGCGGTTCTTCATGTCGTCATCTATGTACGCCAGTTTGGCCTTGCTGAAATACTTCTCCTTGTCATACTCGTAGAGCGAGTCACCGGCCTCCACGATGGGCTTGATATACTGCTGCGGCAGAGTCACCACGCAGGTGCGGTAAGCACCCGGAATGACCTCGGTCAGATACTGCGGGTTAAGAGCCTTGAACTCGTCCTGGCTGATTCCGCTGTAGTGAATGAGCTGACCTATGTGCAGGTTACGCTCAATGTGCAGGGTATCGGTCTGAGCCGGACGGGCCGATGTCATGGGGCATATGCCGTGCTCCTTGTAGAAACTCATGGCGTAGTTCACGGCGATGAATGCAGGCAGGTAGCCGCGGGTCTCACGGGGCAGGTAGGGGTAGATGTCCCAGAAGTCACGCTTGCCGCCCGAACGGGTTATGGCCTTGGTCACGTTACCCGGTCCGCAGTTGTAGGCCGATATGGCCAGGGACCAGTCACCGAACATGTCATACAGGTCACGCAGATGACGTGCCGCTGCATCCGATGCCTTGGCAATGTCATAACGGTCATCGACCAGGCTGTTCACCTGCAGGCCGTACTTGTTACCTGTGCTGTATATGAACTGCCACATTCCGGCAGCACCCATACGTGAATATGCCTTGGGCTTAAGGGCCGATTCCACTATCGGAAGGTACTTGAGCTCAATGGGTACGTCATACTTTATGAGAGCCTCCACGAACTTGTCCTCATAGATGGGCATCATGCCCAGAGCGTATGATATCACCTTGCGGTTACGTCCCATATAGGCGTCGATTGAACTGCGTGTAACGTAGTTGTAGGGCATCTCCACTATTGTAGGAAGGCTGCTCAGACGCTCCGCATAGACGGTGTCGCTGAACTTGGGGTTGACGGAGCCTTCAATGCAATCCTCATCATATGACAGATACTGTTTGGACAGCCACAGGTTCATCAGACTGTCCACGTCGAACTCCATGCTCTCCGGGAACTCTACTGTCAGTGAATCGGTGCATACGGCTGTAGTGTCTGGTAGGAAATCGCTGATTGTGTCAGATACGATTTCCTGTGACCGGGCGGAAACAGCCGGGATTGTCAGAAGTGAAAGTATATATGTCAGTCGACGTAAGTTCATCAGAAGTTAATTGCTAATGAGAATCCCGCTGTAGGGGTTCCTCGGTGGTCCATCATGAAATTGGGTTCAACTCTCATGCTCAGGTCGGGCGATATGTCAAAGTGTGACAGCTCGGCATCGACATAAGCGTCAATTGCTGCGACTATGTACATTCCGGCGAATGCGAAAATACTCAGGTCGCGGTATCTGCGGTATTTGTTCTTGCGCTGCTTGAACACATCCTTGAGCCAATCCTTCATGCTGGTGTCAATCTCATAGTGAGGCGGAAGGAAATCCTCGTAACTATTGGTGTTGTCGTCAGTGTCCATGATGTCCACATAGGCCTTCTGGTAGTCCATGTAGGTGGACTGGTTCCATGTCAGGGCGTAGATGCATCCTACATAGCCTCCGTAGACAATGGGCAGTTTCCACAGCTTGCGGTTGTATATCTGTCCGCCTCCGGGAACCAGCAGCGAAAGCCATACGGCTACGCGGGGCTCGGGCTCCCAACCTGTGGCGTTTCTTTTGTACTGGTTGATATGCTCCTGCTCAATATCCTTCCAGGTGGTACGCTTGTGGTTGGGCTCCTGGAATTCATCTTCACTGACTGTTCTTACCAGGTCCGAATCCTCCAACTCATCAAATGAGAGGTTACGGACAAAGTCCATCTCACGCTGCCAGGCGGCAGTATCGTTGAGTGAACGGTAGATGCTGTCCATACGTGCAGTACGTGTGGAGTCTAAGGTGAATTCTGTGCCGCGGATTTCCTGTGACCGGACCGGAAGGGCGGTCATCACTGCCAGCAGGGTGAGCAGTACGTTTCTTATGAATCCGGACTGGACGGTCATTTCTTGAGTCGGTCAAACATTTGCATCAGACGGGCCAGGTCATCATCATCCTTGAATGAGATGCTGATGCTTCCTGCACCCTTTGCACCAACCTTTACCTTTACGGGAGCACCCAGGAACTTTGAAAGCTGGCGTCCCAGAGGAGACAGTGCATCGCTGCCGGCACTCTTCTTTGCCTTGGGCTGACTCTCGTTCATCTGGCGTGCCTTATCCTCAACCATACGTACTGAGTAGCCGTACTTGGTGAGTTCATGGAACAGCTGCAGCTGTTTCATGGGATCGTCAATGGCCAGCAGGGCACGGGCGTGACCCATGTCTATCTGCTTGTTCTTTAGGGCCACCTGAATCTCGGCGGGCAGTTTGAGCAGACGGATGTAGTTGGCTATGGTAGCACGTTTCTTGCCGATGCGTGTGCTGAGCTGCTCCTGAGTCATGTCATAGACCTCAAGCAGGTTCTGGCATGCCAGCGCGACTTCCATTGAGTTCAGGTCCTCACGCTGAATGTTCTCAATCAGCGCCATTGCCATGACGTTCTCGTCATCGGCCGTACGGATATAGGCGGGGATGGTCTTGAGACCTGCTATTCCGGCAGCGCGGAAACGGCGTTCACCGGCAATGATCTGATAGTCACCCTCGGCCATCTTTCGCAGGGTGATAGGCTGTATGATGCCTATCTCACGCAGTGACTCTGCCAGTTCTTCAAGGCTCTCCTGGTCAAAGTCGCGACGGGGCTGGTCGGGGTTGGCATGTATCTGGTTCAGAGGTACCTCGTTGATGGATGAGGACCCCTGAGTCTTTACTAAGTCAGTTGATATAAGGGCATCAAGGCCGCGGCCCAATGCCATTTTCTTGGGAGGTGTCATTTCTTCTCGTTTTTCTTCAAAATTTCCTGTGCCAGGGCAAGGTAGTTCTTGGCACCCTTGGAATCAGCGTCATACAGGATTGCGGGCAGACCGTAGCTGGGAGCCTCGCTCAGTTTGACGTTACGGGCTATGATTGACTCGAATACCAGCTCCTGGAAATGCTTGCGGATCTCGTCATAGATCTGGTTGCTCAGACGCAGACGTGAGTCATACATTGTCAGCAGGAATCCTTCAATGTCAAGTGACGGGTTGAGTTTTGTCTTGATTATGCGGATGGTATTGAGCAGCTTGCTGATACCCTCCAGGGCAAAATACTCACACTGCACGGGAATGATGATGGAGTCGGCGGCAGTCAGTGAGTTCACGGTGATGAGACCCAGTGAAGGTGAGCAGTCAATCAGGATATAGTCATAGTCATCCTTGACCTTGGCGAGCATCTTCTTCATCACTGTCTCACGGCTCTCCATGTTCATGAGTTCCAACTCGGCTCCCACCAGGTCGATGTGTGAGGGCAGTACGTCAAGTCCGTCAATGCATGCCTTGAGGATGGCGTCTTTGGGGTTGTCACCATTTACCAGACACTCATACACGGTGCACTTGAGTGACTGGATGTCAATACCCAGTCCGGATGATGCGTTTGCCTGAGGATCGGCATCCACTACCAGGACTTTCTTCTCCAGAGTGGCGAGCGATGCGGCCAGATTGATGGTGGTTGTGGTTTTACCAACGCCACCCTTCTGATTTGCCAAAGCTATGATTTTTCCCATGCGTTTTAATTTTAGGGTGTGAAGTTAGTGTAAAAAACCGATATATGGGAAAATTATACTAATTTTGACATCTGCAAAACGTCAGGAATGAAATACTATCTTGTAGCCGGAGAGGCATCGGGTGACCTGCATGCTTCAAATCTTATGAGAGCGTTGGCGCAGAATGACAAGTCTGCGCAGTTCCGCTGTTTCGGGGGCGACATGATGGAGGCTGCCGGCGGAAAACTGGTAAAACATTACCGTGAGCTTGCCTATATGGGATTCTGGCCGGTCGTGACACACCTTGGAACCATTCTTGGAGGAGCAACCCTCTGTTTCAAGGACATCTGTGACTGGAAACCTGACGTGGTGATCCTGGTCGACTATCCCGGATTCAACCTCTCAATCGCGAAAAAAGTACACAAACTGGGAATCCCCGTCTACTACTATATCTCACCCAAGATCTGGGCCTGGAAAAGCTGGAGAATCAAGAATATCCGCCGTGATGTCGACGAGCTTTTCTCCATCCTTCCGTTTGAGGTAGAGTATTTCCACCGTCACAGCTACAACATCAACTACGTAGGAAATCCCACTGTTGATGAGATTGAGGAGTACAAGTCTGACAAGAGCCGCAAACCGGCCTTGGAGGATGACGGCCGACGCGTGATAGCACTGCTTGCAGGCAGCCGCCGTCAGGAGATAAGCCGCAACCTTCCCATCATGCTTGAGGCAATAAAAAATATTGACTGCATCCGTCCTGTTCTGGCATGCGCTCCCAGCATCGAACCGGAGTTCTATGACAGCATAATAGGAGAGGCCGATATTGAGAAGGTTTACGGAAATACCTTCGGTGTTCTGGAGTCTGCATACGCAGCTTTGGTGACATCGGGCACGGCCACCCTTGAGACCGCCCTTTTTGATGTACCCCAGGTGGTATGTTACAAGGTTCCTGTAAGCTGGGCGGCCAGACTGATCAAGAAGTTCCTTATCAAGGTGCAGTTCGTATCACTTGTAAATCTGGTCTCATTCTCTGAGGTGGTTCCGGAACTCATAGGCGGTGAGATGAACGCCCGGAACGTACATGACCATCTGGTTCCGCTGCTGTCAGATACCATAGAACGCCGCATGCAGCTTGAGGGCTACACCCAGATGAAAAACATACTGGGCCCGGCCGGAGCTTCCGACCGTGCTGCAGCTCAGATTGTAAGTCTCTTATCAGAAATAAAAGCCGATGAGGCTTAAGTAGACCACCGTTGCGGGTATAGCCAGCAGCGCGCTGTCAAAACGGTCCAGCATTCCGCCGTGTCCGGGCAGGATCTTTCCTGAATCCTTTATTCCCATCTCACGTTTCATGAGTGACTCAATCAGGTCACCCCATGTACCGAAGAGTACTACCACAAGAGCCATACCTATCCATACCCATACAGGCATGAAACTGTACCAGTCGGGCAGGAAATGATGGAGCAGGAATGCGGCAACCATCGTGAATACGGCACCGCCAATTGAACCCTCCCAGGTCTTCTTGGGTGATATTCTCTCAAACAGTTTGTGCTTGCCTATGGTGCAGCCGGTGCAGTATGCGCCTACGTCATTGCACCAGAGGAATACGAACAGTGTAATGGGTACTACTGCGCTGTATCCTGTATCTGGTCCCTGGATGTCAAATGCCAGCATGGATGTCAGTGCATAGGGCAGGGCAATGTAGATTACGGGGAACAGTGTATGTGCCCAATCATCGAGCGGGCTGGGCTTCTTGAAATAGAGCTCACGTACCATAAGCACAATCAGAGTGAATATGAACGGCAGGAACAGTACGGCGCTGCTTGGCATTATAGACAGACCAACTATTGCTGCGTAGAATGTGAATGCGGCTACAGTGGCCCACAGACGGCTTACGTTTGTGCCTTTGTGCTTGTTGACCAGACCGGTATATTCAACTGTCGTAAGAATGGTGCATACTCCGAACAGTCCTACAAACCAGGGACCTCCCTTGAGCATGCAGAACAGCATTACTGTGGCATAAACCACGGCTGTTACAGTCCTAATCAAGAAGTTCATGATTCTATCGTTTAGGGTTCAACTTTATCCTTGTTCTCAACTACGGGAGCGTTGTCTGCAGAGTTCTTGTCCTCTCCCAGAATCTCCTCGCTGCGTGATGCCCACGGGCGCTTGCCGAATATCTTCTCGACATCTTCGGCCATGATGACCTCACGTTCAATGAGCAGCTGTGCCAGCTGGTGGTGTCCCTCCTCATGCTCGAGCAGGATCTTCTTGCCGCGCTCATACTGCTGGGCGATGAGAGCCTTGACCTCACTGTCTATAACTTCGGCGGTCTTGTCAGAGTAGGGCTTCTGGAAAGCATACTCATCAGTGCTGCTGTAGTAGCACAGGTTGGCTAGCTTGTCGCTCATGCCGGCGTATGCAATCATGCCGTAAGCCTGCTTGGTAACACGCTCCAGGTCATTCATCGCTCCGGTAGAGATATGACCGGTAAAGAGTTCCTCGGCTGCACGTCCGCCAAGTGTGGCGCACATCTCGTCGAGCATCTGCTCCTTGGTGGTTATCTGACGCTCCTCGGGCAGGTACCAGGCTGCGCCCAGTGCACGTCCGCGCGGTACGATGGTAACCTTGATGAGCGGATTGGCGTATTCCAGGAACCATGACAGTGTGGCGTGACCTGCCTCATGCAGTGCGATGGTACGCTTCTCATCGGCGGTAAGCACCTTGGTCTTCTTCTCAAGACCTCCTACAATACGGTCAACGGCTGACAGGAAATCATCCTTTTCAACTTTTTTCTTATTGTGACGGGCTGCAATAAGGGCAGCCTCGTTGCATACATTGGCTATATCGGCACCTGAGAATCCGGGAGTCTGACGGGCCAGCAGGTCCACATCCACATCCGGGCTCAGCTTTATGTTGCGCAGGTGTACGCCGAATACCTCCTTACGCTCGTTCAGGTCAGGCAGATCCAGATGTATCTGACGGTCAAAACGTCCTGCACGCAGCAGTGCCTTGTCCAGAATGTCAACGCGGTTGGTGGCAGCCAGGATAATGACACCGCTGTTGGTGCCGAATCCGTCCATCTCGGTGAGCAGCTGGTTCAGGGTGTTCTCACGCTCATCGTTGCCGCCCATGGCGGGGTTCTTGCCGCGGGCACGGCCTACGGCGTCAATCTCATCGATGAATATGATACAGGGGGATTTCTCCTTTGCCTGACGGAACAGGTCACGTACGCGTGATGCACCTACGCCCACGAACATCTCCACAAAGTCAGAACCTGACAGTGAGAAGAAGGGAACGTCTGCCTCACCTGCAACAGCCTTGGCAAGCAGGGTTTTACCTGTTCCCGGAGGGCCTACCAGAAGAGCACCCTTTGGAATCTTACCGCCCAGGTCTGTGTATTTCTTGGGGTTCTTGAGGAACTCCACAATCTCCTCGACCTCGGTCTTGGCCTCGGCCTGTCCGGCTACATCCTTGAATGTGACGCGGTCTGATTGGCCCTTCTCATAGACACGAGCCTTTGACTTGCCTACGTTGAATACACCGCCTCCGCCGTTGGCGCCTCCGTTCATGCGTCTGGTTATGAGAATCCAGAATGCTATGATAAGTACGAACGGGAAGATGCTGATGAATATGTCAATGAGTGTGTGTGAGCGCTTGCGGTATTCTACCTTGCCGGTGAATGCACCTGACTGCTCGGCCTCATCAATGAAGGTCTGGAGGTTGTCAAGCGAACCTACGCCAACAGTAAGCATGGGCTTGGTCAAGGGCTGGGCCTGTGCGCGGTTTCCGAATACGTACTTGGCCGAATCGGGCTTGATGTACATATCCATGGAGTTTATGTTGGCGTATACTACAAGGTCGCTTACATAGCCCTTCTGCATGTACTCCTTGAACTCCGTGTATGTGGCTTCGCCGGTAAGTTCGGAACCGTCATCCTTGAGCAGGATGTATCCGAATCCTATGAAAAGCAATATGTACAGGATGGATGTTATCCTGAATGCATTGCCCGGTTTTTTGTCTTTGTTATCTGCCATAAAGGTTGTCGGTAATGTCAGTTAAACATATGTCAACGTGTCATGCAATATCGGGAATCTCCTCAGTTACCGCATCGGCCCAGAGGTGCTCCAGGTCATAGAACTTGCGCAGCTCGGGGATGAAGATATGTACCATTACGTCACCGTAGTCCATGGCAATCCAGTGGGCGTAACGCGCTCCCTCCACGTAGTCGGGCTTGCGTCCCTCTTTTACTCTTACTGTCTCGCGGATGGAGTCTTCAATGGCGAGTGTCTGGTTTGGTGTGCCTCCCTGACAGATTACGAAATAACGGCAGACGGTATCCTCTATGCCGGTCAGGTCAACTACTGTAATGCTCTCTCCCTTGCGATCCTGAATTCCTTCAATGATGCTTTCAACGATGCTTTCTCTTTTTTTCTTTTTCGCCATTTATACTGTAGCGGTTTTTTGATTGTATGACACTTTGCAAAAATAATAATAAAATATGTCAGAATCGTCTGTTGATTTACTGACGTTTATTTTCATTGGTTGTTGGTGCAAAAAATATGCCAAAAAGTTTGGGTTTCGTAAAAAAGCTGTATCTTTGCACCGCTTTTGAGCAAATATACTGGGCTATGGTGTAATGGTAACACTGCAGATTCTGGTCCTGCCTTTCCTGGTTCGAGTCCGGGTAGCCCAGCATCGAGTCCGGGTAGCCCAGCATGATAAGGAGACGCAAACGCGTTTCCTTTTTTTTATTTGACTGGCCCCGGACTCGAACCAGGAAAGGAGGACGGGGCTGATGCCCCGCCCTCTTTCCCTTTTTTTAATTTGCTCCGCAAATGGGCGGCCTCCGGCCGCTCTCGCTCGCATACTCGCTTCGCCCCAATACTTTAGAACTTGCGTGGGTTTTATTTTAGCATTTCGCGGTAGATTCGGAGGTATTCTTTCATGTGGCGGTCGTAGGTGAAGGTGTGGGCGTATTCGGTGTTGGATTTTGCCAGTGCGGGATCTTTGGCGTAGGCTTCTATTCCTGCTTTGATTTTCTGTGCTATGTGATCGGGCTGGAAGTTTTCCAGGATGAAGGCGTGATCGGCGCAGATCTCTTTAAGGGAGGTCTGGTCCGATGAGATTACGGGCTTTCCGTATGACATGGCTTCTATTACGGGCAGGCCGAATCCTTCAAAGAGTGATGGGAATACGAATGCCTCGCAGTGGTTGTAGAGCCAGATCTTCTCAGAGTTGTGGATTGTACCTATGAAATGGACGTTATTTATTCCTTCATCAGCTATGCGCTTGTCTATCATCTGGGCATAATCGGACCCCTTCTCGCCGGCTACTATCAGTTCGTACTCAGGCAGCAGTTTCATTGCGTCCAGCAGTACGTGGAAGTTTTTCTTCTGTCTTATCTGACCTATGCTGAACAGGAACTTGCGGTCATTGCCGAAAGGCAGTTCGGGCTTTCTCTCATCAGCGGGATTGCCGAACTCCACTCCGTTATAGACTACCTCATTGGGCTTGTCGGTAGGGAAGTGGGTAAGTACATCGTTCCTGGTGAAGTTAGATATGAATATGATCCTGTCGGCCCTGTTTATCCTTTGGGTGAATTTTGCGGTGTACTTGTCAAGTGACTTGCCGCTCTTCTCGTAGATGAAGTTTATGTCATGAACGGTCAGAAGATTCCTGCTCTTTTTGCTGACGGGCATGAATCGGCTCATCTGGTGCATGGAATGCCATACGTCATATGCGGGAGCAAAGAACTTGGTCAGACCGTAGTGCCATGAGATTCCGTGGTAATGAACATCATCTCCGAATGCTCCTACGTACTGCTTGGGGAGCAGGAAGTGAATCTCAAAGTCCAGATTCCGTGCGTTCTCACCCCAGTATCTGGCGTAGTTATATGCTATCTGTCCCAGACCGCAGTTGATATGCTTGAGGACTGAGAGATCAATCAGGACTTTTTTCATTTCAGGTTTGAATAGTAGAAGTCAATAAGTTTCTGGGCAGCCGAGAATGATGTCTGCTCGCCTCCCAGTACCAGACGCTCGGCTTCGGCCAGTCTTGAGGCTATCTCAGGATTGTTGTAGAAGCCGTTCTTGAGGGTTTCGTTTATGCTCTCGTACATCCAGTACTTGGCCTGTTCGTTGCGGCGGTACTGGAAGTAGCCGTTCTTCTTTACAAAGTCCATGTACGCCCAGATCATATCCCATACCTCTTTGATCCTGTACTCGTAGAATCCGGAGTAGGTGAGTACCTGGGGAGTCCAGCCGCTCTCCGATGGCGGGAAGAGATGTAGTGCGTTACGGAATGAGTTGGCAGCCATCTCGGCCTTGGGGGCGTTGTCACCGTCGGCCTTGTTTATGATGATGCCGTCGGCCATCTCCATGATGCCGCGCTTGATGCCCTGCAGTTCATCGCCGGTGCCTGCCAGCTGAATGAGCAGGAAGAAATCGACCATGGAGTGAACGGCTGTCTCACTCTGGCCTACACCTACGGTCTCAACGAATATCTTGTCAAAACCTGCAGCCTCACACAGTACGATTGTCTCACGGGTCTTGCGTGCCACACCGCCCAGTGAACCTGCCGCCGGGCTGGGGCGTATGAATGCCTTGGGGTGTACGGCAAGGCGTTCCATGCGGGTCTTGTCACCCAATATGCTGCCTTTGGTGCGTTCTGAGCTGGGGTCGATGGCAAGTACGGCAAGCTTTCCGCCCTCCTTGAGGACATGAAGTCCGAATGCATCGATGCTGGTGCTCTTACCGGCTCCGGGCACGCCGCTTATACCTATGCGGACCGAGTTGCCTGAATAGGGAAGGCACTTCTCAATGACCTCCTGTGCTATGGCCTGATGCTCGGGCTTGAGGCTCTCCACCAGTGTGACGGCCTGGCTCAGGACGGTAACGTTTCCTTTGACTATACCATCCACATAATCCTGCACAGAGAGGGTGGGGCGTTTTTTGCGTCCCTTAAGATAAGGATTGATTGATCCCGGGCTTACAACCCCGCTGTTGACGGCCAGTCCTTTATATTCGTCACTGTTCTCGGGATGTTCCATAGCGGTCACGATGTATTATTTTCAGTGCAATCCATGCTACCAGTCCGCAGAGCAGGTAGATCATGGTCTGACAGAAATGGAGTACGAATGACATGATCTGAGCCTCATTGGTCTTGGCGCCGTAAATGCCCAGCATCTTTACTATTGCAAGGTTCCAGGGGCCGGCACCGTTGGGGGTGGGCACCAGGACTGCAACGCTGCTGGCGGCAAAACAGGCCAGACCGCCCACAGGACCGACGGTTGCGGTCGAAGGCAGACAGTAGAATGCCAGATAGAGTTCAAAATAGTAGCATACCCATATGCCGATTGAGTAGGCGAGGAACAGGGGCAGTTGCTTTATCTGCCTGAGTGACATGAATCCCTCCCAGAATCCGCGGATGAAATTCTTTACCTTGTCCCAGAGGCGGAACTTTACGCATATCCACCAGCATACTGCTATGAATACGATTATACCGATAATCCAGAACCAGAATTTGGGTTGTTGCAACAGGGGGATACTCTCTGTAACGGGTGCGGCTGCATCGGCTTCAGGGGTAAGAAGCAGTACGAACTCATTCCATGAGACAACGATTCCGGCAACCACGATCAGTCCCAGCAGCACGGCGTCAACCACGCGCTCTGCCACCAGTGTACCCAATCCCTTGCTGAACGGAACCTTGGCGTTCTGCTCCAGCATTCCGCAACGGCAGATCTCTCCTACGCGGGGTATGATTATGTTGGCGGCATAACCGGTGAATACGGTCAGGATGGTATCTTTCCTGGGTACGTCATAACCTATGGGTTCCAGAAGCAGGTTCCATCTGAGTCCGCGGAACAGGGGTCCCATGGCGCTGAATGAGAGTGCTGCGATGAGCCATCCCCAACGTATGCTGCGCATATCGGTCCAGAACTGCGAGAAGTCGTAGTCACGGTATGTGAAATAGAGAACCACTGCCGATATGAGCAGCGGTATGAGTATCTTAAGTGTGGTCGCAGTAATCTTTTTCATTGTTTGGGGTTCACCTTTTAGATGAAAATGCCTACCTTTGCAGCATGAATGCGGCGGGAGGTCAGCATTCAAGTGCGAAGATAATATATTTTCGCGAGTTGATAATCAAACATATTCTATATGGACGACGTTGATGCGGACAGTAAGACCGAAAAAGGCATTAGGCCAACATTTCCTGAGGGATATGGATATCGCTCAGCGTATAGCCGGCACAGTTGATGTTCGCGCCGACCTTCCGATTCTTGAAATAGGACCCGGCACAGGAGTCCTTACCCAATTCCTAAGTCAGAAAAACAGAGAACTTAAGGTTGTTGAGATAGACAACGAGTCTGTCGTATACCTGCATGAGAACTTCCCCGCACTGAATGTCATTGAGGGTGATTTCCTGCAGCTTGACCTGAACACCCTGTTTGACGGCCGTGAGTTCGTGCTCACCGGCAACTATCCGTACAATATTTCCAGCCAGATATTCTTCAAGATGCTGGACTACAAGGAACTCATACCCTGCTGCACCGGAATGCTGCAGCGTGAGGTGGCACAGCGCATATGCTCAGGTCCCGGAAACAAGGACTACGGCATACTGAGCGTGTTCATCCAACTGTGGTATGATACCGAATACCTGTTTACCGTTCATGAGAACGTATTTGACCCGCCTCCAAAGGTCAAGAGCGGAGTGATACGCCTGCAGCGTAACAGCCGCCGCTCGCTCGAGTGCAACGAGGCCCTTTTCCGCAAAATTGTGAAATCCACGTTCGGAATGCGCCGAAAGATGTTGCGCAACTCCTTAAGACAGGTCTATGAGAAAGACTCCCCTCTACCGGCGGACTGCCCGTATTTGGACAAGCGTCCGGAGCAACTGTCAGTTGAAGACTTCATAAAACTGACACTTATGGTGGAAGGCAAAGCCTGAATGCCGTAGAGTTAAAGAACAGATCGTTTACCTGGCCCCGCTTCAGGGCCGAAATATTCAGAGAATTATGGAGGAGAAGGAATTTCTGGATAACATTCTTGAAGTGATTGAGAATCAGGATGCCGCCAAGCTGAAGGCCATCCTTGATGAGATGCATCCCGCCGATATCGCCGAGCTGTGTGATACCCTGGACGTTGAGGATGCCCGTCTGGTATACCGTCAGCTGGACAATGAGACGGCAGCCGATGTACTTGTTGAGATGGATGAGGACAACCGAAAGAGGTTGCTGGACGAACTCCCGTCCGAGGTCATCGCCACCAAGTTCATTGACAACATGGATACCGATGATGCCGTAGATATCATTCAGGATCTGGACGAGGACAAGCAGGAGGAGGTGCTTGCCCACATTGGTGATATAGAGCAGGCCAGCGATATTGTTGACCTGATGCAATATGACGAGGATACCGCCGGTGGTCTGATGGGCACCGAGATGGTGGTTGTGAATGAGAACATGTCCATGCCTGAGTGCCTTCAGGAGATGCGCAAGCAGGCCGAGGATCTGGATGACATCTACAATGTCTATGTGGTTGATGATGACGGCCGTCTTAAGGGTGTGTTCCCGCTCAAGAAGATGATTACCAATCCTAACGTATCAAAGGTAAAGTACGTGATGGATGAGGATCTTATAAGCACCAAGGTCGATACCCCTATCGATGATGTGGTGCAGATGATTGAAAAGTATAATCTGGTATCGGTCCCGGTAGTTGACAGCATAGGACGCCTTCAGGGTCAGATAACCGTCGATGATGTGATCGATGAGCTGCGTGAACAACAGGAGCACGACTACCAGATGGCATCAGGTCTTACCGGTGACGTAGAGACCGCCGACAGCGTTATACGTCAGATGTGGTCACGTATTCCGTGGCTGCTCATAGGTATTCTGGGAGGTATCCTCAACTCTAAACTGCTGGAGCATTTTGAGACCGCCTTTGCCGCCGCCACATCACTGCTCTTCTTTATTCCGCTTATCGGAGGTACGGGTGGTAACGTTGGTACACAGTCATCAGCTCTTGTGGTACAGGGCCTGGCCAACGGCTCACTCAATACGTCAAACATATGGAAACAGGTGTTCAAGGAGAGCGCCGTAGCTCTGCTGAACGCTGTCGTTCTCTCCCTGCTGGTTCTGGCCTACAATGCCTTTGCATTCGGATGGTCCGATCCCGTTACATACGCTGTTCCGGGCAGTATGTTTGCCCTGGTGCTCATAGGTACACTCTGGGGAACCCTGCTGCCGCTTCTGTTTGAAAAGATCCATATTGACCCGGCCATTGCCACAGGTCCTTTTGTCCAGATTACCAATGACCTTCTGGGTATGGGTATCTACATGGCAGTGATCAGTATAATCCTCTGATTATTCTTCCTCGGTATCGAGTGCCTTGATCTGGGCGAGCAGCTCATCGGCCTCTTTCTTGAGTTCCTCTATCTTGGCCTTGATGGCATCTACAAAGCCGTTGCCGGTCTTGCTTGAGGCGTTCATGAAGCCAAGATTGTTCTCATAGGTCTGGATCTCACTCTTTTTCTGCTCATACTGACGCTGCAGGCGCTCACGCGGTGAGCCGGATTCACGTACTCCTGCGCGCTGGGGCTGACGTCCGCGTCCGGTTCTTACAACACTGCCGAACGGCTCCATGACGGCCTTGAACTCGGCTGCAATCTTATCCTTAACCTTGAAGGGTACGAATCCAATGCCGTTCCACTCGTCAACGAGCTGCTGGATGGCCTGGATGTCATCATCGGACAGGTTGTCGGGGTAGAATGCCTTGAGCTTGGAGAGGATCTCCTTCTTGGCAGCCAGGTTGGTGTTCTCCTCATGTTTCTTGGATGAGGTGTTCTTGTCACGCTGCTCGTAGAAGTAGTCACATGCGCCGATAAAGCGCTTCCATATGGAGTTGGTGTACTTTTTCTGTACGGGACCTATCTCACGCCACTGCTTCTGGAGGTCGGCCATCTTGTCGGCGGTTGCTTTCCAGTCGGTGCTGTCCTTGAGGGCCTCGGCCTGCTCGCACAGGGCGGTCTTTTTCTCAAGGTTGGCGGTCATATCGGTCTTGGCCTGCTTGAAGAACTCTCCCTTGTGACTGAAGAATGTGTCACAGGCGGCGCGGAAACGCTCGAATATCTTCTGGTTCTGCTTGGCGGGTGCAAAGCCTATGTCTTTCCACTTCTTCTGGAGTGCAAGTACCTCCTGGGTCTTCTCATTCCAACTCTGGAAGGTGGTGAGCTTGTCATATTCAATGCCCTCGAGCAGCTCACAGATGACGGTCTTCTGGTCAAGGTTCTCTTTCTCCTTGTCCTTGAGCTCCTCAAAGTGCTGCTGGTGGCGCTTGTTTATAATGGTTGAGGCGGTCTTGAAACGGTTCCAGATCTCCTCTCTTGATTCCTTTGATACGGGACCTGTCTCGCGATAGTCCTGATGCAGTTTCTGGAGTTTGCGGAAGGCGGCTACAATGTCGGGCTCATCGGCCAGTTTCTCGGCCTCCTCACAGATGGCTATCTTGGCCTCCATGTTCTTCTTGAAGTCATACTCGCGGAACTCGTTGTTGAGTTTCTGTATGTCATAGAACTGCTCGGCATACTGCTGATATGCTTTCCAGAGTTCGTTGGCCTTGTCGGCGGGAACCTCCTTTATCTCTTTCCACTCCTGGAGTATGGCCTTGAACTCATTGTATGAAGCACCTTCTGTATTGGCCTTCTCGATAAGTGCCTTGAAACGGTCCAGAAGGGCCAGTTTTTTCTTGTAGTTCTCTTTACGTACTATTTCTAGAGCCTCCTGTGCGGCGGCTTTCTTCTCCTTTATGATATTCATGAGTTTGCGGAACTGCTCGTCAAGCGGGTCGGGCTCGGGCTTGAAATCCTCGGCTGTACCTCCGCCTTCTACAAAGGCTGCAATCTGCTCCTCCTGGGCAGCACGCTGTAATTTGTAGAAAGCCTGTTTGAGCGATTCCAACTCCTGGCGTTTGGCCAATGATATGTCGCTGACCATCTCCTGGAGTCTTGCAATGATCTCCTCACGTGTAGCTGCAGAAGCAACGACCTCAGTTGTCTCCTCCTGGATAGGCTCCTGGGTGTTCTCTGCTTTCAATTCTTCACTCATAATCACTAATTGTTAGAGTTTTATTCCAAAAGATGCAAATAAAAACAATTCCCTGCAAAAAACCTATTTTTCGCAGAGATTTGTTAAAAAACAAGAATTGGTTTTATGTAAAGTCTACCAATATCCTGAATACTTTGCCTGGAGCTTCAACCCATTTCTGCATGGCATTCAGGGCCTGCTCGGGTTTGACAACTGCTGATATCAGTTCATCCTTGGGGCATGTGCCGCGCTGGAGATATCGGATTACAGCCTCAAAATCGGCGGGCATGGCGTTGCGTGAGCCGTGTATGTTAATCTCCTTCTTTACAAAGAGACCGGTGTGGAAGGTTACGTCATTCTTGGAGTAACCTATGCAGACTACGCGGCCTGAGAATGCAACCTCATCTATTGCAGCCTGATAGGTAGGCACGCTGCCTACGGCCTCAACCACTACTGTCGGGCCCAATCCATCGGTCAATTCAGTGAGTTTTGCATGCAGGTCCTCTTCTTTTGAGTTGATTGTGTGGGCTGCGCCAAGGCGGCGGGCCAGTGCAAGCTTCTCGTTGTCCAGGTCAACTGCAATGACGGTGGCCCCGCGCAGTGATGCACGTACTATGGCGCCTACTCCAATCATTCCGCAGCCGAATACCAGGACTGTATCAGAGTCTGTCACCTGTGCGCGTGATACCGCATGGAATCCTACGCTCATGGGCTCAATCAGGGCGCAGTCACGTACAGTAATGCCCGGGGCGGGTATGACCTTCTGCCAAGGCAGTACAATGTAGTCACGCATGGCGCCGTCACGCTGTACACCCAGTGTCTCGTTGAACTCACAGGCGTTAGGATGGCCGGAACGGCATGCGGCGCAGTGTCCGCAGTTGGTGTAGGGGTTGACGGTGACGGTGAGTCCGGGAGTAAGGAAATCCGGAACTCCGGGACCTGCGCTCTCTACTGTCGCACCTATTTCGTGACCCGGGATGACGGCCTCCTTGGCCATCAGGTTACGGCCCAGGAATGTGTTGAGGTCTGATCCGCAGAATCCTACAAATCCTATCTTGAGGAGCACCTCACCGGCACCGGGGGTGGGCTTTACGGCCTCCTCGACAATCATCTTTCCCTCAGCGGGAATTCTAATCTGTTTCATTCAGTCTGTTACTTTATGTCCTTTCCAGCCGTACCATGCGCAAACGGCAAAGCAGATGAGCGGGATGAAATATGCTATATTGGGGTTAGTCATTGATTTCTGTACGTATGCGGTCAGTATGGGAAGTATCGAGTTACCCACGATGGCCATTACCAGGAAGGCCGATCCGCTCTTGGTGTCACCCTTAAGGTCGGTCAGTGCCAGTGAGAACTGGGTGGGGTACATGATTGACATGAAGAATGATATTCCCATCATGGCAAACACTGCAGCCTTGCCGCCTACAATGCATACGAATATGCAGAGCAGCACGTTGGCCACGCCGTAAACCACGAGCATGTCCTGGGGGCGGAACTTGACCATCAGGGTAGTGCCTATCCATCGGCCCAGAAGGAAGAACAGCATGTAGAATCCGAAGAATGTGGTGGCCTGGCTGTTGGTCATGCCTACGTAGTTGATGCAGTATACCAGGAACAGGCTGTTCACTGCGGTCTGACCGCCGTTGTAGAAGAACTGTGCAATGACGCCGTTGCGCAGGTGGCTGCGCTTGAGTACCTTGAATGAGATGAGCCTGGTGCCCTCCTTGTCATCATCCTCGGCCTGTATGCGCGGCAGCTTTGTGAAGATGAATACTACAGCAATGACTATGAGCACGATTGCAAAGATGGCGTAAGTCATGCGGAAGGTATGAATCTCCGATTCCACCGATGTATCCGTGCCGGTTCCCAGAATGATCTTGCTCAGGAACATGGCGGCTATGAATGCGCCCAGTCCGTTGAATGCCTGCGCCAGGTTCAGACGGCGCGGTGCTGTGGCGGGATCACCCAGTTCAGTCACGTAGGGGTTTGCGGCTGTCTCCAGGAAGCACATGCCTATGGCTACGATGAAGAAGGCGCAAAGGTAGAGCGGGAAACTGTGCATGCGTGTCACAGGCAGGAACAGAAGTCCTCCCACTGCGGCTATGATCAGTCCCAGTACAATACCGGCCTTGTAGCTGAAACGCTTCATGAACATGGCTATGGGAATGGGGAAGAGAAAGTAGGCGAACCAATAGGAGGTCTCCACGAACTCGGCCCTGGCCTGGTCTATATCAAACAGGGTCATCATCTTCTTGACGACCGATGAAAGCAGGTTATTGCTTATTGCCCACAGGAAAAAGAGGCAGATTACCATTGACAGCGCAACGGTAAAGGTTTTTGATTTGGTGTTCTGACTCATTCTGACATGTTTTTGATGAAAGGTAAATCTATATCAGTCTCTATACCGTAGAATTTCACTGCGTTGAGTCCCAGGAAAAGTTCCTTGGATTCATCGGTTAATTCGGAGGTTTTCAGTATGAAATCATATGACATGCGGTAGGTGATGGCGGTGATGGTGCGCGGGTAATCCGAACCCCACATGAGCTTGTCCATACCTACCTCGTCGGCTGCCTGGCGTATGGCCTTGACGGCTCCCTTGAACGGGTAGAATTCATCGTTGAAAAGCCATGTTATGCCGCCTGATTCTATCATGACGTTCTTGTGTCGGGCCAGCCGTATCTGTTCCATCCAACCGGGAACGGTCACCATACCGAAGTGGCCTACCGCTATCTTAAGGTCGGGGCACTCCTGTATGACCTCTTCCATCTCAGGTACCTGGACCGCTCCGTTCTCAAGTGTTATTGAGAGGAATACTCCGCTCTTTTCCATAAGGCGGAACATCTCCATCATCTCGGGACAGGTCAGGCTTACACGACCCTGAGGAGTCTGCAGGCGGTGTCCGGGTATTGCTATTCCATTGAATCCCTGTGCTATCAGTTTCTTTACATCCTCCAGATATCCGGGCTTGCGGTAATCGGCCATGCCGCATACTATGAAGCGGTCGGGGTAGCGTTTCTGAACGTCGGCCAGGTAGTCGTTCTGGATGCCGTCAATGAACTCCTGCACCACTACGGCTGCAGTCACCTGGGCGTAGTCCATGTTTGAGAGGAATATCTCAGCGGTGTTGCGTCCGTCAATTATGAACGGGGGTATCATCTGCCGGACCTCACCCATGAAAAGGGAACGTCCGTTCTCAAGCGTGCGTATGGGCATGCCGTTTACGACAGTGTCCTGACGCAGCCACAGATGTGAATGGGTGTCTATTATCTTCATCATGAGTTGCACCAGGTAACCCTCTGCTGGTTGCCTATTATTTCTCGTACTTCAAATACCAGATCCCAGTCAAGAGGCTCCTGTACCACCTCTATATTACGCAGCACGTTCTTGGGGTTGGCTGAACTGAAGAGGGTGGTTGCAATTCGAGGATTGCTGCAGGAGTACTGGACTGCCAGTTTCTCTATTGATGTGCCGTGGGCCTTGCAGTGCTGTGCGGCCTTGGCGCATGCCTCAACCAGAGGTTTGGGTGCGGGATGCCAGTCGGGGACACCGCGTTCGGAGAGCAGGCCCATGGCCAGCGGTGAGGCGTTGATCACGCCTATTCCCTTCTGCTCAAAGTAGCCCAGGTAATCGTTCAGCTTGTCATCGTTCAGACAGAAGTGGCAGAAGTTGAGGATGCTCTCAACCGTTCCGGCGGGAGCGTGGTCAACCACCCACTTGAGATTCTCAAGCTGAAGGTCGGTTATACCCACGTGGCTTACTATGCCTTTGTTGCGGAGCTCTACCAACGCAGGCAGAGTCTCATCTACAACTTTCTGCAGTCCTCCGGGCAGGCCTGCCTGGAACTCTATGTCATGCACGTTGATAAGGTCAATGTGGTCTATGTTGAGGCGTTCCATGCTCTCGTAGACACTTTCAGTGGCGCGCTTGGCACTGTAATCCCAGGTGTTGACGCCGTCCTTTCCGTATCGGCCCACCTTGGTTGACAGGAAATACTTGTCACGCGGGATATCCTTGAGAGCCTTGCCCAGCACCGTCTCGGCTTTGTAGTGACCGTAGTAGGGGGAGACATCTATAAAGTTCAGTCCGTTATCAACTGCGGTGAATACGGCATTTATTGCCTCCTTTTCATTGATGTCGTGGAATACTCCGCCCAGGGATGATGCACCGAAGGCCAGCCTTGCCACCTTCATTCCGGTCTTGCCGATTTCGTTGTACTTTAAGCTCATAATTGGTATGTAATTAGGTTATAATTAATCGTTGAAATGGGCCAGAATGAATTCGCGGCACTCTTCCATAAGCCACTTGGGGGTGGAGGTGGCTCCGCAGATTCCTACGGATTCGGCTCCTTCCAGAACCTTGAAGTCGATATCCTGACGGCTCTCAATCAGATAGGATCTGGGATTTACGTTGAGGCATTCGTTGAACAGCACCTTGCCGTTGGAACTCTTGCGGCCCGATACAAAGAGTATGACATCGTGCCTGCTGGCAAACTCACGTATATTCTCGCGGCGGTGTGACACCTGTCCGCATACGGTGTTGTTGTGAATGAACCTGCGGCCGGCTGGAACGCGCTCGGCGATTTTCTCTATAAGCTGGTTGTAACCTGATGCAGATTTGGTGGTCTGCGAGTAGAGGAATATATCCTTATTGAAATCAATGCGGTCTATTTCATCGGCCGATTCAATTACCGTGGCGGTGCCTTCAGTCTGTCCTACCAGACCAAGCACCTCGGCATGTCCCTTCTGTCCGAATATGATTATCTGTCCGGTGGCGGGGTCAAGTTCCTGAAACTGCCGGTGAATTCGCTGTTGAAGCTTAAGAACAACAGGGCAGGTGGCGTCAATCAGCTTGATGCCGTTGTTGAGTGCTGTCTGATATGTCGAAGGAGGTTCGCCGTGGGCTCTCAGCAGCACCTTGGCTCCGTGAAGTGTGCTGAACTGTTCGTGGTTGATGGTCTTGAGACCCATGCCCTGAAGCCTCTCACACTCTATTCCGTTGTGGACTATGTCACCCAGGCAGTAGAGTTCATCGCTGCTGCGTAACTCCTCCTCGGCCTTGCCTATGGCAGAGAGCACACCGAAACAGAATCCGGATTCAAGGTCAATCTCAACCTTCATAATTCAATCAGCTGCGGCTTTAAGGTACTGGTCCATGAGCCACTTGTCCTGCTCTTCAATGCTCATGTCGCTGTTGTCAAGCACTATGGCGTCATCGGCCTTGCGCAGGGGTGAAACGGCACGGTGGGAGTCAATATAGTCACGCTCGCGGACGTTCTTGAGCACATCCTCATATACCGGATGCTCTCCTTTCATCTCCAACTCGTCAAAACGGCGACGGGCACGGATCTCATCGCTGGCGGTTACAAAGACCTTGAGCTGGGCGTTCGGAAACACGGTGGTGCCTATGTCGCGTCCGTCCATGATTATGGCGCCGGTCTTGCCCATCTCTCTCTGCAGTTTTACCATGGCTTCCCTTACAAAACCGATGGCGGAAATGGGGCTTACGTTGCCCGATACCTCCATGCCGCGTATCTGGCGCTCCACGTTCTCACCGTTCAGGATGGTGTACTGCTGGCCGTTCTCATGGCCGAATGTGATCTTTATCTGCGGCATTTCACTGCGTAACGCCTCCTCATCTATACCGTTGGGGCCGATGAAACCGCGGCGCATGGCATAGAGGGTGACGGCGCGGTACATGGCGCCGGTATCTATGTATGTGTATCCTATCTTTTTAGCGAGTGCCTTGGCCATGGTGCTCTTGCCGCACGACGAATGGCCGTCCATAGCTATGATGATCTTCTTCATATATTGAATGCGAAATTGCAAATGAGTGATGACTCCGATACCTGATACTTGCCGTATGAGAGGTCAAACATGATCTTGCCCAGTCTCAGGCCGGTGCCGACGGACAGTCCGGTAAAGCCCTTGCTGCCCTTTCCGGCCATTTCGGCGCGGGTGCGCAGGTTGCAGCCCATTGCCACATAGAAGCGCTCGGTCAGGTTGATATCGGCTCCGAGTGAAATATGACGTTTCAGAATCTCGCCGAATCCCTTGTTCTCGCCCTCTGCGAAATAGAAATCAGACGGACTCCATCTGGTCAGGTTGTCCATTGATACGGTGAACCTCAAAGGTGCGTGTTCGGGGCTCCAGCTTACGCCGGCAGTTACGTCAAACGGCAGTTTCTGGAAGGTGTTCTCAAAGGCCTTTATCTGTCCGCCCAGATTGGTGGCGGCCAGTCCTATGGATATGTTCCTGCTGTCATTGAACCACAGCAGACCCAGGTCCACACCTATTGCAACCGAAGTCATTGATCCGTAATGTGAGGTTATCATGTTACCTGTGGCGCCACCGCTCAGGTTATCGGTCAGCATGTATGACCATGTGGCTCCCACAGCTATGTCCTTGGCTGTGAAGGTGCCGGTCACTGTGCCGTCGGCCGATGTCTCTTTCATCCTGCCGTAACTTACGTAGCGGGCGTTGAAGGCGTAGTGGGAGCGCTCGTCAAAACTGCTTATGAACTGGGCTCCGGCAACAGTTGTGCCAGAGAACCATGTCATGGCGTTGAGTCCCAGAAGCCTGGTGTCATTGGCGCAAAGGAGGGCGGGATTGTTGATGAAAAGTACAGGGCTGGGGTCATATGCCGAAACCACCTTACCGCCCAGTGAAGAATTGTGGGCCGATACCGGCAGCTTGAGGAACTCGAACGAACTCTCCAGGCTTTGAGCCCGGACAGAGCCTGATCCTACCAGAAAAAGAGCCAGCGCTGTTGTAAAGAGAATTCTTTTCATCGGGAACAAATTTACAAAAAAATTCGCGATAGAAGACGTATTTGCAAAAACGCATCGTTATTAAGGCGTAGATAGCAAAAAGGCGGGTGCGCAGCAGTAACCTAATTATTAAAAATACACAAAAAAGCCCCTTTGCTGTACGGGATGAGAAAAAGATTAGTACTTTTGCCGCTACACCGCTAAACTAATTGGTCTAAAATTTAAAAAATACAATATGGAAATCAAAAAGTCTGAACACGCTGACCTTGAAAAAGGTAAGAGCACTTCACTTCTGATTGGATTCGTAATTGCCCTCGGTGTTATGTTCGTAGCACTTGAGTGGACTCAGAGAGAAGTTGAGGACAACTCTGAGATTTATACCGCTAAGGACGTATCCCTTAACGAGGAGATGATTCCTATCACACTTCCTGAAAAGAAGACCGTTCCGCCTCCCCCAGCAGCCGTAACCAAGGCCGATATCATTGAGATCGTTGAGGACGATGCTGATATCGAGGAGGATATCATGGCTTCTACTGAGGATAACACTGAGTGGGTTGACCTTGATGACTACGATGTAGTTGAGGTAGAGCCCGAGCCCGAGGAGGAGGAAATCTTCATGGTTGTTGAGGACCAGCCTGAGTTCCCCGGTGGTACTGCAGCTCTTCTGGAGTATCTCCGCAAGAACATCAAGTATCCTGCAATCTGCCGTGAGAACAACATCCAGGGTCGTGTACTTGTAACATTCATCGTTAACAAGGACGGTGCAATCGTTGAGCCTGAGGTTGTAAAGAGCGTTAACCCGTCTCTTGATAAGGAGGCTCTCCGAGTTATCTCACAGATGCCTAACTGGAAGCCCGGTTCACAGCGCGGTAAACCCGTACGTGTAAAGTACACAGTACCTGTAAACTTCCGTCTTAACTGATTTCAGGATAAAAAGTTATATTGCGAAGAGGCTACTTTTTTAGCCTCTTCGCTTTTTTATTCGCCAGGCTTGTATTATATTTGCGTGCAATGAAATCAGCAAAGCAGATACAAGAGTGTTTTGAGAGCTACCTTCAGGGGCTGAATTATTCACGCCGTCCCGATGAACTGTATGCTCCTATAAGATATGTCCTTTCGCTTGGAGGCAAGCGCATCCGCCCCACGTTCCTTATCATGGCTTACAATATGTATGCCGATGATATAGAGCGTGTTTTCAGCACTGCCGCAGGCATGGAGATATTCCACAATTTCACCCTTCTGCATGATGATCTGATGGACAGGGCCGATATGCGCCGCGGCAAGGCTACCGTCCATAAGAAATGGAATGACAACACCGCCATCCTGTCCGGTGACGGCATGCTGGTTCTGGCTTACCGTTATCTTGCGGAGTCATCGGCCCCTGAACTCAAGAAGGTGCTGGACCTGGCCAACGAGACCTTTACCGGCATAATGGAGGGACAGCAGTATGACATGGAGTTTGAGACACGTGACGATGTCCGTGAGGAGGAGTATATAGAGATGATACGACTCAAGACATCGGTGCTGCTGGCTGCATGCGTACAGATGGGCGCCATGCTTGGAGGTGCAACTGCCTCTGACCAGGAGTTGCTCTATGAGTTTGGCGAGAAGATAGGCCTGGCATTCCAGCTTCAGGATGACCTTCTGGATGTCTACGGTGACCCCGCCGTGTTCGGCAAGAAGATAGGCGGCGACATTCTCTGCAACAAGAAAACTTACCTTTATATAAATGCATACCGTCTTGCCGACGGCAAGCAGAAGAGTGAACTGGACCGCTGGGCTGTCTATGACGGTAATGATCCCGATTCAAAGATAGCCGGCGTACGTTCCATCTACGATGCGGTGGGTGTCAAGGCACTCTCCGAGAAACTCATCAATTCCTATTTTGATGAGGCAATGACAAAACTTGATCAGGTTAACCTGCCTGCTGACCGGAAGTCCCTCCTTAGAGAGTATGCCGGCAGCCTATTGAACAGAGTCCTTTAATAAAAGTCCTTAATTACTATGCCTTACAGAAGATTACCCAACACTGACAAAGCCAGAATCCGTTCTCTGGAGACCGCAATCGCCAAGATCCGCAACAGTGATTATTATGCTCCGGTACTGTCACCTGAACTGCTGACCAATGCCGAGAAGAAACTGCAGCGTTTCAAGGAGGCGGTAGACAGATATAACAAGACTCTTGAGACTCAGGTGAGCTATTCCAAGTCAGAGGCTTATCAGAACAAGCTCAAGAACGCCAAGATGTACGTGTCACACTTCCTGACAGTGTTCAACATGTGCGTAAAACGCGGTGAGATGAAGGCTACTGACAGGAAATACTACTCTATCTCAGAGAATTCAGGCGAACTGCCCGATATGTCAAGTGATATTGCGGTAATACGTTGCTGTGAGAATACCATCAAGGGTGAGAAAAACAGGACTGAAAGGGGAGGCATACCTATTTATAATCCTACCATCGCCAAGGTGGCAGTGCATTATGAACTCTTCAAGGAACTCTATGACAAGCAGAGTGAACTGCGCCAGCTCACTGATGAGGCTCTGATGGTGGTTTCACTCATGCGTCCTCAGGTTGACGAAGTGATACTTGACGTTTGGAACTCTGTTGAGAACTACTTCTCAGAACTGTCAGGTGACAAGAAACTCAAGACCTGCCGCGAATACGGTCTGATATACTACTACCGTACAAGTGAGAAGGCTGATTGACACTCACTGTCACGTCTATGACGAGGCGTTCCGTGAGGATCTGCCCGATGTGATAGACAGGGCTAAGCAGGCGGGACTTGACCTTTTGCTTCTGCCCAATATCAATCCCGATACTTTGGATGATCTGCTCCGGGTGTGTGACACATGGCCGGAGTTGTGCCGTCCTATGATAGGACTGCATCCCGAGGACCTGGCCGATGATTTCCACAGCCAGCTCTCAGGACTTAAGGCCATTCTGGATGATGACCGGAAGGAGGGCAGTGCACACCGTTATATAGGAATAGGTGAGACCGGACTGGACCTTTACTGGGACAAGAGCCGTCTGGATGATCAGATCGTATCGTTCCGTGAACAGATTGAGTGGGCCCTGCAGTATGACCTGCCGCTGGTCATTCATTCACGTGATTCATTCACACAGCTCTATGAGGTGTTATCGGACTACAGGGATAGGGGACTGAGAGGCATATTCCACTGTTTTTCCGGTAGTGCCGATGAGGCAAAGGCCCTTATGGAGTTCGATGGATTCATGTTCGGCATAGGAGGTGTGCTCACCTATAAGAAATCGGCCCTTCCGCAGGTTCTGCCGCTGATTCCCATGGAGAGGGTGGTGCTGGAGACTGACTGTCCCTATCTGTCACCCGTACCTTATCGCGGCAAGCGTAACGAGCCCTCATACATAGTCAATACCGCTGCCGTGATGGCGCAGGTGTACGGTATCAGTGAGGATGAGGCGGCGCAGGTGACATCGGCCAATGCCCGCCGTCTTTTCAGTCTTTGATACATCCGGTACAATAACATCGGTTAAAATCCGTTTATTCTATGTCGCCTCTAAAGATGCGGCATTTTTTCAATGAGGAAATTCAGGGAATTCAAGAGGATAAGGACAGTCCTTATAGTGGTGGCAATAGTAATTGCCGTAGCATCGCTGTTTGTTTCACAGTCACTTGTAAAGGATCTGTCACGTGAGGAGCACTCCAAGATGGAGCTGTTTGCACAGGCATACCAGTCACTGAGTGATGCCGATGAGAATACGGACCTTGGCCTTGTGCTGGCCGTGATGTCCGGTAACCAGACCATCCCCGTGATTGTGGTTGACGAGACCGGTGATGTCAAGAGTTTCCTGAACATTGAAATCCGTAAGGCCGATACGCTTGCCTATCTGAACAGTTGCGTGGAGCGTATGCGCAGCCTGGGTAATTCAATCAAGATCTATTATGACGAGTCAGATACCGAGCATTATAATGAGGTATGTTTTGACGAGTCTCTGCTTCTGAACCGTCTTACCGTATATCCTTATATACAGTTGGGCGTTGTGGTACTGTTCGTGCTGATAGCCATATTCGCACTTCTGAGTTTCAAGAAGACCGAGCAGAACCGCGTATGGGTGGGTCTGTCAAAGGAGACCGCTCACCAGCTGGGTACGCCTATTTCGTCACTTATGGCCTGGAATGAACTTCTCAAGGACAAGTATAAGGATGACGAACTCATTGCCGAGATGGAGAAGGATGTAAACCGTCTGCAGATGGTGGCTGAACGTTTCTCAAAGATCGGTTCTATGCCGGAGCCTGTCCAGGCCGATATGGTGGGCGTGCTTGACGGCGTGATAGACTATGTGGAGCACCGCTCTCCCGCAACCGTCAAGTTCATCCGTAACTTCCCCAATCCGCCGGTCAATGCCAAGGTCAATGCATCCCTGTTCGGCTGGGTTATAGAGAATATCTGCAAGAATGCGGTTGACGCCATGAACGGCAAGGGTAAACTGACAATCAAACTCACTGAGGATAAGAATTACGTAACAATAGACGTAACAGATACCGGCAAGGGAATAGCCAAAAACTCCTGGCGAAGCGTATTCGATCCAGGTTACACCACCAAGGAGCGTGGCTGGGGTCTGGGTCTCTCGCTGGCCAAGCGAATAGTCACCGAGTACCACAAGGGCAAAATCTACGTCGCCCACTCCGAGCTCGGCAAAGGCACCACATTTCGTATAGAACTTCCCAAGTGACACTGGGGACGGTTCTTTTTGGCGCATGGAATCTTGGTAAACGAGCTACTTTACGCACGTGCCAAAGAGAACCGTCCCCTTTGTCACCTTCAAAAAAAATCTTAATCCTTTTCTTATTGCTAAAATAATATCGTATCTTTGTGCCCCGAAAAAATTGTTTGATGGGAAGACTGGATAAATATAACGTTGACCTGAAGGGGCTTACCGAAAGCAATTCGACCTACAGTTGGACCGTTGACCAGGAGTTCTTCAGTATTGTGGAGGGCGAGGAGGTCCAGCGCGGAAAAGTTGACGTTAACCTTAAGGTTACCAAGGCTTCAGGTGTTTACCATCTCAGTTTTTCAGTGGCAGGTTCGGTTATAGTAACATGTGACCGCTGCCTGGACGACATGTCACTCGATATCGAGAATACAGGCGAGCTTAAGGTTAAGCTGGGTCCTGATTTCGCTGATGACGGTGATATCGTAGTAGTCCCTGAAGACAAGGGCCTGGTGAATGTTGCATGGTACATCTATGAGTTTATAGCTCTGGCAATACCTATCAAGCACGTTCATGCACCCGGCAAGTGTAACAAGGGCATGATGGAGAAGCTTGACGAGCATTCAGCTGAAGAAGGTGAGGAAGGCGGTGTTGAGGATTCAGGAGCAAATGATCCCCGTTGGGATGCTCTGAACAGCTTGATGGAATCAGATAACGAATAAACAACAATAATAAAAACAAAACAAAATGGCACATCCTAAAAGAAGGCAGTCCAAGACAAGAACTGCGAAAAGAAGGACTCACGATAAGGCAGTAGCAAGCATGGCACGTCTATCACACAGTATGCGGTGAGTGCGGTTATTACAGAGGCAAGTTGGCAGTAGTCAAGGAAGCAGCCGCTGAATAAACCAAGATCGAAAAACGCATCCCTTTCAGGTGCGTTTTTTTTGACTCTTACCAAAAACAGTTTTCTACATGCACAAGGCCGGATTCGTAAACATAGTGGGTAACCCCAACGTAGGCAAGTCAACACTGATGAACCTGCTGGTGGGCGAGCACATATCCATTGCCACCTTCAAGGCGCAGACAACGCGTCACAGGATAATGGGTATTGTCAATACTGAGGAGTCACAGATTGTCTTCTCGGACACTCCCGGTGTGCTCAAACCCAACTACAAGCTCCAGGAGTCAATGCTTGCGTTCTCGGAATCAGCTCTGGTTGATGCCGACGTCCTGCTCTACATGACCGATGTCGTAGAGAAGGCCGATAAGAACGCCGAGTTCCTTGAGAAGGTAGCCAAGATGAAGGTACCCGTGCTGGTCATCATCAACAAGATTGACCTGACCGATGAGGAGAACCTGGTAAAACTGGTGGAGTCATGGCATGAAAAACTTCCAAATGCGGAAATCATTCCCATATCAGCAGCTACGGCATTTGGCGTAAAGACCGTTCTCAAGCGTGTCAACGAGCTTATTCCGGAGTGTCCTCCCTATTTTGAGAAGGACCAGCTGACTGACAAACCCGCCCGATTCTTTGTATCGGAGATAGTCCGTGAAAAGATTCTCCTGCATTATGACAAGGAGATTCCCTATTCGGTCGAGGTGGTTGTGGAGCAGTTCCGCGAAAACCATTCACGCATTGTGATAAACGCTGTCATCTACGTGGAGCGTGAATCACAGAAGGGTATCCTTATAGGTCATGAGGGCCAGGCTTTGAAGCGTGTGGCCATTGAGGCACGTAAGGATCTTGAGAAATTCTTCGGCAAGAAGATTTTCATGGAGCTGTTCGTCAAGGTTGACAAGGACTGGCGCAGCTCCGACCGCGAACTCCGCAACTTTGGTTACGGACAGGATTAATCACATAATCTCACAACCTTAAAATGAGCAACCTGGTAGCGATAGTAGGCCGCCCGAATGTGGGTAAATCTACTCTTTTCAACCGTCTTACACAGACCCGTCAGGCCATTGTGGATGACGTGGCAGGTACCACGCGTGACCGCCAGTACGGCAAGTGCGAGTGGGGTAACCGTGTGTTCTCACTGGTTGATACCGGCGGTTGGGTAGTCAACTCGGACGATGTGTTTGAGGAGGAGATCCGCAAGCAGGTAAAGATTGCCATTGACGAGGCTGACCTGATACTGTTCCTGGTGGATATCAAGAACGGTGTAACTGACCTGGATGATGAGGTGGCAGGTATCCTGCGCCGTTCAAAGACTCCGGTAATACTGGTTACCAACAAGATGGACACCTTTGACCTGCAGTATGCGGCAGCCGAGTTCTATCGTCTGGGACTGGGTGACCCCGTAAGCATATCGGCCGCAAACGGTAGCGGTACAGGTGAGCTTCTGGATCTGGTTGTAAGCAAGCTGCCCGCCGAGGCCGATGCCGAGACTGATGAGAATATCCCCCGTTTTGCAGTTGTGGGCCGTCCTAATGTGGGCAAGAGTTCAATAGTAAACGCGTTCATAGGTGAGGACCGTAACATCGTGACCGATATTGCAGGTACCACCCGTGACTCGGTTTACACCCGTTATACCAAGTTCGGATTTGATTTCTATCTGGTTGATACTGCAGGTATCCGCAAGAAGAGCAAGGTTGAGGAGGATCTGGAGTTCTACTCCGTGATGCGCTCCATCCGTGCAATCGAGAACAGCGATGTCTGCGTGCTCATGCTTGATGCCACCCGCGGCATCGAGAGCCAGGATATGAATATTGTATCGCTCATCGTCAAGAACCAGAAGGGTCTTGTGGTGGTGGTCAACAAGTGGGACCTTATTGAGGACCGCTCGGCCAAGGTGATGCAGAACTATGAGGATGCCATCCGCTCACGTCTGGCCCCGTTCGTGGATTTCCCGATCGTGTTTACATCGGCCATAGAGAAACAGCGCATACTCAAGGTGCTGGAATGTGCCAAGGATGTTTACAAGCATAAGACCAACCATGTATCCACCGGCAAGCTGAATGCCGAGATGCTGCCCCTGATTGAGGCCTATCCGCCTCCATCGACCAAGGGCAAGTACATCAAGATAAAGTACTGCACACAGCTGCAGGGACCGCAGATTCCTACATTCATCTTCTTTGCGAACCTGCCGCAGTATGTAAAGGATCCCTACAAGCGTTTCCTTGAGAACAAGATACGTGAGAAATGGGATTTCAGCGGTACTCCGATAAACATCTTTATCCGTCAGAAATAAGAAAAGTGAGGTCAGAACCTCACTTTTCTTGTTATGTTTCCGCACTTGACTATCCAGATGCCGTGTCCCGGGAGGGATATCTGCTGGACAGGTGCCGTGGCTGTTGTTTCTGATACCGGCTTTCCGGAGATGTCATAAACCAGGATTCTGCTTCCGGTTGGAGCACTGACTTTCAGATTTCCGTCACTTACGTCTATCGATATCTCCTGCCTGGGCGTATTGACGATCTCTGTGGGGAGGTCATATTTGACGGTGAATGACACCTGATTATGCTTCCTGGTTATGTTGTAGATAGAGTATAACGGGAAAGAGGTGCCGGCTTTGAGCTCAGGTGTTCCCTTGGTGGTTATGCTGTCAATGACATGTGTTACCCCCAGACTGTCCACCCATTGATAGGGATACAAGTCACCGGCATTGGAAAGCGGTTCGTAATTATTGTCTGCAGGCAGTAGATGGTAACCTTTGGCGAGGCCGGCGTTGAGTTCGTTGGATTGCCATGAGCTTCGCTTGTAATCAACAGCTGTTACCAACAGTCCGCGGGCCCTATGGTGGCTGTACCAACCGGTCTTGTTATGATTTTCAATTATCAGGAACTGGTTGTCGTCAGCTGTACTCAGGCGATAAGCGGTATGAATTCCGGATTCAGGATGGGGTTCCTGGCTTATGTCGTTGAGTGTCAGTGTTCCCGGACCGGTAATCTCCTCCAGTTTCAGCCATCCCAGTGAATATTTTTCAAAGGCAGTGTATCCCACCGGGGCGAAACCGCTCTCTTCATAGCATCCCATATCCATCACACTCCAGTATCCCATGGACGAGTAAGTGTCATTTTGACTGTCAGCGGTGTTATAGTAATCAGGAAGGCCCAACGTGTGGGAGAATTCATGGCAGAACGTGCCTATGCCTTCATAAATGGAATCGGTATCCATGTATAATTCCTGTGAGCAGGCATATTTGACCTGTCTGATACCTTTTCCGTATATGAGAGCATCGGTTCTATTATTGAAATAGAACAGGTTTGCGTGAGGCCATATGTAATTGGGATCATTATCGCCAGAGTTCTCTCCTTTTCCGGCGTATATGATGGAGATCTGGTCAATCACTCCGTTACGGGCATACCCTGAAATGTTGGTCAGATTTCCGGTGATTATGGAGTCAAGAACCTCTTTTACCAGGTTATACATCTTGTCGTCGTATCCGTATTCGTTGTTACGGCCGTAATATGCGAATCCTTTGGAAAGGGTTATGGGGCCGATGATTTCGAATGTGGGCTTGAACTTACCGTAGGACTGGTCAAAGAAGTAGTCCGATACGCTTCCGTTGGCAGGGTGGAAGACATAATCTTTGTATCTTATCCGGGCGGTATCGGGGTAGCCGTGTTCGTTGAATAACCTTTCAAAATGCCTTCTGAGAACAGCAGTATCCTTTTCAAAGAAATGAAGGTCCTGGAATTCAACAAGAACCAGAGGGTATTCAATCTCTCCTGTCCTGGGTATGTCTGAAACGGAGTATTCACCGGGGGCAGCAGGCACACGGTTGAATAAATAGTCCGGCTGCCGGGTCCAGAGGGCGGGATTGTCACGATCGGTAGGCATCAAGTATTCCGGAATATGAATACCCGGTCTGGGTCTTATAGGGACGGCATAAGCCGATACGCAAAGCATATAACAGGTCAGAAAAGCTGTTATATGTCTCAGGTATTTATGTTTCATTTCTGGAAGTTTTTCTTTTTGAGCTCGAAACTCTGACTCAGATATTTTTCTCTTACTACAGGGTTGACTGCAAGTTCCTCAGGTGTTCCCTGGAACAGTATGCGTCCCTCAAAGAGAAGGTATGCGCGGTCTGTGATACTCAGAGTCTCGTGCACGTTGTGGTCAGTGATCAGAATACCGATGTTGCGGTCCTTGAGTTTCCATACAATCTGCTGGATATCCTCAACGGCTATGGGGTCAACGCCTGCAAACGGCTCGTCCAGCATGATGAATTTGGGCTCGATGGCCAGGCATCGGGCAATCTCGGTACGGCGGCGCTCACCACCTGAAAGGCGGTCGCCCAGATTCTTGCGTACCTTCTGCAGACGGAACTCGCTGATAAGGCTCTCCAGCTTTTCACGCTGGTAGTCAAGCGGTCTTCCGGTCAGTTCCAGGACTGATGCGATATTGTCCTCGACACTCATCTTGCGGAATACGCTGGCCTCCTGTGCCAGGTAGCCTACACCTGCGCGGGCACGCTTGTATACGGGGAAATCGGTTATGTCCTGATCATCAAGATATATATGACCCTCATTGGGGGTAATAAGACCTGTGGTCATGTAGAAGGAGGTGGTCTTGCCAGCTCCGTTAGGTCCAAGCAGACCTACAATCTCTCCCTGCTTGACATCGAACGACACGTGATTGACCACGGTTCGTTTGCCGTAGCGTTTGACCAGATTATCAGTCCTCAGGACCATCTTGTGCTCAGTTGATTCTTCCATAGCAGTTGCAAAGATAAAAAAAACTAATTATTTCTCTATTTGTGAGATTTGCAGTAATTTTGCACCCTAATAAAAATTAGCAAGTTATAGCATAATTATAAATACAGAATGAACGTAAAGTTTGAGAATGTAAGCAAGGTACAGGGCCTGCTTACCGTCAGCATGGACAAAGCTGATTATCAGGAGAATGTAGACAAGGCACTTAAGGATGCCAGAAAGAAAGTTCAGATGCCGGGTTTCCGTCCGGGTATGGTTCCCATGAGCCTTGTACAGAAGATGTACGGAAAATCTATCAAAGCCGATGAAATCAACAAGCTCCTTCAGGAGAAGGTGTTCGGTTACATCAAGGATAACAAGATCGATATGCTGGGCGAGCCGCTTCCCAATGAGGAGAAGGAGGCCGGAATGAGCCTGGATGATGACAACCAGATATTCTACTTTGACATAGCTCTTGCTCCCAAGTTCGATGCTCAGATCGGTAAGGACGATGCCATTACCTATTACGAGATTAAGGTGACCCCCGAGATGGTAGACGGTCAGGTTAAGGCTTACACTCAGCAGAACGGTCATTACGAGCAGGTTGACGCTTATCAGGACAAGGACGTTGTAAAGGGTCAGCTCGTTGAGCTGAACGCCGACGGTACAGCCAAGGAGGGCGGTATCGTAGTAGAGGGTGCAACCCTTATGCCCGAGTACATCAAGGCTGCCGCTCAGAAGAAGCTTTTTGCCAAGGCCAAGAAGGGTGACGTTATCAAGTTCAACCCCTCAAAGGCTTATGAGGGCAACGCTATAGAGATCTCTTCACTCCTGAACAAGAAGAAGGAGGAGGTAGAGGGTCTCACCGCCGATTTCTCACTCACCATCCAGGATATCACCCGTTTCGTTGAGAGCGAGCTGAACCAGGAGGTGTTTGACCGTGTATTCGGTAAGGACGTCGTTAAGGACGAGGCCGGTTTCCGCGCCAAGGTTGAGGAGTCTCTGGCTCAGAGCTTCGTACCCGACAGCGACTACAAGTTCCTGCTTGACGTACGCGCTTACCTGATGGAGAAGGTTGGTAAGCAGGAGTATGCCGAGGATCTGCTCAAGCGTATCATGAAGGCTAACAAGCCCGACGCTCAGGATGATGAGGCTACATTCCAGCGCAGCCTTGAGGAGCTCACATGGCACCTCATCCAGGAGAAGCTGGTAGAAAAGTACTCAATCAAGGTTGAGGATGCCGATATCAAGGCAATGGCCCGCGAGGCAACACGCGCCCAGTTCGCTCAGTACGGCATGATGAATATCCCCGATGAGCTGCTCGACAACTACTCAAAGGAGATGCTCAAGAAGCGTGAGACCGTTGACGGTCTTGTAAACCGCGCCATTGAGTCAAAGCTGACCGCAGCCCTCAAGAAGGATGTTAAGCTCAAGAGCAAGAAGGTTACCGTTGACGAGTTCAACAAGCTTTTTGAGCCCGCAGCCGAGGCTGCTCCCAAAGCAAAGAAAACCACAAAGAAATAAAACCCAAGAGCTATGGACGATTTCCGTAAATTCGCTGTCCGCCATCTCGGAATGAACAGCCAGACATTGGATGATGTCATCAAGGCAGAGTCCCAGTATCTGAACCCCTATATCCTTGAGGAGCGTCAGTTGAACGTTACCCAGATGGACGTGTTCTCACGTCTCATGATGGACCGCATCATATTCCTGGGTACGGAAATCAGCGACTATACAGCCAACACCATTCAGGCTCAGTTGCTCTATCTCGACTCTGTGGATTCAACAAAAGAGATCTCGATTTATCTGAATTCCCCCGGCGGCAGTGTAACTGCCGGACTGGGAATTTATGATACAATGCAGTTCATCTCAAGCCCCGTTGCCACCATCTGCACAGGCATGGCTGCCAGCATGGCCGCCGTACTGCTTGTAGCCGGTCAGGAGGGCAAACGCTCGGCTCTGCCTCACAGCCGCGTCATGATACATCAGCCTCTGGGCGGTGTTCAGGGTCAGGCAAGTGACATTGAGATTACTGCCCGCGAGATCCAGAAGATGAAGAAAGAACTTTACACAATCATATCAGAACATTCACACACTCCGTTTGACAAGGTGTGGGCTGACAGTGACCGTGACTACTGGATGTCGGCTCAGGAGGCCAAGGAGTATGGTATGATTGATCAGGTTTTGGAGAAACGCAAATAACGGATAATGGCAGGTAAGAAGGGACAGTATTGCAGTTTCTGCGGACGTAGCGACAAGGAGGTGGGTTTTCTCATCACCGGTATTGACGGTTGTATCTGCAACGAGTGCGTTGAGCGCGCTGCGGAGATAGTACGTGATGCCAAGCAGAGTGGCGAGAAGCCTTCATTCACCATGGAATCCGTGCCCAAGCCAAAGGAGATCAAGAAGTTCCTTGATGACTATGTGATTGGTCAGGATGCCGCCAAGCGCTATCTTTCTGTTGCCGTTTACAACCATTACAAACGTATCACTCAGCCTGAGACCGATGATATTGACATAGAGAAGAGCAATATCATCCTGGTAGGCGCCACCGGAACCGGTAAGACACTGCTTGCCAAGACCATAGCACGCCTGCTCAAAGTTCCTTTTACGATAGTTGACGCAACGGTTCTGACTGAAGCCGGTTATGTGGGCGAGGATGTCGAGAGCATCCTGTCACGTCTGCTTCAGGTGGCCGATTATGATGTGGCCGCAGCAGAACGCGGAATTGTATTCATCGATGAAATTGACAAGATAGCCCGTAAGAGCGACAACCCCTCCATTACACGTGACGTGAGCGGAGAGGGTGTTCAGCAGGGCCTGCTCAAACTGCTTGAAGGTACAGTTGTCAACGTGCCCCCTCAGGGAGGACGCAAACATCCCGAACAGAAGTTCATTCAGGTTGACACCAAGAACATCCTGTTCATTTGCGGAGGTGCCTTTGACGGTATAGAGCGCAAGATAGCAAACCGCCTGAACACCCAGGTGGTGGGATTCGACTCAGTGGAGCAGCGCAGCAAGGTTGACCTTAACAACCTCATGAAGTATGTTTCACCCCAGGATCTCAAGTCATTCGGACTCATCCCCGAAATCATAGGCCGTCTGCCGGTTGTAACCAGCCTTCAGCCGCTGGACCGCGAGGCTCTCAGAAACATTCTTACAGAACCCAAGAACTCAATAGTCCGCCAGTATGTGAAGATATTCAGTCTGGACGGAGTGGAACTTACATTCCAGCCCGAGGTTCTGGATTTCATCGTTGACAAGGCCATAGAGTTCAAGCTCGGAGCGCGTGGCCTGAGGTCTATTGTGGAGACCATTATGATCGATGCCATGTACGAGATACCGTCATCGTCAAAGAAGAGCTATACCGTGACTCTGGATTACGCAAAGAGCCAGCTTGATAAGGCCGATGGTGCCGTATTCGAGAAAGCCTGACGCGCAGCGGTCATTTTAAATTTATTTGAATTTTTTTTCGTCAAAAAGTTTGCAAGTATGAAATACTTGTACTTAACTTTGTTTTCTATCGCTATAGAAATTTGGATGAATATTTAATGTTTGTATGGCAAAGGATGTGAATCTGCAGGAAATACTGAAAGTTCATTTCGGATTCGATACTTTCAAGGGAGATCAGGAGGCTATCATCCGCAATCTGATGGCCGGCAAGGATACGTTCGTGCTTATGCCTACGGGTGGCGGAAAGTCTTTGTGCTATCAGCTCCCCGCCCTTGTTATGGACGGAACGGCTATTGTGATATCGCCGCTCATCGCCCTTATGAAGAACCAGGTGGATGCCATGCGTAACCTCAGCGAGGAGGACGGCATCGCACACTTCATCAACTCTTCACTCAACAAGACATCTATCGATCTTGTAAAGGCCGATATCCTGAGTGGCAAGACCAAGCTCCTCTATGTGGCTCCCGAGTCACTGACCAAAGAGGAGAATGTGGATTTCCTCAAGAAGGTAAAGATATCATTCTACGCCATCGATGAGGCACACTGTATTTCAGAGTGGGGTCATGATTTCCGCCCTGAGTACCGTAAGATCAGAGACATAGTTAAGGAGATAGGATTAGCTCCCATTATCGCATTGACAGCAACAGCTACAAATAAGGTTCGTGATGACATCAAGAAGAATCTGGGCATTCAGGATGCCAAGGATTTCAAGTCATCATTCAACCGCCCCAACCTCTACTATGAGGTAAGACCCAAGACCAAGAACGTCGACAAGGACATCATAAAGTTCATCAAATCCAATCCCGGCAAGTCAGGTATCATCTACTGCCTCTCCCGCAAGAAGGTTGAGGAGCTGGCTGAGATACTTCAGGCCAATGACATATCGGCCATGGCTTATCACGCCGGCATGGAGGCAGCCGCACGCAGCAAGACGCAGGACGCCTTCATCATGGAGAAGATTGATGTAATTGTGGCAACCATCGCGTTCGGAATGGGTATTGACAAGCCCGATGTACGTTACGTAATCCATTACGACATCCCCAAGAGCCTTGAAGGCTACTATCAGGAGACAGGCCGTGCAGGACGTGACGGCGGTGAGGGCCAGTGCATAGCATTCTACAACAGCAAGGATGTCCAGAAACTTGAAAAGTTCCTTGAGGGCAAGCCGCTGGCAGAGCAGGATATAGGCCGTCAGCTGCTGGCTGAGACCACCGCCTACTGCGAGTCATCAGTATGCCGCCGCAAGCTGCTGCTCCACTATTTCGGTGAGAACTATGAGGAGGACAACTGCGGAAACTGCGACAACTGCCTGAATCCCAAGAAACAGGTTGAGGCACAGCAGCTGCTCGAGACAGTTCTGGAGTGCATACTGGCCGTGAAGGAGAACTTCAAGGCAGACTATATCATCGATATGCTCCTGGGTAAGGAGACATCCGAGATCACAGACCATATGCATGATGACCTGGAGGTGTTCGGCTCAGGTTCCGATGAGGAGGAGAAGACCTGGAACGCCGTTATCCGTCAGGCTCTGATTGCCGGCTATATACGCAAGGACGTTGAGAACTACGGCCTGCTCAAGATAACCGATGAGGGACGTGACTTCCTCAAGAACCCCAAGTCATTCATGATCGTTGAGGACAAGGAGTTTGAGGATGATGAGACCGAGGGCCCGATGCGCGGTGGCGGCTCATTCGCCGTTGACCCTGAGCTCTATTCAATGCTCAAGGACCTGCGCAAGAAACTCTCCAAGCATCTGCAGCTGCCGCCGTACGTAATCTTCCAGGATCCTTCACTGGAGGCAATGGCCACCACTTATCCTGTAACCATTGACGAACTCCAGAACATTCCGGGCGTAGGTGCAGGCAAGGCTAAGCGTTACGGCCAGGAGTTCATCGACCTCATCAAGCGTCATGTAGAGGAGAATGAGATTGAGCGTCCCGAGGATCTGCGCGTACGTACCGTAGCCAACAAGTCCAAGCTCAAGGTAAGCATAATCCAGAGCATTGACATGAAGGTGGCTCTTGACGATATAGCAATAAGCAAGGGTATTGACTTTGACGAGCTCCTTACAGAGATTGAGGCCATCGTCAATTCCGGTACCAAGCTTGACATTGACTACTTCATAGAGAGCGTGATGGATGATGACCGTGCCGAGGATATCTATGAATATTTCCGTGAGTCAGAGAGTGATTCGATAGATGATGCGATTGACGAACTTGGTGATGACTACAGCGAGGAGGAGATCCGCCTGGTACGAATCAAGTTCATTTCAGAAATGGGTAACTAAACAACAAAATATTATGTCATTTTTAGAAGATAGAGTTGCAATGGAAGGACTAACGTTTGACGATGTCCTGCTTATTCCCGCTTATTCAGAGGTTCTGCCGCGTGACATCAATCTTACTTCAAGATTCTCACGCAACATCACCCTCAACATCCCGTTTGTGACAGCAGCTATGGATACCGTAACTGAGTCACGCATGGCTATCGCCATCGCCCGCGAGGGTGGTATCGGTGTTATCCACAAGAATATGCCTATAGCAGAACAGGCCCGTCAGGTGGCAATCGTCAAGCGTGCTGAGAACGGAATGATATATGACCCCGTGACCATTCTCCGTTCAAATACAATCAAGGATGCTCTTGCACTGATGTCAGAGTATCACATCGGCGGTATACCCGTAGTTGAAGAGGACGGCACACTGTGCGGTATCGTTACCAACCGTGACCTGCGTTTCCAGCGTAATTATGACGTCAAGATCGAGGATGTCATGACCAAGGAGAACCTGGTTACCACACACCAGCAGGTTGACATGGAGGCTGCTTCACAGATCCTCCAGGAGAACAAGATCGAGAAACTGCCGGTTGTTGACAACAACGGTAAACTGGTAGGACTTATCACATACAAGGATATCACCAAGGCCAAGGACAAACCCATGGCATGCAAGGACAGCAAGGGCCGTCTGCGCGTAGCCGCAGGTGTAGGCGTTACAGCCGATACACTGGACCGTATGTCAGCCCTGGTTGAGGCCGGTGCCGATGCAATCGTAATCGATACCGCCCACGGTCACACCAAGAGCGTTATTGCAAAGCTCAAGGAGGCCAAGGCAAGCTTCAAGAACATAGATATCGTTGTAGGTAACATTGCAACCGGTGCTGCCGCCAAGATGCTTGTTGAGGCAGGTGCCGATGCAGTTAAGGTCGGTATGGGTCCCGGTTCAATCTGCACCACCCGTATCATTGCCGGTATCGGCGTACCTCAGGTTTCAGCCGTTTATGACGTTTACTCAGCCATCAAGGGCTCAGGTGTTCCAATCATTGCTGACGGCGGTCTGCGCTATTCAGGTGATGTTGTCAAGGCTCTTGCAGCCGGTGGTGACAGCGTAATGTTCGGATCACTCGTAGCCGGTACTGAGGAGTCACCCGGTGAGACCATCATCTTTAACGGACGTAAGTTCAAATCATATCGTGGCATGGGTTCTCTGGAGGCTATGGAGAACGGTTCAAAGGACCGCTACTTCCAGGCCGATACCAAGGATGCCCGCAAACTGGTTCCCGAGGGAATCGCAGCCCGCGTTCCTTACAAGGGAACTCTTTACGAGGTTGTTTATCAGCTTGCAGGCGGTCTGCGCTCAGGAATGGGCTATTGCGGCGCTCCCAATATCGACAAGCTGCATGAAGCCAAGTTCGTACGCATAACCAACGCCGGCATGAACGAGAGCCACCCGCATGATGTGGCAATCACAAGCGAGGCTCCCAACTACAGCCGCCACGAATAACATTAACCAAAGCTTATGAGACGTATCCTTTTATGCATTGTTTCCGTCTTGCTGTGCATGCCGTTGTTTGCGCAGGATAATCCTGTTGTGATGACGGTAGGTGGATATGATGTAACACAGTCGGAGTTTGAGTATTTTTTCTGGAAGAACAATCCTGATTCAGTTGTTTCAAAGAAGGTCATCAATCAGTATGCTGACATGTATCTTAATTACAAACTTAAGGTTCTGGCAGCGATTGATGAGGGTCTGGATCAGACTGAATCATTCCTGAGCGAATACCAGATGTGCCGTGAGATGCAGGCGGAGGACTATATCATGGACAAGGATTTTCTGGAAATGGTGGCCAGAAGCACTTTTGAGGAGTCACAGGCTCAGGTAGGTGACCTGGGACTGGCTCATCTCTTTGTCATGTCGTCATTTCCCGATGAAAATGCAGGAGAGACCTTAGAGGACAGCTATAAACTGATGCAGTCCATATATGCCAGACTCAAGGCCGGTGAGTCTTTCCAGTCTCTGGCCCGTCAGTATTCCACTGATGACCTGGCTGAGAATGGAGGTGAGGCCGGTTGGGTATCCAGAAACCAGCTTCCTGATGAGATAACTGAGATAGTATTCTCACTCAAGGACAACGAGTTCAGTAAGCCGTTCGTTTCAGATGGTATCTGCTTCATAGTCATGGTTGACGGACACCGTCAGCTGGGTTCCTATGAGGAGAATAAGCATGACATATACAATTGGCTTGTTGAGTCTGGCGCCTATGATGAGGCAAAACGCCGCAAAGCCAATGAGTATGCTGAAAACCTTGGATGGACCGAGCGTGATGATGAGGCTGTAGCCCGTCTGGACAGTCTGCTTGATGAGGTGGAGCCTGAGTTCGGAAATCTGGCCAGAGAGTATCATGACGGACTGCTTGTGTTTGATATAAGCAACCGTGAAATATGGGAGAGGGTTTCAAACCACCCGGAGGAGCTGGAGAGCTATTACCAGTCCCATACCAAACAGTTCAAGTTTGACAAGCCCGCTTTCAGAGGCATGGTGCTGTTCTGCCGCAGTGAGAATGATTACAACTATATCAAACCGATTCTGGAGAGGACCGATCGGAGTGAATGGGTAGATTCAATTCTTGCATATAACGGTACTGATGTAAAGATCCGTGTCTTGAGAGGTGATCTTGAAACAGGTCTTTTCCATCAGGGACAGAATGAATATGTTGACAAGATAGTATTCGGCAACGGAGATTTTAAGCCGATGGCAGGTTATCCCTACGTCAATGTAGTAGGAAAAGTTGTCAAGAAGCCCGAACAGATCATGGATGTTGCCGGTGATGTCGCTGACCAGTATCAGAAATATCTTGAAAACGAGTGGCTCAAGCGCCTCAAGAGCAAATACAAATACAAAATCAACAAGAAGGCTCTCAAAAAGGTCTGCCAGGTTAAATGATGAAAACACAGCTGTCACGTAAGAGTTTATACGCAGGATTGTTCGCTCTCCTGTCCATCTCATTGCTTGTTTCCTGCAAATGGAACAAGAGCGTGACCGAATACGTTTACGGCAAGACCCCGATAGTTGAGATAGGTACCGATGTCCTTTACGAGGAGGATATCAAACAGGTGCTTCCGCTGGGTCTGTCGGATGCTGACAGTACGCTGTTTGCCCAGCAGTTCATCAAGAACTGGGCGCAGGATGTGCTTTTCTATCAGAATGCAATCCGTAACATTCCCGATACCAAGGATATCGACCGTCTGGTTGAGAACTACCGCCGCTCACTCATTGAACATGAGTACCAGCGTCGTCTTATCGAACAGAAGTTCTCATCGGAAATATCGGATGAAGACATAGAGCAGTTCTACAATGATAACGAACGCCTGTTCGTACTGGATGAATCGCTGCTCAAGGGATTGTTCCTTAAGATATCCAACAAATCACATGACCTGTCCGATATAAGAAAACTCTACACTCTGCAGGATGACGAGTCCTTTGAGGAGATTGAGAAATACAGTATCCGCAATGCCGCACGCTGCGAGTTCTTCTATGACAACTGGCGTACGGTAGCTGAGATTGAGGTGCTGCTTCCGGCGTTGGATAAACCGCTTGAAGCCCAGCTCAAGAACGGAGGCGGTTTTGAGTTCAAGGATGAAGAGTACATATACCTGCTCAATGTGAGTGAGTATGCACCCAAAGGCGGTATCGAACCTCTGGATCATGCACGTTCACGAATCCGCGGACTGCTCATCAACAGCAACGAGGTGTCATATATGAGAAAGATCAAGGAGGATCTGTATGACGCAGCCATTGAAAAGAACAGAATCATTTTCCATCAATAGAAGATACAAATGAAGAAAAACATATTCATGATTGTCTGCCTGCTTTCGGCATGGTTCTTGGAGGCATCGGCCCAGAATAACATCATTGACGAGATTGTATGGGTTGTGGGTGATGAGGCAATCTATAAGTCAGAAGTGGAGGAAGCCCGCAGAGAGGGTCTTAAGCACGGTACACAGTGGGAGGGAGATCCCTATTGCGTGATACCGGAGCAGCTTGCAGTGAACAAACTGTTCCTGAATCAGGCCGAGCTTGACAGTATCTTTGTCAGTGATGAAGATGTCGAGGCCCAGGTGGATTATGACATGAAGGAACTGATGAACGACTTCGGCTCGGAGGAGAAGATTGAGGAGTATTATGACGGAATGACCATAGAACAGATACGCAGACGTATTACTGAGACACGCCGTCAGGGATATGTGATCAATGAAGTCCGCAAGAAGATAATGTCCAAGGTTAAGGTGACGCCTGCTGAGGTTAGACGTTATGTCAAGGATATGCCTGCCGATGAGATTCCTTCCATCCCGACTCAGTTCGAGGTTCAGATACTGACCCAGGAGCCGGTCATCCCCCAGGAGGAGATAGATGCAGTTAAGGCTGAACTCCGCAACTATATCGACAGGGCACAGTCCGGTGAGATCTCTTTCTCAACTCTGGCACGTCTCTATTCTGAAGATCCGGGTTCGGCACGTAACGGCGGTGACCTGGGTTTCTTTGGCCGTGGTGAGATGGTTTCAGAGTTCTCGACCGTGGCATTCAACATGACTGACCCCAACAAGATATCCAAGATAGTTGAGACGGAGTACGGATACCATATCATTCAGTTCGTGGAGAGACTGGGTGACCGTGTAAGAGTACGTCATATCCTGCGCAAGCCCCGCGTTCCTATGGAGAGCGTAAACAATTGTCTGGCACGTCTGGATACCATAGCCAACGATATCCGTACAGGCAATCATACTTTTGAGTTCTGTGTAGCCGCATATTCTCAGGATAAGGATACCCGTAACAACAATGGTCTGATGTCCCACAGTTCACAGCCCGGCGCTCCCGGAATATCCAAGTATACTCTTGATGAGCTTCCGCCTGATATTGCCAGAGTGGTAAACAGAATGCACGTGGGTGAGATTTCTGATCCGTTCCCCGTACAGCTTAACAACGGAAAGACCATCTGTGCCATCGTCAAACTTAAGAACAAGATAAACGGACATAAGGCAAACATCTCTGAAGACTATGAGATCCTGTTTGATATAGTAAGCAGTATCCGTCAGCAGGAGGCTCTTGAGAAATGGGTCCGTGAAAAACAGCGTACCACCTATGTCCGTATCAGCGAGGGTTGGAACGACTGTGACTTCATATATCCCGGATGGGGTAATTATTAAAGGGTAGCTATACCGCCATGTTCAGACTCAGGTATATTATGCTGGTGCTCATGCTGGGCAGCCTGACAGCTGTTGCTGCGCAGGAGGCTGAGACTTTGCCTGAGGTTGAACCGCAGCCTGAATCAGTTGATACCAACTGGGTCTATCTGCTCAATGCAGACCTGATCCGTTATGAGGAGTGGGTAAACCCTGACGCCCAACGTCTGATGGGTAATGTGGTTTTCCGTCACGACAGCATGTATATGTATTGTGACAGTGCCCTTTTCTATCAGGACCAGAACTCGTTTGAGGCTTATCACAACGTCAGGATGGAGCAGGGTGACACTCTGTTCCTTTACGGCGATTCCCTGTTTTATGACGGCAATACCAAACTGCTCAGGGTGAGGGATAACGTGCGTCTTGAGAACAAGACCATGATCCTGCTTACCGACAGTCTGAACTATGACCGCAATACCGGATTGGGATGGTTCTTTGACGGCGGTACACTGCTGGATGAGGAGAGCACCCTGATATCGGAATACGGACAGTTCGATACAAATACAAAGATGGCTGTATTCATGGACGGCGTGTCAATGGAGAGTCCCGACTACACTCTGACATCGGACACACTCCATTACAATACTGACTCCCATATTGCATTCCTTTACAGTCCCGCTACCATCGTCAATGAGGACAATGTGATCAACACAAGCCACGGACGTTTCAATACCGACACCAAGAGCGCTGTGCTGCTTGACCGTTCAGTGATTGAGCAGAACGGCGGTGAGAGCCGTATGACCGGTGACAGCATTATCTATGACAGCGATGCCGGGCAGATGGAGGGATTCGGCGATGTAATCATAAACAACTACAAGGATAAGGTCGATGCCCTGGGCGAGTATGTCTATTACAACAGCGAGAATGACTCGGCTGTCATTACCGGCAAGGCACTGCTCATAGAGTATTCCGCCGGTGACAGTATGTATGTCCATGCTGACACTTTCCGTCTGGTGACATTCTACAACGCTGCACATGACACTGTCGTGGAGCGTCAGATGCGCGGATTCAACAAGGTCCGTGCATACCGCATTGACATGCAGATGGTGGCTGATTCAATGCTTTTCACCACAAAAGACTCAACCCTGACACTCTACAAGGATCCCATCCTGTGGAATGAGGACAGTCAGATACTGGGTGAGAAGATCATATTCTACATGAACGACAGTACCATTGACTGGGCTCATGTAATAGGTCAGGCACTGTTTGTCCAGATGCTTGATACCGTTCATTACAATCAGATAGCAGGCCGTGAGATAAAGGCCTTCTTCAAGGATAGTGAGATAGATTATGCCGATGTCAAGGGAAACGTGCAGGCTGTATTCTATCCGCTTGATGCTGACTCGGCCATGATAGGAATGAATACGACCGAGGGCTCCAGTCTGAGGACGTATTTCAAGATGCGTGCCGTTAATAAGATTGTAATGTTAGGCCACTCCAACGGAGTGATGTATCCCATGGAGAAACTTGACCTTAAAAAGATGTATCTCTCAAACTTCAACTGGTTTGACAGGATCAGACCCCGTGATCCGGAGGATGTATTCTATTGGCGAGGCAAGAGGGCCGATCAACAGCTTAAGACAAATAATTCCAATAAGGAGGTTCCCCTTCCTTCATTGGATAACGGTAAAAGAAAAAGGAGATAGTTATGGGAATGTTCAATGTCAGGGAACCGCGCCGTTTTGAGCATAAGTACATTTATGTCGACGAGCGAAAGGAGAGGCTTGCCAAGATAGAGGAGAGGGCCAAGCGCGAACTCGGTATGCTTCCTGAAGAGGAGTTCAATCCCGAGAGCATACGCGGCAAGTTTGTTGAGAGTACTACACATCTCAAACGCCGTAAGCAGAATGGCGGACCGTCGCTGAGCGTGCCCGTGGCCATTGTGCTTGCCGTACTTCTTACAATACTCCTTTTGAATATCCTGAACGGAAACATCTGATTTTGATATGGAGTGTAAGGTAAGAGTTCTTTCGCAGCAGGTAGCCAGCCAGATTGCAGCAGGTGAGGTGGTAAACCGTCCTGCTTCTGTTGTCAAGGAGTTGGTTGAGAATGCTGTCGATGCAGGTGCTGACAGTATAAAGGTTATACTTTCTGATGCCGGCCGCACCTCCATTCAGGTCATCGACAACGGTTGCGGTATGAATCCCGAGGATGCCCGTACGTCATTCGAGCGTCATGCCACCTCCAAGATAAAGGAGTCTGATGACCTCTATTCTCTTACCACATTCGGATTCCGCGGTGAGGCCCTGCCTTCAATAGCAGCAGTGGCCGAGGTTCAGCTGCGCACCCGTACCGCCGACAGCGAGACAGGTATCGAGATAAGCATCAAGGCGTCCGAAATAGAGAACCAGGAGCCTTGTGTATGCCCTGTGGGCAGTTCTTTCACGGTACGCAACCTCTTCTATAACGTCCCGGCACGCCGTAAGTTCCTTAAGAGCAACCAGACCGAGTTCGGCCATATACTGACTGAGATGGAGCGCGTCTCAATTGCACATCCCGAGGTGGCCTTTGAGCTGACCCATCAGGGTGAGCAGATACTGTCGCTTCCGGCATCGGCCGTAAAACAGAGAATAGTAAATCTGTTTGGCCGTAAGATGAATGAGGCTCTGCTGCCGGTCGAGGTTGAGACATCGGTCGTAAAGGTTAGCGGATTCTGCTCCAATCTGGATAGTGTCAAGGGTAAGGGCGCCAAGCAGTTCTTCTTTGTGAACGGCCGATTCATGCGCCATCCCTATTTCCATAAGGCTGTGCTCAGCGCTTACGAGGGTCTTGTGCCTGAGAGTGACCAGCCGTCATATTTCCTCTTCCTGGATGTTCCGCCTGAAACTATTGATGTGAACATCCATCCCACCAAGACTGAGATAAAGTTCCAGGACGAACAGGTTATCTGGAAGATCCTGATGGCTGCAGTCAAGGAGTCTGTGGGCCGTTTCGAGGAGATGCCCACCATAGATTTCAATACCACTGACATGCCGGATATTCCCATCTATGACGCATCACGTCCCATAACACCGCCTAAGGTAAGCTTCAATCCTGATTTTAACCCGTTCTCATCAACCCGTGTGGAGACCGGTCAGTCCCGCACCAACAGGGAGAACTGGAGCAAGCTCTACGGTGATGCCATTGAGCGTAAGGTCAATGAGGGTGAGATACCGTTCACACCCATGAGCGAGATGATGGCCAAGCCCGAGGAGGAGATACTCAAACCCTATCAGTTCGCAGACCGCTTCATACTGGTTCCCTCTGAACAGGGACTCATGATCATAGACCAGCACCGTGCTCATATCAGAGTGCTTTATGACAGATTCATGGCCAACGCCAAGAGCCATGCCGCAGCATCACAGGGACTGCTGTTCCCCGAGATGTTCCAGCTGTCAGCCAATGACGCAGTGGTGTTTGAGGAGCTCAAGCCCCGTTTTGCGGCACTCGGTTTTGACCTGTCAGACATGGGACGAGGCGCAATAGCCGTTCAGGGTGTTCCGTCAGGAATGGAGGGACAGGATTATGAGCGTCTCATTACCGATATGATTGCCGATATCCGCATCAACCCCACTCATGAGGAGGACCGTCAGCTGGAGAGCCTGGCACTGGCTATGGCAAACAAAGCCGCAATTCCCGCCGGACGTCGTCTCTCAGAGAATGAGATGCAGGAACTGGTGCGCTCACTTAAGGCATGCAGTATGCCTTCACGCACGCCTGATGCCAAGACCGTCTATATCGTCAGGTCCGTTCAGGAAATATCAAGATTGCTTGATTAAACGCCGTGGTGCGTTTTCTTCTTCCACAGACCGTACACCTCACTTACATTACCTGCGGTAATAAAGCCGTGGATGTCATTCTTCTTCATGAAGTTCATCAGGTTTGAGAACTCATCCTGTGTAAGCAGGGCCTGAATCTCAGTCTGCTCTTTTCCGCTGTAGCCGCCAACTACCTTGTAGAGACTGCAGCCGCGGTCCAGATCCTTGATTATGTACTGGCGTATGACTTCGTGGTCATCGGATATGATGCAAACCCTCTTGCGTTTGTTGATGCTTGCGGTAAAGTAATCAACGACAATGCCGTTTATCCAGGTTCCTATCAGACCTACCACAACCATGCGGAAGGGGTTGATGGCAAAGGCCGAGCAGCAGATGATGGCACCTGCAACCGATATGGAGGCGCCTATGTCAAAGTGGAGGTATTTGTTCACTATCTTGGCCAGTATGTCCAGACCGCCGGTAGAGGCGTTTATATGGAACAGGATGGCCTGTGATGCGCTGAGCAGAAGTACAAAGCAGCACAGGTCGAGCCAGACGTCACCCATGACCGATGTGCTTCCGTCGGCCAGCAGGTTGGAGACAGGAAGCACCTTCTCCCAAAGGTCCATTAAAGGTCCAAGTATGAGTGCCGTGTAGACGGTCTTGACGCCGAATTCCTTGTCAATCAGAAGATATGCCAGGATAAGCAGGATGGCATTGATTATCAGGATGACTGTCGATACTTTTACAGTCATTCCCATCAGGTCAAAGATTCCGCTGATTACGATGGAAAGACCTGAGATGCTTCCTACAATCAGTTTTCCGGGAACCAGGAAGTAGTTTACTGCCAGGGCGGCGATAGCCATGCCGAAGGTCATTATTATCAGTTCCTGCCAGAATTTTCCGGTCTTTACGGCACTCCATGCAGTGCCGGCTGCATCTTTGATCTTACCCATATAGTCCTTTATTTAGAGGGGTGATTAATACACCCTGAAACCAATGATCTGGCGAACCTCGCGCAGAGTCTTTGATGCGCTCTCGCGAGCCTTCTCGGCACCTGCCAGGGCAATCTTGTCCAGCAGAGCTGTATTGCTTGAGAACTCCTTGATGCGCTCGCGGATGGGATCTGTAGCGGCTACGATATCCTCGGCCAGCTGCTTCTTGAGATCACCGTAACGAAGTGTGCAGTCATTCCACTTCTCGTTGAAGTAGTCATATGTATCCTTTGATGATACTACCTCAAGCAGGGTGAACAGGTTCTGGATAACATCGGGTTTGGGGCTGTTCATTGCCTGTGGGCCGGCATCGGTAACGGCTTTCATCACCTTCTTGCGGATTACAGAGGGCTCGTCGCACAGATAGATGCAGTTGCCCTCGCTCTTACCCATCTTACCTGAACCGTCCAGGCCGGGAATCTTGATGCCGCCCTCCTTGGCCAGTGAGAATGATGCAGGCTCGGGGAAGAACTCAACATTGTACATCTGGTTGAAACGGCGTGCGAACTTGCGGGCCATCTCCATGTTCTGCTCCTGGTCCTTGCCTACGGGAACCTTGTTGGCCTTATGGATAATAATGTCCGATGCCATCAGGGTGGGATAGGTCAGCAGACCTGCGTTCACGTTATCGGGCTGCTTGCGTGCCTTCTCCTTGAATGAGGTTACGCGCTCCAACTCGCCCAGATAAGCGTTCATATTGAGATAGAGGTAGAGCTCTACTACCTCGGGTACATCGCTCTGTACGTAAATGGTGGCTTTTTCAGGGTCAAGACCGCAGGCCAGGTACTCGGCCAGGATGGTGCGGACGCTATTCTGAATGTTCTCAGGGGTGGGGTGTGTGGTCAGGGAGTGCCAGTCTGCTATGAAGAAGAAGCATCTGTACAAATCCTGAAGCTTGATGAAGCTTGTAACTGCACCGTAGTAGTTGCCGAGGTGCAGGTTTCCTGTGGGGCGTATGCCGCTGAGAACTGTTTCCATTTTCTTATTAAATATGTGTTTTTGCACTGCGAAGATACCATAAAAGAGCCATATCGGAAAAAATTTATGAAAAAAAGGTCCGAAAGTTTTTGACTGTTCACAAAAGTCCTTATCTTTGCACCGCTTTTACGGAAAGCACGGGCGTTTAGCTCAGCTGGTTCAGAGCATCTGCCTTACAAGCAGAGGGTCGGCGGTTCGAATCCGTCAACGCCCACGAGGAGAGCTTCAGAAATGAGGCTCTCTTTTTTTGTGGGCGTTGCGGATCGAACAAATACCTATTCAAAGAGGGGAGATAGGTCGAAGGAGATGATTTCATCTTCTTCTTTCATGGGGATTCCGTAGAGGGTTTTGGTTTTCTCGTCGAAGGCGGGGTAGAATATGTAGTGATCCAGCTTGATGGATTTCTTGAAGTTTCCGTCCCAGTCAAATAGCATCACCTCCGGTCTGGGCCAATCCTTATTGGGATCACTCATACTGTGATCACCGCCGTAATAGAATACCAGAAAGTAATCCTCAAAGGACAGGGCCTCTTCAAAACAACCCCTCTCTTTATCCATGTAGTCAACTTCTCCGTTATCATTGTAATGCGGAACCTCGTTCGGCTCTTCCTTGAGAGTGGGGCTGCCATTCTGATGTACTGCAAAACTAATGTCCTTGTCCAGGTCATAGTACATGATGTAATCAGAAAACAGGAAAGGTTCTACAATCAGATTTTTGGAGGGGTGTTTATAGAATCTTCTTTGGTACTGATCCTTGGGCTGGGGACCCACTATGGTAAGCATATCGGACAATACTGTAGGTAATTCCATGAAGGCGGTGTCATGCCTGATCCAATAGTGTTCCTCAATTTTTCCAAACTCAAATTCAAATCCTTGGATATATTCCAGGGTCTTGTATATATCATTGTCAAGGAACACATATTCCAGGTTGACTCTGAGTTTGGCCTGATAACCGTCCATGTCCAAAGGCTGTAAATAGTAAGGTAAAAAGTCTCTGGTCTGCGTCATGACAGTCTTGCCGGACAATAGGGACTGGGTAACATCAAAAACCTTTATGCTTGTTTCATCCTGAAGGGGCAGAAGCAGGTGTCCGTCATCGCCTTTAAGGACCTGTCTGCGGATTTCGCCCGGACGGTTCACGAATTCGTTCCTGGCTCTTCCCTGAAGACAGAACTTGCCAAGCAGTTCCCACTTATCGGAATAGACGAACACATAGCCGTCCGGATCCTGGGAAATTAAGATTTTGTATGAGTCGCAGTTTATGATTGAGGTTATCTGTAGCGGTAATTCGGCATCTACATGAACACCTTGGGCTAGCTGCTGGGATTTGTTCCGGAAATCTATTTCACGAATGTCCAGCTGGGGCTGTTTCTTACATGATGACAATAATGTCAGGACTGCTGCAAACGATACTAAAAGGATACGGACTCTCATTTCTTTAGTTATTGTAATGAATAATTATCTGCAATTGTAGTAATTATTTTTTGGACGTAATCAAACTTGGTTTGTTATGGATTTCAAAAAGTTTTATGCTATCTTAGCGCTCCGTTGGATAATTATAACTAATCTATAAATAACTATATGTTCAAAGGTCAACCAAAAGGCCTGTTTGCTCTGGCTCTGGCCAACACAGGCGAAAGATTCGGTTACTACACCATGCTTGCCATCTTTACTCTCTACATGAGAGCCAAGTTCGGCTGGGATGTTGATACTGCCGGACGAGTGTATGCAATCTTTCTTGCAGGAGTTTATTTCATGCCGCTGGTAGGTGGTATCATAGCCGATAAGATCGGTTACGGAAAGTGCGTAACCATCGGTGCGTTCGTAATGATTGCCGGTTATCTGGCTCTGGCCGTTCCTATGGCAACCCAGGCTGTCGATATGTGGACACTGTTTGCCGGTCTGCTGCTGATTGCTGCCGGAACTGGACTCTTCAAGGGTAACCTGCAGGTACTTGTGGGCAACCTTTATGACGATCCAAAGTATGCCGATAAGCGAGACTCCGCATTCAGCCTCTTCTATATGGCCATCAACATTGGTGCTATGTTCGCACCGGCTATGGCAAAGGCTCTCTACAATCCGCATATCGAGAACGCAGGTTATCACTTTGTACCCATTGACAATGCAACAGTAGAGTTCGGTGCACAGTCAGGCGCTTACCTGCAGACTCTGGCCGAGGGCTACCGTCTGTGCTTCTTTGTAGCATGCGCTTCACTGGTACTCTCACTGCTTATCTATTTCCTCTGCCGTCCCTGGTTCAAGTATGCCGATGTCAACACCAAGCAGGCAAAGGCCCAGAACGTTCAGGTGCAGGAGCTCACTCCCAAGCAGACCAAGGACCGCATTGTGGCTCTGCTGCTTGTGTTCGCAGTTGTAATATTCTTCTGGATGGCATTCCATCAGAACGGATCGGCCCTGACATTCTTTGCCGATAAGTACACCAAGCTGAACGGTATTTCAGGTGTCAACCGCATTTGGTTCAACATCTGGTCACTGGCTCTGATTGCAGTATCAATCTACACTCTGTTTGCCATGTTCCAGAGCGATACCAAGAAGTCACGTACCATCGCAGCCATTGCTACATTGGTTCTCTGGGCAGGCGCCATTGCTTTCTATCTGCAGATGCCGTTATCTTTCAATGCCGCTACATCTGATTTCCAGCAGTTCAACCCGTTCTTCGTGGTTTCTCTTACTCCGGTTTCAGTTGCCGTATTCGGTGCTCTGGGAAAGAAAGGCAAGGAGCCCTCAGCTCCCGTAAAGATCGGTTTGGGTATGCTTTTGGCCGGTGTGGGCTTTGCAGTTATCACAGCAGCCTCGTCTGACCTGATTTCGCCTATGGATCTTGGTGACTCAGCACAGAGCGTACTCAGTCCCAACTGGCTTATCGGAACTTATTTTACACTGACCATAGCCGAGTTGCTTCTGAGCCCTATGGGTATCAGTTTTGTAAGTAAGGTGGCTCCTCCCAAGTACAAGGGTCTGATGATGGGTGGATGGTTTGCCGCTACTGCCATCGGTAACTACTTGAGCCGTATCCCGTCGGCCTTGTGGAATAAGATTCCGCTTATGGCCAACTGGGCTATCCTGATAGGCCTGTGCGTGATTGCCGGTCTTATCATGTTCGTTCTCCGCAAGAAACTGGAGGCCGCCACTCAGGACTAATCAAAGGGTATATAAATAATCAGCCCCACCTGCATAGCTGCGGGTGGGGCTGACTGTTTTATTGGAATTCTCAGAATGTCCAGCCAATCTTGAGGGTTGTTACGTCGAGCCTTGCTTTGGGATCGCCTGCGGGAGTGTCGAACAGGTTGCTGAAGTTGCCGATGAAATAGTCTTCAATGAAAATGTGACCGATCTTCATACCAAACATGAAATGCATTCCCCACTGAAGGTCTGTGGTCTTGTAGTTCAGGTTCTCAAGTGATGAGTTGAATACGTAACGTGCATTGGCGCCCAAACCCATATAGATTCTTATTGACGGGTCATTATTCTGCATGATCAGTGTTGCAGGAACTTCAATGGCAGTCTGATTGTATTTGAGTGCTGAACCGAACGGGTTTGTCGGGTCGGGGAAGTTGCTGTTTGCTGTTTCATAGAAAGCACCTATACGGTATCCCCACAAACTCTTGGCATTGTATTGGGCGGTAAAGCCGGCTGTCCAGCCGTATCTTCCTGTTGATGTCAGTTTGGCGTCAGGGAATGATATTCCGGAAACGGTATAGCCTGCGCTTACACCCAACTCAAAGGGCTTGACCCTGCCAGAGTGTATGGCGGCTATTTTTCCTGTACCTCCGAATTTCGGGTCCGATGCCATCTGCTCGGTTACCCTTGCAATGAAGCAGGTGATGCTCTCCAGTCCGTCATAGTCAATCAGGTCGGCGTCATCGGCCGGCTTATGATACGGTGACTTGAGTCCTGTGAACACATGCAGTGTGGGAACGTTGTATTTCTTGGCAAAACTGCGGGTATCGGTGGCAGTCAGGATGGCGGTCTCAAAATCCTCGATCTTGAGCTTGAGCTGGCCGGCATTGGCGTTCAACAGTTTCTTGCCGTCCTTGATAGTACCTGCACCCAGTATCTCCAGTTGGCCGTTCTTGGCGTACCAGCCCACCATGTCAATGCTCATCATGCACTTTACGTTACCTATGGTTCCGTCCTGTGACATCCTGTCGGCCAGTTCCTGAGAACCCCAGAGACCCTTCTCCTCGCCGTCAAATGCGGCAATGATTACGCTGCGCTTGAGCTTGCTCTGATTCTCCTTGAGCATACGTGCTATTTCAATGAGTGCGGTTGAGCCCGATGCGTTGTCATCGGCACCGTTACATATCTCACCGTTCTTATAACCTATGTGGTCAAAGTGGGCACCCAGCAGGATATATTCGTCTTTGAGCTCAGGGTCGTTTCCGGGAATGATACCTACCAGATTGGCCATGTTGAGTCCGTTTTTTGTGAAAGGCATCTCGAATCCTTCAGGCAGGAAGGGCTCAAGTCCCATCTGGTTCCACTCATTAAGGATGTAGGCGCGTGCCTTGACTCCGTCCTCTGATCCGGCCTCACGTCCGTGAAGTGAGTCCGATGCAAGATAATAAAGGTGTTTCTCCAAACGTGCACGACGGTCTGTGTCCTGTGCATGTGCAAACTGGAAAGCCATGATGATGGCAAGTGAAAAGATTACTTTTTTCATAATACAATAGTTGTTGATAATCGGTCGTTTGTTGGTGTACTAATATGCTAATACACCGCAAAGATATAGAGCATTTCCTTATCCGCAATATCATTAACACATTTTAACTTGATTAGAGCAGAATGTTGCTCAGCATGATTACGATGATGATTATGGGGGCTACCCATTTGACCATGAAATAGACGTATCGGAACATCCATGCGGGAGTCCTGGACGCACCGTGTCCGGTAAGCTCGTCCAGGAATTCGGCCTTTTTGATGCGCCAGCCGGCAAACAATACCATTATGAGGCTGCCCATGGTTATAAGCACATCCGATGAAATCACATCAAAGAAGTCAAAGATGTTCATGCCGGCCAGGGTTATGCCTGAGAGCGTGCCCTGAGACAGTGAGCAGATGCAGCCCAGCAAGATGATTATGATCATGCTTACCGATACCGCCCTGTTGCGTGACAGATGCCACTCCTCAATGAAATAAGCCACAATCACCTCAAGCATTGATATGGCCGATGTCACCGCGGCCAGAAGCAATGAGAGGAAGAACAGGATGGCAATGATACTGCCGCCGGGCATGGATGCAAAGACTCCGGGCAGGGTGATGAACACCAGTCCGGGGCCGGCATTGATGGCCGGGGTGGTTCCGTTCATGAAGGCGATGGCGTAAACTGCCGGTATGATGGCCAGTCCGGCAATGATGGCGAACAGGGTGTCAATGAGTCCGGTCGATACGGCTGTCATGGCAATGTCCTCCTTGGTCTTTACGTATGATCCGTAGGTGAGCAGTATGCCTATGCCTATGCTGAGAGACATGAACGCCTGGCCCAGCGCGGTAATGAGCACCTTGCCGTCTATCTTGCTGAAATCCGGTATGAGCAGGTATCTGGTACCCTCGGATGCGCCCGGCAGTGTGAGCGAGCGGATGGCAACCAGTATGATGGTGATGGAGAGTACGGTCATCATGGGTTTGGAGAAACGCTCAATTCCGTTCTTTACTCCGCCGAAGTTGGCAATGGCCGTTACCACCAGGAATACTCCGGTATATATCAGAGGCTCGTATGTGGAGCTTATGAATCCGCTGAACGTGCCGGAATAATCGGCCCCGGGATCAGTGAAATTGAAAATGCATGCCTGGGCCAGGTACTTTACTGACCAGCCACCCACAACGGTGTAGAAGGCCATGATGACGATGGGGGTGAGCAGGGTTATGAATCCGGCCCAGCGCCAGCGCGGAGCACCCAGGTTGTCATAGACACGGGTTACGTTGCTGCGGCATTTACGGCCAAGGGTTATCTCGGTCATAAGTACCGGCAGGCAGATGGTGAGCAGAAGAATCAGATATACAAAGATGAAGGCACCGCCTCCGTTCTGAGCTGCCAGAAAGGGAAATCTCCACAGGTTACCAAGACCTACGGCCGAACCGGCCAGAGCCATTATCATTCCGAAATGGCTGTCAAAACGCTCTTTGCGTCTCTCTCTTCTCTCCATCAGCTGTGATTACTGCTTGATGTTGGGCTCCTCCAGTCCGTAACCCTCCTTCTTGTCAACTGCCTTGAGGCGCAGGGCAAGCAGCAGGGCAACAATGCCGAACAGGGCGAAAATGACCATCGGAAGGGTGTAGTTGTACTGTGTAACCTCGGCGCCGTTTACAAGGCGTGTACCGGCTTTGCAGTACTTGTCAAGGATACCGCCTATGAGCAGGGGTACGAATCCGAGTCCGATGTTCTGAACCCAGAATATGAGTGCGTAGGCAGAGCCGACAAGCTTCTGAGGTATGATCTTGGGAACGCTGGGCCACATGGCTGACGGTACAAGTGAGAAGGCCACACCAAGGATGATCATGATGAATGCGGCGAACCACCAGTAGTTGAGCAGCGGCAGGGCGAACAGCACGTGTACCAGTATGAGCAGCAGTGAACCTATGATCATGATGGTTGCACCCTTACCCTTCTTGTCATAGATGCCGCCGAAGAGCGGGGTCATGATAAGGTTGCCGAAAGGAATGAGGCTGGGTATGATACCTGCCAGGGTGGTACTTACACCGTACTTGTTCTCCATAAGTGAAGCGGCGTATTTCATGAAGGGGAATACGGCTGAGTAGAACATGAGACAGAGCAGTGCGATGAGCCAGAATCCGCGGTTGGTGATGATAAGCTTGAGGTCCTTAACCTTGAAGATATCATCGGACTCACCATTCTCAAGAGCAACCTCGGCGTCGAACTTCTTGTCCATTCCGCAGAATACCAGATAAGCCAGAAGGCCGATGCACAGCAGAACGGCTGAGAAGAGCAGAGGTGCTGACAGGGAGAAATGCTTAACGATCATGGGGCTGAACACCAGGGCGGCGGCTGTACCCAGACGGGCAACTGCTACCTGAACACCCATGGCCAGAGCCAGCTCCTTGCCGGCGAACCACTTGGTGATGACCTTTGAGACGGTGATTCCGCAGTTCTCGGTACCTACGGCGAATATGGCGTAACCAAGGCATGCTACGAATACCTGAGTGCGCATTCCGAATACGGTTCCGGCCTCGGCACCCGGTGATATGTAATTGACTGCATAGTATTTGATCAGGGCACCTGCAAACATCAGGATGCAGGTGATGATTCCGGTGAACCTGACACCCATCTTGTCCAGTATGATACCGCCGAATATGAGCATGAACAGGAATACGTTGAACCAGCAGTAGGCCCAGTTGAACTGTCCGAACTCAAGGCTGGTCCATCCCATCTGCTCCTCGAGCATGGTCATTAGGGGTGAAAGGGCATCGGTCAGGAAGTAACCCCACATCATTGTGAACGATACGATAATAAGGGCCGCCCAGCGTGCGCCCTTGCTATCACTGATTTTCTTACTTACAGTCTGTGACATATTTTAATATTTTATGAGGTGCAAAATTATGAATTTCTTATTAATTTTGCAGCGCTGCTGAGAAGCAGATTGAGTGATACCCAAAATTTATTGAAAGAGGATAACTTAGAAGATTTTTTTAAAGTGAATTTAGACGTACTAACCGCCGTGTCACCGATAGATGGACGTTACCACGGCAAAACACAGGAACTCGCGTCCTATTTTTCAGAGTTTGCACTGATAAAGTATAGAGTAAGAGTTGAAATCGAATACTTTACAGCACTTTGTGAATTCCAACTTCCCCAGCTGGCAGGAGTTTCACGCGCATCACTTGACGGCCTCCGTCAGATCTGGCAGAACTTCAGCGAGGAGGATGCAGCTCATATCAAGGACATAGAGAAGGTTACCAACCACGACGTAAAAGCGGTTGAGTATTTCATAAAAGAGAAATTCGACCTTGTTGAGGAACTTATTCCCTACAAGGAGTTCATACACTTCGGACTTACATCACAGGATATAAACAACACCTCAGTGCCCCTGATGATCAAGGAGGCTCTTGAGAATGTCTACTATCCCGCAATCCAGTCACTTATTGACAAACTTGAGGAGTACGCACAGCGCTGGAAGGATGTTCCCATGCTGGCACGTACCCACGGACAGCCCGCTTCACCCACACGTCTGGGTAAGGAGATCGAGGTGTTCGCATACCGTATGCGCGAGCAGCTCTCACAGCTCAAGGCAGTTCCCATGTCAGCCAAGTTCGGCGGTGCCACCGGTAACTTCAACGCTCACCATGTGGCTTATCCCCAGATTGACTGGAAGGCATTCGGCGCCAAGTTCCTGGCCGATAAGCTGGGACTCAAGCGTGAGGAGTATACCACACAGATCTCCAACTACGACAACCTGGCAGCCCTGTTCGATGCAATGAAGCGTCTGAACACCATCCAGATCGATATGAACCGCGACTTCTGGCAGTACATATCAATGGAGTATTTCAACAATGCCTCACAAGGTCAATCCTATAGACTTTGAGAACGCCGAGGGTAACCTGGGTATGGCCAACGCCATCCTGGAGCACCTGTCACGCAAGCTGCCGGTATCACGCCTGCAGCGTGACCTGACAGACTCAACCGTTATCCGTAACGTAGGTGTTCCCTTCGGCCATCAGATGATTGCCATTGCCAGCTCACTCAAGGGTCTGGGCAAGCTGCTCATCAACGAGCAGAAGATTGCGGCCGATCTGGACGGATGCTGGAGCGTGGTAGCCGAGGCTATCCAGACCATCCTGCGCCGTGAGGGATATCCGCATCCCTATGAGGCACTCAAGGCCCTTACAAGAACCAATAGTCAAGTTACACGTGAGTCAATCAGCGAATTTATAGACGGACTGAACGTAAACGATAATATTAAAAAAGAACTTAAAGCCATAACGCCTGGCAACTATTTCGGCGTGTGATAGTTAAACAAAAAATCTAAATCATTGACCCGAAGCCGTGATGGCTTCACCTTAAACAGTTACAATTATGATGGAAACAGAGAATGGAAACAGATTCTACGACGAGAGCGGGAATCAGGAACAGGAGAACAGCTTCAACAGGTTTAACGGCAACTCCGATGACAACAACCAGAATGCTAACCGCCGCGAAGGTCGCCCCCGTTTTGTGAGGGTGGAGTACAACAATCGTCCCCAGTATTCAAGAGTAGAGCGTCCGCAGCGCCAGGATGGTGAGCAGGGCTACAATCAGGATCGCCCCCGCCGTCAGTACGGACAGAATTATGGAGATCAGCAGGGCTACGGTCAGAACCGCCAGGGCGGTTACCAGAACCGTGGATACAATAATAACCGTCAGGGTTACGGACAGCAGCGTTACGGCCAGAACCGCCAGTTCAACAACGGCGAGGAGGGTCAGCCCCGTTTCTACAGGGAGCGTGTCCAGGGCCAGAACGGTGAAGTTAATGATGGCGGCTACCAGCGTCAGGGCGGCTACGGCCAGCGCCAGGGTGGTTACGGCCAGCGTCAGGGCGGTTACGGCCAGCGCCAGGGTGGCTATGGTCAGCGTCAGGGCGGCGGATTCCAGCGTCAGGGCGGCTACGGCCAGCAGGGCGGTTTCCGCAAACCCATGCAGAAGCGTCAGGATAACCGCAAGCGCATAGAGTATCAGGATGTAATTCACGATCCCGAGGAGGAGATACGTTTGAACAAGTACCTGGCAAATGCCGGTGTATGCTCACGTCGTGAGGCCGATGAGTTCATCCAGGCAGGTGTTGTAAAGGTTAACGGCCAGACCGTAACCGAGCTCGGCACCAAGGTACATCGCGGTGACAACGTACTGTTCCACGATCAGCTGGTAAGCATCGAGCGCAAGATCTACATCCTGCTCAACAAGCCCAAGGATTGCGTTACCACAGTTGATGATCCTCAGGAGCGCAAGACAGTTATGGATTACATCAAGGGTGCCTGCAAGGAGCGCGTATATCCCGTAGGCCGTCTTGACCGCAATACAACAGGTGTTCTGCTTCTTACCAATGACGGTGAGATGGCAAGCCGCCTGACACACCCCAGATTCCTCAAGAAGAAGATCTATCATGCACGTCTGGACCGCGCCGTCAGCGCCGAGGATCTGCAGAAGCTTCTTGACGGTGTAAACATCGGCGAGGAAGAGGGCGATATCGTACGTGCCGATGAGGTAAGCTACGTTAACGATGACAAGACCCAGGTAGGCATTGAGATCCACTCAGGCCGCAACCGCGTGGTACGTCGTATGTTCGACGCTCTGGGTTACCGCGTTACCAAGCTGGACCGCGTTCAGTTTGCAGGTCTTACCAAGAAGCGTCTGCGTCGCGGCGATTGGCGTTTCCTCACCGAGAAGGAGGTCAACATGCTCCGCATGGGTGCTTACGAATAATTAATCACGAATTAAATCTAAAACAATGGATATCAAGAGAACAAGGATTGTTGACCTCCTTAAGCGTACCGATTACGGTCAGGAGGTTGTCGTCAAAGGTTGGGTAAGAACAAAGCGTGGCAGCAAGAGCGTGAACTTCATTGCTCTCAATGACGGCTCGACAATCAAGAATGTTCAGATAGTAGCTGACCTCGAGAAGTTCAGCGACGAGCTGATGAAGCAGATCACCACCGGTGCATGCCTTAGTGTAAAGGGTACCATGGTTGAGAGCATCGGCTCAGGTCAGGCTGTCGAGGTTCAGGCTACCGATATTGAGGTTCTGGGTCTGTGCGGTGATGACTATCCCATGCAGAAGAAGGGCCAGACATTCGAGTATATGCGTCAGCATGCCCACATGCGTCTGCGCACCAATACATTCGGTGCTGTGATGCGTATCCGTCACAACATGGCAATGGCCATCCACACCTATTTCCATGAGCATGGATTCTTCTATTTCCACACTCCGCTTATCACAGCAAGTGACTGCGAGGGTGCAGGTAACATGTTCCAGGTAACCACCAAGAACCTCTATGACCTCAAGAAGGATGATCAGGGTAAGATTATCTATGATGATGATTTCTTCGGTCAGCAGACTTCACTTACCGTAAGCGGTCAGCTGGAGGGTGAGCTTGGTGCAACCGCTCTGGGTGCCATCTATACTTTCGGTCCTACATTCCGTGCCGAGAACTCCAACACTCCGCGCCATCTGGCCGAGTTCTGGATGATTGAGCCCGAGATTGCTTTCCTGGACCAGGAGGAGCTGATGGACCTTGAGGAGGACTTCATCAAGTACTGCGTAAAGTGGGCACTCGACCACTGCCAGGATGATCTGGAGTTCCTCAACAACATGATTGACAAGACCCTGCTGGAGCGTCTCAATGGCGTACTCAAGGAGAGCTTTGTACGTCTTACCTACACCGAGGGTATTAACATCCTTCAGGAGGCCATCAAGAACGGTAAGAAGTTTGAGTTCCCATGCAACTGGGGTGATGACCTGGCTTCAGAGCATGAGCGTTTCCTCGTAGAGGAGCACTTCAAGAAGCCCGTTATCATGACTGACTATCCTACAGCCATCAAGTCATTCTACATGAAGCAGAATGAGGCTACTGCCGATGGCGGTTCAATAGGTTATCACGGTGTAAAGGCTCCCGCATCAACAATGCAGGGTACCGACGTTCTGTTCCCGCAGATAGGTGAGATCATCGGCGGTTCAGTACGTGAGGCCGATTATGATAAGCTGATGGGTGAGATCAACCGTCGTCAGATGGATATGACTCATCTGTGGTGGTATCTGGATACCCGCCGCTGGGGTTCATGCCCGCACGCCGGATTCGGTCTGGGCTTTGAGCGCCTGATTCTGTTCGTAACAGGAATGCAGAACATTAGAGATGTGATCCCGTTCCCAAGAACACCGCGTTCAGCAGAATTCTAAATAAAAAACTCCGGTTCGTTTGAATCGGAGTTTTTTATTATCGTGCTGTAAGTTTGAAGTAGAGCCTTAGCGACCAGGCTAGGACTGTTACCATGCCCCAGCGGAATAGAAGCATCCAGTACCACATGCCGCCCACGGCAGCAAAGAGCATCAGGTCCTCCAGGTTACTGTGAGAGATGCCGATGTGTGTATTGAGCAGGCGTATGCTTTTGTCCGATATCTGACCGCGCTCCATCTCATCCATGATTGCGGCCGATCCGTACGACAGGCCCACAACGTTGGCTACGATCCATAGGAACGATGTCTCCTTGGGCAGGCCGAACAGAGTGAGCAGCGGGCTAAACAGGCGTGATATCCAGTTCATGATACCGTACTCGTAAAATGCGCGCTGTATGATGTTGAGCAGCGTGATAAGCACCGTCATCCATACGGCCAGTTTCATCAGCCCCTTGAACCATACCATGAACATGGGCCAGAATTCACCCTGTATCTGGAAGAACGGAATCTCTGATAGGTTTACTGCTGCGGCATCATACACGGGACGTCCCGGCAGAACCAGGTTCATAATTATGCCTAATGCAATAGAGCCAAAAGTACGTATGAGTACCGTATAGAGAGCCGGAGCTCCGGTCTTTTTCTGGACTGCCGTCTCCACCACCATGGCGTGTGCTGCCAGTGTCATGGTACCCAGTATGGTAATCTGGCGCGCAGTAAGGTCTATGGTCGATACCACTGCAATGCAAGAGTAAACATTGATGAAATATCCGCTCACATAAGCCAGCGATGCATCACCCGGCAGTCCGAAAATCCTGAAAACGGGACTTACAGCCGCAGCTATCCAAGCCAGTATACCTGTATATTTGAGCAGAAACATTATAAAAGAAACGATGGCGGTTATCTTGAATATCCACCAGATAGTTTTCATCGCCCTTGGCACCGCCTGGCGAACAATTCTCTTGAGTTTTTCCATAATCGGCCGCAAAGATACTCAAAAACGACGCAAAGGGGTCGTTTAATAATGCGTCATTTTGTTATATTTGTCACCGATAACCCTATGATAATATCTCAATTATGTGTATGAAAAGATTGTCCGTCGTTTTAGTGCTGTTTATGATGTGCGCCATGGCTGCATCTGCCCAGAAGACGCTTAAGGGCGCTTATGCCGATGCATTCAAGATGGGATGCGCCGTGAATTCCAGTATAGTAAACGGCCGTGACAGCAGGTCAGCCCAGATCATCCTGCAGCAGTTCAATGCAGTAAGCCCCGAGAACGATATGAAGGCCGAGGTGCTTCACCCGTCACCTGACCGCTGGAATTTCCAGGCGGCCGACAGGTACGTGCAGTTTGCCAAGGACAACGGACTGTGGGCTCTCGGCCACACTCTTGTATGGCACAACCAGACCCCCGATTTCTTTTTCAACCATGCCGACGGCACTCCCAAGAGCCACGATGAGATGGTTGAGACCATGCGCAGTTACATTGAGACCGTGGCCGGCCATTTTAGCGGAAAGATTGATGCCTGGGATGTGGTGAACGAGATAATAGACAATGACGGCTCATACCGCAAGACCTTGTGGACCAACGCCTTTAACGGTGATGGCGATGAGGTGGTACGTCTGGCATTCAAGTTTGCCCACGAGTATGATCCCAAAGCCGAACTCTATTACAACGATTTCAATGTATGGCGTCCCACCAAACGTGACGGTATAGCCCGCATGGTGCGTATGCTCCAGAAAGAGGGTATCCGCATCGATGGCATCGGCATACAGGCACATTGGGGACTCAATTTCCCCAAGAACGAGTATATAACCGCCGCGTTTGACACATTCGCAGCCCTGGGTGTAAAGGTTATGCCGCCGCGATTGACACATTCGCAGCCCTGGGTGTAAAGGTTATGATAACCGAGCTTGATGTCGATGTGCTGCCGCTCACCAAAGAGGGCCAGGTCATAGGCAAGTCCCTGCAGGACCCCATGTTCCAACTCGAGGAGTTTGAGACCTATCTGGACCCCTACAAGAACGGTCTGCCCGACGATGTCCAGGCACAGCTTACGGCCCGATATGCGGAGCTGTTCAACATATTCTACAGCCGTCGCGACAAGATAGACCGCGTGACGATATGGGGCCTGCATGACGGCATGTCATGGAAGAACGGCTACCCCATACCCAATCGCACCAACTATCCGCTGCTCTACAACCGCGACCGCACACCCAAACCTGCACTCCAGGCAGTGCTCAACATCCCAAAGTGACGCAAAAATTATTCATCATTATCACACTCTTGCTGGCACAAACTGTCAGCGCACAGAGTCTTTGTGAAAGTTGGATGGCCACCCTGTCCGATGCCACACCAGTCTGCAAACTCTCCATCCCTGGCACCCACGATTCCGGAACATCGGGCGTAAGGTTTCCCATGCGCCACTATGCCCGAACCCAGACCCTGGATCTGCCCAGTCAGTGGGATGCCGGAATCCGTTTCTTTGACCTAAGACCCAGACTTGAAGACGGAACGCTCAGGATATATCACGGCCCGGCCGACTGCCATCTTGGATTCCAGGAGGCTTTGCTGATATTAAAAAGAAAACTTGAAGAACAACCTACAGAGTTCTGCATAGTAATGACCAACAGTGCGGGAGGCGGCCAGGAAGGGGTGGATATGACAATGGATGCAATATACGCTATCTTTCCTACCGATATGCTGGCATCGTTCAATGCTGATATGACTGTGGCCGATATGCGCGGGCGTGTACTATTTATACATAGGGACCACCCGACCGGTGGGAGGGACTATCCCGGCACCGTAGTGTATGGCTGGCCCGGAAACGCTTCGTCGCATCACGCCGGAATGGTCTCATCTGAAGGACAGAGTGCTGTCCTTTGTGCCCAGGATTATTTCACTGATGGGGGCAAAGGCGATTATCTGAACACCAAATGGGATAAGGTTACCGCTATGATAAGGGAGTTTGCATCGGCCCCGGAGGGAGTGTGGTGCATTAACCATCTTTCGGGTTATACGGGCTCAGGCATAAGTACCAATATCAAGCGCAATGCCAAGACCAACAATGTACGGCTGCTTGAGTATCTGGGTAACCATAAGAAGCCTATAGGTATAGTTCCCATGGATTTCCCGCAGCAGGAACTTATTGACGCCATCATATTTTTGAATACATTTGCAACAGAATAACACCCCGGCATCATGACATTTAAAGGACTCTCACTCATATTGTTCCTTACTTTTCCGGTATTGACTGCCCATGCTCAGGAGACTGATTTTGGCCGTCTTAAGGAGGGGCTGGATGCCAACTCGCTTCCGCTGGTCAATATCGTGACTGAGTCTGCTCTGGAGAATGACTCTTATGTGAGCGGGCAGATAGAGATATGGGACTTTCAGAAGAGGACCGATCCCGCCCGGCGTGACGTCCAATTCAGATGTGAGGTCAAATACAGGGGTGCCAGCGCTATGGCATATGACAAGAAATCACTTGCGGTCAAGCTGGTTGACAGCAGGGGCGATGACCTGGATGCCAACGTTCTGGGAATAAGGGAGGAGAACAGCTGGATACTTGATGCCATGGCCATTGACAGGATCAGGATGAGGAACAGGCTCTGTTTCGACATCTGGAACAGCATGAGTCATACTCCCTATGATACCGGATTCGATAACCGTAACGGCACTGACGGAGTGTTCGTGGAGCTTTTCCTGAACGGAGAGTATGAGGGGCTTTACTGTCTTTCAGACAAGGTGGACCGTAAACTGCTGGGACTTAAAAAGGCCGACAAGGGAACCAGCGGCAGGGTTTACATCAAAGGGCTTCTGTACAAATGCACCAAGTGGTCAGGCTCCAGCAGCTATCTGACCGGTTATGATACGGCCCCAGTCAACACCACGGAGTGGAATGCATGGGAGCTCCAGTATCCGTCTGACTATCCGTCGGATGTTACATGGCAGCCGTTGATGGACCTTATAGATTTCTGTTCTCAGGAGACCACGTTCGCGCAGTTCTGCGATGAATATCTGAACTGGTTTTATGTGGATAATCTGGTGGACTACCTTGTGTTTACATCGGCCCTTAATGTTGATGACAATTTCTACAAGAATACATTCCTGTCAACAGTCGATATTACCAAAGGTCACCGCTATCTTATCACGCCGTGGGATATGGATATGTCGTTGGGAGGCAATTATGACGGAGACTACAATGATGTTACGGCCATCCTGAACAGGTATGACTGGAGGGCTCCGTACGACCGGCTGCACTTGAATAATGTGGACGGTTTCCGCAAAGCTGTCAAGGACCGCTGGGCGGAACTCTCCCCGACACTGTTGAGTCCCGACAGCGTTTTTGCACGTCTGGATGCTTATGCCTCAGAGTTTGAGAAATCGGGGGCATGGCAGAGGGAGTATGACCGTTGGAACGGCAATCCGGTTCCGCTCAAGGAGTCTTTGAGCCAGGAGATTGATTATGTAAAAAGATGGTACGCCGATAACTACAACAGCATCTGCCGCGAATGGGGCGGGGCGTCGTATACATCGGCCCCCGGATATTATGATCCCAATCCGGAAAGGGCGATTTACCTGCCGGACGGCCGCAGGGTTAATTCGTCACGTGACGCAGCCCCGGGCAAGGGACTCTACATTATAGACGGTAAGAAGATTTATAACCGATAACCAAGAATATGACACTTAAAGATTTTCTCAATGAGGGCGACAAGTTCGCCAAGTACATCGGCATTGAACTGACCGATGTAAAACCGGGCTCAGCCAAGGCTACCATGACAGTTACTGAGCACCATATGAATGCCGGAAACATCTGCCAGGGCGGAGCACTGTTCACTCTTGCCGACCTGGTATTTGCAGCACTTGTAAATCAGGGAGATAACATGGCTTTTGCCATCAATTCCACCATATATTATCATGTATCGGCCAAACTGGGCGACGTGCTTACCGCCGAGGGCCATTTTACCAGCTGGCATCCCAAAATTCCTGCAGCCCAGGTACAGGTTACTGATCAGAACGGCACCATAATTGCCACCTTCCACGCTCAGGGATACACCAAAAAGATGCCTGCACCGTTCTCTGGACTGGAATGAAAAAATTCTTTCCAATTTTAACACATATTTAAATTTGTTTTCATATCTTTGTCTTACAAGCATCGCCTATAGTGCTGAAAAGGACAATAAAACGTGAAAACAATATTTATATATGAAGGACTGGAAAAATACTACCGCTTCCAATGCTAAGGAAGTAAGAGAAGACACAACTGAAACATCAAAGTGGACGGGAGGGTTCCCGAGTCTGAACTTGAGTTCGCTTTCTCCGCTATCGGCTCCGTTAGGAGAGTAGTTGTTTTAAACAATTTGGTTATCTTCGCACTCAGCAAGATAACCAAATTTGTTTTTTATATGAAGATCAGAATCATTCTCTTGGCAGTTCTCTCTGTCATCATTGCCATGCCTGCATCGGCCCAGCGTTCCAAGAAAGCCAGTGCAGTGGAACTCTCATTCAACTATCAGAAACAGTCCGGAGCCGGCTCCAACCAGTGGGCAGTCTGGATTGAAAACTCGGAGGGAAAGGTTGTCCGCACCCTTACCGTAACATCATTTACCTCAAAGGGCCGAGGCGGTCGTCGCGGCTACACCTTCCGTCCCACCTGCACACCCACATGGGTAAAGAACGCTAAGGCTGAGGAGATGACCGATGAACAGATCGATGCCGTAACAGGAGCCACACCCAAAGAGAGCGGTATCCAGACATACACCTGGGATTTCAAGGATGCCGACGGCAAGGAAGTACCCGCCGGAGATTACAAGATCTGCTTTGAAGCCACACTCTACTTCAACAGCATTCTCCTCTACACCGGCACCTTCTCAACCAATGACAAAGCCGGAGACATTGCGCTCACATCCACTCTGACCGAGGAGGATGAGGCTCACAAGAACATGGTTACTGAGGTCAAGGCAGCTTTGAAGTAATAAATCAGAAAGTCTTTGATTCTTTTAGTGCGGCGGCCGACGAACAGTCAGTCGCCGTTACTGTTACCTTGCCGCTGGCTGATGTGCGGCGGATGTAGGCAATCATGCGTCCCTGATATGTGTTGAAGACCGGGCTCTTATGGCTGGTTTCATGTGCCAGGACATCGGCATTGTCAACGGCTATAAGTTCAGCACCTTCAACTTTCAGTTCTATGCTGCAGTCGTTGTTTGGGCAGACATTGCCTTGAGCGTCTGTAATCTGTATTGAGACTATCTCAACATCATCAAAGCCTGTTCCGGCGCGGCCTCCTGCCTTTTCAATGTTGATGCGGGCAGGCTCATCGGCCGTTACGGATGTGTATCGGGCAGTCTCCTTACTGTCGTTATATCCTACGGCCTCAATCTTACCGGAGTTGAAGTTTATGTTGAACAGGGCGGGGCGGGCGTTGTCGGGCATGGTCTTGCGACCCTGCGATTCGCCGTTTACAAAAAGCTCCACCTCCTGGCAGTTTGAATAGACCTCTATGACGGCCTGGTCATAGGTGTCCAGGTCAGCCGGAGTCCAGTCTGAGATGAGCGAACCTGCGCCGTTGTTGTCGGTGTGGCGGGCAAACGCTACCATAGGTTCATTCATCCACCAGCTGGCACGCTGAAGTCCTGCGGGTTTTACTCCACCCGTTACATCCAGCAGAGATGTGCTCCACATAACCTGCGGCCAGGCAGCCTCGCCAAGATAATCTATGCCGGCCCAGAGGAACTGTCCGCATAGTGACGGGTCATCACGCAGCATCAGCCACGACTGCACGTCATGTGTGTTTTCAGTGCCGATGATAGCCTTCTCGGGGTGGGCCTCATGATAGGCCTTGAGCTCATCGACGCGGTAGTTCTGGCCAACCACATCCATCATCTCGGCAAATCCGTTGCGGTATACCCCTGATGAGTTGGGGCGGAACAGTGCCATCGTTACCGGACGGGTGGGGTCAATGGAGTGTACCAGATCCTGCTGTCTGCGGTATTTCTCAAAGCCCTGCTCGTTGTTAAGGTTGTCACGTATCTCATTGCCTACGCTGTAGATCACCACGCACGGGTGATTGCGGGCCTGCTCAACCATTGCGCGGGTATCGGCCTCCCACCATTCATCAAAGAATAGATTGTAACCCTTCTCGGCGTGGTTCTTGGGCGAGTTCCAGGTGTCGAATGATTCGGTCATGAACAGGAATCCCATGCGGTCGCACAGCTCCATGAATGCCGGATCGGCCGGATTGTGGGCCATCCTTATTGCGTTCACGCCAAGTTTGCGTAACTGTTGGAGCCGATATTCCCAAACAGATAGGGGAACTGCCGTGCCAAGCGCCCCGGCATCGGAATGGAGGCAGACTCCGTACATCTTCAGGTTCTGTCCGTTCAGGAAGAATCCCTTCTGATTGTCAAAGCGGATGGTGCGCAGTCCGGCGGTCACGGTCTCTGCATCCAACTGCCTGCGACCTTCCATCACCTCAACGTCTACAGTGTATAAATATGGATTGTCCGGTGACCAGAGCTGGGGATCGTTAACTTGAATTGTTCCCGTGAGTTCCGCCTGCTCTCCGGCTCCGATTAGGATATCTGAACCGGTGCCTTTTGCCACGACCTTTCCTCTGGCATCCTTCAGGTTGTACTGGAGCTTTATGCTGCGCGCTTTATCTGATGTATTGGATACGGCCGCCTTTATGTTGACCTTGCCGTCCTGGTATGAAATGAAAACGCCATGGGACGGAATGTGACATGCATTCTTTTTTACCAGCCGTACATGGCGGTTTATGCCGCTGCCTGTGTACCAGCGTGATGCCGGCTGAACGGAGTTGTCCACCTTAACTGCAACAACTGCATCCTTACCGGGAGTAACAAGACCGGTGATATCATATGTAAATCCCACATATCCGTTAGGACGATAGCCGGCCAGCTTGCCGTCCACATAAACGCTGCTGCAGGCCATCACACCGTCAAACTCCAGCTGCAACCGTTCATCGGCCCCGATATCGGCCCTTATTGTCTTGCGGTACCATCCTGTGCCCGCAGGCAGATACGCGCCGCCCTGACCGGTAGGATTGCTGCGGTCAAACTCCCCCTCAATGCTCCAGTCGTGAGGCACATCCACTTTGCGCCATCCCTCAACCCCTGCCAGTTCATCAATAGCAGCCTCACTCAGCACAAACTCCCAGTTTTTGTCAATGCTGCGGTTTTCACGAGCCATCAAACCAACCGGAAGTAACATCAAGAAAAGCAGTACCTTCTTCATAATCCCAATTTGTAGTCCCACAAAAATAATAAAAAGTGGCCATACTTGCAGAGAATGTGGGTTGTGGGGGCTGTGGTGACAGGTATGGCTGGGAAAACGGGCTTTTTGGGCCTTTTTGATGCCATACTTGCAGAGTTACTTGGTTTTAGGGAGGTTTTTTGCAAGTATGGCAGTACGCAATGCGTAAGCGACCGGAAAAACAAAAAAATCAACAGAATTTTATCGCTATTTCATTGAAAAAGTGTAATTTTGCGAGCCGATTATTATCAACCCTTGCATAAAGGGTTAGTTATTAACGTGTTAAACCCCCGAGTACGGGTTCTGCGGGATAGCGTAACCGCTGAAAACAAGCGTTAGGGAGTTTCCGTTTCGTCGGGATGACGGGAGGTTGCGTAGAATGAATTGTTTAATTATTGATTTAAAGTTTAGAATGGATACTTTAAGTTACAAGACTGTTTCGGCCAACAAGGCTACCGTTAATAAGGAATGGGTAGTGGTTGACGCCAAGGACCAGGTCCTGGGCCGCTTCGCCGTTAAGGTTGCCAAGTTGCTCCGCGGTAAGTATAAGACAAATTTCACTCCGCATGTTGATTGCGGCGACAATGTCATCGTTCTCAATGCCGATAAGATCGTTCTCACCGGTAAGAAGTGGACTGACAGAGTTTATCTGCGTTACACCGGTTATCCCGGCGGTCAGCGTGAGATGACACCTGCACAGTTGATGGCTAAGCCCAACGGTGCTGAGAGACTTATGAGGAAAGTTGTTAAGGGAATGCTGCCCAAGACAAAGCTTGGTGACAAGCTCATTGACAACCTCTATGTTTATGCTGGTACAGAGCACAAGCATGAGGCACAGCAGCCCAAGGCAATCGATATCAATTCACTTAGTTAATTTGAAAGAGAATGGAAGTAATCAATGCAATAGGCC
>CADBXO010000020.1 GCA_902798685.1 uncultured Bacteroidales bacterium
TTCAGCTTCTATACCTTCAACTCCTTACACCAAGAACGAGAAGGGTCAGGGTCCTGTATTCAACAACTCACTGTTTGAGGACTTCTGCGAGTTCGGTCTGGGTATGGCTCTTGGTAACAAGAAGATGAAAGAGCGCGTTACCAAGCTGCTCCAGGAGATGATCGATTCAGACAAGACCAGCGCTGAGTACAAGGAACTGGCTGCCGAGTGGATCGCCAACAAGGAGGATGCCGATAAGACCAAGGAGATTGCTCCCAAGCTGCGTGCCTGCATCGCAGAGGGTGCTGCCAAGGGTTGCCCCGTATGCACTGAGCTGAAGACTCTTGACCACTATCTGGTTAAGCGTTCACAGTGGATCATCGGTGGTGACGGTGCTTCATACGATATAGGTTACGGTGGTCTTGACCATGTAATCGCCAGCGGTGAGGATGTAAACATCCTGGTACTTGATACTGAGGTTTACTCTAACACTGGCGGTCAGGCTTCAAAGGCTACTCCTCTGGGTGCTATCGCACAGTTTGCCGCTCAGGGTAAGCGTATCCGCAAGAAGGATCTTGGTATGATCGCTACCACTTACGGTTATGTATATGTTGCTCAGATTGCAATGGGTGCAGACCACGCACAGTGCCTCAAGGCTATCCGCGAGGCCGAGGCTTGGCACGGTCCTTCAATCATCATCGCTTACGCTCCCTGTATCAACCACGGTCTTAAGGCCAAGGGTGGCATGGGTAAGAGCCAGGCCGAGGAGAAGAAGGCTGTCGAGTGTGGTTACTGGCACTTGTGGCGTTACAATCCCGCTCTTGCCGAGGAGGGTAAGAATCCGTTCTCACTCGACTCAAAGGAGCCTAACTGGGAGAACTTCCATGACTTCCTGATGGGTGAGGTTCGTTACCTCTCAGTCAAGAAGGCATATCCCAATGAGGCCGAGGAGCTCTTTGCTGAGGCACAGAAGATGGCTCAGCTCCGCTACAAGAGCTACATCCGCAAGACTCAGGAGAACTGGGAGTAATTCCGGTCTCTGCATAAAAAAAGAGCGCTCGAAAAATCGGGCGCTCTTTTTTGCTTTTATGAGCCTTTATGAAATTGCGATGCTCTGTACGGCCTGGGCTTGCTTTTCGGCAGGCAGTTTGGGTACGTCGATTGTGAGTACACCGTTCTCAACTTTGGCCGATATTTTCTCGCGGTCTGCATCATCGGGCAGGATGTAGCTCTGGTTGAACTCCTGATAAGAGAACTCACGACGGATGTAGTTGCGTTTCTTGTCCTCCTTGTTCTCCTCGTTCTTGTGAACCATTGAGATTGACATTACGCCGTCGGCATCGACCTGCAGGTTCAGTTCCTCTTTCTTAAGTCCCGGAACAGCGAACTCAAGTTCGTAGTTCTTCTCATTCTCGATTACGTTCAGAGCCGGTACACTGGCTGCGGTGCGGGTAGTGAACCAATCGTCATTCATAAAATCGTTGAACAGACTGGGTAACCAATTCTGATTGTAATTCTGATTTCTTCTTGCGAGTAACATAGTTGTAACCTCCTATACTTTAATTGTTAAACATTCTGTTTTATCCGGCTCCCTTTCGGGGCGCCTTCGCAGTATAAGAGACAAATGTGGTGCCAATAAAAAACGCATGACAAAATGTCATGCGTTTATGTTTTTAGTCTGACAAGCTGTCAAAGCTCGGCAAGCGGAGTGGACCAAATGTCACCGCTCAGGCTCTTGCGCTCATCGTCAATCTTTAGCAGGGCTGAACGGACTTCGCTGTCAAGAGCATGGTCCAGATCGCAGTAACCGGTGCAGTTGATTGCCGAAAGCACCTTGACCACAGTCAGTTTGTTGGTATCGGTTGTGGGTACGTAGGCGGGTTCGCGTTCGTCGCCCTTAAGTACCGGCTGAAGCAGTTTTGCCTCTATGAGTAAATCCAATGACGCTATAACATAGCGTAGAGGAATCTTGAGTTCATTGCCAATCTCCTTGCGGTCAAGTGCCGGCAGGTGTTTGTTGAATCTCTTGCAGATACAGGCCATAACCATAAGGCAGTAGAAATCCTGATGGCGGCGGCTTATTTTGGCAGGTTCCTTGAAGTAGTTGAAATTGTCATTGTTCTGTGCTACATAAGCAAGCTCGCAGCCGAACAGGATGATTGACCATGAGAGGTTCAGCCAGAAGAGGAACAGCGGCAGGGCTGCGAAACCTCCGTATATCTGGTTGTAACTTGACAGGGCCAACTGACCGCTGAAGTAGAGGTTCTGCAGAGCCTGGAACAGGCAGCCTGCTATGAATCCCGGTATTATGGCATATTTGAACCTTACCTTGGTGTTAGGCATGAACATGTAGAATCCGGTGAGTATAAAGCCGGCCACAAGATACGGTAGGGCAATTACCAGGAATTGTACAAAACCGCCCAGAAGCTGGAATCCCTGCATGCGTGACAGAATGGACGATGTCAAAACCGAAAGACCGCTAAGACAGATGATTCCTATCGGGATAAGCAGTACCAGTGAGAAGTAGTCGGTTATCTTGCGGCCCATGCCACGTGACTGCTTGACATGCCAGATAAAATTGAGGTTGGTTTCAATACCATCGGCCAATGAATAAACAGACCAGAGCAGGAACAGGAGGCCGATACCTACGAATGCACCGCTTGAAACGTACTGCATGTAACCGTCAATGAACTGCATCACGGTACTCAGACTCTCGTTTTCCTTCATGATACCGTTTTCAAGAAGGCTGTTTACTATATTCTCAAATCCGAATCCGCGTGCGATGGCGAAAATCAGCGCCAGAATGGGAACGACTGCGAACAGTGTGGAGTAGGTGAGGGCGGCCGCGCGGGTCATGATTTTGTCGTCAAGGAATGTGCGGACGGCAATGACTGTCACTTTTACCGTGTTTCCGATAGCGCGGCGTAATGGTCCTTTCTGACCCAGGTCAAATGACCAGATATCCTTAGTCAGGAACACCTTAAGACGCTCCATGAACGCCTTCATCTTGCTTTCTTTGTTCTCTGCCATAGCAATTAATTGTTAGTCAGGGAACAAATGTAAATAAAAAATCTATAGCTTGTCCTTGAGGAATCTTCCTGTATATGATTCGGGGCAGGCGGCCACATCCTCGGGTGTGCCGCAGACTACAAGATGGCCTCCGTGCTCGCCGCCTTCGGGGCCCAGGTCTATGACGTGGTCGGCGCACTTTATCACGTCCATGTTGTGCTCAATGATGATCACGGTGTGGCCGCGACGAATCAGGGCATCGAATGACTCCAGCAGTTTGCGGATATCGTGGAAGTGCAGACCGGTGGTGGGCTCATCAAAGATGAATATGGTGGGCTCAGCTTTCTCGAGACTCAGGAAATAGGCCAGTTTTACGCGCTGGCTTTCACCGCCCGAAAGGGTCGATGAAGACTGACCCAGTTTGACGTAACCCAGTCCCACCTGGCGCAGCGGCTCCAGTTTCTTGACTATGCGGCGCTCGGCGGGGTCATCGGACGAGAAGAACTCAACGGCCTGGTTTACGGTCATTTCAAGTATCTCCCAGATGTTCTTGCCCTTGTAGGTTACCTCCAGAACGTCGTTCTTGAAGCGGCGGCCGTGACAGCTCTCGCAGACCATCTGGAGGTCTGACATGAACTGCATGGATACGGTTACCACGCCCTCGCCCTTGCACTCCTCGCAGCGTCCGCCCTCGGAGTTGAATGAGAAGTGGGTGGGACGGTATCCCATCTGGTGTGACAGCGGCTGGTCAGCAAAGAGTTTGCGGATCTCATCATACGCCTTGACGTAGGTCACGGGGTTGGAGCGGGTGGTCTTGCCTATGGGATCCTGGTCAACAAACTCAACGGACTTTACCATTGACATATCGCCCTCCAGACCCAGGCACTCGCCCGGACGCTCGGTCGATTCGCTGTAAATATTCTTGAGGTGGCGGTACAGGATATCGCGTACCAGAGTACTCTTGCCTGATCCGCTCACGCCTGTAACCACAGTCATCACGTTGAGCGGGAACTTTACGTCAATGCCGTCCAGATTGTTCTGACGCGCACCCTTTACAAGAATGTAGTTGTTCCACGGGCGGCGTGAAGATGGAACGGGTATGCTCTCGGCGCCGGTCAGATACTTGACTGTCCAGCTGTCGGTATTGTTCTCAAGTTTATCAGTCGGTCCCTGATAGATTATCTCACCGCCGTGACGGCCAGCCTCGGGACCAACATCAATTATGTAGTCCGATGCGCGGATAATCTCCTCATCATGCTCCACTACAACCACTGTGTTGCCAATCTGCTGGAGCTGGCGCAGAACCTTTATCAGTTTCTCGGTATCGCGGCTATGCAAACCGATACTGGGCTCATCAAGAACGTAGAGCGAACCCATCAGGCTGCTGCCCAGTGATGTAACCAGATTGATGCGCTGGCTCTCACCGCCCGACAGCGTTGCGCTGGCACGGTTCAGGGTCAGGTAATCCAGACCCACATCAAGCATGAACTGGATGCGGCTGTTTATCTCTATGAGCAGGCGCTTGGCAGTCTGTTCTTCATGGGGAGTCAGCTTTAGGTTGTCAAAGAACTTCTTGAGTTCCGATATGGGGAGTTCAACCAGATCGTTGATTGAGGTGCCGTTTATGCGGACATAATCGGCCTCTTTTCTAAGACGCATTCCGTGACACTCGGGGCATATGGTCTTGCCGCGGTAGCGGGCCAGCATGACGCGGTACTGAATCTTGTACTGGTTCTTGGCCACCATATCAAAGAATGTATCGATGCATGTCTCATCCCAACCGCGTTCATCCTTACCGCGGCCGCTTCCGTGCCACAGGTAGTCTTTCTGCTCCTGGGTCAGCTGGTAGTAGGGGGTGAATATGGGGAAGTCATGCTCCTGGGCATGCAGGATGAAATCATCCTTCCACTCCACCATCTTGTCACCGCGCCAGCAAACCACCGCGCCGTCATAAACGCTCAGCGCACGGTTGGGAATGACCAGTGACTCGTCAATTCCTATTATTCGGCCGAATCCCTCGCACTTGGGGCATGCGCCTACGGGCGAGTTGAATGAGAACAGATTCTCGGTGGGCTCCTCAAACTGGATGCCGTCGGCCTCAAACCGGTTGCTGAAGGTATGGAGAGTGGTATCTTTTGTATCGTAGAAACGGAGCATGCACTGGCCTGAGCCCTCAAAGAAGGCGGTCTCAACGGAGTCGGTCAGGCGGCTCAGTGTCTCTTTGGAATCATCAGTTGTAAGGCGGTCTATCAGCAGGAAGATTTCCTTGGTGAGTGATGAGAGCTCTTTAAGGTGCTTGGCATCGGCCAACAAATCCTCGATTCGGATCATCTCGGCCTTATGCTCAATGCGGGTAAAGCCCTCCTTGAGTGATGTGCGCAGCTGCTCCTCAAGGTTACGGCCGCCGCGGATGGGCAGGGGAGCCAGCACGGTAAACCTCACGCCTTTGGGCTGCTTGAGCACGAATGCAACGACATCATCGACGCTGTGCTTGCGCACCTCCTTGCCGCTTACGGGTGATATGGTGCGGCCGATGCGGGCAAACAGCAGTTTGAGATATTCGTAAATCTCAGTCTGGGTGCCTACGGTTGAGCGGGGATTGCGGTTGCCTGAGCGCTGCTCAATGGCTATTGTGGGCGGCAACCCTTCGATGAAATCGCATTCGGGTTTCTTCATGCGGCCCAGGAACTGGCGCGCATAAGATGAGAGTGACTCCACATAACGGCGCTGTCCCTCAGCATACAGGGTATCAAAGGCAAGTGATGACTTGCCCGATCCCGAAAGACCCGTTATGACGGTAAAGGTGTCACGCGGAATGTCAACCGAAATGTTCTTCAGGTTGTTAACCCTTGCGCCCTTGACCCTTATTGAATTGTTGTCGCTCTCCACCTCTTGCAATTTTGGACTTGCAAAGTTACTACATAATCAGCAAAAATGGCTTATATTTGTGAACCTACTAAACCTATTTTACGTATGAAGCGCCTTTTCCCTTTTGGGTTGACAGCCCTTGCTTGCATCCTTATCTGCTCGTGTAAGAACGAGCCGGAAGCGCCAATGGAACTCACCGACATAATCAGCGACCTTTCGGTGACATCGGCCCCGGAGACAGATTATCAGAAGCCCGCAATCATTACGGGACATATCCGCAACCGCAATGTCTACCCCGACACCAAGTACGTAAGGCTGACCATCCCCACGCTTGGCACCGTTCCCATAACCATAGATTCGCCTATCTGGGATGACAACTCTTTCTCATTCCAGTTCACGCCCTACGCGCTGCGGCAGGTCTCAATAAACCCGTACATGCCTGAGGTGATAATCGCTCCGGGTGATTCGCTTCATCTTGAGATAGATTTTGCGGACCTGATGCATGTAACCTGCACCGGAAAGGGGGCCGATAACAACAAAAAACTGACCATTTTTCACAACCGATACTACCTGCGCAACTGGTCTGGCGTGCATCCCGGCATTTACGGCTCGGATGATGAGGGGGTCAGGAAAATGGCTCAGGAGTACTCAGACCGCCGCAGTGAGTATCTGGGAAAGCTGGACAATTTCATAAAGAATGAGAATCCCAGTGATGAACTTGCCGAGTTCTGCCGTAAGGAGGTTGAGACGGATTATTACTCATCGGCCCATGGTTTGCTCCTGCAGATTGAGCAAATGGGAGGTGACGTGGATGCCCTGCTTGACCTTAAGAAATTTGAGGAACTGCTTGAGAGCCCCTGCCTGAACGGCAACCTCTATAATGCGGTAAACCGTGTGAATGACTGGCTGGGATACACCTATTGGAAAGATCATAAGGACGAGACACCGCAGGAGCGTTTTGAGGGTTACATGGAGCATATCAAAAAGATAACCCGTAACGGTATGCTGCGTCAGGCGTTGATAGCGGACTACTTCAATGAGTTCATTGACCAGAATGAAACTGAGAAGTTTGAGCAGTTCTATCCCTATTTCGCCAAAAGCGTGAACAACCCCATCCTGAAACTCTCCATACGTGACCGATACCTCTCACGCAAGTCTTTCAAGGATGATCCCAGTACGCTTACCAACGCCATCCTCTATCCCGATAAATACAGTGATTCGCGAGATGCATCGGCCAAGGTTAATGACGGCGTACTGTTCCTGCGTGACAGGGTGGAGCAGAACCCGAATAAGGTCATTTACATCAACATAGGTGCCCACTGGTGCCGCGGATGCGTTGAGGAGAGGCCTTACCAGTGGAAGATGGCTGAGATGTTCAAGGATGAGCCGCTCAAGATAGTGAACATAATTATAGGTGCCAATATGTACCCCGATAGGGACAGCCTATCGACCTTCGGTACCATTATTGAGGATTACCTTCTGACCGATGAGCAGTTCTATGGAATAGACCATATAGTGAAGTTGGGCAATAACGGAATCCCGTACTACATCCTCATTAACAAGGAGGGTCTTATAGTTGATTACGGCAGCCATCTGAGGCCGTCAATGAAGAGAACCCTTGAAATAATCAAAGAACTGCTTGACGAATAACACATGAACTTCCTGCAGAAATTAAAGCTGTCATTCAGGTACGGGGTGGGCTATTTCATAGTCGCCGCCATACCCACGTTCGGCGCTTTGTGGGCTTTGATTTCCAACGGACCCGACGGCGAAGGCCAATTTATCTGCAGCATTCTGAAACTGATTTCCATTCCGATAGCGTGGTATCTCTACAAGACTTTTGACAACAAGAACACTATATACTTCTTCCTGAATTTAGGCATAAGCCGTACGGAATACTACGTCATTCCCATAGTGATAGAGTATATATTCTTCAGGATACTGTTCCGGCTTGTGGTATATGTTTACCCCTTAATAGATGCATGGCTCAATGGAGGAGGATGAGAGAGGAAAACTGCTGATTGACAGCCTGCAGCTGGACTTTGGCAAGACCACCGTCCTGCAGTGCGCATACATGACCGCCTACAAGGGTAAGGTCACGGGTGTACTGGGCCGGAACGGAACCGGCAAGTCCTGCCTTTTCAAATGCATCATGGGCGGAATCCGTCCGCAGAACAAGTTCATCCGGCTGAATGATGAGGAGCGAACCGACTACGGGCATATCGGCCTAAGGGTAAAGTATCTTCCGCAGGAGCATTTCATTCCGCGTGGCATGACCGTTGGGCGCGCCTTTGAGCTTTACGGCGTGGATTACAATAAGATGATTGCGTTTGCGCCCGCATATGAGGACTATAAGAACATGAAGTTCAAGGAACTGTCGGGCGGCGAGCAGCGAATAGCCGAGCTGTTCCTGGTGCTGAATGCCGATGCCGAGTTCTGCATCTTGGACGAGCCCTTCTCAAACATAGCTCCCTGTTACGATGAGAAAATACGCAACCTTATCCTGGAACAGAAAGCCACCAAGGGCATAATAATCACCGACCACATTTATGAGGAAATCATAAAGGTGGCCGATGACTTATACCTGCTCCGTGACGGTTACACACACCAGGTTCACTCACGCGAAGACCTGGTCCGTCTGGAGTATATCCGGGGTTAGAATGCCAGGAAGTTCAGGCGCAGTGTAAGCTGCGGATAGAGCGGGAACTTTGTAACGTATTCAGAAATGACCTTTACCTGATCGCCTAACTGCTCGGCGGCATCGGCCATAATAACCTCCTTGTCCTGAAGATAGAACTTGGCGCCTGTGTAGATCATTGTGCCCAACTCGAACTGGAGTCCCACACGCTTGTTGGGAACGCTTCGGCCCAGACCCAGACCTATGTAATATTTGAGCGGATCATACTTGTAGTCGGCCTGCATGTAGCCGCAGCCGTCCTTCTCAATGACGGGATACTTCTCGTTGCCGATCTCAAGGGCAATCTCATAACTGTCATCGCCGGTTTTCTGGCGCAGTTCCTGCAGTGCAGCCCAATCCTCCTCGGTAGTGTTGCCGTGAAGGCTCAGGAATGAGTTCTTGTTTGCAGCGTAATAGAAACCGCCGGCAAGGTAGAATCGGCTTGACTCAAAAGGATACCAGTTGAGCATGAGCTTAAGGTTCTGCAAACCAACCTGCATACCTGCATTGATGGTAGCCTCATCGCCGAACTTATGCTGGAAATGCATAATGGGATCATACTGCTGCTGTGCCTCCTTGAGGTCCTTAGTATCGATGCCGAATTCCGCGTTGACAAGATCGCCCGACGGAACCCAGTTATAACCTGCTCTTACTACCAGATGCTTGTGTACCGGCATAGCAACTTCAAGGCCAACTCCGTGGAGACCTGCTTCAACACCTACTGCAAGGTGCTTGAACGGTTCCATATTGTCCTGAGCAGACATGCCCAGTGTAAACAGGGCAACAAATGATGTAATGAATAGCCTTTTCATAAAATCAATTATTAATTGGTTAATTTAGAAAGTAAAAGTCTCGGGGTCTGATGTGAATGATGAGATTGTGGCTGTAGCGTTGCGCATATAGAGCACGATGGTGTTGTCATCATTCTCATTGTACATGGAGCGCAGTGACTCGTTCTTGTCGAGCATATCCTTCTTAGCCTCGACGCGTTCATCGGCCACGAGTTCACATACTATACGAATCCACTTGCCGTCCTTGAAGGCGCAGATCTCAGCCTTGGGATTGGCTTCCAGCTGCTTGTAGACGTTCTTGACCTTACCGGTCTGGATGTAGAGCTTGCCCTCAAAAATCTCGGCTGTGCCGAATGGGCGTACATGAGGCTGGTCACCGTCAACAGTAGCCAGATAATATGTTCCTGCTTCCTTGAGGAACTGCTGAGCGCGCAGTGCGTTGTCAGGGTTAGGGGTAGTCTTTGTGATCATAGTTCCGTTACTTTCAGTAGTTTGTTTTGGTGCGTTGTTTCCGCATGACAAGAACATCATTGCAGTCACAGCAATCAAGAAAAATCTTTTCATATAATTGGTTGTTTGGTGACAAAGTTAAGATAAATCCTGAGTTATGCGCGCTTTGAAGAACGCCAATATCTCAGGGTTGTCCATATGGTGCAGGTAACTGGTGCGTACCAGGTCCAGTACGGCGTAGGGGCGGAGTTCACGGTTAAGCGCCTCAACATCCTTTGTGCCGGTATAGGCTACTGCAAAAGCGTTCCAGAAGTCAACCATCTGCTGCTGTGTCATGTGTGTGAGATCCTGCACCTGAGGAATGAAGCTGTCCTCGACCATCATCTTGTAGAGGTGAGCCAGATCCATCATGTAATAACCCTGTGACAGCCAGCCCAGATCAATCCAGTAGTACTGCCCGCCCGCCAGAATTATATTGCCCGGCTGGAAATCACCATGCAGGCAGTTTTCAGTCTCCGGCATTGCATCCACCAGGGCCGATAAGCGCTCACGTTGCTCATCAGTCACAATCACCGATGTTTGTACGGCTTTTTTCAACAACGTTTTCATGGGGATGACATACTCGTTTGGAGTGATGGGGGTATTGTGAAGTACCTTTCCGTACTCGGCCATCATGGAGGCGTATTCGGGTATGCGGTCGGGGGCATCGGCACATAGACGGGCAAAGGATTTCTTGCCCTCAATGATATGGCACAGGTATCCGTGGTCCTTTCCGTTGCGAACTATTTCAATCATCTTTGGGGTGGGCAGACCCGTCTCAAAGGCGGTCTGGGCGGCATAAAACTCCTGCTCGACTTTCGGGGCGCTGCCCAGATCTCCGGTGACTAGTTTGAGCATTACGCCGGGATGGGCATCGGATACATAGGCCTGTCCGTTAAAACCTTCACCGACTTTTGTCCACTGGCTCAGTTCTATCTGCGGATACTCTTTCATAGTCCTTTTAATCTGTTGTTTTGCAAATATAATAATTTGCACAATCCCCGGATATTGATTTAATTTGCTGATGTTAATCCTTTTCTAACCGTTATGACACCACAAGCAAAAAAAGACCTTTTGATATCCGGTATTGTAATACTGGCTTTAAGTGCAGTTCTCTTTGTTTTCTTTTTAATCACTCATAGCTTAAGTGAAAATTGGACATTATGTGCCGGAATGGTATTCGCAAGTCTGTTAGCAATGGCTCACACTGGCCCAATTAAGTTCCTGAATCCCCTAAAGACCTCTGTTAAGAAACTCATTTACTACATCTGTTTCTTCATTGTGATTGCATCGGCGGCCTCATATTTCGGCGCACTCAAATACTCATATAATACGGGCGCTGATCCTGATTTTGCTGCCAGAATATGCGTATTAGTAGGTTCCATAGGCCTGGTGATACTTGTAGTATTCCGACACTACAAGGATGAGTGGACCAAAAAAGAATAGTACCATTGGGGATGGATTACAGTATCTCTCTTGCAATCCATGCACAAGCCTCAGCATCGGCGAGTGCGTGGTGATGATTCTCTAATTGATAACCGCAAGCGGCGGCAACTGTCTGGAGCTGATGGTTTGCTAAAGCTGGAAATTTTCTCCTTGAGCAGCAAAGGGTGTCATAAAAGATATAGTCGGGATAATCCATTTGATACGTGCGGAATACGGCCTTTAAACAACCTTCATCAAATGGACTGTTATGCGCCACAAGGGGCAGACCTTCTATCATCGGCTCAATCTTTGCCCAAACATCGGGAAACACGGGCGCATTATCCGTGTCGCGGCTGCATAACCCATGCACCCTCTGGCACCAATAGTTGTAATAATCGGGCTCCGGCTTTATGAGTGAGTAGAATGAGTCTACAATCTCGCCATCGCGCACAATGATTACACCAACTGAGCATACGGAACTACGCTCGCCGTTTGCCGTTTCAAAGTCTATTGCTGCAAAATCTTTCATCCCAGGACAAATAATGGGACAAAGATACTATTTCTGCTTGCCAAAATTGAGTCGTCTCTGTATACATATGTTATATGTTGATAAATAGAAGAGGTGGAAGGAGTTTATACGGGTAGAAAGTAGTACCTTTGCACATCAAAATTTTGTAACTGAAATGATTATCTTTTTCAAGAACCCGTCAGGCACGATTGTTGCCACTGAGACTGTTTCAAAACTGCAGGCTGAGGATGTTAAGAAGCTGAGCTGGCTGTATGGTGAGGCCACTGCTCTGGACCAGGAATCACTGGAAGGTTTCTTTGTTGGTCCGCGCCGCGAAATGATTACCCCTTGGAGTACTAATGCCGTTGAGATTACCCAGAACATGGGTCTTAAGGGTATAAGCCGTATTGAGGAGTATTTCCCTGTGGCTAATGCCGATGCAGAATATGACCCCATGTTGCAGCGCCTGTACAAGGGTCTTGACCAGAAGATCTTTACTGTCGATATCAAGCCGCAGCCTATTCTGTTCATTGAGGACCTGGAGTCTTACAACGAGCAGGAGGGTCTGGCACTCTCAAAAGAGGAGATTGATTACCTCCACAAGGTTGAGGGTGAGCTGGGCCGCAAGCTGACTGACAGCGAGGTGTTCGGCTTTGCACAGATCAACTCAGAGCACTGCCGTCACAAGATCTTTGGCGGAAAGTTCATCATTGATGGAAAGGAGATGGAGTCATCACTGTTCAGCCTCATTAAGAAGACTACTCAGGAGAACCCCAACCGCATCTTATCGGCCTACAAGGACAACGTTGCATTTGCACAGGGTCCGGTTGTTGAGCAGTTTGCCCCGGCCGATCACTCTACTTCAGATTGGTTCATAATCAAGAATATCGAGACCGTAATATCTCTTAAGGCCGAGACACATAACTTCCCCACCACAGTTGAGCCGTTCAACGGTGCATCAACCGGTACCGGCGGTGAGATCCGCGACCGTATGGGTGGCGGTACAGGTTCATGGCCTATCGCAGGTACTGCAGTCTATATGACCTCTTATCCCCGCAATGATGAGAGCCGTTCATGGGAAAAACCCATGAAAGAGCGCAAGTGGCTCTATCAGACTCCTGAGCAGATACTTATCAAGGCATCCAATGGTGCATCGGACTTTGGTAATAAGTTCGGACAGCCGCTTATCTGCGGTTCACTGCTTACTTTTGAGCATCAGGAGAACGGCGAGCAGTATGGCTATGATAAGGTTATCATGCTTGCGGGCGGTGTAGGTTACGGAACCAAGCGTGACTGCATCAAGGGCACTCCCAAGAAGGGTAACAAGATTGTGGTGCTGGGTGGTGACAACTACCGCATCGGTCTTGGCGGCGGTTCTGTTTCATCTGTTGAGACTGGCCGATACTCATCCGGTATTGAGCTGAACGCCGTTCAGCGTGCCAATGCTGAGATGCAGAAGCGTGCTTACAATGTTACACGCGCCCTCTGCGAGGAGGATACCAACCCCATAGTTTCAATCCATGACCACGGATCGGCCGGTCACGTTAACTGTCTGTCCGAGTTGGTTGAGGAGTGCGGTGGCCTGATTGAGATGGACAAGCTGCCTGTAGGTGACAAGACTCTGTCATCGAAGGAGATTATCGCCAACGAGTCACAGGAGCGTATGGGCTTGCTCATTGATGAGAAGCACATTGAGCACGTACGCAAGATTGCCGAGCGTGAGCGCGCCCCGATGTATGTGGTTGGTGAGACCACCGGCGATGCCCGCTTTGCTTTTGAGCAGGCTGATGGCATACGTCCGTTTGACCTGGCCGTAAGCCAGATGTTCGGTTCATCTCCCAAGACCTATATGGTTGATGAGACCGTTGAGCGTAAGTATGAGAATGTTACATACAGCGATGATAAGATTGAGGAGTACCTGGGTAATGTGCTGCAGCTTGAGGCTGTTGCATGTAAGGATTGGCTCACCAACAAGGTTGACCGTTCCGTAACAGGTAAGATTGCACGTCAGCAGTGCCAGGGTAAGCTGCAGCTGCCGCTCTCTGACTGCGGTGTGGTTGCTCTTGACTATCGCGGCAAGAAGGGTATCGCAACTGCTATCGGTCATGCTCCGCAGGCCGGTCTGGCTGATCCCGCTGCAGGCTCAGTCCTGTCAGTCGCCGAGTCACTGACCAATATCGTATTTGCTCCTCTGACACAGGGACTCAAGACCGTATCACTCTCCGCCAACTGGATGTGGCCCTGCCGCGCTCAGAAGGGTGAGGATGCTCGTCTGTACAGCGGCGTCAAGGCTCTGTCAGACTTCTGCCTTGAACTTGGCATCAACGTTCCTACAGGTAAGGATTCACTCTCAATGACTCAGAAGTATCCCGATGGCAGCAAGGTTATCAGCCCGGGTACCGTAATCGTTTCATCGGGTGGTGAGGTATCGGACATCCGTAAGGTTGTATCACCTGTGCTTGCAGACCGCAAGGACAGCGTGCTGATTCATATCGACTTCAGTTTTGACGAGCAGCGTCTGGGCGGTTCGGCTCTGGCTCAGTCACTCGACCGCATTGGCAGTGACGTTCCCACAGTCAAGAACGCCGAGTATTTTGCCGATGCATTCAACGCCGTTCAGAAACTCATTGACAAGCGCATGATCCTGGCCGGTCACGATATCTCTGCCGGCGGTCTGGTAGTAACACTGCTTGAGATGTGCTTTGCCAATCCTCAGGGCGGTCTGGAGATCAGCCTTGACAAGCTGGTAGGCAAGGACCTGACAAGCATGCTGTTCGCTGAGAACCCGGGCGTTGTGCTGCAGGTTGAGAGCAAAAAGCTGGATGCCGTTAACTCATATCTTGACGAGGCTGGTGTGGGCTACGCAGTAATTGGTCGTCCGGCCGATGCACGCACGCTGTATATCCGTCGCGGCAAGAAGAATATCACCATCGACATAGACAAGATGCGTGACCTCTGGTACAAGACATCATACCTGCTGGACCGCAAGCAGTCATTCAACGGCTGTGCCGACAAGCGTTACAAGAACTACTCAAAGCAGCCCATGGATATCAAGATTGCCTATAACTTTACAGGCAAGCTGAGCCAGTTCGGTCTGGATCCTGACCGCCGCACACCAAGCGGTATCAAGGCTGCAATCATCCGTGAGAAGGGTACCAACGGTGAGCGCGAGATGGCTTACACTCTGTGGCTGGCCGGATTCGATGTCAAGGATGTAACAATGACTGACCTGGTAAGCGGCCGCGAGACTCTTGATGACATCAACATGATAGTGTTCTGCGGCGGATTCTCCAACTCTGATGTTCTGGGTTCTGCCAAGGGCTGGGCCGGTGCATTCCTCTTCAACCCCAAGGCCAAGGAGACACTGGATCGCTTCTACGCACGTAAGGACACCCTGTCACTGGGTATCTGCAACGGCTGCCAGCTGATGATTGAGCTTGGTCTTATCAACCCTGACTATGAGAAGCAGGCACACATGCTGCACAATGACTCACACAAGTTCGAGTCTTCATATCTGGGTTTGACCATCCCCAAGAACGAGAGCGTAATGTTCAAGACTCTGGGCGGCTCACGTCTTGGTGTTTGGGTTGCTCACGGCGAGGGCAAGTTCTCACTGCCTTACTCTGAGGATAAGTATAATGTAATTGCTAAGTATACATACGCTGATTATCCCGCCAATCCTAACGGATCTGATTACAATGTGGCTGGTATAGCAAGTGCCGATGGCCGTCACGTCGCTATGATGCCGCATCCCGAGCGCGCCATATTCCCGTGGCAGTGCGGATACTATCCCGCTGAGCGCCTGGATGATGAGATCACCCCGTGGATTGAGGCATTCGTGAATGCCCGCAAGTGGGTTGAGGCTCAGAAATAAGAAACATGCTGTTAACCCTTTTCATCACCTTCTTTAAGATCGGGCTGTTCACCATAGGCGGTGGATACGCTATGATCCCGCTCATTGAGCGTGAGGTGGTGGAGCGTAAGGGTTGGATCTCACGTGAAGACTTCCTGGACTTGCTGGCTATTGCCCAGTCTGCCCCGGGAGTCTTTGCTGTAAATATCTCCATATTCATCGGCTACAGGATGCGTAAGTCCATTGGCAGTATATTCTGCGCTTTGGGCACCGTGCTGCCGTCCATTATCATCATTCTGGCAATTGCCCTGTTCTTAGGCAATTACCGCGATAATAGGGTAGTGGAGAACGTCTTTAAGGGCATCCGCCCTGCGGTTATTGCGCTGATTCTTACTCCGACAATAAGGCTTGCGTCTAAGGCTGGCTTAAACAAGTGGACCTGGTGGGTTCCGGTTGTAACGGCGCTTGCAATCTGGTGGCTTGGAGTATCACCCGTATGGATAATCTTCGCAACCATCCTGGGCGCGATATTGTACTACATCCTTAAACTGAGGAAGGCATGAGCACGGTGGTATTATATCTCAAGATCTTCTGGACCTTCTTCAAGATAGGTCTCTTTGGCTTTGGCGGAGGCTACGGAATGCTCTCGCTAATCCAGAATGAGGTGGTTGAGAACCATCAGTGGATATCGAACTCAGAGTTTACTGATATAGTAGCCGTAAGCCAGATGACTCCGGGGCCGATAGGCATAAACTCAGCCACATACGTCGGCTTCAAAGCGATTGAGAATGCCGGAATGACGCGAACGGAGGCTGTATGCGGATCTCTGCTGGCATCGTTCTCAGTCATGCTGCCGTCATTCATCCTGATGTTGCTTATCAGCGCCTTCTTTATGCACTACAAGGACCACAAGTCAGTCCAGACTGTTTTGAAGTGGCTGCGTCCAGTCGTTGTGGGAATGCTTGCTGCAGCTGTTCTGTTGCTGCTGAATGAAGAAAATCTTGGCACATTCAGCGCAGACAATCTGCAACTGTACGTAAGCATCGGCCTCTTTGCCTTAGCATTCGTAGCAACCTACTATTGGAAGGTAGGTCCAATCAAAGTAATTCTTTTAGCTGGCTTATTCGGCGGAATTCTCTACAGCATCCTGTAGTACCAAGCCTGCAAGAGTGCAGCCGAATATGGCGGTGATGTGGGCCAGGGAGCCGTTGGTCTGGCCTTTGGTGATTTGGCTCAGAGTCTCCTCTTTTTCCGGCTGCGGGCCTTTGTTCTGCAGCAGTTCATCAGAATAGACGCACTGGAACTTGCGCTTGGGGTACTGGTCGTTCTGCTTAAAGCGCTTGCGCAGCATGCGGGCCAGCGGATCGCCCTTTACCTTCCAGAACTCCGTCACGCGTATGCGGGTGGGGTCTATCTTTAGTGCGGCTCCCATTGATGAGAAGAACTTGGCATTCGTCTTGGTAGCCAGCAGAATAAGCAACGCTTTGTCCTTAAGCGAGTCTATTGCGTCAATAATGTAATCGTAACTGTCCAGGTCAAATGTATCGGCCGATTCCTCATTAAATACCTTCTCTATCGTGGTTATTTGGGCCGATGGGTTTATGCTCAGAAGGCGTTCCTTGAGTGCGTCGACCTTGACCTGACCAACTGTCAGGGTGGTGGCCATGAGCTGGCGGTTGATGTTGGTTACGCTTACGCGGTCCGAGTCTACTATGGTCAGGTTGATGATTCCGGAGCGGATCAGGCTCTCGGCGCACCAGGAACCTACACCTCCAACGCCGAACAGGATAACGCGCTTGGAGGCAAGGCTTTTCATTGCCTCGTCACCCAGCAGAAGTCTGGAGCGTCCGAATAATGTGTCTTCTAAAGCCATATTATGAGTTTACTATTTCTTCTGCAATTATTTCTGCCTGTTTCAACACTGTTTCTGTAGCCAGTTGTTGCATATCTGGTGGATAACCATATCTGCGTAGCAGGCGTTTTACTGCAACTTTCATTTTTGCGCGGACGTTTTCCTTAATAGTCCAGTCAATAGAAGAGTTCTTGCGGATAGTTTCAGTGAGGACAACAGCCAATTCCTTGAGTTTGTCTTTGCCCATCAGTTCTCTGGCACTTTCATTATCGGCAACGGCAGAATAGAATGCATACTCATATGTGGTAAGGCCCATCTTATCTGCATCCTTATCTTTCTCAACGATAGTTTTGCTCAATTTGATAAGCTCGTCAATAACCTCGGCTGCTGAAATTATTTTGTTATGATAGCGAGTAATAGAGCTATCGAGCATTTCCATTAAAGTGCGGCCTTCAACAACATTGAATTTGGAACGGGCCTTGATTTCACCTTCCAAAAGTTTTTTCAGTACTTCAAGTGCAATGTTCTTGTGTTCCATTCCTTTCAGTTCCAGAAGGAACTCTTCTGATAGAATGGATATATCAGGCTTTTTAATGCCTGCCGCATCGAACAGGTCAATGACCTTCTCTGAAATCAAAGCCTTGTCTATAACCTGTCGGATTGTGGTCTCAATTTCCTGGTCTGACTGCCCTGTGTCTGTCTGGTCAAATTTACATAAGCGGGCTTTCACAGCCTGGAAAAATGCCACCTCATCTTTTACTTCCATAGCAGCATCTTGAGGAATGGCTAATGCAAAGGCCTTTCCTAAAGCGGTTACTTCATTAACAAAGCGTTTCTTGCCATCATCCAGACCAAGAATGAAATCTTCGGCCTTAAGGATGCAAGAGAGTTTGCCCGATGTATCTGCGGTAAAATAGTTTTTATAGTCAAAGCCGAAGAACATCTGCTCTACTACTTCTAACTTCTCTTTTACCAGTTCAACAGCCTGTTCCTGTTGTAGTGTAGGGTCTCCTTTTCCGCCGGAATCAGAATAGAAAGACAAGGCTTTCTTTAAATCAGCTGCTATGCCTAAATAATCTACTACCAGACCACCTGGTTTATCCTTATAGACACGGTTGACACGGGCTATTGCCTGCATCAGATTATGTCCTTGCATTGGCTTATCAATATAGAGAGTATGCAGACAAGGAACATCAAAACCTGTGAGCCACATATCACGCACAATGACCAATTTCAGTTTGTCATCAGGGTCTTTCATACGTTCAGCCAAAGCCCTGCGCTGCTCCTTCGTTGTATGGTGTTTAGCTATATTGGCGCCATCTGAAGCTGATGAGGTCATAACCACTTTGATAGCTCCTTTTGAAAGGTCATCAGAATGCCATTCGGGCCGGAGTTTTATGATTTCATCATATAGTTCAGTGGCTATCCTGCGGCTCATTGCCACTACCATAGCTTTGCCCTCAAATACTTTCTGACGTTCTTCAAAATGTGTAACTATGTCCTTGGCAATATTTCTGATTCGTTCTGGACTACCAATGAGTGATTCAAGTTGTGTCCATTTGGCAATTGCTTTCTGAGTGTCATTCATATTCTCAGTTTGCAATTCCTTATCAAGGTCTTCAACCAATTGACGGCCTTCGGCACTTAGTTCCACTTTGGCCAAACGACTTTCATAATAGATGCGTACTGTAGCACCGTCTTCAACGGCTTGGGTTATGTCATACACATCAATATAATTGCCAAAGACTGCGGGTGTGTTTTTGTCTTCTTTTTCAATAGGCGTCCCGGTAAAGCCAAGATATGTGGCGTTTGGTAGTGCATCACGCAGATACTTGGCAAATCCATATTTGATTTCTGAACCGATTACCTCGTCGGCTTCATTCTTGACATCAACCGTCTTGGCTTTGAAACCGTATTGTGTGCGGTGAGCTTCATCGGCAATCACGATTACGTTATTGCGATCGGTCAGTTGATCATAGACATTACCTGATTCGGGTTGGAACTTCTGTATGGTGGTAAATATCACACCTCCATATTGTACTTGTAGCAAGCGCTTAAGATGGTCGCGGCTTTCGGCTTGGACAGGAGTTTGCCGTAATAACTGCTTAGAGCCTGTAAAGGTGTCAAATAGCTGGTCGTCAAGGTCATTGCGGTCAGTAATGACAACAATAGTAGGGTTGTTGAGTATTTGCACAACCTTACCAACATAAAACACCATGGTCAGCGATTTGCCGCTGCCTTGTGTATGCCAAACAACACCGGCACGATGATCGCCTACTTGCTGTTTTTGCACAGTTTCAAAACCAAAGTTAGCCGGTGATTCAGCAATTGTATATTGTTGATTGACACCTGTGGCTCTAATGGTTGAATCTACAGCTTTGTTTACAGCATAATATTGATGGTAAGCGGCAATTTTCTTAACTGTTTTTATGGTTGTTAGGCCAGTCTTAATGTCCTCCTGCTTTTGTTTCTCAAATACAGTGAACGAGCGTATCAGGTCAAGCAGTGTGTCCTTGCCCAACATACCGTTTACAAGGACCTCCAACTCGCTTATCAGGTGTGATGCTATGTTCTCGCCATCAGAGCTCTTCCATGCTGTATAACGGCTGAATCCTGCCGATAGTGAGCCGGCGCGTGCCTCTAGTCCGTCTGATATAACAATAAGGGCGTTATAAGTGAATAATGATGGAATCTGTTGCTTGTAAGTCTCAATTTGACGATAGGCACTTTGAAGTGTCGCGTTCTCATCGGCAGCATTCTTTAACTCAAATATTACCAGAGGCAGACCGTTTACAAACAGAATGACGTCTGGGCGGCGGTTGTGGCCGTTTTCTATTATGGTGAATTGGTTGACGGCAGTGAATTCGTTATTCCAGGGATCATTAAAGTCCACAAGCCAGACTCTTTCGCCTCGTTCTATACCGTTCTTGGTTATGGTAACCGGAATACCTTCAATCAACATCCTGTGAAATGTCTCATTGTTCACAAGCATATCGGTTGATTCCAAGCGCATGGCAATCTTCACGGCCTCTTCCTGTACCAGCCAAGGTAATGAAGGGTTAAGACGCTTCACAGCGCTTTCCAACTTTTCCCGTAACACCACCTCGTCAAATCTGGAGCGCATAGGATACTCTCCGTCAGGTGTAATGTCTGGGCCATAGAGATAGTCGTATTTCTTGGCCTTCAGCAGGTCAATCAACATCTGCTCTATGTCTGACTCGTGGAGTTTGGTCATTTTGGGGCATATTAGAAAATCGTAAAGTTATATATTCATAATGAACATTTATTCTTTACATACTCTAGAATATTATCCTCTATGAAGATTCTATTTCTAAGGGAAACTATTATATTGCAATCATTCTCTATGTTTATGGTATCAGTAATCTTAAATAATTGTTCGTTTAAATACTTTATGATGTCTTCATCTGTCTTATTAGAATATTCAGAGATATCCCATGCGGAGTTATTTAACAAATCACTCATTTCTTTTAATATTCCTCTGTATTCCTCATTAGTGATAGTCTTAATATTGGTATTTTCTCTTAAATAATAATTGGGCTTTTCTTTGTTGATTGTTTCTATCATTCTTTTAATCACATTTGTCTTTTCGTAATTAAATTCTATGTATGACGGCATTTGGATACTTTTAATTACAGAATAAGCCCAGTCCATGCTAAATAACAAATTGTCAATGCGATGAGTCAACATAGAATAATTAGATAGTTGTAGTTCAAAATCAATACTGTGGTTTTCAAATTCTTTTTTTACTCTTTTGAAATCATCTATTCGACTTTGATAATAGTTTCTTTCTTTTTCGTCAACAATAGCAGTGATGCCTGTGCTTAAGTCATAATAAAACAAATTGCAAATCCTATATATGTCTTTTATGCATCTATATAACTCTCGATATATTTGATTTAATGCTATTTTATTTTGTCTTTCCTGCAAATCGTTTTGTCTGTCACCTATACTCTTTGTAGTTCTCCATATTAGGAATGAGAATAATCCTGTTAGGAGAGCGCTGATAAGTGCAATACAATCACTAATGTCAATTATTGATATAAAACAGCATAATGTCATCATTGTCCCTTTTTAGATATGGTTGTTTTTTTAGAAAGGTAGATCAATTATTTCTTCTTGTTCATTGCCTCCTACAGGAGGATATTTTAGCTTATAGAATGAGTTTAAAAACTTTCCAATTGTACATATGGCATTTATTACCATATATACATACATTTCATCCTGTACTATGTAGTCCTCACTGATATGTCCATGAAAGTTGGTTTTATCGCTTCTTAAATCTTCAATGGCTTTACAAGATCTTAATAACCCGGATCCTAACTCCTTTATTTCATCTGGCATATTTAAATCAGGGAACATCTTAAAGGCTTTAAGTAGGTTCATTGTTAATTTGTAAAGCGTATCACCTTTGTTGCTTTCAATATGGATCCTTCCATCTTTCAGTATTTCCTTAATTATACTTTCCAAAGCAGAATTGGCTAATCCGATAGCAGTATCAGGCTCACTTTCAATTTTTTTGTAGGCTTGTTCAAACATCGCACTAGCCGACGGATATTCATCCTTTATTTCGTTACGAAATGTCGGAATTGATGGTATGAAATCCGGAGTTTCAATTCCCATGTCAATGGCAATCTTTATTAATGTTTCGCCATCCAGTTCATTCAATGTCCTTCGTAAATCTATGGTTGTAGAGTCTTCCTCTTTATGAAATATGAAAAAATTCTTTTGGAATGCATCTATGTTGTACTGCCACTTTTGCATATAGAATTTTACGTAATCATATGATTTGAATTCTTTAAAAATTGCGTCATTGACTTTTGTTATCAAGTTCATATGATAGCGCGGGGACATTATATCCATAATCTATAGTTTGATTTCATTTGACATTATTCTGGGTAGCAACCCGTCGCGAGTCTGGATAAGAGTATTTATCTGTTCGTTGTTGCTTTCTATTTTTTTAATTAGGCTTTCTATTGGTGCTGTCATCAACAACAAATCTTCTTTGGATGGCACTAACACCATAGCGGTATCTAAATCGCTACGCTTGATATGTCCCATTGTGGTTGCATGGCTTTGGGCAATTGAAATGAAATCCTTCAAGTGATGCTTGCACCAAAAATAGTAGAACCATTTCGGATAGTTGTTGGAAGTAACTTTAAATAGATGCTGATTTAATATACAATCTTCACTATCCCAGATTTTAACCATCAATGATGCAGACCAAGCAAAAATTACATCTCCAGCATGGACAATATATTCATCTCCGACCTCAGTTGTAGCCCAATCAGAGTCATTCCCTATTCCGCTTGATAATTCACGGATTTTTAAGACTGGCAATTTGTCTATTCCGTTCTTCGGCGGATACTTTTGGCAAGCCAAACCATTTAAGAATGTTGCAACAGAACTCAATGGCTTTTCTTCCCACTCCTCCTTAGGCTCCATTACGAACCACTGTCTGAACAGTGTCTCGGCAATGGCTTCGAGGGTGGCGTTCTCGCGGCGCAAAAGATATATCTTGTCGTCTAGGGATGAAAGGATTGAGGCAATGCGTTTTTGCTCTGTTAATGGCGGACTTGAAAAGGTGTAATTCCGCATTGTGTTCAAGGAAATATGTTGAATTGTAGAGCCAGTGGACATTCTATCAATATATCCCTTAAACCGCGGAGATTGCAGTTCGTAATACAGATACAATCGGTCGATAATAGATGGATTTGGATTTATGTAGCAAGCGCCCTTCCCCAAAATACACTTTTCGCCTCTATACAAAGCAATGTTACCTATTGTTCCATCAATAGAATACAAAATGGTTGTTTCATTTAATGGTGATGAATATTTCAAATACTCTTCATATGTGGATTTCTTTTCAGGATCGTTATCAACAATAAAACCATTTGCAATGTTCTTTGCATTAACAAATATGTAATCACCTCCTTCTTTAAAAACGGGAGCCTTATGTAATCCGTCACTTAATTCAGTGCAAATTTCTCCCAACTTATATTCTTTCCACTCGCATTCCTGTTCGTAGATGGTTATGCCTACGCGTTGGATATGGTCAATGAGAGCCTGGTTTTTCAAGGTATGTAAGATTGATATATCGAACTGGTATGGTAGGAGCAAGTCATCTATTGCAAGACTAAGATGATTAAGGTCTGTATGGGTAAGTTCATTTCCTTCTAATGTGATGTCAATATCGGAAAAAGGTTTGTAATTACCCTTGGCGCGTGATCCATATAATATCACACGCTTAATACGTTCGTTGGAGGCAAACACCTCGCTTATCTTTACCAGTTCTATGTCCTTTAATCCGTAAGGCATAATTAAAACAAAGTGGGTTCCAATCCCGATAGAGGGAGCATTTTGCGCTCAAAAGCATTGAACAGAGGGGCGTAATTATCAATTATGGCAGAGAGAATGGATTGCGCTGTCTCATCATCGTAATTGTGTGATGTTAAATTCCGGTCTTCAATGGAATCCATCCAGCGTTCATCTTTAATAAGGCCAATTTCAAGCGCCTTGCGGAATGCATCTCTTGATCCCTGTATGTTTGTATATCCTTGATACTCGGCATAATCTTTCATTACTTTCCATGCCAGTTCATGCGTGTATTCAAACCTTTGTATTAAGCCTTCTTCAAGTAAATCGTCCACTTCCTCATCCCAATCCATCTGATCGGAAACAATTTCAACGGCTTGGTTGAATCTGGCCAATGCCCTACGATAATTGCTGAACCGTTGTATCCATCTGATATCTTTATCTTCCATAATTCAATATTTGTATGTTCTATTTATTCTTTCCACTAAATCCGTTTTTCCATCTGTTCTATAATCAGTCATTTTTTATCTTTCCCAAGTTCTCCAGAATCAGCATATTCAGCCTGTCTTCTTCTTTGAGTTGCTGTTCAAACTCGGCTTTGAGAGCGCTGAAACGTTCTGCAAAGTTGAAATCATCCTCTTCTTCGGGCAGACCAACGTAACGACCCGGGGTGAGGACATAGTCCATTTCTGCAACTCTGGAAATTGGAATAGATGCACAGAAACCAGCAATGTCCTTATATCCTGGTGATTCGTCGCGCCACAGATGATATATGGCTGCAATATCTTTAATGTCTGTTTCGGACAATTCTCGTGTTCTGCGGTTTATTAGATGCCCTTTATCGCGTGCATCTATAAACAGTATTTCTCCTACTCGTTTTGAACGGTTACGTGATACGAACCATAAGCAGGCGGGGATTTGCGTATTAAGGAACAGTTTTGCTGGTAGGTTAACTATGCAGGCTATAAGACCTTTGTCAATCAAAGCTTTTCTTATTTCGCCTTCTCCTCCAGTCTTTGAGGTAAGAGAGCCTCTAGCTAATACAAACCCGGCCTGTCCAGATGGTGCCAAGTGGTATATGAAATGTTGAATCCAAGCAAAGTTGGCATTGCCAGTAGGGGGCGTACCATATTGCCAACGGGCATCATTGCGCAATTGGTCTCCGCTCCAGTCACTGTCGTTAAACGGAGGATTTGCCATTACAAAATCAGCCTTTACATCGCGGAGAGCATCATTTAGGAAAGAACCTTCTGTGTTCCATTTGACCTGTGAAGCATCAATGCCACGGATGGCAAGGTTCATTTTACAGAGTCTCCATGTGGTCTGGTTGCTTTCTTGACCGTATATGGATATGTTTTCAACTATTCCTTGATGCTCCTTGACAAACTTCTCACTTTGAACAAACATTCCTCCCGAACCGCAGCAGGGGTCAAGAACACGGCCTTTATATGGCTCAAGCATATTGACTAATAATTCAACAACACTGCGTGGGGTGTAGAATTGCCCGCCTTTCTTGCCTTCAGCTAATGCAAACTCCCCCAAAAAGAATTCAAAAACATGTCCCAGCAGGTCTGCACTTTTGGTGCTGGTGTTCTGAAGTGTGGAGTTGCCAATTAAGTCTATAAGTTCGCCAAGACTTGTGGCATCAAGATTAGGGCGTGCAAAGACCTTGGGGAGGACGCCTTTGAGAGATTTGTTTTCGCGCTCAATGACATCCATTGCATCGTCAATATATTTTCCAATTTGAGGATTTTTAACCTTGGACACCAAATATGACCAACGGGCATTGGAGGGTACATAGAAAACATTTTCTGCTGCGTACTCCTCACGGTCCTCTGGGTCGGCTCCATCAGTTTGTTGCTTAACCAATTGGTTATATAACTGCTCAAATGAAACTGAAATATATCTCAAGAAAATCAATCCCAGGACTACGTGCTTGTATTCTGCTGCGTCAATATTTTTGCGCAGTTTGTCTGCCGCTTTCCAAAGTTGCTTTTCTAACGGTTCTTCTGTATGTTCTGTTTTTTTAGCCATTGCTAATGATGCTGTGTATCAACGGGTAAATTTGTATAAAGATATGTTTTTATTTTCATATAAGAGCAAAGTACTTTGAAGAAGGTACAAAAAAACCGGCACCTGTCGGTGCCGGCCCTTACTAACCTTTTACCTTTAATCCTTTTATAAATATCTCAGTATTTATTTAGCTATACGATTGTTGAAGTATTCCATTGAAACGCTGTTCATAGCAACCTCGTTCTGCTCTGAAACCAGGATCTGGCTGAACATGTCGGTGTAAACTTCCTTGATGTCGTGAAGGGCGTCGGCCTGGTTGAGTTCTGCAACTACGTCGGCTACGGTAGCCTCATTCTCGTTAACACTCTGAGCGTTTACACTGATTCCGAAGAACATTGCTGCAACGGCAGCGAAGAAAATCTTTTTCATAATTCTTATTTTTTTTGTTTTTGTTTCTTGTTTCGTTGTGAACCCCGTTTCTTGTCGGTGTTCGTAGTTAAGAGTCAAAAAGTGGGAGGAAGTTAAGTGAGAAGTTAAATATTTATCCTTCGTTAACATAATGCTTAACAAATAGCCAATTCTGAAAACATAGTTAACATAAAGAAAATCAGCGACAAACGTAATTTGTCGCTGATTTCTCCTATTAATATTAACTTGTTATTTTATGAACTCTGCTTTGTGCGGGCATCGGGCCGTTTTTCCCGGCGCTCACATATAATAGTCCATAAACGGGCTAAGGTTAAATATTAAATCAAAGATTTACCTTGCATTTGGCAGGGGCCGATTCGCGCTGCAGGCGGTTGAGTGCAGTTACCACATATATATAATGTGTGGAGCCGTCGCGGTAGGGAAGGTTGATGAATGAGCGACGGGTAATTGCTACTATGTTGCGCGGATCATCAAGATCGATGTCCTGATCTTTCTCAAAACGGTAGACTACGTACTGTATGGCTTTGTCGAGTTCCTTGCGGGCCTTGGGTGCGGTCCAGAACAGTACGGGACCATCACTGGTCTCAACTGGCATGAGCTTGCGGACCTTGCCCGGAGTGTTCTTGGGCATATAGTCGGCAACGGGCTGCAGTGCGGGAGTGGAGTAGTACTCCTTGGCCAGTACGGTGCGGTAATCATCGGGATTGTCAACCACTGATTTGGCGGGCCAGAAGCAGTTACCCTGCAAACCTCCCAGGATGCGCTCCAGGTTGAGCTTGTGGCGCTGCTGGTTGCTCTCGGGATGACCCGGGTCCTTATCGGTAAGGGTACGCTCTACATCCTGACCCAGATACATCAGGCAGCCGCCGGCGTGGCTTGACCACCACTGGGCAAGGATTGCATAGTCTGCTGCCTTATAACCGGTGTTCCAGTATGTCTGCGGGATGCAGTAGTCCATCCAGCCTTTCTCGATCCAGTAGAGTACATCGGCATAAAGGCCGCTGTAGTTCTCAAGTCCGGTGGTCTCACTGCCATCGGGGTACTGGGCTGATTTGTTGCGGTAGATACCGAAGGGTGATATTCCGAACTTAACCCATGGTTTGAGATCCTTTACGGTATTGTAAAGCTGCTCAACGAACAGGTTTACGTTGTCGCGGCGCCAGTCATCCTTGTTCTTGAATCCGCGCGGATCCTTCTTGAATGAGGCGTCATCGGCAAACTTAAGATTGCCGTCAGGATAGGGATAGAAATAGTCGTCTATGTGGAAGCCGTCTATGTCGTAGCGGGTAACGATATCGGCGGCAACCTGGCAGATGTAGTCGCGGTTCTCCTGAAGTGCGGGGTCAAACAGTGCCAGGTCTCCGAACTTTATTATGCGCTCGGGGTGGACCTTCATCTGGTGAGTGGGTGCAAACTCTGTGGTGGGTTTGGTCTTGGCGCGGAAGGGGTTTATCCATGCGTGCAGTTCCATGCAGCGCTTGTGGCACTCGTCAATCATGAACTGCAGCGGGTCCCAGTCCTCATCGGGGGCCTCGCCCTGGAATCCGGTCAGATAGGCGCTCCAGGGCTCCAACTCTGACTTGTAAAGGGCATCGGCCTCAACTCTTACCTGGAACAGGATGGCGTTGATTCCGCATGATTCAAGTGAATCCAGCTGGCGGCTGAGCTCGGCCTTGAGCTCAGCTGTGGGAATACCCTCGAACTGATGGTTTACGGCCTGAATCCACGCTCCGCGGAACTCACGCTTGGGCGCCGCAGCGAATGTGAACGCTACGGTAACGAGGGCGAGCAGCAGGGTGGCTAGGCGCTTCATTATTTCTTGGGCAGACTGTTGTATTCCTGGAGTGCCTCAGCCAGAAGCTTGAGAGCCTCCTTAAGATCCTCAACGTTAAGCACGTATGCCAGACGAACCTGATCATGTCCGTACTGCGGATCTGAGTAGAAACCGGTTCCGGGGGCCATCATGATGGTCTTGCCGTCGCGACGGAAATCAGTCAGACACCATTTGCAGAACTTCTCGCAGTCATCGATGGGCAGCTTGGCTGTGGTATAGAAAGCACCCATGGGGATGGGTGAGTAAACTCCCGGTATCTTGTTCAGGCCGTCAATCAGGAACTTACGTCGGGTAATGAACTCCTCATAAGTGTTGTTCATATACTCACGCGGGGCCGATATGGATGCCTCGGCTATAACCTGGCCGATGAGCGGCGGGCAGAGACGAGCCTGGCAGAACTTCATCACGGCGTTGCGTACCTCCTGGTTCTTGGTGGCGATGGCGCCTATGCGGATACCGCACTCTGAGTAACGCTTTGAAACGGAGTCAATCAGAATGACGTGGTCCTCAATACCCTCCAGGTGGCAGGCTGAGATATAAGGTGAGCCTGTGTAGATGAACTCGCGGTAAACCTCATCGGAGAAGAGATACAGGTCATACTTCTTGACCAGATCACGCAGCTGCAGCATCTCCTTGCGGGTGTACAGGTAACCGGTGGGGTTGTTGGGGTTGCAGATAAGGATACCCTTGGTGCGCTCGGTGATGAGCTCCTCGAACTTTTCGACCGGGGGCAGAGCGAATCCGTCCTCGATGGTTGATACGATGGGCTTGATTACGGCGCCGGCTGATACTGCGAATGCCATGTAGTTGGCGTAGGCAGGCTCCGGAACTATAATCTCATCACCAGGGTTAAGGCAGGTCATAAACGCAAACAGAACCGCCTCAGATCCTCCGTTGGTAACGATGATGTCATCGGGTTCAAACTTGATCTGGTACTGCTCGTAATAGTCGCACAGTTTCTTGCGCAGGCTCAGGAATCCCTGTGAGGGGGTGTACTCCAGCACCTTGCGGTCAATCTTCTTAAGCGCGTCAAGACCAATCTGCGGTGACGGCAGGTCGGGCTGACCGATGTTAAGATGATAGACTTTGACGCCTTCGGCCTCAATTTTCTGTGCTATGCCTGACAGTTTGCGGATAGGCGAACTGGGCATGATTTCAGCGCGGTTGGAGATTTTCATTTCAATAAAAAAGTTCTGTTTGCATGTTTTGAAATGCAAAAATACAACAAACCGCGGGCTTAACACCCACGGTTTGCATAATATTTTATTATAAGAGGTATATTAATGTATTCTTTTACCCAGTTTCAGGTTGTCGCCTGATGCGTCAACAGTCCAGATCTCGGGCTTGCGGCCTGTACCGCCGTCGTGGTGAACTGAGTAGAGCAGCTGGCCCTCGAAGGTCTTGAATATCATGCCGTGACCAGAGTTGTCACCCTTGAATGAGGTCTCTTCCTGAATCCACGGACCCTTGATGCTGCCGCTCTCTGACCATGCAATACCGTTGGCATAGCGGTTCTCACCCCAGCTTGACCAGAGCATACCCAGACGGCCGGTCTCGGTGCGGAACATCTGAGGACCATCGGTTACCCAACCCGGCATCTTCATGCCGAATGTAGCTTCGCCGATTGAGTTCATCTCCTTTGACCATGCAGCCTCCGATGCGCGGAAGATGGTGGTAGGCTCGGCCAGACGGTGAGTCAGATCCTTTGACAGAGGCATGTAAGCCATTGTTCCGTCGATGAGCTGTGTCCACTCGTGTACGAATACCATATAAATAGTGTCATTCTCCTCATAAAGAGTTCCGTCGATGATATCCCATGTTGTGGGGCCAAGGCAGAAGAGTGAATCCTTTACCAGAGGCAGATAGGGACCGTCAACCTTGTCTGATACCAACAGCTGAGTCTGGTTCAGAGGTACGTTGTAACGGCGCGGAACCTGCTCGATGCATACGTTGTGGTTGTTCCATGTTCCTGCATAGTAGAACTTGTCACCGAACTTATGGATCTCGGCAGCAGCTACGAAGTTGCCCTGCATCCATGTGCCTGACAGGTCGATTACGTTGTAGGGACCGGTCCACATCTCAAGGTCAGTGCTCTTGTAGAGAGAACCGCCGGTACCGGTCAGCCAGTATGTCTTGGTCTCGGGATCGGGATAGATGAACGGGTCACTCATGGAGAGCTCCTTAAGTGATACTGTGCGAACCTGCGGAGCGGGACGCTGACCGGCGGGACGCTGCATGTTCATAGGCGGACGCTGTGCCTGTCCCTGTCCCTGCGGACGCGGACGCATGGCGGGCATCATACCTCCAAAGTTGCGCTGTCCGGGAGTGGCCGTCGGGGCCTGCTCGCCGCGCGGAACGCTTATTATTACATTGTCTCTGTTGCAGCTGGCCTGGCAGTTATCGCAGCAGGTGCAGCCGTCTTTACACTGGCACTCTTCTGAGCAGCAGTCGTTCTTGCTTTTGCACGAAACGGTCAGCAGAGCGCAGACCGCTAAAGTCATAAAAAGACGGATTGTTTTCATATTACATTTATTGGTTTGAAGTATAATAACTAACGGAGAGCAAATGTAACGAAAAAGGGTGTATTTTTGCAAGAGAATTATTGAATTACATTAAAACCTTTTATATGCTTAAGAAATTATTCATTGCAGTTGCATTGGTTGCAACAGTTGCCTGTGGTTCCCAGAACGGAACCAAGACAACCCAGAAGCCGGACAAGAACTTCTACATCTATCTGGCGTTCGGTCAGTCCAACATGGAGGGTAATGCCCGTATCCAGGATCAGGACCGCGAGGGTATCAGTGACCGCTGGCAGATGATGGCAGCTGTCGATTTCCCCAAGATGGAACGTAAGATGTATGAATGGTACACCGCTGTTCCGCCTTTGTGCCGTGAGTCAAACGGTCTTACTCCGGTTGATTACTTTGGCCGTACAATGGTTGAGAATCTGCCCGAGAAGGTACGCGTAGGTGTTATCTGCGTGGCTGTAGGAGGCTGCAAGATTGAGGCTTTCATGAAGGATCGCGCTCAGGAGTATGGTGACAATGCCGCCGCCTGGATGAAGAACTGGATTGCTCCTTATGACAACAACTGCTACCAGCGTCTCCTGGATTGCGCCAAGGAGGCTCAGAAGGTGGGCGTCATCAAGGGATTCCTGATGCATCAGGGCGAGTCAAACATAGACGAGGAGGATTGGCCCGAGAAGGTTAAGTATGTATATGAGACTCTGATTGAGGATCTGAACCTTGATCCCAAGAAGACTCCGCTGCTTGCCGGTGAGGTTGTAAATGCCGATGTTCAGGGCCGAAGCGCCTCAATGAATGAGATCATCGCCAAGTTGCCCGATGTCCTGCCGAACTCATATGTTATATCATCGGCCGGAGCTACAACAGGCTTCGATCACCTGCATTTTGACGCTGAAGGCTACCGCGAAATGGGTCGCCGTTACGCGTATAAGACGCTTGAACTTATGGGTATAACCCCTAAGAAATAAGAACAGGAGGGTCTAAAACCTTTTAACTGCCTAAAAACCAATCAATTAATGCTTGTAGAAACGGTTAACTTTGTTTTAGTTGCTTTTGAATATTTTAAGTAACAACGTATTGAAAAAGTACCGACCTTTGCGGTCGAAAACAAAGGATAATTCTCATAAGCATTAATTGGTTAGTAATTAGGTTAGTAATTAGGTTCGGGCCCGAGAATTTGTGAAAATTGCAAGGCTCACTCCAAGGGGAAAAGGTCCCTGCGGAGGAAATTGAAAAAATTGAGTTCACGCGAGTGAATTCATTTTTTTTTGTGCCTATTTTGAGAGCAGCGAAGCGATAGCGTCGCGGTAGGAGCGGCTGACGGGGATGGGGTTGATTCCCTCTTGGTCAAGGATGACGTAGAGGTTGTCGCGGTCGTTGTTGAAGAACTTGACCTTGGCGATGTTGATCAGGTAGGAGCGGTGGCATCGGGTTATATATCCCTCCAGGTCGTCCTCGATATTTTTGGCGGTGGTACGGATCATTGTGTTGTGTACCGTGCCGTCCTGCTCGTAGAAGATCTTCACGTAATTGTCCTCGGATACGGCATACAGGATATCCATGATGCGGAGCGAGAGCTTGATGTTTCCCTTGATGTCATGGATTGAAACTATAAGCGCTCCGTTGGGGCGTGAGGGGCTGCTGCCAGCCTGGATCTTGAGTCCGTGGGCATATCCGTACAGGTATGCTATAGTATAAGGTATAAGCAGTATCAGGAAGATGCACAACAGCGCCTTATGGAACAAATCCCAGAATGATACTCCGTCCTGTCTTACCAGCATTGTGATGGCCATGTATATCAATACCACTATCAGAACCTCGGCAAGCGAGAACAGAGCCAGTCCGCCTCCGCCAACTCCGTATCGGCGGTTAAGATCCATAAGCAGCACCTTGCTCGAAAGCAGGAAAAGTACGGTGAAAGCGTACATCGTGATTGTGCCTATTAACTCGTAACTCTCCTTGACGCTGAACCAGAAAGTCGATGAAAACGGCGAATAAAGCTGCAGGAACAGGATTGAGAACACGACAATGAACAACACCGTCATGAAGAGGAATCTCCGGGTAAACATGTAGTCGGGCAGTTTGTTCATTTTTGCGTAACTTGTTTGTACTGCGAAGATAAGGTTTTTTGTCATATCACCCAAATCGGGTCGTGGGGTGAATTGCCGATGGGCAGAAAGGCGGCAATTCGCCACATCGTTGGTATCGGACATCCCTAAAACCTCTTTTTGTAATGTTCCAGGGGCATTTTGAGGTACCTTTGCCGCCGAAAACAAAATTTTAATTATGGCAAGACTGATTTACAGAACTCCTGATTGTGACATGAACGCTACAAGCGTCATCAAAATGTATGAAGACAGTTTCCGCAGACACTGGGATTTTATCGCTTTGTCCGATTTCCGCGGAGAGAGAATAACCTATGCCGAGCTGGCCAAGCGCGTGGCCCGCATGCATCTCCTGCTTGAGAACGCAGGTGTCAAGCCCGGTGATAAGGTTGCCCTTTGCGGTAAGAACTGCCTGGCATGGGGTGTCGCATTCTTTGGAGTATATACATACGGTGCAATTCCCGTACCTATTTTAAATGATTTCAAACCCGGTAACGTACACACTCTGGTCAACCACTCTGAGGCCAAGCTGCTGATGGTTGGTGACATCGTACTGACCGGTATGGTTCCCGAGGAGATGCCCGATATCCTGGGTATGTTCCTTATGAACGATATGTCACTCAAGTTCAGCCGTTCAAAGGAGCTGGACAATGCAGTGGCAACCCTTGATGAGTGCTTCGATAAGAAGTATCCTAACGGATTCACCAAGGACGATATCAAGTATCAGGCTGAGAAGGATACCAACGACCTGGCTGTCCTGAACTACACTTCAGGTACAACAGGTGATCCCAAGGGCGTTATGGTTCCTTACCGCGCAATGCTTGTGAACCTCAAGTTCGCTTGCCGCGTACTGCCTCTTACCCACGGTGAGACAGTGGTTTCAATCCTGCCTATGGCTCATATGTTCGGCCTGGCATTCCAGCTCATGTTCGAGTTGCTCCTGGGCGCCAGCATCTGCTATCTGGGTAAGATGCCTTCACCCAAAATCCTGTTCGACGCATTCGCCGAGGAGAAACCCAAACTGATCATCACCGTTCCTCTGGTAATCGAGAAGGTTATCAAGCAGAAGATACAGCCGGTTATGGAGAAGCCTATGATGAAGATTCTTATGGCTATCCCCGGAGTGAACCGCATAATCGGCGGCAAGATCCGCTCCAAGATCATCGGTGCATTCGGCGGCGAGATGGATTGCCTTATCGTTGGCGGTGCGGCTCTGAATGCCGATGTCGAGAAGATTCTGCGCAAGATACACTTCCCCTACACCGTAGGCTACGGAAGCACCGAGTGCGCACCTCTTATCTCTTACGTTGACTGGGAGAAGTATAAGGCCGGTTCATGCGGTATCGCAGTTGACGGCTGCCCTGTTGAGGTATTCAGCGATGCTCCCGGCAATATCGGTGAGCTGCTGGTAAAGGGTGACAACGTGATGCTCGGCTACTATAAGAACCCCAACGCTACACGTGAGGTTATCGACCCCGAGGGCTGGTTCCATACCGGTGACCTTGGTACTATCGACAAGCAGGGCTATATCTATATCAAGGGCCGCAAAAAGAATATGATTCTTGGTCCCTCAGGTCAGAACATCTACCCCGAGGAGATGGAGGATATGTATATGAACCTGCCTTTGGTATCCGAGGTGCTGGTTGTAGAGCGCGACCGCAAACTTGTAGCTCTGGTATTCCCCGATTACGAGGCTGGCAAGGCTGCAGGTCTGAATCAGCAGCAGGTTCTTGCTCATCTGGAGGATGACCGCAAGAAGATAAACGAGATTCTTCCCGGATACTCACAGATATCTAAGCTGGAGATCCGCACCGAGGAGTTCGAGAAGACCCCCAAGCGCAGCATCCGCCGCAACTTGTACAAGTAAACCACCAAAAACACATATATATCAGGAACGTCCGGTCACTCCGGGCGTTCTTTGTTTTCGCCCGGTGGACGTTAGGGAACTGTAGTACGTGTAGCGCGGATTCCATCCCTAAGGTAGGGGGTCGCGCGGGAAATACGCAGGTTTGTGCGTGACCTTAGGGAAGATTTGTGCGTTGTGGGGCTTTTGGCTCCCTAAGGTAGAGGGAAAAATGGTGATATCGCGGGCTAAGCGGTGACCTTAGGGAGAGAATGCTGGATGTGGGGCTTTTGGCTCCCTAAGGTCGATGGGTTAGAGGCCCAGAATCTGTTTGATCTGGGGAACTACTGCGGTTTTGAGGGATTTGTCGTTGAGCCTGTGCTCACCGTCAAAACGCTGGGCGTTGGAGTAGTATTTCTTGAAGAGGTCATAGCAGTTGACTGTAGTGTCATGCATGCCGAACAGACCGTAGGTGTTCTCGCGGTCAAAATCGGTGATGCCCTTGAACTGCTGACGCTCCATCATGTTGAAGTTCTTGATGATCTGTCCCGTTATCTTGAAGGTCTTGGCGCCGTCCTTGCGTCCGTTCTGGAAAGGGTAGGTGGTGTTGGCCTTCATGACCTTTGACATGGTGGACATGTTGAATGAGGGGTTAACGCAGATCTTTTTGTAGCCGAACATCTGCTGGGCGTACATGGCACCCATTGATGTTCCTACAATGATATCGGGTTTCTGCTCTTCGACGTACTGACGCAGGTAGGGTAGTGCCTCTGCGGGATCCACGGGGATATCGGGAGCAACGACCTCAAGTTCGGGAAGCATGTGGCGAAGGCTCTCGACCGTGCCGCTTGCACCCGATGACATGAAACCGTGAAAGTAGACAAGTTTCATTACTTGCCGGCCTTAAGACCCTTGATGACTGCGTTGGTGAATCCGGCCTCCTCCATGGCGTTCAGACCCTTGATGGTGATACCGCCGGGGGTGGTAACCTTGTCGACCTCCTGCTCGGGATGTGAGCCGTGAGCCAGAAGCAGTTCTACAGCACCCTTGATGGTACCAAGAACAATCTCCTGAGCATCCTTGGGATAGAAGCCCATCTCTACGCCGCCCTCAACATTGGCACGGATATAACGGAATACGTATGCTATGCCGCAAGATGCAAGAGCTGTACCTGCGGTCATCTGCTTCTCCTCAACCTGCTTTGCAAAACCTACCTGACCGAAGAGCTTCTGGATAAGGTCCAGATTCTTCTTGGTGGCAGTGTTTGAGCAGTAGAAGAACACACCTGCACCGACCTCAACTGCGATGTTGGGGATAAGGTAAACAACCTGGGCCTTCTCAGAGCCTTTCTCAAAAAGCTCGGCAAGCTTGTCCAGACCTACACCGGCGGCGATTGAAATGATAAGCTGCTTCTTGTAGTCAAGAGCATCCTTCACCTCCTCGACTGCAGAGGGCAGAATCCACGGCTTTACAGCAAACAGTACAATGTCAGCACCCTTGACAGCCTTAGCGTTCTCCTTTGATATTCCGATGCCCGGAACATCCTTCTTGAGTGTGTCAAGTGTTGCGTCACTACGGTCACAGCAGGTAATATCCTTTGCTGCGAAAACCTTCTTTGCTGCAAATCCTCTAGCGATAGCGCCTCCCATGTTTCCAGCGCCGATGATTGTGATCTTCATAATTGGAATAAGTTTGATTGCGCGAAGTTAGTTATTTTTTTTAAAAGGTATTTCATCCATCTCCATCCACAAAAAAAGGCGCCCTATTTGGACGCCTTAATTTGTGGGTGAAGATGGATTCGAACCACCGAAGTCGAGAGACAGCAGATTTACAGTCTGCCCCATTTGGCCACTCTGGAATTCACCCAGCCTGAAAACCTTTCTTACTTGCTTGTAAGACGGGCTATGAATTTGTCTGCCTCGATACCCTCTTCTGACTCGGGGTACTGGGCCTTGATGAGCTTGTAGATCTTGACAGCCTGTGCGGGTTTGTCAATTGCCTCGTAGATGAGACCGGCCTGCATGTAGTAGTAGGGTGAAAGCAGACCGTTGTCAGCCTTCTTGGCAGCCTTCTCAAAAGCGGCGATAGCCTTGTTGTACTCACCTGCAGTGGCGTAGCAGTGACCGAGTGCACCCAGAGCTGCGGGAGCTACCATCTGGTCCTTACCGCTGAACTTCTCAAGATACTTCTGAGCAACTTCCATGCTGTCCAGCTGAGCGTAGCAGAGACCTGCATAGAGACCGGCCAGCTTACCTGCCTTGGTGCTCTTGTACTGCTTTGAGAGCTCCTCGAATCCCTCGAAACCGTAAGCGTCACCGTTCAGTGCTGTTGAGTAGTCACCGTTGATGAAATAGGTCTCACCGGGGAAGATAGCCTCAGCGGCCTTCTCCTGACGGGGCTGAGCCACCTTGGTAACATAAAGCATGCTGCCGGCGATGATTACTATGATTGCTATGAGGCAACCGAAGATGGTCTTCTTGTTGTTCTCAAAAAACTGTTCTGACTTGCTCAGAGCCTGCTCAAGGCTTTTCTGATCCTGCTTGGGAGCGGGGTTAACTGCTTTCTTTGCCATTTCGTCTTTTTGTTAGCGGGTGCAAAAATAGTCATTTTTTACTTTCTGTAAACATTTTGGCTCAAAATAATTGACTAATTTTGTGTTGCTATCAACCCCGATTATACCCTATATGCAACTGGAACATCTGTTTGTGCAGGATTACCGCAACATTCTGCAGGCCGACTTGGATTTTTCACCCAAGCTGAACTGTTTTGTGGGTAAGAACGGTATGGGTAAGACCAACCTTCTGGATGCGGTTTACTGCCTCTCTTTCTGCAAGAGTTCCATAAGCCAGACGGAGAGTCTCACTATCCGTCACGGGGCCGAATGCTACCAGTTGCAGGGCTCATACAGGACTCCAATGGGTGAGAGGACCGTCATAGGTTGCGTGTCAAAGAACAAGAGCAAGCAGCTTAAGCGTGACGGCAAGGATTATCAGAGATTTTCGGACCATATAGGTTATATCCCTTTGGTTATGGTGTCACCTCAGGATACTGAGCTGATATCGGGCGGAAGTGAAGAGCGCCGCCGTTTCATGGACATAATCATCTCACAATACGACTCAGAGTACCTGAAACTCCTTATATCATATAATAAGGCGGTGCAGCAGCGTAACGCCTTGCTTAAGATGGAGGTGGAGCCGGACCGCGAGCTGTTCCTTATGTGGGAGCAGACTATGGCCGATACGGGTCAGAAGATCTTTGAGAAGCGCCGTGCGCTGACCGACCGTCTGGTGCCCTATTTCCAGGAGATGTATTCTCTTATAGGCGATGCCTCTGAGCAGGTTTCGCTCTCATATACATCACACGCACAGCGCGGCGACCTTCTGAAACAGTTTGAAGAGGGCCGAGGCCTGGACCGCGCTGCGGGTTATTCGCTGCACGGTATCCACAAGGATGAGCTTGAGATGAACCTGGACGGTTATCCAATACGCCGTGAGGGGTCTCAGGGCCAGAACAAGAGTTATCTGGTTGCTCTCAAGCTGGCGCAGTACCGTCTGCTCAAGGAGTCCTGCGGCAAGCGTCCCATTCTGCTTCTGGATGATATTTTTGACCGTCTGGATGCAGTCAGGGTGGGGCGTATCATCGCGTTGGTATCGGACAACGACAAATTCGGTCAGGTATTCATTACCGATGTGGACCGCAACCATATTGACGGCATCATGGAGCAGGCCGGATGTGATTACCGAGTGTTTACCGTTCAGGACGGTCAGGTTTTATGAGAAAGACTGATTCCGAGAAGGTGGGCGGAGTGATCATGCAGTACCTCCGTGAGATGGGGTTGGAGACACCCCTGAACGAGCATCGTCTTATCCAGGCATGGGACAAGGTGCTGGGTCCCGCCGTTTCCAGATACACCAAGGAGATCCGTATCTACAATCAGGTGCTTTTTGTGACGATAACATCGGCCGCACTCCGCAATGAGCTGATGATGCGACGCACCGAACTCGTGGCCCGGCTGAATGCCGAAGCCGGAGCCCAGGTTATTACCCAAATCGTTTTGAAGTAATTACTTAAGAGTCTCGACAGCCTTGATGATTGTCGGGTCTGACTGGTTTATGAAGGCTATGTAGTCCTGCATATCCAGTGCGTCGTAGATGATGTTTCCGTAAACGGCGGTGCGCATCTGCTTTCGAGCGGGAGCTGAAAGTCTGGTGTCACGTTTTACGCCGTTCTTTGAAGCGTACTCATAGAACTTTGAGAGCGCATTGTCAGCGTCAAGATACTGCTCTATCTCAGCGTAGGTCTTGAGCTTGGCAAGTGCCGCACGGTTGGTGTCGACGTACTTGAATGAGAACTTGTTGATGAGGCTCTTGCGAACTACGTCCGAATAGTATTTGGAGTAGCCGGTGGTGTCCTGTGCTACAAAGATGTCGGGCATGATGCCTCCGCCGCCGTAAACGGTTCGGCCGCCCTTGGTCTTGTAAACCTCATTCTCGTTCTGCTTGATGCTGTCGGCGCTGAAGAACTCTCCGTGCTCGTAGCGCTTTACTATGTCCATTGCGTAGTCCTCATCGGACTCTCCGTAAGGCTTCTGGATGCATCGGCCCGAAGGGGTGTAGTAACGGGCGATGGTGATGCGGATGCTTGAACCGTCGGCAAAGTCGATGGGCTCCTGAACGAGTCCCTTGCCGAATGAGCGGCGTCCTACAACGGTACCGCGGTCGTTGTCCTGAATGGCTCCGGTGAATACCTCGGCTGCCGATGCCGATGACTCGTCAATCATTACCACGAGCGGGATGGTCTGGTAGTGACCGTGACCGTCGGCGTACTGCTTGGCGATGGGGCTGTGGGCTCCCTGAGTGTATACTATAAGGTCATTCTTGGGCAGGAACTGGTTGGCCATCTGGATGGCTGCACCCAGGTAACCGCCGGTGTTGCTGCGCATGTCGATGATGAGTTTCTTCATGCCCTTGCTGCTCAGGTCAGCCAGGCTGGTGAGCATCTCGGCGAATGTGGTCTCGGCGAACTTGTTTATCATTATGTAGCCGATGCCCTCCTCCGGTGAAATCATGTATGCTGCGTCAACGCTCTTGACAGGAATGTCACCGCGTACGATGTTGAAATCAACCAGACCGGGCTCGCCGTTACGCATCACGCTGATCTTTACTGATGTGCCCTTGGGGCCCTTGAGGTTCTTGACAACCTCATTGCTGGGGATTTTCTTTCCGGCAAAGAGGGAGTCGTTGATGAGTATGATGCGGTCACCGGCCAGCACTCCGACCTTCTCGGACGGACCTCCGTGGATGACGCTGTTAACGCGAACGGTATCCTCCTGGATGGAGAACTGGATTCCTATGCCTGAGAAACTTCCGTGGAGCTCATCATTGCTCTCCTGGGTCTCCTCGGCGGGATAGTATGCGGAGTGGGGGTCAAGTTCCTGCAGTATGGTGGGCAGTACACGGTCCATGATGGAGTCCATATCAACTGCATCCACATATTTGCGGTCAATGGCCTTTATAAGTGTCTCGACTTTCTGTGAGCCGGGGCTGCCTGAACGGGCAAACTGCGGCTGGTGTCTCTTGAATATGCCTATCATGACTTCAATTCCGAGAAAGAAGCCCATGGTAAGAAGGAAAAGTATTCTGATGATTGTCTTAAGTGTCTTCATTTTTCAGCGTTCAAATCCAGGTATATAACTTCAATTCCTGCACGTTTGAGCAGGTCAACTCCGTCTGTGAGCCTGTATTGCTCGGTATAGATTACGCGTTTGATGCCTGACTGGATAATCAGTTTTGCACACTCTATACAAGGAGATGCGGTGACATAAAGCGTTGCACCGTCGCTGCTGTTTGATGAGCGGGCCAGCTTGGTAATGGCATTGGCCTCAGCGTGGAGCACGTAGGGCTTTGAAACGTTGTTCTCATCTTCACATATGTTCTCGAATCCGGTAGGGGTACCGTTGTATCCGTCGGATATGATCATGTTGTTCTTTACTACCAGAGCACCCACCTTGCGACGTACGCAGTATGAGTTCTCGGCCCAGATCAGGGCCATTCTCGCATATCGGCGGTCAAGTGCCGCTTTCTTGGCTTCGTCCATTTTAAATCAGGTTCTCAAGCGCGGGAATGAATATCTCCTTACGGCGCAGGGAGATGAGTCCCTGGGCTTCGAGGTTGTTCAGTTCTCGCGATACGTTAAGTCTTGTGGCATCCATCAGGAGTGCCAGGTCATTCATCTTGATGATGAGTTTCTTTGTTCCGTTCTGGATATCGGACAAACCTTTTATGAATCGGATTATCCGGCCCCTGAGGTCTGTTCCCTCCATTGTCCAGACATGACTGTCAAGCAGTTGCACGCGGCCGCTCAGTATGTTGAGCAGGTTCATGCGGCAGATGTTGTACTTGCCCAGTTCGGTATAGATGTACTGCTTGTCAACCATGAGGAAACTGCAGGAGGTGGCGGCGGTGTAGGTGCGCTGATAGGAACCTGCGCGGCCGAACATGGAGTAGGGCTCTATCAGGAAGGGGGCGTCAATCTGTTCCATGAATGACATGCTGCCTTCCATTCCTTCACGTGAGCTCTCCACGGTACCGTTGATGAGGAATGCGAAACTCTTGCATCTTTCACCTGCGCTGATTATGGTGCTGCCCTCTTCATATCGGACAAAATCCAGACGTATTTTCTGCAGCAGACTGTTGAAATCAGCCTGGCTCATACCCTGAAAAAGGGGGAGACTGAGCAGTGTGTCATACATCGGGAGTTCCATAATGCACCGGTTGATTGTAATTTCAGGCAAAGTTACTTTTTTTTCTTTGCGGAGTGTCATTAATCCGAAGGAATCACTATTTTTGTAGAAAAGTGGTCCTCTTTTTAAAGGCCATTCACGTAATGTTTAACAAACCAATAATTGTTTCTAACCTATGATCGAATTATTTAATTCCCTGGAACCATTACAGAAGTTTTTCTGGACTATCGCTTGTTGTGCATCTCTGGTATTTATCATTCAGACTATCATGACATTCATAGGACTGGGTACCGATACAGACGTCGATGCCGGTCCGATGGACGGATCTGTTGATTCAATTGAAGACGGAGCCCTCAGCGGAGTGTTCTCATTCCGTAACCTGGTCAATTTCCTGCTCGGATACGGCTGGGCCGGCGTGCTCCTGTTTGACGATATTGAAAAACGCTGGCTGCTGCAGCTTGTGGCTATCGCAGTAGGTGTGCTGTTCGTGCTTGCATTCGTATTCATGTTCCGTCAGGTAATGAAGCTCTCTCATGACGGCAGTTTCAAGATGAGTGAGGCAGTAGGTCTCAAGGCCGATGTCTACCTGCGTATCCCGGCCGCCCGTGCAGGACGCGGCAAGGTGCAGGTCAGTGTAAAGGGTTCAATCCATGAGATTGACGCCGTTACTGACAATGACGCCGAGATTCCCACCGGCGGTCAGGTAGAGATTGTGGAAGCTCTCGGTGATGACCTTCTGCTTGTAAAATGAAGTAATAACAATTTAATATTCAACACTTAAAATGATTTTAAACTCTATTTTTCTTTCTGCTATGAGCGGAAGTGACATTTCGATTTTGGTAGTGATAGGAGTTGTCCTCCTCTTCATTCTGTTTGCAACCATTATCCGCAGATACAGACGTTGCCCTTCAGACAAGATTCTGGTAGTTTACGGTAAGACCGGCGGCGGTTCTGCAAAGTGTATCCACGGTGGCGGTAAGTTTGTATGGCCTGTTATCCAGGACTATGCATACCTGAGCCTGACACCTATTTCCATAGATGCCAACCTGACAAACGCACTGAGCCGTCAGAACATCCGCGTGGACGTTCCCTGCCGATTCACTGTAGGTATCTCAACCGAGCCCGACAGCATGAACAACGCTGCTGAGCGTCTGCTGGGTCTTACAGCCGATGAGATTCAGGAACTGGCCCGTGATATCCTGTTCGGTCAGCTCCGTCTGGTTATCGCAACCATGACCATTGAGGAGATCAACAGCGACCGCGACACTTTCCTGGAGAATATCTCCAAGAACGTAGAAGTTGAGCTTAAGAAAATCGGTCTCCGTCTTATCAACGTAAACGTAACCGATATCAAGGATGAGTCAGGTTATATCCAGGCTCTCGGTAAGGAGGCTGCCGCCAAGGCTATCAATGAGGCTAAGGTAAGCGTAGCTGAGCAGGACAGAAACGGTGAGATCGGTAAAGCCGAGGCCGTTAAGGAGACACGTATCCGTACTTCACAGGCTAACGCCGTAGCCGTACAGGGTGAGAACAACGCAAAGGTTGAGATTGCCAACTCTGACGCATTCCGTCGTGAGAAGGAGGCTGAGGCCAACCGTCTGGCTGTTACCGCTGAGAAGGTTCAGCAGGCTAAGGCCCTGCAGGATGCCTACATCGCTGAGCGTGACGCTGAAAACGCCCGTGCCGAGCGTGAGCGTTCAACCCAGCAGGCTAACATCCTGGTTGCCCAACAGGTTGAGAAGGATCGTATAATCATAGCCGCTGAGGCTGAGGCTGAGAAGCTGCGTGTAAGCGCCAAGGGTGAGGCCGATGCCATATTCGCCCGTATGGAGGCTGAGGCTAAGGGTTACTATGAGATTCTGACCAAGCAGGCTGCCGGTTATGACAAGATGGTACAGGCTGCAGGCGGTGATGCCGCTAAGGCATTCATGCTGCTCATGTCAGAGAAGATGCCGGAACTTGTAAAGACTCAGGTAGAGGCTATCAAGGGTATCAAGTTCGACAACGTAACCGTTTGGGATTCAGGCAACGGCGCCGACGGAAAGGGTTCAACCGCAAACTTCCTGAGCGGACTGCTCAAGTCAGTTCCTCCCATGTCTGACCTGTTCAACATGGCCGGTCTGAACCTGCCCGAATACCTTGCCAAGAAGCAGGCTGCTGAGACTGCTCAGGCTGAGGAGATCAAGGACGATAAGAAAAAGAAGTAATGATAGACTTTAATTACTACGCACCAACTGAGGTGGTGTTCGGTAAGGAATCGGAGGAGCAGCTTGCTCCTCTGATTCGTAAGTACGGAGGCACAAAGGTGCTGGTTCATTATGGCGGTCAGAGCGCCCGTAAGTCCGGTTTGCTGGACAAGGTGGAGCGCCTGCTTAAGGAAGGCGGCATACAGTATGTGATGCTGGGTGGGGTAGTTCCCAACCCCAGACTCTCCAAGGTACATGAGGGTATTGACCTGTGCCGTAAGGAGAAGGTTGACTTTATCCTGGCAGTAGGCGGCGGCAGCGTTATCGACTCGGCCAAGGCTATTGCTTACGGTGTACCTTACGACGGTGAGGTATGGGATGTTTACATGCGCCGTTACAAGCCCGAGACATGCCTTCCGGTGGCATCGGTCCTGACAATTCCGGCTGCCGGCAGTGAGATGAGTGAGTCAAGCGTCATCACCAATGAGGACGGTGACGTAAAGATAGGTTACTCAAACAACATAAGCCGTCCCAAGTTCGCTATCATGAACCCTGAGCGTACCTACACGCTGCCTCCTTATCAGACAGCAGCAGGTATCACCGACATCATGATGCACACCATGGAGCGCTATTTCTCACATGATGAGGATATGAACCTGACCGATGCTGTGGCCGAGGCTCTGCTGCGTACCATGATTGAGTGCGCACCTGAGGTGCTTAAGGATCCTACCAACTACCGTTACCGCGCACAGATCATGTGGGGCGGAAGTATCGCACATAATGACCTGACAGGCTGCGGCCGCATTGGTGACTGGGCTACCCATCAGCTGGAGCATGAGCTGAGCGGTATGTTCGACGTTACCCACGGCGCAGGTCTGGCTGCCATCTGGCCCAGCTGGGCACGTTACGTGCTCAAGTGCGGTGTAAGCCGTTTTGTACGCTTTGCCGTCAATGTTATGGGTGTGGAGAATGACTTTACCGATCCCGAGGGTACAGCCATCCGCGGTATCGAGGCAATGGAGCGCTTCTACCACTCAATAGGTATGCCTATCAATATCCACGAGCTCATAGGCCGTGAGGTTACAGATGCCGAGATAAAGGAGATGGTTCGCAAGTGCAGCCAGGACGGTACTGCTACTCAGGGTATGTACAAGATCCTGCAGCCCGCCGATATGGAGGCTATCTACAAGCTGGCAAGATAAAATATGCTCAGAGCACAGCAGTGGAACAGCCAGATATGGCTCAGCGGTTGGTGGAAAGCGACGGTTTCGCGCGGCGGTGATGCCAAGCGGGCGCTTCTGACCAAGGTGTTTACTCACAATCTTGACATTTTCCGTGACGGGGCCTACCGCACCGAGACGGACCGTGTTGTTACACTGCCTGTTAGCGGGGCATTCGTTGAGAACTCAGAGATGTTCTCAGCTCCCATTGAACTGAAAAATGATACAATTGGGGACAGACCCCTTTTGTATCATTTTGTCCAGGTGGTTAATCAGGATTGCATTCTGGCTACGCGTGATCTGGTGGAGCAGGGGTACAATCCCGCCGTGCTCAACATGGCAAGCCTCTATCATCCGGGTGGGGGTGTGCTTCAGGGATCGGGCGCGCAGGAGGAGGAACTCTGCCGCCGCAGCACTCTGGCCATATCGCTCTATCAGTTCTCTCTGCCTGGAGGCCGCTACGGTGATTTGGCCGATATGGTCCGCGTAAAGCGCCGCGACGAGCGATACCCCATGGACAACACCTACGGCGGAATCTACAGCCCGGACATCACATTCTTCCGCGGCACTCAGGAAGAGGGCTACGCCTTGCTGGATGAGACGTTCCAGGCCGCGGTGATATCGGTCGCATCATTAAACTACAACCCCAAACACGGTCACAACACCCTTGATAACGGGAATATCCCCGAGGCCGATAAGCCCATATTAAAGGAAAAGATACGCACGATATTGCGCATCGGCGCCCTGAAAGGACACGACAGCCTTGTACTGGGAGCATTAGGCTGCGGAGCGTTCTGCACCCCGCCCGCCCAGATGGCCCGCCTCTTTCACCAGGTAATCGACGAACCCGAGTTCCAGGGCCGTTTCCGCAAACTCATCTTCGCCATAATTGACGGCCCCTCCAGCAACAACTTCAAACCCTTCAGCAAAGAATTCGCAAAATGATACAAAAGGGGACAGACCCCAATTGTATCATTTTGTACCTTTGCGGCATGGAAAGAACACTTGTAATACTTAAGCCGTGCACAATCCAGCGCGGTCTGATAGGTGAGGTTATCTCACGTTTTGAAAAACGCGGTCTCAAACTGGTTGCAATGAAGATGGAGCAGCTTACTCCCGAGATTCTTCGCCAGCATTACGCACATATGGTCCAGAAACCTTTTTATCCCATCATTGAGAAATCCATGATGGCGGCTCCTGTGGTTCTGTGCTGCTGGGAGGGTATTGATGCTGTAAGCGTGGTTCGTGAAATGGCAGGCGCCACCAACGGCCGCAAGGCTCTGCCAGGCACTGTTCGCGGTGACCTGTGCGTCAGCCACCAGGAGAATATTATCCACGCATCTGATTCACTTGAAACAGCGAAAGCGGAGTTGGAGCGTTTCTTCAGTCCCAGTGACTACTGCGACTACTCTTCACCGCTTTTTGACTACCTCTACGCTCAGGACGAGCTTTGAGGCAGAGCCATTTGGGAACCATCCCCTTAGTCACCTTTGGTCGGTGACTTTGACGCCGGGATAGTTGGCTTGGTTGAATGTGACGTCCTTCTGGGTTAATCCGAACTTGAGGTCGCGCATGACCATGCTTATTCCCATCATCTTGGTAGTCATGCTGATGAATTCGTAAGTGTCTTTTCTTACCTCAAGTGTTATGTTCTTGGGATAATCGTCGTCCTTGTTGCCCTTCTTTCTCTTGCAGACGAGTTCCCATTTGACAAGGTTCTGGCTTTTGATTGTGATGTCGTAGACTTCCACTATGTCTCCGAACATATCTATATTGCCCTCCTGGTTTGAGGAATTGACCTTGGACATGATGGTGTCGGTGGTTATGAGAACCGAATTGTCCTGGACTGTATAGATCCAGGTGGTGTCTTGCTGACTGAAGGTTATCACGTCGCGCTCTTTCATTCGCACATCGACACGCTTCCTGTCACCCAATGCTGATGTCTTGGTTGAAACGGTACCTACTATGGGAATCTTTACTTCAGCAATAACACTGATACCATCGGCCTTTCGGGAGTCTATTCTCTCGTTCATACGGCGTACTATCTCGGCACCGGTCTGTGCGAATGACATCGTGGCCGATAAAAAGGCAATTGCAAAACAAAGGAGTCTCTTCATATATAAAGATCAGGTTGAAAGTACTGCAAGTACGTTGATCAGCTCCTCGCCGATGGGCTTGTCCTTCTTGACGGCCTGGGCGATGGGTATGTTTACCATATTGTCGTTTATGACACCGATCATGATGTTGCGCTGACCCTCCTTCAGGGCCTGGATTGCGGCTACACCCATGCGGCTGGCCAGGATGCGGTCCAGTGCGCTGGGACGGCCTCCGCGCTGTACGTAACCCAGAATGGATACGCGAACATCAAACTGCGGATACTCGTTGTGCATACGCTCGGCGTAGTGCATTGCGCCTCCGTCGGCCTCCGATACAATTACGATTGAGCTGCGTTTTGACTTGCGGATGCCGCGCTCGATGTAGGCGGCCAGCTGGTCGATGTTGGTGCTGCTCTCGGGGATGATGGCGGCCTCGGCTCCGGCGGCGATGGCGCTGTTCATGGCCAGGAAGCCCGCGTCTCGGCCCATAACCTCTATAAAGAATATGCGGTTGTGAGAGTTGGCGGTATCGTGAATCTTATCCACGCACTCCACGATGGTGTTCAGCGCGGTGTCGTATCCGATGGTGTTATCGGTCCCGTACAGGTCATTGTCAATTGTTCCCGGAAGGCCGATGACCGGAATGTCATACTCGCTTGTGAGTTCCTGCGCTCCGGAGAGTGAGCCGTTGCCACCTATTACTACAAGGGCGTCAATCTTGTGCTTCTTGATGGTCTCGAATGCCTTGGCGCGGCCCTCGACGGTCATGAAATCCTTGCTGCGTGATGTGCGCAGGATGGTTCCGCCCTCAAAGATTATGCCCGATACGCTCTCGGTTGTGAACTCCTTGACGTCATCGTTGATGAGGCCCTCGTAACCGCGGTAGATGCCGTAAACTTTCCAACCCTCATAGATGGCGGCGCGGGTTACCGCACGGATAGCGGCGTTCATACCGGGTGAGTCACCGCCCGATGTCAGTATACCTATACTCTTAATCTTAGCCATAATCGTAAAGTTTGCTACAAAATTAATCAATCGCGTTTTTATCCCGGCGAAATAAAGTTTAAACTCACTTAAAAGCAGAAAACTAAAAAAAAATTGCAGAAAAACTAAAAAAAGTTTGGAGGTAATTACAAAATGTAGTTTATTTGCGACAGAGATTAGTTAAAAATACGCCATATGAAGAAACTTACAGATAAGGAAATTGATATTATGAACGTGCTCTGGGACTGTGGAGCGCTTTCAATGCGTGATATCGTAGAGCGTCTGCCCGAGCCGCAGCCGCACTTCAACACGGTTGCCACATTCGTACGCCGTCTGGAGAGCAGCGGAATGGTGACACATAAGGAGCTGGGTGCACGTTTCTTTCTGTATGAGCCGGCCATAAGCCGTGAAAAGTATGCCGAGCAGGTAAACAGGGAGAGCGTGAACAAGTTCTTCGGCGGATCCTACATGGAGTTTATCTCCTGCCTGGTAGAACAGCAGGAGGTGAGCGTAGATGAGCTCAAGGAGCTTATAAAGATTGTAGAAAAGAAATAATCATTATGGGTAGCATAGTCCTTTACATAATAGAGTGGGCATTTGCCCTGCTGGTTCTGCTTGCAATCTACAAGGCTGTATTCTGCGGAACCACATTTCATCGGTTTAACCGGTTTTACCTGCTGGGAGCCACGTTGCTTTCGGCCCTTCTCCCCCTTGTGCACGTGACCCTTCCCGACAGCGCTCCTCTGGTAAGCGAAATGACCATTCAGGACACGGAGTTTGCCCAGGAACTGTCAGGAACTCTCACGTTTGTTGATGAACCCGCCGGATTTCAGATTGTTGAAGTGGATGCCGATGATATCCCGGAAAAGAAGGAGAGTCTCTGGGCTGTGGGACTGGTCTGCACGTATGTGGTGTATGTGCTGACACTTGTAATAGGTTGGTCACGCGGAATCATACGCGCCAGAAGGTTCCTGCGCGGTAAACCCCGCCGCCGTCTGAGCCGTACCGTATGGCTGGTCACCCACAATGAACCGTACGGTCCTTTCAGCTGGATGAATTACATTGCAATCTCCGATAAGGAGGTTGGATTCGCCCGCCTGGCCAGTCTGCGTCATGAATACTCGCACGTAAGACTGATGCATTCTGTAGACCTTATTATATTGTTGGCCTGCACTACGGTCAATCCCGTGTGCTGGCTTGTACTCCAAGAGATAAAGATAGTCCATGAATTTGAGGCCGATGACGAAGTGATCAACCGTTACGGCATCCATGAGCAGGACTATCAGAGACTTTTACTGATAAAAGCTGTCGGTGCAGAGGCCTATGCACTGGCCAGCTCCTTTAACCTGAACATTAAAAAGAGAATCATTATGATGAACAAGAAGAAAACCCTGAAGCGGCGCCTCCTGTGGCTTCTGCTTCTGGTTCCCATGCTGGGAATGACTTCTGTCCTGTTTGCACGTACAGAAGAGGCCTTAAACTTTGATATTGTTAAGCTGAAAGGTACCATTACCGTAAAAGGTAAGGTAGTGGACGAGAAGGGCAAACCTATTGCCAACGCAATTATCACAGAAAGCAGACCCGGACCTGCTGTCGGTTTCATCCTCCACGGCTTTACCGATAAGAACGGAGAGTTCTCATTCAATACTGTAGAGATGAATGAGAATCTTGGAGTGGGAAAAGACGGAATAGGAACGGTTTCAATCAAAGACTATTACGGAAAGGATCTGGTAATAACACTACCCAAGGGCAGTAGGAGTGATGGCGTGGCCATATCTATCAAGGAACGTAACCTGATGCGCGTGATTGTCAAGGCAGACGGTATGTATCATGTGATGAACGGTGCTGTCAATAAGGATGTGGACCTGGGCACTCTCAGGGATATTGCCTTGGAGTTCATTGCAAATCCCAAGAATGACAGCAGACTTCCTGCTATTGAAGAGTATGAAATACCCGGCTTCAAGACTGTTGAGACTACACTAAAACATGTAATAGTAATAGAACGTGAAAAAGGTGCAAGTCTGGAGAATCGTGATGAAGCCTACGGTGTCATTCAGAACGCGTTGTATGAACTTAGGGTAAAGTGGTGCATCAAGGAGTTCGGACACCAGTACTCGGTGAGCACTCCTGATGAACAGGATTATGCAAGAGGTATGTATCCCAATAAGATCGTGATGCCTGAAATCAGATATTTCTGCGATCTTAAACTCGGAATCCGCAAAAATGCCATCGTCGCCGAGAAGGAACTGATAGATCAGTATAGCGCCGACCCGGTTCCTGTTCCATGGAACGAGCAGGGCGGTCAGTTGCTGGGAGTAGCCAAGTCATTGGAACAGTATCTTGACAAGATTACGGCCGATGGAGACACGCGGATAAGAGGAGTGAAACTGGAACTGTCATCAAATGCCGATCAAAAATTCGTACAGGAGGTGATGGATGTTTTATGGATGAAAGGCGTGATTAGTGTAAATACTACTGAGCTTCCTCCTACACGCAACAGGTTGTCATTTACGGTAACGGGTAACAAACCAAACGCAGGTTCTATGATAGGCGGTGCGGTTACAGATGAGGATGGTCCGATTGTGATGGCGACTGTGAATCAGAGGGATGTCGACAACCATATCGTGGCTCAGGCCATCACAGATCCGCAAGGTAACTGGGCCATGCCTCTGTTAGATCCCGATAACAAACTGGAATTCAAGGCCGATGGTCATACTGTCATACAGTGCTTCATTACAGGTGTACATTACGATATCAAACTGGCTAAAGGTGACGGCTTTGAATTGATTCACAACGACGGGGAGTTTACCCGTTTGACTGACCTTCCTGAACCGGACGGAATATACATTACAGTGGATGAGATGCCTATGCTCCCGGGCGGAACAATGGCACTTCTGGAATTCATGCGTACCAACATCCAGTATCCGGCCAATGCCAGGGAAAAGAACATCCAGGGCAGAGCGGTTGTGTCATTCGTGGTTCATGAGGACGGCCATTTGTCGGACTTTAAGATTACAAAATCGGCCGGTAATGAGGAACTGGACAATGAGGCGATGAGGATGTGTAAAAGCATGCCGAACTGGAACCCAGGCGTAGAAAACGGTAAAAAGGTGAAAGTAAGAACTCAGCTTCCGGTCAACTTCAGACTGAATTGACAATCAGTGTGCAATTGGGGCCTGACCCCAATTGCACATTAGGTGATATCCTGGTGAGGATTCATCTTGCGCAGGACGTTGGGACTCACTCCGGCATTCCTCTTTATGAACTTGCTGAACGATGCCTGGTCGGGGAAGTTCATCTCATAGGCAATCTCCTGAATACTTGTTTCGGATGCCAGAAGCATGGATCGGGCGGTTGAGAACAGCAGATCAGATATGATGGCGCTGAGCGTCTTTCCAAAAACGGTGGTAGCTATCTGATTAAGGTATTGCGGAGTAAGGCACATCTGCTCAGAATAGAACTTGACCTGATGCTCCTTGCGGTAGTTGTTGACAATGAGACGGTACAGCTGTCGGGCCAGAACCTGCTGACGGGTAAGAGGCTTGTCATTATCAGAGTTATTGTTGGAATGCATCTGCATGATGTTGTCCAGCTCAATATGGTGCCAGACTGTAGCCATTCTTATGAAAGCGTTCTTGTTGGGGCAATCCGGGCGGTTTATCTGTTCCACTATCCGGTCGGCACAGGCCTTCATCGTAATAACCTCTTCATGCGTCAGTTCCAGAACGGGGTGGAAATAGGTCTGGATCCATCGTTCCGACTTTACAATGTAGTTCAGATGTACGGAAAGGTTGTGAGCATCGGAATCCAGGAGCAGAATACGTAAGGAATAATTGCCGAAACAGTCTATTATGCGGCAGGAATGAGTGGGAGCCAGAATGAAAATGCTGCCGGCTCCCAGCCTGTGGCGGGTGTTGTTGAATTCATATGTAGCGCAGCCGCTGATGGTATAACCTATGGCGAATGCATCGATTGCAAACAGGTCCTTGGAATGGAAACCGTCCTCAAAATGCGTCTCAACTACCGCTACCTGATCTTTGTAAGAAGCCAACAAACCGTCACTGAAAGCCGAAATTACATCCTTGATACTGAATCTGTTCATAATCTCATATTTCTAAATTGACAACTAAGTTAAGATATATTTCTATTGCTAGTTTCAATTTTGACAATTTTATTTGTTTTTTGGGAGTCTCTATCCAAAATGATAGTCCGATATTTGTACCGCAAACCAGGGGTGTCGCGATGACAAGCCGGCTTGTAAAAAGGCAATGTTGGAATGAAAAGGTGTCCGTAAGTGTGTCCCTGAGTTCTTTCCTTTTCAATACTCACGGATGCATGGACCCCGGATAAATGGCAGTCTTGTAAGGTTGGCTGCCATTTATTTTTTATTTTTGGGGCATGAATTATCGCAGATTGGTCTTTTGGCTGGCTATGGAGGAGTGGGCCGTAGAGCACGCTCCCGATACCTTCTTTCTGTGGAACGTACGGCCTACGGTAATATTCGGTCGCAATCAGGACATGGAGGCCGAAGTCAACGTGCCGTACTGCCTGGAGCACGGAATAGAGATGTACCGGCGCAAAAGCGGAGGCGGTTGCGTCTATGCCGATGAGGGCAACCTGATGATATCATTCATAACCAGCCAGTCCGATGTAAACAAGGCGTTTGATGAATACCTGTCCCGTTTGGCCGATGCACTGCGCTCCATGGGACTGGATGCGGTGCGAACCGAACATAATGATGTGCTGGTGGGAGGCCGCAAGGTTTCGGGCAATGCCTGCTATGCCACCAAGACCGGCTGCATAGTGCACGGAACGCTCCTGTATGATGTGGATTTTGGGGAGATGGAACGCGCCATAACCCCCTCTAAAGAGAAACTTGACAGCAAGGGAATCAAGTCCGTACGTCAGCGCGTAACTAATCTGAAAGATTGTGGATTACTTTTTGACTTTGAAGTTTTGAAGTCCAAACTTATTGATTATTTTTGTAAAGATATGCAGTTTTTAAGCAACCCAGACATGGATGAGGTTCTTAAAATAGAACAGACATATCTTGACGAAAATTTCATTAAGTATGGCCGAAGAAATTAAAAAAACCTGCCTGCACAGCAGTCACGTGGCTCTGGGCGCCCAGATGAGTCCCTTTGGAGGATT